>JAWCMQ010000001.1:0-20357 GCA_039091255.1 Candidatus Aenigmatarchaeota archaeon
TTTTTTTTATTCTAACATTTTAACCCGACTAGGCTAAGTTATCTTTTTATCTTTCCGCCCGCAAAATGTGCGCATGAACCCGAAGCTGCTGGCATTTTTCCTGCTTTTGGTGGCGATTGCCGCCGATGCGCACGCGATAGGCATAGCGCCGAGCCGCATAATTCTTAATTTCACGCCAGGCGATGTCCGCACGCTCGAATATTTCGTCAGAAACAATCAGCACAAAGACCTTCACGCTAGCGTCTACGTCCGCGGTGAGCTTGCGCAATACCTGGATTGCCCGACAGGCAGGATTTTCATGCCGCCTTCGATGGAATATCAGCGTTTCTCATGCCGATTGGAGCTGCCGGAAAGCCTGCCCGGCCCCAAGCGCTATGACACGCGCGTAGGAGTGGTCGAAGTGCCCAGCGCCGAAGGGAGCATTGGCGCAGTTGCGGGCGTAGAGGCGCAGCTGTGGATAGATGTTCTGGACAGCAGCGGCGGGACACCGCAGCCTGCCGCATCGGCAACGCCTGCGGCGACGCCAACGCCCGAAGAGGAGCAATCGAGTGCGCCAGAAGCTGCCGAGGTCGCCCAGCCGATTTCGCTGTCTTCCGTCGGAATCGCACTTCTGGTGGTTGGCGTCGCGCTGGCGATCGCAGCCGCGTTGCTGCTGGTGATGCTCAAAATGCGCATAATACGCAGCCGTTGATGGGTGAAGAGGATGAACAGGGCGGCATGGGTCGCGGCTGCCATCCTGCTAATGGCAGGAGGAGCTGTGTTGTATTTCGCATCGCTCTCGATTCCGTCGCGAACGGAAGAATTCGGCATGTACCTGACGGTGGAAAACGTCACTGGCTTCAACGTTGACACAACGGCGATATTCTTCGGCACCGTGCCGCCGGGCGGCGTCGGGATGCGCACAATAACAATCGCGCACAACGGCAGCGCCCCTATCCGCGTCGGGTTCAGGTTGGAAGGCGAGTTGGCAAGCCTTGTGACGGTCTCTCCGGAAAGCTTTGCGCTTTCGCCAGGCGAAAGCCGGAACGTTACTGTGTCGGTAGCCGTGCCGGCAGGCATGCCTTACGGAAACTACACAGGAAAATTGACAGTGATGTACTTCGGCTGACAAAAGCATTAATACAGGGAGATCTGATAATAGAGTCATGCGCGCATCTTCTGTCCTGATCGCCGCAGCGCTGATGTTGGCTCTTGCATCCGCCAGGCTGCTTTCGCCGACAGGGGCTGGCACCGCGGATGGCAACGTGGCCGCCAACGTCATGGCTGCCTGCGCAATCCCGCTCGCGCAGGGCTGGAACTACATCTCGCTGTGCGCCCAGCCTGACAACACGTCCATCCAATCGGTCCTGCAGAATGTAAGCTACCGCTACGTCATGGTCTGGAACTCGACAAGCCAGGAATTCGAAATATATTCGCCTCGCTCAGCATCGCCGCCCTTCGATTCGTTTGACACGAATAGCAGCTACTTTGTGCTCTACGACGGCGCCTCCCCGACCATGCTGAACGTGCCCGGTGCGGAGTTCAACGACACGAATATCTCGATGCTCTACGGCTGGAACCCGCCTGCCTGGCCCTACATCTTCACTGCGAACATAAGCTGCTATCTGTCTTCGATAGCAAACCAGTACCGCTACGCCATGAAATGGAACGCTACGCCGCAGGAGTTTATAATTTATTCGCCGCGCGCCTCCGTGCCGCAGTTCACGACGATTTCGATGGGAGAAGGCCAGTTCATACTTGTCATAAATTCCAGCGGCGCGACGCTGCAGTACAACAAGACAGCCTGCGGAGGATAATTTGCCATGAAAGCCGCGAAGCAAACGCTTAATACGCCCCAAGCCAAAGGTTATAGCATGAAAATCATTCTTGCAGCCGTTGCGGTGCTCTTCGCGGCATCGATCGCGAACGCCATATATCTCGGCACCGTAGAGGGCTACACTAAGGACAGCGGTGGAAGCCCTGTCTCGAACGTGACAGTCAACGCTACCGTCATCGGCTGCTCAGGCGCCGCATGCTCGCAGGTCGGAACGTCCGACGCCAATGGATATTACGTCATAGCGAACCTCAATCTGCCCGCTGGCGGGACAGTCCGCGTCACCGCTAGCAAAGGCTCGCAATACGGCGAATCCAACGGCACAGCCGACCAGTTCCAGGCGGCTTACGTCAACGTGACGATGTGCACCGCTCCGCCCGCGCCGACGCTGCAGCCAATAGCAGACACGCACAACCCAACAACATTCACGTTCAACTGGACCTCATCTGGGCCGCGTGATGACTTCTACCTCAACGGCAATACCTACCTGAACGTTATAGCACCGCAATACCAATACCTTAGCTACGGCAGCCACACATGGGGCGTGCGCTCCTGCAACGCGACATGCTGCTCTGGCTGGGTCTACGACTCTTTTAGCGTCTACAACAACCCGCCCTCGCAGCCTGTGCTGACTGACCAGCCTGACACCATCGCCAACAACGTCACCCTCAGCTGGACGTCTGGCACAGATCCCGACAGCGACCCGACCTATGACGAATATCAGTTTCAGTCCAACCCGGTTCAGTCGAACGTCACCTCGCCGCAGAACGAGTCAGGCCTCAGCTACCAGACATACACATGGAAGGTGCGCACATGCGACGACCGCGGCGCCTGCTCAGCATGGGCGTCTGATTCGTTCTCGGTCGTAAACAATCCGTGCCCGCCGCCTGTCCTGCAGCCTGTGCCGGACGGGCATTTCACGTCTGTCATCCTTAACTGGACATCGAACGCCACGGACATAGACGGCGATCCCTGCCATGACAGATACCAGTTTGGCGCCGATGCGATTATCGACCCCGCGACATCTCCCCAGACGAAAAGCGGCCTGAGCCTCGGCGTTTCGTACACGTGGCGCGTCCAGAGCTGCGACAACAAGGGCGCGTGCTCGCCGTGGCAGTCTGACACATTCATCACCCAGAATAACGCCCCAAGCGCGCCTGTGCTCATCGACCAAAATCACACCGATGCCTCTTCAGTCGGACTTCGGTGGACATCAGGAACAGACCCTGACAGCGACACGACGTATGATGAATACCAGTTCGATTCGGGCGCGGTGGTCTCGCCCGCGACATCGCCGCAGGTCGAGCTGCTCAGTGGCATAGATTATCATACGTGGCGTGTGCGCACATGCGACAGCCACGGCGCATGCAGTTCGTGGTCGCAGGACACATTCGTGCGCTACGAATGCCCTGCCTGCCCGCCTGGTAGGGGTGGGGGCGGAGGCGCTTGCGTGACGACGCTGCCGCCTAACGCGACTGTCCTGACGTGCATGGAGGATTGGGTCTGCGAGGAGTGGAGCGCGTGCAACCCGCTGACGCTGGTGCAGACGCGCGAGTGCGCAGATATCGCGGACTGCGGCACGAAATGCTACATGCCTGATGTGATAAGAAGATGCTCATACAGCCCCTCATGCTGGAATGGAATCCGTGACGTCGACGAAACAGACGTCGATTGCGGAGGCGTGTGCATGCCTTGCGAGATTGGCAAGGAGTGCAAGCGCGACATCGACTGCGCCCTCGGCATATGCTATGAGGGGGTCTGCACGCCCTCGACGTGCTACAACGGCGTCCAGGACGACGGCGAGACAGGGGTGGACTGCGGAGGCCCGTGCCCGCCCTGCTTTGAGATTCCAGCGCCTGTGCCCCCGCCGGCGTACTATATTATATTTGCAATTGCAATGGCGGCAGCAGCGCTATGGTTGGCATTGCTTGCGGTTCCGCACCTTCGCAAGAAGAGCAAGCGGTAGCGCATGCAGCGCATTCCGTGCGATACCTTTAATAGCGGCTGGGCGCTAATAACTTTCATTCCGTGATGCTATGATTCTGGGAGGCAAAAAAGAGGCTCGCGAGCCGCCTGTCGACCGCGTGAAGGCGATGATGCGCAGCGGCATGTCCGAAAAAGACATCGTGCGCCAGCTTAAGGCTGAAGGCTATTCATTCGGAGAAATCGAGAAGGCACTCATGGCTGTCGTCAAAGCGGGAGCTGCGCCGCTTCCGCCGGGAGCTGAGTTGGGGCTTCCGCCAAAGCCGGTCGCAGGACCGGCAGTCCCTGTAGCCGCTCCAGCAGCCGCGCCGCTTGCCGCGCCGGCCGAGTTGCCGCCAGCACCCGCGGCAGCGCCATTGCCTGAGTATGCCCCCTACCAGCCCGCTCCAGAATACCCGGCGGAGCCGGCATATGCGCCAGAGGAAGAACTGCAGCCCGAGGTCATAATGGAAGAGCTCATCGAGTCCGTTGCTGAAGAGAAGTTCGAGAAGTTCTCCGCCGATATCGCGCGCCTCGAGTCAGAGCTCGAGAAGCTGCGCGCAGAGCTCGGAGTTGTGCGCGAGCGTGCCGAAGTAAAGCCTGCGCCCGAGATACCAAAGGAGCTCAGCGACCGGCTCGATGCGCTGGACGTCCGCATCGGCGGCCTCGAGAAGGCGTTCAAGCAGCTTTTGCCGCAGATTTCTGAGAACATAGGCGCGATATCAAAACTCATCGCCGAAAAGCGCCGGCAACCGGCGCCTTGATTTCTGGCAAAGAATGGATGTCCACTAATCCGTGCTGGACGCCGTCACTCCACGACCCGCAGTGTCAGCGCCTCAGGCTGCATCAGCTCGAATGCGCGCTCGAGCTCCTGGACCTCAGCCTTGGTGGCGGTCTTCTCGAGCTGCTTCGCGACCTTGTCAAGCGCAGCCCGCATTTTGAGCATGTTCTCATCCATCGCGCGCAGCATCACCTCGAGTGCGCTTTCGCGCTGCTCTGCCTTCTTGAAGCGTTCGAGCATGAGCTGCTCGAGCGCAGCAAGGCGGTTTTCCAGCGTTTCGACGCGCTGCTCGAGGTCGCGCGTTCGGCGCGCACCTTCGTTCGAGCGCCTCACTAGCTCCTGTACGACAAGCCCCATCGCTGCTTCAGGTCGCGGCATGCAATCACGTAAGCGATATGCGAATAGCCTGCAGGCTCAGCTGCTCGGCATAATAGCATTGCTCGGCTGGCTATATTAAACTTATTGGACTGCGAGAAATTGGGCTAATAAAGAAAATTTTGGAAAAAAAGAAAAGATGCCGCATCGCTTCACGATGCAGCTGCGCCGTGCTAAAGTTCCTGTATGTCCAGCTTTGGGTGCGTCTGCGTGCCCGGCTCGGGCCCGACGATGTATGGCGACTTGACGCCGGTTATGATGGTGATGACCTGTATCTTGCCGTTGAGCTCGGGGTTTATGCGTGCGCCCCACATCACCGTTGCGCTCGGGTCCATGTTCTGGGCGACAGTCTCGCCTATCTTGTTTATCTCATCGAGCTTCATGTCCTCGCCGCCGATTATCTGTATCAGCGCACCCGTCGCACCCGTGTAGTCCACATCAAGCAGCGGATGGGCAAGCGCCCGCGACACAGCTTCGACGGCACGGTCGCTTGAGTCGCTTTCTCCTACACCTATCGTTGCGACGCCGCCAGCCTTCATTATCGTCTTGACGTCCGCATAGTCTAGGTTGACGAGCGACGGCTGCGAGATGGTCTCGGTTATGCCCTTTATCATCGTTGCGATCAGCCCGTCCGCGACGCCAAAAGCATCCTTCAGTGGCCGGTTGCCTGCGATTTCAAGCAAGCGCTGGTTCTCGATGACGATGACCGTGTCGCAGACCGCGCGCAGCTTGCTCAAGCCGTCTTCGGCCTTCTGTATGCGCGCGCCTTCGATTTTCATCGGCAGCGTCACCGCAGAGATTACGATTGCGCCCTGCTCTTTCGCGATTTTTGCGACTTCAGGGGCACAGCCCGTGCCAGTCCCTCCACCCATGCCAGCTGTTATGAAAAGAAGGTCGCACTTGTCAAGCGCCATCTTTATGTCCTGCTTGGACTCGATTGCGGCATTCTTTCCGATTTCTGGATACCCGCCCGCGCCGAGCCCTTTCGTGAGGTTCTTCCCGATTAGGATTTTCTTGTGGGCGTGCGTCGTCTGCAAGTGGCGCGCATCTGTGTTCACAGCCACCGTGACAGCGCCTGCTATCCCCATGTCCGTCAGGCGGCTTACGGTGTTCGAGCCGGCTCCTCCGCAACCCATCACGACTATGCGCGGTTGCGCAACCTCAAAATTCTCAATTTCGTCCATCATGTTCACCTTTAGCTCTTTCTGATGGAGAAGGTAGACAGAAACCCGCAATATAAGCATTTCGTGACTTTTGGACAGCAAAGCGCGTCGCACGCCTTACCGAAAAGTATAAATCCGCCGCTCAATCGCGCTTCTTCCCGCCAGCCGTCGCGCGTAGATAGCACTCCACGCCCTTCGCGATGCCTCGCGCGACAGCATCGCTGTTCTCGGCAACAATCCTTCGGTCGCCGTCGTTTGACAGAAAGCCGACTTCGGCAAGGGCTGCGGCGGCTGCCTGGGAGCACCTCAGAACGTAATAGTCCCCCTCGCGCACGCCGTAGCATGGCTGCTCAAAGCCAGGGACGCGGCTAAGCTCTTCGGTGAGCTCTCGGTAGATGAACTCTGCAAGCGCCTTTCCTTCGGGGCACCCTTTTCGGTAGAAAACCCTTACGCCTCTCGCAGATGGCGCCAGAGCTGCATTGCAGTGAATGCTTACGTATGCATCCGCGCCTTTCCCCAGCGCAGCCCTTTCTGAAAGCGGTGCGCGCTCCGATTCGCTTGCCCGCGTGTATATGACGGTGGCGCGTTTTGAGCTTAGGATTTCGCCTGCCTTCGCAGAGAGGCGCAGGCAGAGCTCGGATTCTTTGATGCCGCCGTAAACAGCGCCGGGGTCATGCATGCCTTCTTTGCGGTTGCTCATGCCATGGCCCGGGTCCAAAACGACCCTCTTGCCTTGCAGCAGCGCTTCTGCGGCGCTTTCCGCCTCTTCGCCGCCGCGGGCGGCGTGCTTCGCTGCTTCGGGATGCGGCGCCCCAGCGTAAAGCTGGCAAGCCGGCTCGCCGACCGGCGGCAGGGCATGCGCTGCATGTCTTTGCTGGATGAGCCTCATGGCGTAAGGTCGCGTTGCCCAGTCTATGGCTGCCCCTAGCGCTATGCCGAGCGCGCCGATGCCCGCAAGGATTCCCAGCGCTTTGTAGCATTTTTTGGTGTCGCAGTCCATCAGAAAACGTTACTACCGAAAGGTATTAAAATTTTGCCCTGAAGGAAGCATTCAAGGTAATCAGAAATGGATACAGGAATCATCGAATCATTCGTGTGGGATGTCGCTCACATAGATTTTGCAGGCATGCTGTCAACGGCGGCCTTTTTCTTCGTCGCCGCGGTTGTGGCATGGGGGATGTACAAGGGCATATCGCGGCGTGACATCTTTCAGCTTCGCGTAGACACGCCGCTGAACCGTGCGCTGCACCTGGCAAAGTACGTATTTCTGCTGCCGGCATGGACGGTTATGTGGTTTATAATCTATGCTGTAACAATCGCCATACTTGCCCAGAGCCCTGCGTCGTCTGTGCTGCTGGGCGCGGCAGTAGTCATAACGGGCGTCCGCGTTGCGGCATACGTTCACAGCGACTTCGCAGAAGAGATAGCCTCGCTTCTACCGTTTACGCTCTTGGCAGGCGTCATGCTCAGCCCGGAGTTCGTGACCCCAAGCACCATTGCGGCCAACGTTTCGGCGCTGTTTTCGAACGGCGTCCTGTTCTGGCAGTCTGTTCTCTTCCTTGTCATAGTGGAATGGGTGCTTAGGCTTGCGCTCTGGGCGCGCGACCGCTCACTCGAGCTGCTCGATGGCCGCTACCTCTTGCCTTTCGGACGCATCCTTTCGCGGCGCAGATAGTTGCGCTTTCTTGATTTGCCTCCTTTCCGCATACCGCGATATTTATAACGCACCGAAGCGAAGAATATCGCAAGCATGCCGCGAAAACGCAGGTGTTTCTTGAACAGCGAAATGCTGCAGGCACACTTACGTTTAGGCGTCCTGCTATCGGCGCTTTTGCTGCTTTTGGCGGGGTCAGACCTCGTGGCCGTGCAGCTCTGGCCTACAGGCCTTGCGTCTGAGCCGCTCTATCGCATCATGTCCGTAGACATCAGCAGCTGCGCAGACCTCAATGTGAGCGGCACCGTCTACACACTGAACCAGTCGCTATGGAACGTCTCAGGCACCTGCATGAACGTGGCCGCCGACAACGTCACGCTGGACTGCCAAGGTCACACTATAGACGGCGATGACAGCGGCTTTGACAGTGGCATCTACGACTATGGCTACAGCGGCGCGGTTGTAAAGAACTGCGTGATAACAGGCTTCTATTACGGCATCAGCTTCTATGGCGCGAATGCCAGCACCCTGCTCAACAATACCGCAAATTCAAACGGCTACGGCATCTACTTCAGCAACAGCTTCGGCGATGCCATCGCCAACAACACCGCCAGGCTAAATGCGCAAGATGGCTTTAATTTTTTCGCATTTTCCGGCAACATCACAAACAACACAGCTGAATCTAACAGCGGCTACGGCTTTTACTTCAATGCCGTCAGCGACAGCTCAATAGCCGAAAACAAGGCATATTCTAACGCAGAGCATGGCATCGCATTTTACGGCAGCTCAAGAAACATCATCACCGGCAACATAGCGAACAATCACGCTAGTCGCTACGGCATGCGCATAGGCGGCGACAACAACACGGTAGCGAACAATGTGGCGAACAACAACGACTACGGCGTATACATTTCGTCAAGCAACAACAATAATATCACTAACAACAGCGCGTTCGGCAACTCTTATGGCATATTCCTATGGGGTTCGTCCTACAACAACTTAACGCGCAACAACGCATCGGGCAACAGCCGCGGTTTCGATGTTTACGACGGCATCGGCAACGTGATTGCCGACAACGAAGCAAAGACCTCAGGCCGCACCGTCCTGCTGAACGGAGGCTCGTACAACGTATTTCGCGGAAACAACTTTACATCGGACTACGAAGACGTGATCGTATTGTACTCGAGCAACAACACTTTCATCAACAACACCGTGCAGTCGCTGTCGCCATGGAGCGACGATTTCGACGTGGACGCATCTTCAGACAGCGAAAACAACACGTTCATGAACATGACGACGTGGCAGAATCTTCTTTCGCTCACGTTCGGCGGCGGCATAGCGCTTAAGGGTCTGAATTCGACTATGCCCGTGCCAGGAGACCCGCCGGGCTACCGCAACATCAGCAAATATGTCAACGCCACCAACAACTCCGCCGCCAGCTGGCTCTACCTCAATTTCAGCTATTCCGACGGCGACCTCGGGCCGCTTGACGAGTCCACGCTCCGCGTCTGGAAGCACGATGGCACGTGGACGAATGAAACGTTCTGGAGCGTGAACGGCGTCGACACAGCGAACAACATCGTCTACGCCAACATAACCGCGTTCAGCACGTTCGGCGTATTCGGCCAGGTGCCAGGCCTTCTGTTCGGCTGCGCAAACCTCAGCACGCCGGGCATGAACTATACCATTAACCACTCGCTCTGGAACGTCTCAGGCACATGCATGAACATCTCCGCGCACAACGTCACGCTTGACTGCGCAGGCCTCACCATCGACGGCGACGACTCGGGCACGGACTACGGCATCAACAATCTCGGTGGCTATGATGGCGTGACTATAAAGAACTGCATCGTAACAGATTTCCAATACGGCATCGAATTCGCAAACGGCGCGAACAGCGGCAGAATAATCAACAACACCGCCAGCTCCAACACGCAGTCCGGCATACTCATCGCCTCTGGCAGCAATGCCATCGTGGCCAACAACACCGCCAACAGCAATTCCTACGCCGGCATCGGCATCAGCTCGAGCTCCAACATCACTCTCAGCGGCAACGCGGCGGATTCGAACGGCAACATCGGCATATACCTCTCATCGACCTCCAACAGCAATCTCACCGCAAACAACGCCACAAGCAACGCCCAGCGCGGCATACAGCTCGACTCCACCTCCAACAACAACACCCTCACCGACAACTCGGCGATTAACAGCAGCGACGCCGGCATCTACATCTGGTCAAGCCACAACAACACCCTGACCGCGAACAGAGCCGTCAACAACAGCCAATACGGCATTCGGCTTTACTTTGCCTACAACAACACCCTCATCAGCAATACCGCCGCAAACAACAGCTATGGCATCTATCTCGATGTCGGCGCCAACAACACACTTGCCAATAACACCGCCAACTCAAACGTCTGGATAGGCATCATGGTATACTCGAGCTCCAACAACACCCTCACAAATAACACAGCCAATTCTAACGCGTACGGCATCAGATTGTCTTCCACTTCAGGCAACGCCCTCTCAGGCAACAACGCCAGCTCAAACGGCGATAGAGGGTTTTTAGTGGACTACAGCTCGCCTAACAACACATTCACAAACAACGCCGCCGAGGGCAACGTTGGCTGCGACTTCTACACAGCCTCGAATTTGACAGTCGTCAATCTCACCTCGCATCAGAACCTCATCTCGTTTGTGGCAGGCATCGATGCCGCCGACGATGCCTGCATCAAAGGCCTTCCCGCAAGCGCCGCGCCGGCCGCAGACCCGCTTGACTGGAAGAACGTGTCCAGATATGTCAATGTGACCACCAGCGGCGGCGCAAGCTGGCTCTACCTTAATTTCAGCTACGACGACGGCGACCTTGCTGGCGCCAACGAGTCCACGCTCAAAATATGGAAATACGGCGACCTTAGCCACGCCTGGGAAAACGAAACGTTCTACTCCTCCAATGGAGTCGATACCGCCGCGAACATCGTCTATGCCAACATCACCAACTTCGCCAGCACATTCGCGCCGCTTGCCGAGCTCTTGGACAAGTGGCCCCGCGTAGCCCTGGTCTCGCCTCCCAACTCGAGCACCGCGTCGGTCCAGGACGTCAACTTCACATGCAACGCGACCGACGACTGGCAGCTCGCCAACATCACATTCTACTGGAATTATAGCGGCACGTGGCAGGCAAACGGCACGGCAGGCGTGAGCGGGACGTTTAACCAAACGACATTCGCGCGCACAAACCTGACCAACGGCGCGATACGCTGGTCATGTGAAGCCTGCGACAATGCTAGCCAATGCTCGTTTGCGCCGGCGAACTGGACAGTGACGGTAAATTACGTGCCATCGCCGCCACGAGGAGGCGGTGGCAAGTCGCTGCCGCCCCCGCCGCCGGCAGAAGAGCCATATGTAGTCGAAACGCAGCCAGCGACGGCCACGCAGCCTGGTAGTGCGACGATACGCATAATTTTCATTCCGCGCGGCGGCACAGCCACGTTCGACGTTTCGGGCGCAGGCACGCCGCTGAAAGGCATAGGCATCGAGGCGTCGCAAGACATCATAGATGGCACCATAACGTACGTCGAGTCTCCTGACCCTGGTGCGCTCCCTGTCTCGCCGCTCGGCCCTGCCGACGTTTTCTTTACGAGCTTCGACATCTCGGGAACAAACGTTCAAGGAAAAATCGCCAGAACGAACCTCACGTTTGAAATACCCTGGGAATGGTTTGAAGCGCACAATGCTGACCCCAACAGTGTGATTGTGAAGAAGTGGGAAAACGGCACGTGGGTTGAGACAGAAACGTTCATCGAAGAAGAGAGGCCTGGCGTCATAAAGTACAGCGCGCTCTCGACAGGCCTTTCGATTTTTGCAGTCTCGGCGACCTCCCCGCCTCTGCAATGCGGGCTCTGCGAAAAGGGCGAATGGTCGCCCTGCATAGATGGCGAGCAGACGCGCCTCAGTTCTGATTGCGGCCCCCACACAGGATACAGGTGCGTGCCCTTCGTTGAGCGCAGGTCTTGCGCCGCGCCGCTTCCAGCCGCGCCTGGCGTGCCGCTGTTCGAGCTGCTGATAGTCCCTGTCATCGGGCTCGCCGCAGCAGTGTACATGATTGCAAGAAAGTGAGCGCGTGGTGCGCTCGTGAAGCAAAAGGGCGCTCAAGCGGGCTCCTTTCGTATAGTTTGGATGCCTCAGAGCTGTCCATTTGCTCCACCATGGGCGGCATTCTCGCGCTGCTGCAGCTCTCTGACAGGCTCGCGCGGCTTAATTAGCTCCACCGTGATAATTAAACCATGCCCCGCAAGCCCTGGCAGCACTATGGCATGCCGCCGCCAAAGTCCGAGGCTTCAGGCGGCCGTCTTTCGCTAAAGGATTACGAGATTTACTCCGGCATAGAAGTCCCTGCCGGGCCTTTCTTCGTGCGCCTAGATGGCTGGGGATTCCATGCGCTTGCAAATCGGCTCAAGCTGAAAAGGCCATTTGACAAGCGCTTAGCAGCCGCGTTGGCAAAGTCAGCTGCTGCGTTCTTCGTTCCCTTCAATCCCGCGCTTTGCTACATTTTTTCCGATGAGGCCAATTTTCTGTTTCTCAAGCGCACGAGCTTTCGCAGAATCGAGAAAATCGATTCGGTTTTTGCAGGTCTTTTTTCGGCCCTATTCTCAAAGCTGATGAGGATGCCAGCAGCTTTTGACTGCCGCGTCATACCCCTCGAGCGCTTTGCGAACATCCGCAGATATCTCGCATGGCGCCAAGCCGAATGCTTCCGCAACCACAACAACGCCTGGGCGCAATGGGTTGCAATAAGAAAGGACAGGTTGAGCCCGTGCGCAGCCAACGCGAGGCTTGAAGGCATGGACGTGCGCGCGCTCACACGCTACTGCAGGACGCGCGGCATCGACTTGCAGAAAACGCCTGCTTGGCAGCGCCGTGGCGTGCTGCTGCGCCAGGAAACCTACAGGAAGCGCGGCTACGACCCCATCCGAAAGGTGCGCGTTGTCGTGACCCGACGACGCATCAGCACCGATTGGGCGCCACCGCTGTTCGCCTCCCGAGAAGGAAAGTCGCTTCTGGACGCGCTCAAAGCAGAGCAGTAAGCTTTATATACTACCTAAAGGTAACACTATTATGCCAGCCAGAAATTACACATGGGACCGCTTTGTGAAGGACAGCACGCTGGTGGAAACCGCCATAAGAAAAGCCGTGCGCGTGGATGACAGATTTGCAGACATACCCACGAAGCGCGCGCTGTTGAGAAAGCGCTACCCGAAGCTTACAGGCAACAGCGGCGAGCCCGTGGCAGTAGAAGATTGCAAGCCCGAGCGCATAGGCAGCGCCTTCAAGCGCATATTCGATGCTGCCGTGAAGAATGTGGAGGCCTACCGCCTGACGCTGGATTATTACATAAACCTCGAGCGCGAGCAGCGCAGGCAGGGCATAGTCGACCCCGATGTCGGCGAGCGCATCGCCACCATGCTCGACAGGTGTTCGGCCGAAGAGCTGGCAAAAATAGCCGCAAAGTACGGCAAAGGCGTGCTGGGCGGCTATGCCGAATCTGCATCGGTTCCCTCGGCGTGTGAGGGTGGCACATATGGCTCTCTATAGGGTTCTCATCGGCGACCCTATCTTCAAGCCGTGCTGCGACGCATCGCGCGAGCTGTCGGAGATAGTCGAAGGCATGTGGGCAGAGCTTGGCGCAAAGCGTGGCGCGCTTGGCTGCGAAAAGCCCGCTGGAATGTATGTTTTCCATGATGTTCCTTTTGCTCCGGGTTCCGCCATCTTGTTCGAGCCTGTCGATGCGGCCGATGCCCTTATCGGCAAGGCTAGAAGCGCGAGGGTTTCTAAAAAGGAAAACTACGACTGGGTGCTGACCGAAGCCGACTACGGCGTGTGCGATGGAAAAGGAGTCGAAGCCTTGAAGGAGCTGATGCGAGAGGGCATAACATTCGGCACAGAGTGCGCAGTCACGCTTCTGTATTCGAAGAATCCTGACCCGCTTCTCGCAAGGGACAGGAGCGAGCAAGTCCGCGCCGAGAGGTTCACCGCCTATTTCGTTCCATGCAAGCCCAACAATGGAAGCATCTACAATCTCGTCGGCCGCGCGATTGCGCGCCACTATCAGGGCATGAACCCCGAAGCGATGTTCAAGGCGCTCGCCGAACATGCGGCAGAAAACGGGCACGAGACGAAGCTCAGGATTCTCGTTTAGCCGATTCGCATAGCAGCGCCAGCACCTCTTCTTTCGTCCGTTCCCAGTTTGCTTTTGTGAGCCAGAACAGCTTTCCCCGCCGGCCATACCGGTTTGCCAGCGCCCGATGGACGACGCCGATCACAGCCTTGTCGGAGCGCAAGATGCGCTCGACCATCGCTGCAAAAGCCTCAGAATAGAGCTCCATCTTTCCAATCTCGTCTATCAGCACGATATCCGCGGTCGGCCAGCTCTCCTCGAACGACGCCACGACCGCATCGATATTGGAAACATTCACGCGGTACCTGCTGACACGCGGACCGGCCGGCTCCTCCACGCTTGCCAGCACACGCTCCGTCCTAGAAGCAAGGTCTACTATTTTGAAGCCCCAACGCTTGCCATTCCGGCGCACTTCTGGCGAGATGACGCCCGCGACCCGCTTGCCGGCTTTTTTCAGCTCGTTCATGACAGCCAGCGCAAGCCGCGTCTTGCCGCTCCCAGGCGCGCCGGTCAGGAATATTTTCACATTCATGCCATCAGCCAAAGCCGCTTGCTGCATTGCCTTTATCTTTCTCGCAGATAAAATTTAATCATGGGTTGGTATTCGAAGCTTCATGAAGCTACCGAGAAGCTAATCGTCGAGCAGCTCAAAAAGCGCGGCCACTCGGCCAGCCGAGAAGTCCGCCGTCACCGCGAGGTCATTTTCGATGTATACGACGCCACGACAGGCACGGCTTATGAGGTCCTCACCGCCAAAATTGTGCGATCAGGCCATGAGCAGGACGAGGCTATTCTTGCGAAGATTTTCCGCTACCTGCTTGAAGCCAGAAGCCTGAAGTTCTGGATAGCCAGCTACAATCATGAAGAGCTGGAAATGTTTCACAGAATGGGAATCGAGCACTGGCATGCTGAGTATGACTGGTTCGGCCGGCCGAGGCGAAAATGTCATCATCGCGGGAAATCCGCCGCACGCGCGGCCTCAGATATCATCCGCACGATGCAACGGATAGCTCCATTGGCGGAGTGGTGCAGGCCGCGACGCCGCGCAGCGCACATGAAAGATGTCAAGGCTGAGAAAGCAATCGCAGTCGCGACAGCGCGCCTCGGCCTGCCAAAGAACTTCTTGAAAGGCATATGGCGCGACTGGCGCTTGCTGTGGGTTTGGAAGCTCGAAAAGCTCCTGCCGCAATGGCCTGCCGCCATGCAGCGGCGATGGCTGCGCACCAAGCCTCATCGCCCTGCTCAGACTCCCCAGCGCTTAAGAAAGCGGAAAATAGTTCCTTGATGCCCTTTCAAATAAGCTGCAGCACTAGTCGAAAGTTTCGCAGCTTTCTGCGGCTTACCTTGAACGTATAAGTTCACGCGCAGGCGTGACCTCCACAAAGTGCGTAGCTGTTCCATTCAGCCATGCTTCTCATCGACGTTCGGGCTGCGCTCACCGTGAGACGCGTCGTCCGCTATCTGTAACCCGTTGACTGTTGTGGCGAGCGGCATTTTGCCAACGTGCGCAGCGCCGCCTTTTCCTCGCCTAAACGCATACTGCTTAAATATGTTCGATTGGCTTAATAGTTCGTTGCTGACCATCATTCGCTCGGATGGCAGAACGGCCATGCACCGGCCTGCAGCCAAGCGAGCCGTGCGCGCGAAGTTTCGCGAGCCTGAAAGGCGAAGCGAGACGGAGCAAGCTAGGCGAGCGCGGCAGCGTCCGCATATTGCTCGCTGGATTGCGGCTCGTTAGGCAGAAAGCCGGCCAAGGGGGTTCGACTCCCTCTCCGAGCTTCTAAGCGAACCGTTTGAGCAATAGCGCGCAAGCACGAAGTGCGTAGCGCGCCGCAGCGAACTAGGCAAGCGCGAAGTGTGAGTTGCATGAAAAAAGCAATCATCGAAAAGATAGCAGCGCTGATAACAGCCGCATTCGGGCTTGTGGCAGCGCTGGCGTGGAACGAAGCGATTCAGGGGCTTTTCCGCCAAGGCGGGCCGCTTTACTTTTTGGCGGCAACAGGCCCATGGGCATATGCCGTGATTGTGACCATCATCGCGGTCGTAGCCACGATATGGATAGGCCGCATCGCCGAGAAGGCGAAGTGAGCCAAGTCGATTTTTCTTTTTTTTTCCATCATTTTGCCGTTTAATAATTTTCATCAGCGCTCTTCTTCTGGTTTCACATGGTAGGCGAAGAATGTGAACATTACGGAGCTGAGGAGCAAGCGCCCAACCGCAGCTACAGCATCCTGGAGATAGCCAGGCTCGAGCCGCTTCTGATATGCGACTCCAGTGTTAACGGCGTCGGAAACGCGCTTTCTAGCCTGTATGAATTGCGCAATTATGGGCGCATGAACGGCGAGATAGCCGAAGCGATGAAGCGTTCCATCGGGTCGATAAGCGATTTCATAGGAGCTTTGCGGGAAGACAGCGTCAAAGTGACAGACGAAGTTTATGCAGAAATTCGCCGCGGGCTTGAAATACTGGGAGACAAGCAGCGCTACCTAAACTCTGCAACTGGCCGGAGTGGCAGGCGCAGCCGCAAAGGCGAGGACATCAATTATCGCTACGGAAAGCAGCTTGTGGACGGCCTGAGTTCTGCGTGGTACGCGCTTGCCGAAGCGTGCAAGCGCAAGCGGCTCGCTCCAAGCGACGTTTGCAGGGCATCGGTGGAGCTTGTGATGTATATGGAAGGCGTCATGCGGCTTAAAGCAGGAAAGCCGCAGCACAGCGAAGCCAATGGCAATTGCGACGACCTCCGCACCGACGAAAGGCTGCTCGGGATGGCGATTGGTAAGGCGCTCGAAGGGCAGCCGGCTGCCATAGCCACAAGGGACGCCGATTTCTGCTACATGATGCCGATTTATTCCAGCCTGATAATGTGCCCGGAGCTGGACGAGCCGTGGCTGGCACGCCGCCTACGCGAGAAGCCTGTCACGCTATACAAGGCCGGCAATGACAGTGCGACGTACACTCGCGTCGCATCCACAGCTGACATAAAGGCGTGCGGCAAGTTCGTCGCCAGAAGCCTCTCCGAGCGAGACAACAGGATATTCAAGTGCAATGTCAAAAAGATCCTCATCGGACTGCGCAGGCTTCTAGGCAGCGATGTGTGCGCCTAGCCTCGCCACAAGCTCGCGCTCAAAGCGCTGCCTGCGCGTTCGCGCGCTTGGGGCCTTCACGGCAAGTCGCCTTCCGCGCCCTGCGCGCCGCCGCAGCCTCTAGCGCCGCGCGCAGCGCATCTCGTCCGTATGCCGAGAGGCTGTCGATGACAAAAACGGCGCCAGGGTAAACCACCACTTCCAGCTTGCCGTTGCCGTCGGGCTCCATGCAGACAGGCGTTCCGTAGGCTCGCTGCATTATGTCTGCCATCGCTTTCGGCTTATACGCCTTGCCAACGTGCGCCGCCATCACGCCGCCGAGGCCGCTGTCATCCAGCACCCTGTACATGTTCAGCCTGTCCTCAAACCGGAGCGTGAATGCTTGCACAGGTTCGCTCATCGCATCACCTTCGTGAAGGCCGCTCCCGGCTATAGCAAGAAAACGCTCCTGCAAAACCGGGAACAGCCCGGTTTTACAGCACGACGACGAGCGCAAGGGCTACCAAGGCGATGCTCAGCAGACCGTTTGCGCCCGTCATAATGCAAACACTTAGATTCATTGCTTTATAAAACTAACCCGCAACCTTACGCAGTAATGGAGGCTGAATCGCATATGCCAGACAAAATCCAGTGCGCGCACATCTTGGTCAAGACCGAGCAGGAAGCAAAAGACGTTCTTGCGAGGATAAGCAAGGGCGAATCGTTCGCAAAGCTCGCGCAGGAGAAGTCGCTGTGCCCTTCGGGCAAGCGCGGCGGTGACCTGGGCTTCTTCGGCCGCGGCCAGATGGTGCGGCCGTTCGAGCTCGCTGCCTTCGCGCTGCAGAAAGGCCAAGTTAGCGCGCCCGTAAAGACGGAGTTCGGCTGGCACATCATAAAGCGACTGGCGTGATTTTCGCCTTGAGGCCGATGGATTCGCAGTGCCGCTCAAGAAGGTCCACTGTGCTGGCACTGTTGGCTGGTGAGACCGATACGCGGATTTGCGGCCGCACAGCGCGCATGACAAGCGACCAGATGCTATTCCCGCTGTCGGCCTTGTAAATTTCCTTGTAAGGGACGTTGCTTTCTCCTGTCAATTGCTCGGCAATCGCATACCCGACAAAATGGTCGAGGTCGTTGCCGTCGATGTCGCGCTTGCTGAAATCCGGCTGGTAGCGCATGCGGCGGACGTCTGGGAGCGTTTTCGTCACGATGGCAAACCCCAGCCCGCCGAAAAACTCGATTGCCGCTCCCGAAAACGCCGCGTTGTAGGCTGATTTCGAGCCCAGACGCCGCACATGATATGCGAGGTGCTCGCCATGAGCAATCTCTTCTCCGAGGACCGCATGCATTACCTTAGGCTCGTTCAAAGATACCAATACCGCATAATCGCACTTTCCGCCTGTCAATTCAAACATGCTCATCGACATTCCTGGGATTTTGCCGGTCTTATAGCGTTGCCAGGTCGCATCGGCCTCCCCATCGGCGATGCCGTAGGCCTTCGAATAAGCCCGAAAGAGCTTTTCGCCGCCTTGGCTTTGTGTAGGCACAACAATCGCAGAGCTGGGCTCGAACGAGAAATACCGGTCCAACTCAGACCTGGCAAGCTTTGCCAATGTTCCGACTGATTCGTACAGCTCATCCATGGCAAGGCATTCAGTCGAAAACTTTAAAACGCACGCGCTCGCGCGAGCTAAGTCAGCCTCAAGAAAACCCGAAAACAAAAAACTAAAACTTCCACTTCACGACCCAGTTCCAAAGGGCCGCTGCCGCGAGGCCGATGATGGCGCCGGCCGCAAACGCGAAGACGACCAGCACGATTGCGCTCGTCAGGCTGAACGGCAGCACGGTGACCGCCATGGATGTAAAGTGGACTCCGAGAAGCCACTCGAGCGCGGCCTGCCCGAAGCCGCTCAGCACGACAATCGACCACGCGGCGTGGACGACCGCAAAAAGCAGCCCCAGCGTCCATGCCAGGCTTTTCTCGTCTATCTGCTGCTTGAACTTTGGCATGATGTAATCTCGCAAGGCGATGGCTTAAAGGTTGCCAGGAAGGGCGATTCGTCCGCCGCTCTTCCCTTCGCGCCTCCACCGCCTTCGCAAGTCGGCGGCATCCTTTCTGAGCATCGCGCGCGTTATTCGGAACTTGGAAGAAAGCGCCCATCGCGGCACTCCTCGAAAATCCAGCGGCGTCTCGTGCAGCCTGCCCGACTGCCAGCCCCTTGCGCGGAATTCCCTCACAAGCATCGCATGCCGCTGCTTGAGGTAGCCGAGCTTTTTGTAGAACTTTTTTGCTTCGGGATGGCGCTGCCAGCCCGCCTTCTCGCCCTTATAATATTTGGTGATTGCGCCGACTATGGCGTGCAGCTCCCTATGCTCGCCCAGCAGGCGCTCATCGTCCAGGTGCTTCGGATGAACGTTCCATATCCGCACCATAGATTGGAATCACTTTTGTGATTTAAATCCCGATGGAGCAATTCTAAATATGGTACGAATCTTTAACACGCTGACGCGCAAAGCGGAGCAGTTCAAGCCCCTGAAAGCTCCGAACGTAGGCATGTACACGTGCGGCCCTACTGTCTATGACTATGCTCACATAGGCAATCTTCGGTCGTTCGTGTTCGCAGACCTTTTGCGCCGCTGGCTGAATTTTAGAGGCTTTGTCGTCAAGCACGTCATGAACATCACCGACGTCGACGACAAGATGATAAAGCGCAGCCAGGCGGAGAAGGTGACGCTGAAGCAGCTGGCGGAGAAATACGAGAAGCTTTTCCTCGAAGACCTTGCAGCGATGCGCATTCTGCCGCCGCATGTCCGCTGCCGCGCGACCGAGCATATCCAGGACATGGTGCAGCTCGTCAAGGCGCTGCTGGACAAAGGCTTTGCGTACACGACTGATGATGGCATATACTTCTCCATCGCGAAGTTCAAGGGCTATGGCCGATTGGCAGGGCTGGACCGTGCAAAAGCCAAAGAGCTGAAGCCCGGCCAGTATTCGCGCATCGCGGCGGACCAGTACGAGAAAGAGGAGATGCGCGACTTTGCGCTCTGGAAGTTCTGGAAGCCCGATGACGGCGATGTCCTCTGGGAAACGCCCATAGGCAAGGGCCGCCCTGGCTGGCACATCGAGTGCTCTGCTATGTCCATGAAATATCTGGGGCCATCATTTGACATCCATACAGGCGGCGTCGACCTCATCTTCCCGCATCACCAGAACGAGATTGCGCAGTCCGAAGCGGCAACGGGCAAAACGTTCGTGAAATACTGGGTCCACTGCGAGCACCTGCTCGTCGAAGGCAAGAAGATGTCTAAGTCGTTGGGCAACATCTACACGCTGCGCGATGTAACTGAGCGTGGATTTTCGCCCGTGGC
>JAWCMQ010000001.1:20457-28812 GCA_039091255.1 Candidatus Aenigmatarchaeota archaeon
CTCCGATACTTTTTGCTGAGTGGCCATTACAAGACGCAGCTTAACTTCACATGGGACGCGCTCAAGACCGCGCAAGAGACGATCGACAAGCTCAATGATTTCGCTTCCAAAATCAAGTGGCTCATCGGCCGCCTGGAAGCCGAGCCAGCAAGGCAGAAAAAAGCCGACGGCTCGCTTATTATCGCCGTCAACGATGCCCGCCAGGCGTTTGAATATTACATGGACGAGAATCTGGACACGCCGCAGGCGCTGGCAGCCATACATGAGCTTGTCGCAATCATGAACAAAGCCATGGATAGCGGCAAAGCAGATGCCGAATCGCTTAACGCCACCTTGGAGCTGCTTATGTCGTTCAACCAAGTATTTGACGTCCTGACACTCGAAGACATTTCGCTCACTGAGAGCGAAGCCGAGCTCATCGCCGAGCGCGAGCGGCTGCGCAACGCACGGAAATATAAGGAAGCCGATATAATCCGCGAGGCGCTGCGCAAGCGCGGCATTCTGCTCGAAGACACACCTTACGGCGTCCGGCCGAGGCGTGTGAAGTGATTGCATGCGCGCGGCAGCATGACGTGAGATTTATTATGCGCGGCTCAAAGCCTGAATGGCAAGTGAGAATTGCCCGCGAGCGCATAGCCATATTGTTCGACGAAGCCCGCAAGATAGTGCGCAGCGAGCCGAGGCTGGCAAACCGCTACGTCGAGCTCGCGCGAAAAATAGGCATGCGATACAACGTGCGCATCCCCCCAGAGCTGAAGCGCCACGTCTGCAGGGGTTGCAAGGCATACCTGTCACCGGGCATAACGGCAAGATATTCGACGAAGAACAAAGTTCTGCGGATAACGTGCAATGCGTGCCGAAGAATTAACAGGTACCCGCTCAGAGGGAAGAGATAGCAGCTTAAATTGGCTTCCGCATACGTAAGTCCAGTAAGGTGAGCGAATGATAACGTTCCAAGACTTCCAAAAAGTCGAGATGAAAGTTGGAAAAATAAAGTCTGCGAAGCCAATCGAAGGCGCGACAAAGCTGCTTTTGCTTGACGTCGACATTGGAGCAGAAGTGCGCAAGCTCGTCGCAGGCATAGCCGACGCGTACAAGCCGGACGAGCTAGTCGGGAAGAGCATAGTCGTGGTCGTAAATCTCGAGCCGAAAAAGCTTCGCGGGGTCGAATCTCAGGGCATGCTGCTCGCCGCGGACGCCGAGAAGCCTGTCCTTCTGACAGTGGACAAGGATGTGCCGCCCGGGACGCCCGTCCGATGAGCAGCAAAATGCTTTTATACGGCCGCAGCGAAGTTATGGTGATGGCACGCCTTTTTCTGGCAACCAACGGGACCCATATAGGCAGGAGGCATGAGCAGGCGCTTCGCGTAAAGCTCGCAGAATACCTGATGCCGCGCGGCTACATGCACGAGTTCCGCGAAGCAGGCATCCACTACACCTGGCCGTCGGAGGGGCGAGGAGTAAGCGTTGTGCCAGAGCGCCCTTCAGTCGAAAAGCCAGCTTATGCAGTCTATATCGCTTCTGAACAGGACAGGATGCACGGGCCTGCGCTTAAGCGCATCTTCGAATCGCTGGGTTTCGCAGTCGCAATGGATGACGCTTATGCAGGCCATCAGGCGGAGATGTGAGGTTTTAATACTTGTCCTTTCAATTCTTGGCATTCTGCGGCACGCAAGTGCCCACACATGCCTGCACATCGCAGGCAGACACGCCGCAAGGCGAGGAGGATTGGAAGGATGGTGACAGTCAGAGACGTAGATCAAAGCGCTCTCGTCAAGCGAGCCGCGCAAGATTTGAAGAAGAAGATAAGCATGCCCGACTGGGCGCGCTTTGTCAAGACAGGCGTCCAGAAGGAGCGCCCGCCAGAGCAGGACGACTGGTGGTACGTCCGTGCTGCGAGCGTGCTGCGCAATGTCTACCTTCACGGGCCCGTTGGCGTTGAGCGCTTGAGGACGGTCTACGGCGGAAAGAAAAGTCTGGGCCATCAGCCGACGCATTTCCGCAAGGCCAGCGGAAAGGTAATTCGCGTGATACTGCAGGATCTTGAGCGCGCCAAGCTCATCGAATCTGTCAGCAAGCCGCGCCGCGGCCGCAAAATAACGCGCGAAGGTCAGCGCTTTTTGGATAACATCGCGAAGGAAATAAAGGTCTGACGGATTTATGCCCGATTCCGACGAGCAGATAAAACACCGCATGCTCCAGCAGCGCCAAGCTGAGATTGTGAGGCAGCAGGCGTTGCAGCAGGCGGCTGTCCAGCAGGCCATTGCTGCGCAGCTAAAAGCGGCTATGCTTCAGATTTTGGAGCCCAAGGCGCGCGAGCGCCTGGCGAACCTCCGCATGGTCAAGCCCGAGCTCGCGATGCAGCTCGAGCTGTACCTCGCGCAGCTTTACCAGTCCGGCCAGCTCCGCGGGAAGATCACCGACGAGCAGGTCGTTCAAGTGCTGCGCAAGCTGCAGGAGAAGCCGGAATGGAAGATTAGGCGGAAGTGAGGCACGTCAAGGCTTTTAACCCTTGCATTTCAAGAATGGCGTTAACGTAAGTGATGATATATGGGTTCCAGAAAGCCTGCAGGGAAAAAAATCAAGCTGATTGCAGCGCGCCGCCAGTCCGCGCCGCGTTGGGCTGACATCCGCGCGTTTGGGCTAAAACGAGCGCGCAGCAGGCGCATACGAGTTCCATCGCGCCGGCAGCGTGGGCGGCTAAAAGTCTAGGTGTTCGCAGCATGACGACATACGCGACTTTGGTCAAGCTGTGCCGAAGCGCCCTTGATGATTGCAAAAAGGGCGACATCGCCAGCGAAGCCTACGTGAAAGAAATAATAAGGCAGGTCGGGGTGCTGATGCTCGGCGAAAACCTTTGCTTGTACAAATTAGGCCACGAATTGGACGAGGTTTATGGTAACTTAGTCGAGGCATGCGAAACCCGAATCAGGGATATGTCTGCAAGAGGGGCGGACATAGGCATTAAGCCCGCTGATATAAATTACCTTTCGGAACTTTTGCGCCGAAGCCGCGATAACGCCCCGCGATTCCTCCTGCGGCGAGGGTATAAGAGATGCACGATAGGTGATTCCGTCCATAGAGCCCGCGAAGATCTGCTGAGAGCAGCGGCAAGCAATGCGCCAGAAGCTAAAGCTAGAAATCTGCGCGAAGCCGCGCAATCGCTGAGCTGATGATTATGCCGGAAGAAAAGGTTTACACGATTCCTCTCAGAGAGGCGTATAAGAAGGCACGCGTGCGGCGCACGCCGTACGCTGTGCGCTTCGTTCGCTCATTCCTGCAGGCGCATACCAAAGCCGAAACCGTCAAGCTTGGCAAGCACCTGAACGCAGCGCTCTGGGCGCGCGGCACAAAGAAGCCGCCCCGTTCCGTGCGAGTCCGTGCGATAATAGACGGCAAAACCGTAAAGGCGGAGCTCTTTGGTCATGAGTACGAGGAATTCAAGCCGGTTTCTGTCGCAAAGAAAGAAAAGCTGACCGACAAGCTCCGCGCGCGCCTCGGAGCCAAGGCCGAAAAGGCCGAGGAGCTGGAGAAAAAGATCGAAGGCGCGAGCAAGGCCGCCGCGCAAGAGCGCAGCTCGCAGCAAGGCGAGCCCAGCGCGCCAGAGAAAAAGGAGAAGACCGCAACAGCCGAAGCAAAGCCTGTGCCGGTTGAACCAGCCAGGCCTGCGCCGCAGAAAGAGTGATTCTTTTATGAAGCATCAGATAGTTGTGTGAATGACTATGAGATATCTTCTCGATAAGAAAGATGGGGAGTACATCCTGCGAAGGGCACGTCCGTCATCTGAGTGCAACGAAGGGGCCGATCCTTACTTCAGCGATGGCAGGCATTTTCGCAGCCTTCGCAGCGCTTGTAGCAGGCTGGAGTCGTTGGGGCTCGATGATTGTGTAGAATTTAGCAGCACAGTACCTACAGATGAATTTGCCAGGCTATGGGAGGCGTATGCGAAGAGAAGGGTGTTGAGCCAGAGGCGCGGCAAGACGGCGACCTCGTGCTGCGATGGCCAGGGCAACTCTCCGCCGATGATTTTTGCTTAAATCCGTAGCCAGCATTAATTTTCAAATGCGTAAAGAAAAAGCCGTGCGCCTCAACGGTGAGATTGTGCGCGGAGTAATCCGCGGCCGCGAGCTCATAGAGCGCTTCTCAAGCAGGCTCGAAGGGCTCCTCGGCTTTAAGCCGTACCCTGGCACGCTGAATGTCCGCGTCGAGCAGCCCGTGGATATAGAAGATTTTGAGACCAAGCGGCTTGAGCACGTCCTGCTCGACGGCTCCTTGTGGATAGACGCACGCCTGGCGCCTGTCAAGTTGACATTTGGCGAGAAGTCGGTGGATGCTTGGATAATCGCCGATGAGCGCGGCCTGCACGAAGAGGACGTGCTCGAGGTGATACATAAAGATCGCCTCACCGAAACGATGGGGCTGAAACTCGGCGATAAGGTTGTCGTCGAGCTCATCAAGAGGCCGCGCACGCTCAAGTCCCGCCTCAAAAAAGCCTTGCGCCCTCTGTTCCCGAAGGCAAGCAGGATTGTGAGATAGCTCCCTTTATTAACTTAATGTCGACGGATGACTCCAATGGCATTCTATGCCCAGCTCGACTTCCATGGCGACCCAAACATCGGCCTTTACGGCCTGGCGACCGACAGATTTTGCCTGCTTGGGCCTGAGACCGATAAGTCAAAAAAACTCGAGGAAGTGCTAAAAGTTCCAATTCACGGTGTGCACATCTTGCATCTCGAGCTCATCCGCATACTTATAGCCGGAAACTCACGGACCATAGTTGTGCCCAACATGCTCCTTGAGCGCGACATTGCCGCTCTCGAGCATGCGCTTGCGCGCCACAAGACAGAGGTGTGCGTCGTCGACACAGAGTACGCATTGGGAAACCTGGTGCTCATGAACTCGAACGGAATCCTTGTTCCACCCGTGCTGCGACGCCACCAGACAAAGCTAGAAAAGATGTTCGGCTTGCCGTGCAGAGTGGCAACAATAGCCGGACTTACGCCTCTTGCATCGCTGGGCGTGGCAAACGACAGAGGTTGCCTTGTCCACCCGCAGGTGAAGGATAGCGAAGTAAAAATTATCGAATCCACCCTCGGCGTGCCGCTTGACGTCGGAACCGTAAATTTTGGCTCGCCCTACCCTGGCTCCGCAATCATAGCCAATAACTGCGGCTTTGCCGTCGGGAGGGGCACGAGCGGGCCCGAAATGGGGAGAATAGCGGAGGCTTTGGGATTCGAATAGCGCATTAAAGCATTCCGACCGTTTAGGAGATGGTGACTATGCCAAAAGCAACATCAGACGAAGAAAAAGATGCGATTCACGCCCAGCTGCACAAGAAGGAAATCGAGAAGAAGGAATTCCAGAAGAAATACCTTCAGTTCCAGATTGCGCGGCAGTACCTTGCCGCCATGAGCGAAGAAAAGGCGCAACTCGAATCCAAGCTGGCGGAGCTTGAGATTACGCGCACCGCGATGCAGAAGCTGAAGGATGTCAAGGAAGGCGAGGAGATGTGGACCACTTTGGGCTCCGATGTCTTCATGATGTCAGGCATAAAGGATGTTTCTACTGCCATCGTAGGTGTCGGCGCAGGCGTCTACATCCGCAAGCCCATCGACAGAGCAATCGAAACGATAGCTGCGCGCCACGCTGAGCTTGCAGAAATGAACAAGCAGCTCGCTGCGGAGATAGCCGCATTATCGCAGCAGCTGTCCAAGATGGAGCAGGAAATTCAGGCTTTGATGGCAAGCATGCAAGCCGAAGAAGAATAGCCGAATCAGGCGGGACTATCACTTTCTGTAGAAACTAGAAGCATCCTCAAGTCATCCGAAACCGCGCGGCTTGTTTCGGACAGCTTCTTCCAATAGCCATTCCACGTATCCGCACCCCATAGCTCCAAGTGGTCTGCGAGAGCGCAAATCACAACGTTGCCGTCAGGTCGCTCTCCAAGGTATCTGCAGTCGTCATCGCTAATGACTATTGCTGCGCTGCGGTTGCCGCGGCGAAGCGCATATACCGCATCTGCGGGCCGCCTGCTAAGGTACAGTTCGATTATGCGGCATCTGCCAGCACTTGAGCGGCAGGCATAGAGCGTCTTGGTGCGCGAGGGCAGCTGATAGGTGATTCCACGCGGGATGGCTATCATGTTGCTCCGTATCGCCGATTTCCCAAATCCGCAGAGCGAAAGCGGTCGCATAGGACCAGATGAGCGGCCGAAAACCTTAAGAACGGTGCAACGCGCTTCTAATTTCAGGTTTTAATCCTCCCGACCATTAATTCATCTCAGAAGGCCGGTGGCAGCTATGTTTGGAGCATTGAAGAAGGCGCTCAAGGGCGCAATATCGAAAGTCACGGGGAAGATCGAGAAGGAGCCGCCAAGCGAAGCCGCCGCGCAAGCGCGCGAGCGCGAAGCAAGGCGAGCTGAGCGCGGCAGAGCCGAAAAGGCCGAAGAGAAAGCGCCTGCTGCCGAGCGCCTCGAGGCCGAAATCGAGGAGCACGTCGAAGAGCTGAAAGCCGTTGAGGAAAAAGTCCACGAAGAGCATATTCCCGGCGACCACGCCCTTTTGAAAGAAGAAGAGCGCGCCCTCGAAGAAGTGAAAAAGGAAGTCGGGGAGATTAAAGAAATAAAGCCGACAGAAGAAAAGCCGAAAGCCAGGAAAGCGCCCGCTCGCGGGATACTGAAGAGAATCGTTGAAAAGACGCTCTCAGAATCCGACATCGAGGAAGTACTGAAAGAACTCGAGATGGCATTGCTCGAGAACGATGTCGCCGTCGAAGTCGCTGAACGCATCGGCGCCGACGTGAAGGCCGTGCTGATGGGCAAGGCGGTGAGGCGCGGCAAGACCGAAGAAATAATCCGCACGGCCTTGCGCGATGCCATCTTGGATGTGCTCGACCAGCCGCGGATAGACCTCGAAAAGCGCATACGCGAAAAGGATGGTCCGTTTCTCATCACGCTGATAGGCTTCAACGGAACAGGCAAGACGACCACTCTCGCAAAGCTTGCCCACCGCTTCAAGCAGTTCAACCCCGTGCTTGCCGCGGGCGATACGTTCCGCGCTGCCAGCATCGAGCAGCTCGAGGAGCATAGCCGGCGGCTTGGCGCCGAAGTGGTTAAGCACAAATATGGAGCCGACAGCGCGGCTGTCATATTTGACGCCATGAAGCACGCCCAAGCAATAGGCAGCAAATTGGTCCTCGCCGACACAGCCGGCCGCTCGCACGCTAACGTCAACCTCATGGACGAGCTAAAGAAAGTCATCAGGGTGAACAAGCCTGACCTCAAAATCCTCGTTCTGGATGCGCTTGCAGGCAACGACATATACGACCAAGCGCGCCTATTTGACCAAGCCGTCGGCGTAGATGCGATAATACTCTCGAAAGCCGATGTCTACGACAAGGGCGGCGCCGCCCTGAGCGCAGCCTACACAATCAAAAAGCCGATTTTATTCTTGGGCACTGGCCAAGGATACAAAGACTTGCAGGCGTTCAGCCCGCATAAAATCGCGGAAAGCCTGCTAGAGTAGCCTATGCGGCTAATCAGGCAGCAGTTTCGTTCCGTATTTTTCTGCGCCGCGCCGCATCGCCTCGTCTAAAGCGACTCCCTTGTACCGATGCAGAAAATTTGCATAGCGGCAGGCGCCAAAAGCCCGCTCGATGCCTTGTGCCATCGACCGTGCGACGCAGCCGCCATGCGCATAGTCCGCCAATTCGAGAGCCTTAAGCTCGTCCAGCAGAGCCTTCGTAAAATCCGGCGAAGGCTTGCGCAACTCGAATCCCGTCTTTTCGACGAACCCTTCGACTAGCAGTAGCGACTTCGGCTTGTCAAGGCTGTACGCAGCTATCGACGCCTTGCCGTCCGCCATCCTCACGGCAGTGATGTCGACCGGCGGATAAAGGTGGAATGCCGCCAGAAAATCCTTGCCGTGCTCTGGCTTGACAGGCGCAAACTCGAGCTGCCCGTCGGCATACAGGCCTTCTACATCATCAAGCGGCATCTGAAGCCTGCCGCATGCCCCAAGTGCGCACAGCTTGCCGTACTCCAGCGCAATGACGTGCCTTTCTATCGCTACCCTTATGGGCATAGGAAAGATGTGCTGAAATAAGTTCTAAAAGCCTTTTTGCGTCCGGCGTGCCTAACGGCGCAGTAGACTGGCTATTTTGTCGCGGTATTCGGCTGCCTTTGCAAAATCATCGGCGCGTATGGCGATTATTTTCTCTATCACGTACCCCGAAAGCTCTATTTTTCGCGGATGGTTGCCTTTCAGCATGCGCACCAGCTCAAGCGCAGAGCCGTGAAGCGGCGTGCCATCGAAAAGCCCGACGATGCCGCTTGCGCATTCTTCGACCAGCATGCGG
>JAWCMQ010000001.1:28911-40466 GCA_039091255.1 Candidatus Aenigmatarchaeota archaeon
GAGCATGCGGCCGCCAAGGTCATAAAGGCGCTTTCGAAGGCCATCGCAGTCGTAGTTTGTGTGGATGTCTTTGACAATGTTTGTCCGGTCCGCCGGCTTCACGCGTAGCCTTTCATGCTGCTGAGTGAAGTAATGGGCGCCGTAAAGCCCGACTGTGGAGAGTATAGCCATGCCGCACGCGCCTGCAAGCAACCTGCCGGCATGCAGGATGTCAGCATCCTTCACCAAGATGTCGGCTTCTGATTCAAAATAAAGTGGGTGCCCCAGAATGCCCGGAAAGGGCATTTTCTCCTTGGCATGTGCCTTTATCTTTTCCCACTCCTCGGCGGAAACTTGCGGCCTTCCATATGCATGCCCTCAGAACCGCTTCAAGCCATCTCGACTTTCGCGCTGCGGAACATCTTCTTTAGAAGGTCAATGATGGCGGGTACGAGCTGGAGCTCGGTCAGAATCTCCAGCTTGCCTGTGTGGAAGAATATCAGCTCGACCGGCTCGATTCTCACTGCAATGTCGAACCCTTTCGCCATTTCGATGGCATCGTGCGCCGTTTTGACAGGAACCGTGGCGCTGCCCTCGAAGATTGTCGACTTTATCTTTTTTTCGAGCTCTGCTGCCGGCACCGCATCGAGCAGGCTTCTTTTGATGTCCGGCGCCTCGAAACGCAGCGTGGCGGTTTTTGCCTTGGCTTTCTTGGCGAGCATATCAAAAATCTCGAGGTACTTTTGCCACGCATGCTGGTATTCATCTTCGAGCGTTATCTTTCCTCCATCCACAGAAATAGTCATCTTGCTGGGCATATTCATCGGACCTCCGATAGATAACCACAATCTACGCTAACATGGCTTTTAAAGCCTAAATCTAAAACATGTTTACCAGCAAAGAAATTGCCTGCCTTTCCGAAGAAGCGGTGAGCATCGAGGAGCTTGCCGGTGCCGCAACGGCAAAAGCCGACTTGCCAACCATTGGCTTTCTCTCCGGACAGGCCATTCGAAGCGCATGGAGTTGCTTGCATGCTCGAAGGGCTTTCAGCAAAGTTGCGCGCTGCCATAGACCGCCTCTCAAAGGGAACCGACAAAGCAACCATCGATGCCCTCTTGAACGACATTCAGCGCGCACTCATAGCCGGCGATGTAGATGTCAGGCTGGCGCGCGAGCTTACCGCCGCCATCAGAAAACGCGCTTTTGACAAAATCCCTGAAGGCATCACGCGCCGAGAGTGGGTTATAAGCGCTGTATATGATGAGCTGGCTCGCTTTCTGGGAGGCTCCGGCCTGGCCGTTTCGCTTAAGCCCAAGAAAGTCCTGCTGTGCGGACTCTTCGGCTCTGGAAAGACGAGCACAGCCGCAAAGCTCGCCCGTTTCTATCAGAAGAAAGGGCTTCGGCCTGGTTTGGTGTGTTGCGACACTGCACGACCGGCGGCGTACGAGCAGCTGCAGCAGCTCGCTGCTCGAATCGATGTTCCGTTCTACGGCGATAAGGATGAGAAAAATTCAGCGCTGATTCTGAAAAACGCCCTCAAGCAGCTGAAATGCGATGTTCTCATCGTCGACTCTTCAGGCCGTGATGCGCTAGACCCTGTGCTCATCAAAGAGATGCAGGAACTTAATTTGATTCTGCAGCCGGATGAAAAGATACTTGTGCTTCCCGCAGACATAGGCCAAGCCGCCCGTGCCCAAGCGGAAGCGTTCCATAAGGCACTGGGCATTACGGACGTCATCATAACGAAGCTTGACGCAACTGCAAAAGGCGGCGGCGCGCTGGCCGCATGCTACGCAACGGGCGCCAAGGTACGGTTCGTCGCCGTCGGCGAGACCGTAGAAGATTTGGAGCCGTACGACTCGAAGCGCTTTGTAGCTCGCCTGCTGGGCATGCCCGACCTGCCTGCGCTGCTTGAGAAGGCGCAAGCAGTCGCGAAGCCCGAGCTTGCAGAGAAGATAATCAAGGCTGAGTTTGACCTAAATGACTTCATTGCGCAAATGGAAGCGCTGCAGCAGATGGGGCCGCTTGCTCAGATGCTAGACATGCTGGGCCTTGGCGGGAAAATACCGAAGGACGTCCTTGAAGTCCAGCAGTCAAAGATGAGGAGATGGAAGTTTATGATGCAGTCGATGACAAAGGCCGAGCGCGCCAATCCTAGCATCATCGATGCGCCTCGCATTGCGCGCATAGCGAAAGGCTCGGGCTGTTCCGAAGCCGAGGTCCGCGAACTACTCGCAAACTACGCCAAAGTCAAGAAGATGGTAAAGCACCTCGGCCTTGCAAAAGGTCTCCGCCGTTTCAAGCGCGGCGATCTATCTCGCATGTTTGGAGGGCTCAAGCTATGAAAGTGAGCCACAGAGCCTTGGCGGCATGCGGCTTGGCATCAGGAGTGTTTGGAATGGCCACGCTTCTTGCTTAAGGAATAAGCTCATAAGCATTTCTCGACAAGCCCAATTATGTACGCGGTAAAAGTCCTGAAGCCTGGGTATTCGAAATGGCTGGGGCCCAACAGGCAGCAAGCGGATGGCACCGTTTCGCTCGTAAAAGGCGACAGAAACATCATAGTTGACACAGGCAGCCCGTGGGATCGCGATTTTATTGTCGAGGCTCTCAGAAACGAAGGCCTGTCACCGGAGGACATAAACTACGTCGTCTGCACGCACGGCCACTCGGACCACATCGGCAACCTTAACCTATTCAGGAACGCCATACACATTGTATCCTACGACATCGCGGAAAAGGATGTTTACACATTCCACCCCTTCGCCAGCGGCATACCGTTCAAGATAGACCTCGAGGTCCAGGTCATACCTACGCCCGGCCATGGCAGCGAGGACATATCAGTGATAGTCCGCACGAAAGACGGCATCGTTGCCATTGTGGGCGACCTCTTCGAATCCATCGACGACCTCGGAAATGATGAGATATGGAAAGCGTTCAGCAAGTTTCCAGAAAAGCAGCGGCAGTCGCGCGAATTCATTCTGAAAGTTGCCGATTTTATAGTGCCCGGCCACGGGCATATGTTCAGAAATCTGAGAGCTTCCGAGAGTTCTCGAGCATAGGATTAGCGCAAACGTTAAATCCCGTCCGCGCCCATTATAGCTCATGCAATCCGGCGCGAAGCTTGCAGAGAAAAAGAAAGAGCTCATCTCGTTTCTCGTGGAATCGGGTTTCCTGCATACGCCCGCTGTCATTCGCGCCTTTGAAGCGGTTCCTCGCGAGAAATTTGTTCCATCAGACCTTCGGTCGCACGCTTATGACAATGAGCCTCTGCCTATCGGCCATGGCCAAACGATTTCCCAGCCGCTGACGGTCGCGGTGATGACCGAGCATCTTCACCTGAGGCCAGGGATGCGCGTGCTTGAGGTGGGAACAGGAAGCGGTTACCAGGCTGCAATACTCGCGAAAATAGTCGGCAAGAGCGGAAAAGTGATAACTACAGAGCGCATCCCTGAGCTGGCAAAGCAGGCGCGGGAAAACCTTTCCTCAGCGAATATCGGCAACGTCGCTGTAGTGGAGTGCGATGGCACAAACGGCTACGCCGAAGCCGCTCCATACGACCGGATAATCGTGACCGCTGCCGCGCCCTTCGTGCCTGAGCCGCTGGTCGCACAGCTCAAGCCTGGCGGAAAGATGGTGATACCTGTTGAGGATGAGCTGTGGGAAGTGCGCAAGGACAAGTCTGGAAAGGTGAGCCGCGAAGTTCTCGGCCTCTACGCTTTCGTGCCGCTCGTAGGCGAGCACGGCTATCCGCCCGAGCGGATAATTGGCGGATGAGCGCTTATTTTTTATACCACTCGCGTCCAAGTAGTAGCAGGAAAGGTCGCGTGATTGCCCGAAGTTCTTTTGGGAATACAAAGACCTTTTCTTGTGAAGAAAAGGGGTTTGTTATGATTGACTGCCACTGCCACCTGGAGTACATGGAAAAGCCAGAAGAGGTCGTAGCCGAGGCGCGCAAGCGCGGCATGTCGGCCATCATAACATCCTCCCCCGACCCCAAAAACTTTGCCAGCATGATAGCACTGCAGCACGCCAATGAGCATTTCGTTTACGTTACGGCAGGCTTCCATCCTCATCACATAAGCGACTATTCGCCGACCGAGCGCCGCGCGTACATGGACTTCATACGCGCCAACCGGTACGACATCGTTGGCATCGGCGAAGTCGGGCTCGACTACAAGGATGCAACTGACACGCTGCTCCAGCAGGAGGTCTTCGCCGAGTTCGTCGACCTTGCGCTCGAGCTCGATATGCCGGTAATCATCCATTGCCGCGACGCATTTCCCGACGTGCTGAAAATCCTCGCAGAAAAGAAAGTCAAGCATGCGGTGTTCCATTGCTTCTCGGGCAGCGAGGGGACGCTGAAGTTCATCCTTAAGCAGCCTGAGTGGTTCGTCTCGTTCGCGACTAACATCTGCTACACGGAGAAGCACAAGAGGTTGGCGAAACTCGTCCCGCTGAATCGCATGCTGCTCGAAACCGATGCGCCCTGGCTCGATCCTGACGTTCCGGCAGGCGCCGAGCGCGGCCTCACGAACCGCCCCTGGAAGATAGCGCGCTCGGCAGAAGTTATAGCAGCGCTTAAAGGCTTCAAGCCTGAAGAAGTCCTCGCCACAACGGCGACGAACGCAAGGCATATTTTCAAGTTCGTGTAGGCGCAATCGCCTGCGCATCACATCGTCCCAACTGCATAGCAATCAAATCTGACGGAATCGCCAGATGCACCCCCTTTGGCGTATTCCATGCGCGTAGCCCATTTGAATCAGTTCGCCTCCAGTCTCTTCGAAGAAGCGGTACCCGAGCTTTCCGAGCATCCTTCCAACCGTCGTCTTGCCGCTAGTGTGAACGCCATTTATGCAGACGATGCTGGTCATCTTGTGCTCAACGCCTTTCGAGTTCAAGCATCATATGCCTGTATGGCAGGCTGACAAAATCTTTCTCAGAAATGCCTAGTTTGGCGATGAGCGCAAGCAAACTGCGCTTTTTGACCTCGACCTCGGATTTCGTTTTGGCAAACGAGCATCCTTTTCCAGAGGCTTCATCCAAGGATGGCGGCTCGTATGTCAGGATTGCTCCACTTTTTCCATCAGAGAACTTCCTTATGCGCAAGCATTCGACAGTTTTCCAGAAGTCTCTGTGAGATGGCGAAAAGTATATGTCGTCTTCGCGCCAACGGCCTTTGCTTTCGGCACCGAGGCGCTTCAGCTTCTCTTCGAAGGCAGAAACGTCCGAGATTCGGAATTTGAATTCGACTTCTATCATGCATGTCACACTCCGCTGGAGGGCTTTAAATTTTTGCGCTTATCAACACCACAAAGGAGTCACAACTTAGGCGGGAGCATGGAGGATGCTTGTGGCACATGTATGAGTGATCGGCCTTCGTCTCCGGCCCTTTACGCGAAGTGCCTGCTTCTAGCATACGGAATCCGGTGCGATTTTGATTCGCTTGCTGCCTATCCGCATCTCAAAGACGAGTATAAAGTTGATACATTGGACGTATCGGATGCCTGGCATAATTGCAATTGCGAGCAAAACTGCCAGTTAGGCCCTATACCTCAAGAACCCGCCTATCCCGCCCAGCGCCAGGAACTGCTGGCCCTCGCGCGTATCGGCTGAGACGAGCGTGAGCTGTGTGCCGAAGTTCGCTGCAAGTTCTTCCAGCACGTCCTCTGCCGCCCGCTCGTAAAGCACGCGCTTCTGCGCCTTGCAAGCAGGGCAGACATTCGCTTTTGCGTCCGCCGCGAGCCATTGCTTATGTCCGCATTCGAACTCGACCTGTTTGTATCGCGCGCCCTCGCTCAGCAGCAGCTGCTCGAGCTGCCCGGCTTCCAGCGCTTCGACCGCCTTCTCAAGCCCGTATACTGCAAGTCCATGTGGTTTCTGGATTTCGGTGAGAAAGCGCATGAGCAGGTTCTTCTCTTTTATAACAGCAGCCTCCTTCAGAAGGTCTGCTCCTCTCTCTATAGTTTCCTCAAGGCCGAAGCTGCCGGTGTACGATGTATTGACCGTGCCCAATATTTTCTTCTTTACGTCCGCGTAAAGCAACTCGGCTCGCAGGAATTCCTCCTTGACAGGTCCCGATCCCGAGACCAGTATGCCGAGCACTTCCTTGTGCTCTGTGAATATCTTGTTTGCCGCCTCGGCGATGCGCTTGAACCAATCCTCCTTCAGCCCTTCGCGCACGCGCGCAAAGCGCGCGCTCGATTGCCCGCCGGCTCGCGATTTGCCTGGCACTATCGATTCCATGTGAGCCAACGATTCGATTCTTTTGCCGACAAGCAGCGCTATGTCAGCCTCGCTCCGGTCGAGGCAGATGATGCCGTATATCTCTTTCTCAGCGACCATCTCCTCGAGCGGCCTGAGGTCGAACTGCTGCGAGCACCAGTAGAGCTTAACCCGTAGCGGCTCGGGCGGCTCGATAGACCAGAGCCGTATGTCCGCAACGCCTTCCTTCTCCGAGACGTTCCCGCAGAAGACAGCCAGCCCGTTTTCAGGCGTCTTCTTGTACAGCGCAAGGTGGCCAAGTATCTTCTCGAGGGCGCTCACCACGTTTTTTCTGACAGTTTTTGACTTTATGTTTGACGCAGTGTTCTGCTCGCTTCGCAGCGTCGAGACCATGTCGTAAAGGTTGAAGCCCGCCGGTATGTAAACCGTCACGAGCTCGGTATGCCTGCCTTTGATTGCGCCGAGTTCTTTCACGAGCTTCTTCAGCTTGATTTTTTCCTTTTCGTCCACTTGGAACACCCGATTGCTTACGAACTAATAGGGTGAAAGGATAGGAAGCGAATCTCATCGTGAAATGGGAAATTTGTTCTCGACCCTTTTTCCCTATTAGACTGCCGATTAACATAAGATAAATCAACACCGATGCAGGAACGCCGCTGCGTTCCGCATGGCTATCTCTCTACAGAAATGCCTATCTTGAAGCGCTCGCTCCGCAGCTCATCCGCCGCGCCGATCTTTATCTCTGCGATTTTTAGCGCGCCTTTCAAGTCGTCCATGACGGGAGCGATTTCAGGCTCCTCGATTGTGGCGCAGCGCAGTGGCGCATTCAGCGGCAGCTTGTTCGTCATCTTGTACTGCCGAACTGCTGCAACGATGTCCTTCACGATTTCGGCGAGCTTTTCAGCATCCTCGTTGACGAACGCGGCGTCTGGCTCGGGCCATTTGCACAGATGGATGGATTCCGCCTCTTTCGAGAACCGCCTGAAAAAGTTCTGGTAGATCTCCTCTGTGATGAACGGCGCAAACGGCGCCAACAGCTTTATTGCCGTCTCGAGCACGCGCGCCAGAGTCCACAGCGCCTGCCCAGCCTTTTTCCCTTCGTAGATGCGCCACTTCACCATCTCGATGTAATAGTCCGCGACCTCGTGCCATATGAACATCTCGATGTCGATAGTCGGGAATGAATAGCTCTCTAGCGCTTTCGTGCACGACTCGACAAGGCGCTGAAGCTTTGACAGCACCCAGCGGTCGAGCACCTCTATAGAGTCGGGTCGGCCCTCAACGAGTTCATCGAGCGACTTTATCTCGTCCATGCCTATTTTTTCGAGGCCCATCTGCAGGAATTGCACCATGTTGTAAAGCTTGGTGTAGAATTTCTCGGCATGGTGCACCTCCTTCCACGTGAACGGCACGTCCGACCCAACGACAGAGCGGCTCGCCCAGTATCGCACAGCATCGGCATAGCTGCGCTTTAGCATCTCAGAAAGCGGTGTGTAGTTCCCGAGCGACTTCGACATCTTCTCGCCCGTTTCATCCGTTACCCAGCCATTTATCATCAGATTCTCGAATGCCGGCCTCCCTTCAAGCATCAGCGACCGCAGCATGAGATAATAGTTCCACGTCCGTATGATTTCGGCGCCGTTTGGCTGCAAGCTTGCCGGCACAAAGCGCTCCCAGCCGCTCTTCGGCCAGCCTGCATGCCAGTACGTCGTGACCGACGAGTCCATCCACGTGTCCATCGTGTCGTGCTCAGGCCTCGCCTTGAGCTTGCACTTCGGGCAGCGCTTCTCTTTCTGAACAGGGTCGACAGGCAGCTCCTCCTCACTGGCCGCAATTATTTCTCCGCAGCGGTCGCAGTACCATATCGGAAACGGCGTGCCGTACACCTTTTGCCGTGAAATCACCCAATCCCAGCTCATTGACTGCGCCCAGTTTATCATCCGCAGCTTCATGTAGTCGGGCCACCATGCGCACCTGTTGGCTTCATGTATTATGCGCTCCTTGAACTGTACGGCGCGGAGAAACCACTGCTCCTTGTTCAAGATTTCAATCGGCTGCTTGCAGCGCCAGCAGAGGCCTACATTTTGGTCGATGGGCTCTTGCTTCTCCACGATGCCTGCCTCAGCAAGGTCCTTTATTATGCATTCCCTGGCTTCGGCGACGGCCAAGCCTTGATATTTGCGCGCAACGCTCGTCATGATGCCTTTGCTGTCGATGGCATCGATTATGGGCAGCTTGTGCTTCAATATGTCGGAGACGTCCTGCTTGTCGCCGAATGAGCATATCATCATGATGCCAGTGCCGAATTGCGGATCAACGGCCTCGCTGCCGAGTATTTCGACTTCTTGGCCGAAGATGGGCACGATCGCACGCCGGCCGATGAGGCTTTGGTAGCGGCCGTCATCAGGGTTTACAGCCATCGCAACGCATGCCGCAAGCAGCTCTGGCCGCGTTGTCGCGATGGTGATGGTTTCATCAGGCTTGCCGCCGGCAATTGCGAATCGTAGGTGCACAAGTTTGCCTCTCTTTTTGCCGTATTCAATCTCAGCATCTGCTATGGCTGTCTGGCAGTTTGTGCACCAGTTTACCGGATGCTTTCCGCGGTAAGCAAGCCCTTTTGCGAGATGGCGCAAAAACGTGCGCTGGACCAGTGCGATGTACTCCGGCATCGACGTTTTGTACTCAAGTGACCAGTCTATCGAGAAGCCGAGGTCTGTGAAGTCCTGCTTCATGAGCTTGATGTATTTTTCTGTCCATTCCTCGCACCACTTGACCCATTCGATGCGAGGAACTTCGCTGGACTTCTTGCCTTTCCATTTTTCGACCTTCGATTCGGTCGGCAGGCCGTGGACGTCCCAGCCCTGCGGGAAGTGGACAGCATAGCCGCGCATGCGCTTGTAGCGTGCGATGAAGTCTATGTACCCCCAGTTCAGCGCATAACCAGGGTGCGCTTCTCCTGTGGGGTACGGCGGCGGCGTGTTTATGGAAAATATCGGTCCGCGGCTAGGGTCGAACTTGTAGATGCCGCGCTCCTGCCAGAACTTTTTCCAACGGGCTTCGGCTGCGCGGGCGTCGTAGCGTGTGGAAACAGCTGACTTCGCGCCCGCTTCCTTCTTTGCTGCCGCCTTCGGCTCGGCGGCTCTTTCCGACTTCGGCTTTGCTTTGGCTGGCATGCCACCACTTGGCTGAAATCAAGGCTGAAGAAGCAGCCTACTGATTTGCGTCATCACCAATAGGGTTTAGGCAGATTTTGATTCAAAGTATTAAAGCTTGATAGCCGCTGCCGTAGCAGTTAAAAACCTTTCTGGCACACTCATTGCCATGGCAGAAGAGGACGATGTCATAATACTCCCATATGACAGAGACGAGCCCAATCCGCGCATCGCTGGCCTGCCCACGATGCGGCTCCACCAGGAAGATTCAGGCAAAGTATCCGACAAAGGCTCCGGCATAACGAAGCGCCTTTCTGGCATGTTGGCTACAACGGACCGCTATAGGCTGGAATCAAAGCTGGGCGAAGGCGGTTTCGGCAAGGTATACAAAGCATACGACAAGCTTCTGAAGCGTTCCGTGGCAGTAAAGCTGGTCGAGGCTGGCAGCGAAGACGCGGCGGACCGAGCGCTTCGGGAAGCGCGAGTTCTGGCGCAGCTTACGCACCAATCCATCCCTCGCATCTACGACTTTATGCTAATGGACATTAAGGGGAAGACCCACTTTGTGCTCATCGAAGACTTCATCGACGGCAAAACCGTGAAAAAAATAATAAAGAGCAGGCTGCGCGGCGAGAGGTGGGCTGAGTATTATACGTCCAGCAAAATGCTCGACATAATCTACGACAGCGCAAAAGCCCTGGGCTATGCGCACAAGCGCGGCATACTCCATCGGGACATAAAGCCCGACAACATAATGATTGCCGATGAAGGCACATTCGTTCTTGATTTCGGCTTGGGCATAGCGAAGGGGTGGCGCGAGCATGCGGCAGTTGCCGATGCTAAAAATGCCAACGACGATGCAAAGCCACCAGGAACGACTATATTGACGCAAGACGGATTCACGATAGGCACGCCTTACTACATGTCTCCGGAGCAGGCAGAAGGAGAGCGCGAAGACGTCGATGAGCGGTCTGACATCTACAGCCTAGGCGCCACATTTTACGAGATGCTGACAGGGAAGCTACCCTTCGACGGCGTCACGTCAGCTGACGTGCTCCGCAAGGTCGTGCAAGGTGATCTCATTCGCCCGACTCAGCACTATGCTGACGTGCCGCTGAGCCTAGAACTCATAGTCCTGAAGGCGATGGCGCGCGACAAGCGGGACCGTTTCCAGTCAGTCGATGAGCTGCTGAAGGAGCTCGACAGCTTCCGAGGCGGCATTCCTGGGTTCATGGAGAGGCAGATAGACGAGTTGATAGCCAAAGGCGAACACGCCGAAGCCATGAAGATGATACGCCATGGCGTAGAGTCCTACCAGGCCGCAATAGCGAGGCAGAAAAGCGCTGGCCGGCCAGCGTTTTACGAGAGCCTCAAACTCGCAGATCTGCACAGGAAGGCAGCCGCCATACATTGGAAAGAAAAAGACGACCGCGAAATGGAAAAGGAGCTTAAAGCTGCGCTGGCAGCCAGTGCAGAGCCTGCGGCATGGTTTCTAAGGGCGCGGATTCATGACATCGCCCAGACCGCAAAAGTGTACGAAAGCAGGGGAGAGTTCGGCGAAGCGCTAAGGCGCATCGACTGCGCACTCCAAGAAGCCGCGAGGATGGAGGATCCGAAAGCTGAAGGCTGGCTGCTTCTGGTCAAGCGCGACATCCTTTCGGCTCAAGCCAACAAGGCTCCTGCGGGGGAAGCGCTGCGCAGCATGATTGCGGCCTGCCGCGAAGCATATAGAAAGTACAAAGCGGCAGAAGACACGGGCGGGATGGCCAACGCGCTCTACCTTATGTGCGACGTTCTGTCAGAGCTTAATCCGCGAAAATGCCTCCGCTATGTGCGGCTGGCCAAGAAAGCGTTCGGCGATGAAGCGGCGTTGAAGTTCGACCTTGTCAAAGGCAAGGCGTACACGCGCATGACGAGATGGGAAGAAGCCATAGAAAGCCTCGAGAGAGCCTATCAGCGGGGCAAGGAGCTGAAGGACAACTGGATAGTCGGAGCATGCGCCTACAACCTCGGCGTCTGCTGCCATTTCACAGGCAAGGCCGAGGAATCGAAGCGATTCATGGACGAGGCAGCAGCGCTCGGACTTGGAGATTTTGTCGCCAAGTTCAGGCAAAATCCGACTAACAAAGCCTACGAACTCTGAAGGCGAAACCTTTATTTAGGGGGAAAGCTGATGTAACGCATGCGCCGATTGCTCAC
>JAWCMQ010000001.1:40563-45044 GCA_039091255.1 Candidatus Aenigmatarchaeota archaeon
ACTGTCTTTCTTGCGATTTCGATGCTTGCGCTCCCCTCTTTTGCGCTGAGCATGACAGGCCTTCAGATTGGGCAAGGAGCCGGCGTCATCATGAGGTGCCTTAGCCCATCATGCGCATTCAAATGCGCGTCGCCGGAATCGTCAGCTGAAATCGCATTCTCCGGCACGATGTCATTCGACTCCTTCGGATGCGGCAGCGCGGCCCCGACCCCAACTGCCACACCGACCCCCGAGCCGACGCCCGAACCAACGATTGCGCCGACCCCCACACCTAACCCAACTGTTACGCCTACTCCTGAGCCGACCGTCACTCCAGCTCCCACCGCCACGCCAGAGCCTTCTCCTTCGCCGATTCCCGAGACTACTCCGGCAGTGACGCCAACCTCGACACCGGAACCGTCCCCAGCGCCAAACTATGACATGATGATAATTCCGATTTCCGGCGACATCGATGTTTCCTGCGCACCAGGCACGCACGACAGGTGCTATTTTGGAATAGTCGACGATTACATCAAGAAAGGCGGAGGCGTCGAGAAGCGGCTCGTTTCAAGCGGCACTCTGAGCATCTTCGACAAGCTCAGCGGCGCCGTGACGCTGACGAGCGAAGGCGCGGGTCCCATCCGCTTCAAAAGCGCTAAGGTAATCGACGCTCATACAGGCGCCATCCTTGAGGACTACAGCGGTTCGGCGCCTTCGCGCGGCGTGGATGTCGCAGACGGAAGCGGTTCGAACGTTCTTTACATCGCACCGAGCGGTTATGGCGTGAGGAGCGAGTTTAGCGGAGCAGTCTGTGTGCGCAGCCTCGAGGAGGGTCGTCGCGCGGTCGCGCGCTACCTGACAAGCGGCGCAGTGACCGTGTGCGCAAAGCACTCGCAGGTGACTGGCAGCCTGCTCGACCTTTACGAGCCTGAGAGCATACCGGTGGCGGGCTATGCGGAGATTCCGTTTGTCTACGAGACCGCGGATTCTGGATGGAAAGTGACGACTGCGCTGGCAGCGCCGGCAGGCTGCACAATAGTGCCCAGCAAGCAGACGGTCGATGTTTCTCATGAGGCTGAAGCGATTTCATTCAGCATGAGCTGCTACGGCCCTGTGACCAGCAGCGCCACAGGCCTTGCTGCAGGCGGGCACGGAAGAGCAGTCAGAGGCATCCATCGGCTTACGTCGCCAAGCGGACGTTCAAGCGCATTGCCGATAAGCGTCCCGCTCGTCGCGCGCAGCCATGCCAGCGGCAGGCTGTTGGCAATAGGGCATGATGTGATGGGCGTGACATCTGGCAGAGCGGTCGTGGTTGGCCTGCTGGTGGCGATGTTCGCCGCATATGCGATGCTTAGAAGGCCGAAAAAGAAAAGGTGATGAAGCCTTAGTTGGCCATCGCTTTTGCCTTCGCGATGGCGCTCTTCAAGATGCTTTTCGTGTTCTCGTACCCTATGCGTTCGAGCGCCTCATCGGGCTCGAGCCACTCCGCCGCCTGGACTTCCCATTGCGGTTTTAGCCTGCTGCTCGCGCTTTCAATCAGGAAGAAGCGCACGATTTTGAACCGCCTTTCGCCCTTGAGCTGGTAAAAGTATTTGATGTCGCCGAGTTTGCCGACTATCTTCAAATCGCTGATGGGTATGCCCGTCTCCTCGCTGCACTCGCGCAGCGCCGCCTGCTCGGAAGTCTCACCTTTGATGGTGTCGCCGATATGCCCCTTGGGCAGCGCCCACCGCCCATACGAATCCTTGATGAGCAGGATCCTTAGCGCACCGCCTGTGCGGTGAAAGACCACGCCACCTGCAGAAAACTCCCGCTTGATGGGCTTTTTAGCCTTCTCCATAAATCTTCTCATGCGCATCGTTATTAAAGTCGTGCCAGGCGCGCATGAGGACGGTGTTCGCGAAGAGCGCGGCGTGCTTGTGGTCCGCACGAAATCGCCAGCTGAGAAAGGGCAGGCAAATGCCGCCGTCCTGAAGCTGCTCGAAGAGCATTTCGGCCATCCGGTCAGGCTAGTCGCAGGTGCGTCTTCGCGCAGGAAAGTCGTGGAAGTTGGATAGCTATATGCCATTCACCCTTGAGCCAAAATCAGAGTGGGGAATATTGGCTACGTTCATTCCCAACAAGCGCACGCCTGTCTACAATTGGCTTTACTACAAGGAAGGCTTCTCGGCAGAGCTCGTTCTCAAGCTCATCGGCATGTTCGAGCTGAAGCCCGGTCAGACTGTGCTCGACCCGTTCTGCGGCGTCGGCACCACGTTGCTCGCCTGCAAGCAGCGCGCGCTCAACGCGGTTGGATTTGATGTCATGCCCGTCGCAGTGCTGGCAAGCAGCGTGAAGACGCGCGACTACGACATAAATAAGTTGAGGGAAAGCGTGCGCGAACTGCTCGCGCACAAGTTTGAAAAGCCAGCCAAAGTTGAAGCCCCAGCAATAGTGAAAAAGTGCTTCTCGCACTATGCGCTCGAGGACATCATCTTCTTCAGAAGCCTAATCAGAAAAGTTCAAGATGAAGCTGTCCGAGACTTTTTCATGCTCGGCCTCGTCAACGCCGCCATGAAGGTCTCTTGGGCGTGGAAAGACGGCGGCGTGATAAAGGTGAAAAAGCACCCTTCGCCGCCGCTGCGCAAGATGCTCGCGAAAACGCTCGGGCGCATGATAAAAGACCTTGAAAAGTTCGAGGCGAAGCCTGCGAAAATACGCGTGAGCATAGGCGATGCTCGCAAGCTTCCTCTTCCAGATGGCAGCATAGATGCCGTAATCACAAGCCCGCCATACCTCAACCAGATAGACTACCGAAAGGTCTATGCCATCGAGAATTGGATTGTCTCGGGCGAGACCGCACCCGCGCTGCGCTCGTTCATAGGTGCGGTTTCCGAAGCTGACGCCGAATCCCTGAAGGAGCGCAACCTGCCGGCGCAGGCGCAGCTGTATTTTTTGGACATGAACGCCGTTCTTGCGGAGCTCTGGCGCGTCTGCAAGCCCAGCGCGAAGCTGGCAATGGTTATAGGCAACGCCTACTTTCCGCCTCCGCACGAGCCCGTCGAGTCAGACGTAATCCTTGCGGAATTGGCAGAGAAGATAGGATTCACTGTTGACAAGATTCTCGTCCTCAACCAGCGCGCCGCGCTCAGGCGACGGACTGAGAAAGTAGGGCTCCTGCGGGAGAGCCTCTTGCTGCTGGAAAAGCGCTAGGGTGTGCGCTAGCGCTGCGCCTCTGATATTCCTGCCATATGTCGCTGAAAGGGATGTATCTGCTATCAGGCGAACCAAGTGGCACGATGTCCGTATTGAAGCGATAGACCTCCGCCGCAATCGCGTTGAAAATCCCGCCGTGGTGCTTGGCAGCCCAGCCCGCCACCTCACGGATTCGTTCGACTTGCAGCCTGTATTCAGCACGTTCGGGGTTCTCTTTAAGTCGAGAAATGCAGGTGCTCACCATCTCCACAGCGGCGTGCCGAGGCCACGGCATAAGAAAACTGCCATCGTCCCGTACTTAAGGATTGCGCTACTTCGCGACAGGGCAGTCCGCATCACGTCGCCAGCAGCTCAAGATACCTGTCGCCGCTGTCCGGCAATACAGTCACCACGCGCTTGTATTTCTTTGCGGCGGCCTGGGCCGCCAGTATGTTTGCCCCGGATGATATGCCGACGAGCATGCCGTGCTTTCGGGCCAGCTCTTTCGCCATGGCGATGGCATCGCCGCTTTTGATCGCCACGACTTCGTCGATGGCATAGCGGTGCTCCTGCACGAGCTTTGGCACGAAGCCCTCGCCGATGCCTTCGATTTTATGCAGACCAGGCTTGCCGCCCGACAGCACGGCGCATTCTGCGGGTTCGACGCCGATTATCCTCACGTTCGGGTTGATGCGCTCAAGCGCCTGCGCGACTCCGATGAGCGTGCCGCCCGTTCCTATCCCCGCGACGAACGCATCGACGTCCCCGTTCATCTGTTCGAGTATCTCTTTTCCGAGCTCCTCGCGGTGGCATTTGATGTTGTCAGGATTCTCGAACTGCTTGGGCAGCCACGCGCTCGGGTTTTGCTCCGCAAGCGCCTCGTATCGCTTGAGCGCGCCGGCCATGTCATCCTTGGCAGGCGTAAGCACGAGCTTCGCTCCGAACGCCGTCATCATCCGCTGCTTCACAGCGCTCATCGACTCAGGCATGACGGCCGTGAACTTGTATCCGCGCACCGCGGATATCATCGCAAAAGAAACGCCTGTATTGCCTGATGTCAGCTCAATTATGTCCGAGTTAGGCTTGAGCTCGCCCCTAGCTTCCGCGCGCCGGACCATGTGCCATGCCATGCGGTCCTTTATCGAGCCCGTCGGGTTCGCTGTTTCTAGCTTTGCCCACACGCTGCCGATGCGCACGAGCGGCGTGTTTCCGATTGCCTCGAGAATATTCATGCTGCGCCCAGCAGATATGTTCCTGCCGTCCTCTTATATAATTTTCCTCAGATTATCCGTTATGCGCTTCATGCGGCAGGAAATCAATGACGGCAT
>JAWCMQ010000001.1:45140-49321 GCA_039091255.1 Candidatus Aenigmatarchaeota archaeon
AGCGGCGTGTTTCCGATTGCCTCGAGAATATTCATGCTGCGCCCAGCAGATATGTTCCTGCCGTCCTCTTATATAATTTTCCTCAGATTATCCGTTATGCGCTTCATGCGGCAGGAAATCAATGACGGCATCGACCGCGCCTTCCCGCACGAGCCGATAGTCATCGAGCTTCTCGACACGCCCGAGGTCCAGCGCACTGAATACATAAACTCAACTGGCTTCACATATAAGGCGTTCCCGGGCTTGCATTATCCGAGAAAAACACACCTCATCGGCGCAGCGAAATGGGCGCAGCGTGCCTATAATGCCCTTCAGGCAAACGGCGCAGGGCTGCCTGAAACGCTCCACTACACGCTTCTCGCAGCCGCCGCCCTGCACGACATCGGCCACGGCCCCTTCTCTCACGCGCTTGAGGACCTCCTGAAAAGCATGGGAAAGGATTCCCACGAAGCCGTAGCCGCAAAAATAGTCCGCAACGAAATAAGCTTCGCCGACTACGTTTTGGGGCACCCTGCGATGCAGGGCGAGGCGGAATTCGTCAAGGCTGCGCTGGAGAACTACAGGAACGCAAAGACAGTGCCGGCGATACTCAAGGAATACGGCGTGGATAACCGCATAGTCGCGGAGATATTGGAGGCGAAAAGCGCCAGCGAGCTTGGCGAGAATGCCTTCCTCAAGGAGCTGCTCGATGGCTCGCTTTTCGACATAGACAAGATGGATTACCTTCCGCGCGACAGCCGCGGCGCGAACACACTCCAGGGCGACGTCGACCCGTGGCGCCTTCTGAACGGCCTGCGGCTTGTCGAAGCCGACGGCGCCCGCCACCTTGCCATACCGGACACCGCACTGCGCGACCTTTGCATGTTTGTTGCGGCAAGGAAGTACATGTTCGCTGAAGTCTACACCCACAGGACCGTTTTGAAATACGAGGCCATGCTGATAGAAGCCGCGAAGCGGGCAAATGAGCACTTCGGCAAAAGTAGCATCGATATGAGCTTCCTCACAGACGACGAGCTGTTCGCCCACCTCACGCGCGCCAATCCCGTGTCAGCCGAGCTGGTGCATGCCATAAAGTACGGCCGCGAATTCCTCTGTGATGAGGCGTATAGCATAGAATCCAGCCACGTCTTCACAGGCGACGACCCGCGCATGCTCAAGCTGTGCGAGCTTTCAGCCGGCGCATCCGGCAGCGATGCCGAAGAGGCTGTGCGCAACCGGATACTTGCGCTTGTCAACGAAAGGCGCAAAGAGCGGGGTTCGCCTGCCGTGGAGCCGCACAAAGTGCTTGTCCGCATGCGCTACCCTTACAGAAGCCCGGAAGAATGGAAAGCGAAGCTGGACATGTACATCTACAGAAAAAAGGATCCGTCCACGCTTGCGCACCTGCGAGAAATCGTCGACGGCTGCGGCCCGTTGCGCGACAGCCGCGCCCGAGACGTTTATTATGAGCTCTGCAAGCCGCAGACATCGACTTACTGCTCTATTTTTGTAGCGCACGTTCCAGGACTCAAAGATGAAGCCAAAGCGGCCGCGCAAACGCTATTCGGGCTTTGAATACACGAGCCATATGTGCGCATAGCCCAACGGATAGCTTTCTGGAGAGCATGTTCCGAGCGTGCGATGCCAATTCTCTTTCACAATCTCGAAGTCGCGCTCGAATGATGCGCCGCGCTGGCGCAGGCGCTTGCGGTATTCGCGCCGATGAAAAAGGAATCGTTTGATGCCAGGCCTCAGCGACTCGCGCTTATAGGCGTGGCAAGCGTAGAAGAGCCGCTCTTCGAGGAGCCTGAGCCCGAGCCCTCCCAGCTGCCGCTTGTTCTCGGTGAACCGCTTCACCCCGCTGTAGTCCTCGTGCAGCACACCCTTGAAGACATCGGCCCATTTTGGCGCAGCGTTGCCGTCGTAAGAGCCGATGCCTTCGTACACCAGCACCCCACCGGGCTTAAGGCAAGGCACTAGCTTTTCCCAGTCGCCGGCGGTTCGCAGCCGCAAAATGGCCACCATGCCCTCATCCTTAACCTTCATGTTGTCTGCGACTTCAAAGCGTATGTTTTTCAGGTCGCTGTAATCCTTCGAGTGCTTTGCCCTTTCCGCTTCTCCGATTGCCTTCGCGCTTATGTCTATGCACCGGTACGATAGCTGCGGCGTCGCGCGGGCAAGCTGCAGCTCGACTGAACCGTTTCCGCAGCCCAAGCTCAGCACTTCACCATGCGGCATGTCCCGCAGATATCGCAATATCATTGCCGGCCTCTCATCCGACCTGTAAGGCTCTCCCGCAACGACTCCAAGTAGGGGTCTCGTAGCTGGCATGACGATGCTTGCGAAGCAAAAATTTCTTAAAGCGCGCAAAACGAGGCGATTTTAATCGTTTGCGCTCGCAGTAAGTTTATGGTCCGGATTATCGAGGGGTTGAAAGCCGCCGCGATTTCCGCGGCTCTTGCGATCGCAGCCCGCGCGCAGCAGGATGAAGAATCCAGAGAATCGATTTATCGCGGCAAGGCTCAAGTCGCAAATCTCATCGGCGACGAAAATCATTACCACACCATCGGCGGTGAGGCGTCCTCTGGCAGGAAGGGCTATTTTGCCTCACTCAAGTCCACCGCGCCATCCGACTGGTTCGCGGGCTTTTCCAAACGCAGAGAGGAGCAGAAATATTTTATAGAAGAAGCGGATGATGATGACCCGCTGGATCCTTCGGATGACATATTGTATCAGCTGAATGCCAGGGTGGGCAGCAAGAGCCGCGTGTATGGGGCGAGGCTGAGCAGCCCGATCATATGGGACGGCCTGGCCGTGCATGCCGGCTACTGGAAAAAAGCAGAGTCGCTATTCGCGTTCGAGGAGGAGATTGACTGGTACGGCGGCGAGCTCATCGACATCGATCGGGAAACGGAAACTATGGACGCAGAGATGCAAAGGTTTGATTTCGACGTTTCGAAGGCGTTTCGGGTCGGTGATGGAAGCCTCGACCTGCTTGCAGGTGTGTCATGCACGAAGGGGAAGAAAAGATCGCTCGAGTATGAGTATTTCGAGAGCGGCGGATTTTGGGTTGAGGATATGCATTTGGATAAGGATAGGTTTAACGGCATCAAATTCACCGCTGGCGGCGCTGTGGACATCGCGAAAGGCATGCACATCGTCCTCCAGGGCTCCTCGGAAACGCTCGACAAAAAGAGAGTAAATGAGGTGCAGGCCCTGCTGCAATTCAAGCTGCTAGGGCTGTACATTGCGCCTGCAGGAACATTCCGCAATGATTACGCGGATGCCAGGCTGCGCATTGCTTACCTGCCAAGCGGAAATGGCAAAGCGCTCAGAAATTACGACTGGCAGGCCGCCAAGAACACGCGCATACCGGAAGGCCCAAGAAAATTTGCGGACGAGGTGAATGCCCTTCAGAGAGACTGCGATGCGGGAACATTCTTAATGTTCGAGCCGTCAGCAGCCCGCTCGAGCGAGACAGACCTCACGTATGATGGCGGAGCATCGCTCTCGTATAGCCAGCGCATAGGCGAAAGCGTGAGGGTGAAGGCAGGCCTTTACGGGGGCATGCGGGTGACTGAACTGGAAGACGAAAGGTTCAAGGACCGCATTTACAAGGCAGATGCTCAGCTCGACATCGGCTTCGGAAAAAGAGGCGGACTCATGCTGGAAGGCGCAGCCGAAGTCACTGACGGCGACAGCGGGAAGCAGAAGACGTTCATTCTTGGCGTCGTCGGAAGATACTGAGCGGTGACTGCTCGCAAATGAGCGCATGGCGAAGGCGCAATTTTATAAATTTCAACGCAACAATAACGTCAAGGAACCATAATGGCCGAAGACACGGAATCGCGGCTCAAAGAGATTGATGCTCGGTTGAGCACGATAATCCAGCCCGAGTTGAGAAAGGTCGCGGAAGCCTACATCGCGCACATCGATGCCTATGCCCGTGAAGCGGCTGGAAAGCGCGAAATCGCGCTCAAAGATGAGAGCCGCGGGAAGTTCTTGGACTTCCGCAAAGAGCTGTCAAACGGCAAGCAGAAAGAAGTGACGTACGCCGGCGAGTGGCTGGACGGCTTTCTTCGCTCACGCGAGCTTGCGACAGCCTACCTTCTGATGCCGAAAGTCGTAGACGCCCTTATGGAAGTTCTGCGCGAGAGGCACGGGGAAGCAGAAAACCGCAAGCACCTTGATCGCAACGCTTC
>JAWCMQ010000001.1:49420-58679 GCA_039091255.1 Candidatus Aenigmatarchaeota archaeon
ACTGTCCTTGATTTTTGGAGCCAAAAAAGAATACTGGCTTCAGCAGACGTACGTGCCAGGCATGCAATCGCCTTTTGACACGCCTTATGTCCTTCTGAAGCGCGTGGAGGGCTGAGCCGCCAGCCGCGCAGCTCACACCTCGCCTGTGAGCGCCTTGAAGCGCGCAGCCATCTCAGCATCTTGCAAAGAACCCAATCTCGAAAGCAGCGCCTTGTGGCATTCCAGCATGCGGCTGCTGCTCTTCATGATGGCTTTCATGAATGAGCGATAGCACTCCTCGCGCATCTTGAGCATTCTCTTGGGCTCTTTCACGCTTGCTCTGTCCCTGACATAAGCATACGCCAGCGGAAACGTTATCGTGTAGTCGCCCCACACGTCTGCCTTGTCGCTCATCGAGGCATCAGGGTATTTGCCCCACGTGTGCGCCTCCTTGAACGTCGAGCCCGACAAGGCGCCGGCGCGCTCGTCCGCCGTCGAGAACTTGATGCCCCCGCCTTCACTGCCCTTGAATCGCATGTAATATATTTCGCTCGCCGTAGGCGCAAGCGTTTGGATTAAGTTCCTCGGTCCGCCCTCGCCGACAAAAATGTTGAACTGCGGCTGCATGCGCATCACGTAGGCCGTCGCTTCGTTTAAGTCCAGCGGTGCGCTGAGGCGGATTTTGCGGCCCGTTGCTTCCCAAAGCGCGAGTCCCATGCCGAGAGAGCTGTTGTGGTGCGAGTCCAGGTAGACAGGCACATCGCATTCAGCGGCGGCGATGACAAACGAGCCTTCCTTGTCCTTCACCCGCTTGTCCTCAAGCATAGCCTTTCCGAGCGCGTTAAGGAACGTCGCGGATGAATAGAACTCGGCGCCTCTGAGCATCTTTTCGACTTTGGGAAAGAGCGTCTGCAGTATCGCATCCTGCATGCAGAGCGTTTCCTTGTTCCTGATGTATATGTCATATATCCTCGTCGTGCCGTCCCGCGCGGCATCCTCGTCATCTATGTCAGGCGCACCCTGCCGCACAGGCAGCCCGTATGCGAAATGAAGGTCGTGATAGACATTTGCCCCTGTCGAGCAGACCGCATCGATGTGGCCGTTTCGTATTGCCTGAGCGAAAATCCCGCCGAGCCCTGCCGGCGTTGCGGCGCCCGACACGCCAAGCCAGATGCATTTGCCATCCCGGACAGCATCCGCCCAGAGCTTTGCGGCCTTAGCAAGGTTCCTTCCCTGGTAAGAGCCGTTGGCATAGACGTCTTCGACAAGCTCGGCTGCGGTCATGTCAGGCCTTATCTTCAGCGGCACGATAGCCTTTGCGCGCCCCATGTACCTGCTCCCGCCGATAGGGTCTTTGGAGCCGGCGGCATGCTTGCGGTATCCTGGCTCGCGCTGTTTTGCGTGCATGCATAAGGGAATGCGCGCATCGTTTTAAGCCCTGCGCTTCTGCGGAAAGCTCGCGCTGGTTAAATATTTTGCGCTCGTCCACTTTCTCCTATGCCGCGCAAATCAGAGCATCACAACGTGCTTTGACGGCATGCCCGACGTCACAGCCGTGACAAAAACGCTCGAGCGCTACGCCTGGGACATCGACGCCGAAACGGGCAGCGTCAGGGAGATAGTGAAGGAGTAAGCGCTACGCTTCCCTCGTTCCGAGCTGCAGAACCGCCCGCGCAGCCGCCAAATCTTAAATATCTCCCCCGCCATTTTATCGCCATGGCCCAAAAACCGCCATCCAAATCGGCAAAACCGTCCAGCTCATCTAACTCGTCCAAGCCGTTCTACTTTTCCTGCCTGCTCACAGGCGGCCTCGACGGCAATCCCGCCCGCCCTCGCGCCCGCCCGCAACCGGCAGAATCCAGCAAGCGGGCCATCGAGCGCCTGAGGAAGCAAGGGGCGGTGGTGTAGGGGGAGCAATAAGGCGAAGCGATTCGCAAGCTCATCGCTTCTTGAGAGAAGTCGTGTTAGATTTTTCCGCCAGCGCTTTTTCGCAGAAGCTGACAGCTCTTTTTCCGCAAGCGCTTTTGCGCTCGCGTTTTCTTTGGGAAATACAAATACCTTTCTTTCCTAAAGAAAGGGATTTGTTATGGACCGGTCGGGATTCGAACCCGAAGCCTCTTGCTGTTTCTAGACCCTTTTGCATCTCGTAGGCGGAAACAGGCATGCTCCTTTTTCCGCCAGCGCTTTTTGCCTCAGCAAAAGGGCTGTGCGAAGCAAGCGATCTTTTCAACCCAAGCGCGGCGACTCTTCCGAACGCTTCCGCGCTCGGCTAGTTCGCTAATGCTCAGCTTTGCGCTGCTCGCTGAGCTTAAGCTCACACGCTGCGCTTGGACCGTTGATCTACCGGCCCCTGATGAAAATATGCTTCGTTTTCAACAGATTTATAAAGAAGAGATTAAAAACAACCCTATACAAAAGGGCGAAATTTTCTCGTTTTATCGATTTTCGCTTGCATTCTGTATTCCTTTTCTTCAAACCCTAAGTTTTTGTAAGTCTTATATGCAGCGATGTTTTTTACATTCACTAAAACTTCTACGATGATGCAATTCTTGCTTTTAAAGAACTCCAATAAGCTTTTTACTAGTCGCGTTCCTATCCCTTTTCGTCTATGTCGTATCGAGACAACTAATTCTTGTATCTTGCCGATGTTGTATTTGTTCAATCGTTCAACGTAACCCCACACATAACCGACAATCTCGTCGTTATCTTCAGCAACAAGGATCAGGTTCTTTGAATCTTTCATAGCTGCAAGCTGAAAATTTCTTTTAATTTTCCACCACTTCTCAGAAACCATATAAAAATTTCTATCGAACTTTCTGTGATACGTTGTAGATTCTTTGTCCAGTTCTTGTATAGCTTCAATATCGGTACTGACAGCCGGGCGTATAAACATGATATTCCTAAGAATAACCGTGTTTAAAAAAGGAAACCTCAAGCCGCCTCACTCCGCGTCCGAGGCGCCTTTCGTGATGATGAGCTTGCCTTTCTTTGCACCGATCTTGAACGCGTCCGTCTCGCGGAAGCCGGCCTTCTCGAAGAACTCGCGGGCTAGACAAACACATCGGTTAATATTTAAGTGGCAAAGCTAATAGGAATTATGGTTAGAATTTTAGTCGTTCCTTCTAACGTTCTAGTTGAACTGAGAAAGCACATACTGAAACAAATATCAGAACGAATCAAAAGCCGGCAAATACATTATCAGAGTGCGGGCAAATTAATCGAGAAGGAGGTTACCGATGAAATTGTTAAATTTTTCGAAGGTAATAAAAATATAAGCCTGAAGACATTTAACATACCAACCGGCAAAAACGCCTTCCCTGACATTACGGTAAAATTTGGGTATAGAAAAAATATATACAAAATATTCTTAGAAATAAAGTCAGCCGTTTCTTCGCAAGATCCTCAGAATGATCTAGGAACGCTGCGAAGTATTTGGGAGCAGCATATTTTGAAAGATATCGAAATAGAAAATCTGCCTAATCTCTTTATGATGTTTGTCAAATATTCTAAAACTGAAGGCGGTATTGTAAATAAAATTGATGACGTCTATCTGTATCACTATTTCAAATTCATAGGAACGAAAAATCCAAATCCACAGATTGAAATATTATCGTATAGGAAAAAGGATGGAAACTTGAGACCGAAAAAGTGGTCAGAAATAAACAAAATACGCAGTCCATTTCTATCGAACATAGAATTGCGGACTTTCATCGTAAGGTTTTTTTCAACAATAGCATTTAGGTCGCTGGACATTGTTAAGGAGCACTCCGAGATTCTGAAAAGGTTTTACAATATCGATTATCTAAGCGAGTTCAAAATCGCGAAAACTGGAATTAAGGTTTCAGAAATAAACGAAGAGATAAGGCACAATTTGAATAACATACTGAAAATAAAGGAAAAAGACGTATCGCGCTCATTTAGCGTAATAAGTAAATTCAAGAAAATATCTAGATAAGTTGTTTAACGTTCTTCAAAATGGGCAACTTATATTCACCAGTTCTACTTCCGTTTATCCTGAACGTTCTGGTTTGTAGGAAGTTCGCAATTTTATCGACATCCTTATCTCGGATCGTCATGATTTTATTCAAAAATATAGAAAGGTAACAGCCGTTTATTTTCGTGGGCTCAACATCGTTTAGCTTGCGTTTTGACATATCGACATATTTTGGATTTATGTCGAATCCGATGTAGTGTCTTCCTAGTCTTTTGGCAGCTATTGCGGTTGTACCTGTTCCTACGAATGGATCAAGCACAATATCATTTTCGTCCGTAGACATGAGAATTAATCGTTCTAACAGCGCGACAGGCAACTGGCACGGATGTTTATCGCGCCGGTTTTTATGGCGAATTCTGTGCACGTCTGTCCAGACATCACTTACGAGGGTTCCGAATTTATGTATCTGGTCTTTTTTCCCACCGTAATCTTTGAGGAATGCTCCGCAATCTCGACAGGTTTTATGCGGTGCTCTAATGTCGTAGAACTTGAAATTGTTCGATTTAACATACCAAAGAATACCATAATGGCTTGGCAATAGAGTTTTGCCCAAAGGATTTCCCATAGAATCCCAGGAAATCCAATGCCGAAATTTTGCTATTGTATTCATATATGCAGAAAAATAAGTTAACCATCTTGGTATGTTGTGAACAAAAATAGAGCCGGTAGGTTTTGTTATTCTGACCATTTCGAATATCCACTGCGTACACCAATCGATGTATTCTTCAATTTCTTTGTTATCTTTATAATTTTCATAACTTTTTCTGAGATTGAATGGTGGATCGGCAAAAGTCATATCGACACTATTATCTGGCATCTTTTTCATAAGCTTTATCGCGTCACCTACTATTATGTCATCTAAGAACTTGTCAATTTCCATAGCCGTATCCCATTTTTACAACACCGCAATTTTCCCCGCATCCGTAGTTCGGAAATATCCATCAGTTTTTTCGATAAACCCGCGCTTTCTCAAATCATCCGTATAACGATAGACAGTGACCGGATTTAATCTCGTTTTTTCTATTAATTCAAAAGTATTTTTGCACCTGTCGATTTTTTTTAGAATAAGTTCTCGTTTACCTTTTATCTTTAAAGGCAAAATCGGTAAAGCGATCATTTTCTTTTCTTCCTCGGTCCAGTAAACTAGTTGCTTTATGCGCTCCGCTCGTCTATATGTTGCAAAAATCACGCCTACGGCTTGTGTTCTTCGGCCATGGGTGACATCAACATAAATTTCATCCGACGCTGGCAACGAATCGATAATCTTGACAACATCTTCCGCGACTTTTACAGCATCGTACAGTTCTATCGTCTGATCTTTGATTTCAAAACTCTTTTTGTATATCGCTTGAAGTTTCCTCACATCTTCGATGGCCTGTTTTTGTTCAGCTTTCGGAGGTTTATCGATAAGCAGATATACGACGTCTATGTCAAACTTTTTGATGGATAGAGCAACGGATGTCGCCTGGAAAATAGTAGAAATTAGAACGCGTGCCATACATAGACGTGCAAACACACATATTTAAAGATTTGGCTAATGTATAGCCGAAATATGAGAATTTATACTTTTCCATGCAAATGCGTGTTGTAGTTACAATGCCAAACCTATATCGTAGAGGAAGAATCGCTGAAAGAAAAATCGTCAACGACCTGTCGGATAAGGGATTCGAAAACATCCGTCGTAGCGCAGGAAGCCGAGGACCGGCAGACGTATACGCCTGCAAGGATGGCAGAAAATATTACTTCCAAGTGAAGTCCGGCAGCGCAAAGGCGTCGGTAGAGGAAATAGAGCAGCTTCGAAAACTGGCACAGCAACGAGGCGGGACAGCCGTCACGATCCATAGAAAGGACGGAAGGAACAGGTGGAGATTTCACGGAAGCTGGTGAACAATGGACATAAACATAAAACTTGTCGGCTTTTTTGGGTTTTTGGCCGTCATGATCATAATGGGAAGCAGCTTGGTCACCATAAGTCCGAGCACATCGAGTAGCTTGATAAACGGAGCGGTGATTCTTGCATTCGTTTTTATAGCCTTTACCGCAATCGGCAAATTTATACGATAATGCTTCTTCACCCACCCCCATCCTCACGCACGCCTCCCAATAAGCTTGACCCAGCAGTCTATGCAGTAAAACTCCGCATCTCCAGCGCAGAGTGGGATAGCGACTGCTTCCTTGGCGAGCACCAGTGTTTTTAACATTCTTTAGCCGTAATAATAAACGATGAATCTCACGTTTTTCGAAAGAACGCAAGTGTTCTTTGCAATCGTAATAGCGGCGCTAATAATCGGAATATCGATTTATCTTTCTTTCGGCATTCACACCGGACAAGTCGCAAGCCCTGCAGACACCATGCTGGCAAATTCGAATGACAGTTTCATTGGAGTGAAGATGATAACAAAAGTCATCGACGGCGACACGGTGATAGCCGAAGGCGAATCTATAAGATTATTGGGCATAGATGCAGATGAACGCGGATATCCATGTTACGACGAGGCAAAGGCTCGACTTGAGGAGCTTGTGTTGAACAAACGAGTATACTTGGAAGAGGATGTTGTGGATAAAGACCAGTATGGGCGCTATTTGCGATACGTGATACTAGACGGCCAAAACATTAATTTACAGATGGTCGAGGAAGGACTTGCTATTGCACGTTTTTCACCCGAGAACGTGAAATATAAGGCAGAAATCATAGCCGCAGAAGCAGAAGCTATGCGAAACAAGGTCGGATGCAAGTGGGGCAACAGTGCGAGTGGCCAAACAACAGACATAACTCATGATTTTTCTTGGGAAAAATTAACGACAGCGCTGACAGGACTTGATGTCATTGGAAGCTGCAACGCCGGAAACTTCATTGGCAAAGAAGTCATCGTCGAGGGCTTAATAGCAGATGCCTACAAAAGCAGCACGAATACTGTATTTTTGAATTTCGACAAGCCATACCCCAATCAATGCTTTACATCGGTCATATTCTCTTCGAATCTTGCAAAATTCCCGGAAAACCCTGAGGATTATTACAAAGGGAAAACCGTCCGAGTCCGCGGTACTGTTAAAGAATACCAGGGCAAACCGGAAATAATCCTAGATAGTCTGTCACAGATAGAAGTCGGGACGTAGAATGCACTGCCAACTCACGCACTCCTCCCAATCGAACTTCACCCAGCAGTCTATGCAGCAAAACTCTGCATCACGTGCGAGTAGGTCCTCTTCATAAACTTTTCCTTTCTTAATCAACGGCCTGTGCTCGGTATGCTGATTCGCATGTGCGCGCACGTCATGGGGTCACGGCCGGATACAAGTATCGCAAACCTTTAATTCGCCGGCCAGCGCAATACTTTCATGCTCCTCTCCATCGCTGCGTGCGCCTTCCTCGGCGGCTGCGTTCGTGCGGCGCTAGGCATCCGCAAATACGGCCTCAAGCGCGGCCAGATTTCTTCCATGATCGTTGACGGCATAACCGGCGCCGTGTGCGGCCTCGCTTTCATGTACGTTGCCAATCTTAGCGGACCGGCGGCGCTCTGGGCATCCGGTCTCGCAGGCTACGTCGGTGCTGACATCTTCGGCAGCTTGTACAAGATACGCATCAAGAGGGGCGGGACGCTGGTGTAATAATCACGAAGCGCCTGCGGGCGCTTCTCAAAGGAAGGAGAGGGCGCAGAAAAGCGGCCGGCATGGGCCGCCGCAGTGAATCGCCCTCTTGCATCAAAGAAACGCTGCGCTTAACGCAGCGTTTCGCCGATATTAGAAAACTCGACTGAGAAAACGGTGAAACCAAGCATGCTCGAGCTTCCGTCACTTGCAATCATCATCGCATTCGGCCTGCTCGGCGGGATTATTCGCGTGCTCATAGGCTTTGCAAAATCGTACGAGTACGGCTTCGTCCCTCAGCGCGCATGGCTTTCGCTCGTTTTGGCTGCGCTGTGCGGCGCGCTCGCTGCTATCCTCATCGCCGAAGACCCCAAGGTCGCCGTCATCGCCGGGCTGGGCGGTCCCGACATGGTCGAAGCTCTCTGGCGTGGGTTGGCGCGCAAAGTCGCGGGCGGCTCTTACGCCGCCGCTACGGCTGGTGCCGTTCCGATTTGGATAACGAACAGGCAGATGAAAGGGCTTGATGTCGCAAGGAGGAAAGGCGGGATAACGACCAAGCAATACGCCGAAGCCGTCGGCGTGTCGCTTCGCACGGCCGAGCGCGACTTGTCCGACTTGACGAAAGCAGGGCTGCTCATGCCGAAAGGAAAAGGTCGTGGGGCGCATTACGTGGCGGTGAAGAGGAAGTAGTGCATGCAAAAGCACGCATTGGTTATGTTACTAATAGCCGCTGCCCTGACTTCTGGTTGTGTAGATCAATTTCAGTCTATTCCTTCGCCACAGACGCCGCCTGCTTTGATATCGCATGCATGCTCATATCCTAATGGTGGCGCTTGTACCAAAACGTGCTGTGTTGTAAGTGATAGCTGCGACACGCGGCTGTCATCGTATGCCAAGTGTGATTTGAGCACAGGCACGTGGGGCTCGGAGAGGTTTGCTGATTCAGATTGCACGATGCCGTGCAAGTTTAGTTTTAACTACGCTGATTATGATGCGCCAGAGGTCGAAATCGCACACCCTCTGTTGTTTGAATTTCCTATCGTACGCTCACCGATGCCATATTACGTTTTTAATCGAACAGCTATTCGGCAACACGAGTACAATCTCACATTGCACAATATTCCAATAGCATTTGGCATGTGGGAAAACGCGACAGGCGGAAAGGTAAAATTCGTGCAGGTCTACACGGTTCCGGAAGAAGGAATAACAATAGAGATCATGCCATCCACGTTTTTGTATAAGCCAGAAGCGGCAGCACTTGGCACAGCAGTTCCACAAGCCTATCATTTCGGAGATCACACGGTTATCGTGGGAGGAGAAATAAAGTTTTTCCCTTATTATGGCACAATACCGAACCTAATGGTTTTAACCCATGAAATTGGACATATTATGGGGTTGGGCCACAGCAGCGATCGGTACAATGTTATGCACGAAAGCGGTTTTATCTATAGTCAACGAATAACTCCAGAAATACTGGAAGCATTGGCTGTTCTATATCAGGATATACCGAAATACGAAGTAGACGAATGAAAAACCTGTAGCGCCGTGAACTGATTCTGCAAAGCTTTCCCAAAAAGCGCTGAGTTTACGAAGCGCTTTTCCCCTTATTGGAGATCCCGCCACCACCGCGCCAAATCCCGCCGTTCTCGCGCCAATCTCGTGGCATGATTCTGTCGTGCGCCCTCTGGAATCATGCCA
>JAWCMQ010000001.1:58779-76505 GCA_039091255.1 Candidatus Aenigmatarchaeota archaeon
AAAAAGCGCTGAGTTTACGAAGCGCTTTTCCCCTTATTGGAGATCCCGCCACCACCGCGCCAAATCCCGCCGTTCTCGCGCCAATCTCGTGGCATGATTCTGTCGTGCGCCCTCTGGAATCATGCCAAATCGCGCCAAATCGCGACAGAATCGCGCCAAATCGGTGGCGGGGTTATCGCCTCTTCGCCTTCTCCCAGACTATCTCGAACAGCTTGCGGTACGAATCGGCTGCGGGCTTCGATTGTATGAGGATGCCATAAGGCGTTAGCTCGTTCCACAGCACGATGGCGACCTTGTCTCCATAGATGTTCGTCGTGGCGACTCCGCCCAGCTCTTCTGGGATGTAGCGTATCTCCGACAGCGGTATGCGCCGAAACTTGCCTTTGGCGCTCACGTCGAAGATGAGCTTCACCTTTATGCCTTTTTCCGTTCGCTTGCGGTCGAATGCCCTGAAGAAATAGTCCAGCATTTTGTGAGCCCGCGGCGAGGCGCCGATTATGAGCACCTGCTTGCCTTCCGCTATCTGGTCCTCGAACAGCGTCTTGAGCCCGGCTTTGCCGCTGAACACCTTTATCTCTTCCTTGGATGCCTGTGCGCCTGCCATCGCGGCAAGCTTGGGCATCGCGTTGCCAAGCGCATCCTCCTTCTCGCGAAGCATCTCCATCAGGCGCTCTGGCCTTGCAGCCTCATAGAATTGCCTGTTGTTCTTCGTTATGGTGCTCACGACGCCTTTCTCTGCAAGCCGTGCGAGCACATCGTACACAGTCCGCCTGTGGAGCTGCGCCCCTTTGGTTATGGCGGCCTGCGGGCTTGCTCCGTGCTGTAGCAGGAAAAGGTATATGCGAGCTTCAGCTCTCGTGAGCCCTGCCGCCTCCAGCGCATCCATAAGGTCGCTCATGACAAGCATACGGAGGCGCATATATTAAAAGGTGGTGCAATGCTACACCACATTGGTATACATGCCTCCGCGGCGATATTGATGCAAGAGGTGAACGTTTATGACGAAACTTGAAGAGCACGCGATGAGGCTCGTGGCAAGCTACACGGTGTCGCATCCGCTGAACGTCTACTCAAAGCGCATCGGCCGCGTTGCGGACAAAGCGTCCGACGAGGTTTACAAGGTGCTCCAGAGCAGCGGCGGCAAGGCAGCATTGCCGAGTGATTTCCCTGTTTACGCGTCGCTGGCATGGGAGGACAAGATGACAGCCCGCGGACTACGCCTCGGGGTCGAGGAGTTCAAAAAGGCCCATCCAGAGCATGCCGAAGAGCTTGAGCAGATAATAGAGCACCAGCGCGAAGTGCGCAGAAATTACCTCGAGTTCGGCATCAGGGAGGGCGCGGAGATACCGAAAGAAGTCTACCTGCAGGTGCTTGCTGACACCGGAGTTCCCAGCAATGTCGCGCGCTCTACGCTGAACGCGGCACTGAAGCTCGCCGAGCATCTCGAGGACGCCCGCGGCCCCTTCAAAGTGCTGATGTAGCAAGCGAAGCTAGCGAGCAAGAGCGAACGAGCGCGAAGCGCGAAGTGCGCCGCAGCGAGCGTGCTGAGCGCGCTAGCGTGCCAAGTTAGCAAGCGAAGCTAGCGAGCAAGAGCGAACGAGCGCGAAGCGCGAAGTGCGCCGCAGCGAGCGTGCTGAGCGCGCTAGCGTGCCAAGTTAGCAAGCGAAGCTAGCGAGCAAGAGCGAACGAGCGCGAAGCGCGAAGTGCGCCGCAGCGGCCGCTCGCCTTCTCTTTTGTTTTCTGCTGTTGCGCTTTTCGCAGCGATTTGGCGCGCTTAAGAATATTTCGCACGCCAAGTGAGGCATGCGCACCATAAAAATCGACGGCATCGAAGCCCGTGTGCTCAGTCCGCGCGAGCGCGACCGGGCCGAAGGCGCGATTAGGGAGTATTTGCGCAGCCGTGATGGCAGCTTCGCAAAGATAGCCATAGCCACGCCCCTTGGGCAGCGCTCAGGCATTGACATTTACAACGAGGCGCAGGTGTTCGAGTTTCAGATAAGGCGGTTTCCCGTCGAGCGCCAGCTCGACATCACGGAAACGTATCGCCGCTTTGTCGACGCCTTGGCGCAAGCCGAACCCGATTTCTTCGAGCTTCCGCACCTTAACGGCAAGAACATCCTTGCAGGCACGATGGCGCCCGAGATGGCCGTAATCAAGGCGAGGGAATCGCTGAAGGTGCGCAGCGGAGCAGCAGCGCTCGATTCCGCCGTGCGCGATTATGAGTACATAACGGAAGGTTACGGAAAGGTGAGAGGATACCTGCGCAAGGCGATAGGCCTTTTCGACGCATCAAAGATTTCAGATAGTGAGCCAAGCACAGTCTTCTACCGCCAGCTCATGGAAAGTTACCTTGCGCGGTCTTACCGCCGCGAAGGCTTCTTCGTCGTGCGCACGAAGTCCAAGGATGAAATCAAGGGGATACAGGCGAGGACGCTAGAGAAGATCGAGAGCGATGAGTGGGTCGGCGGCTACCTGGATGCGCTCAGAAAAGGACGAGAAGTCGATTCAAAAAGGCTGTTCGTGTCGAGCGTCGTAGGTGAAGAGCTGCAAGAGCCCATGGCTCTGGTCATCGCTGCCTTGGATATTTACAAGCGGCACTTTTCTGAAGGCGTGTTCGCTTCCGAGCACGACCTTGCCGTTGCGCTACAGAATTACGCGAATTGCCTCAAGATGTTCAAGACCGAACAGGTGGCGAAGCATGCAATCGCATGCCTGGAAGCCGCGAGAGCGCGCCTTGGAGATGAACCCTGCATCCTCGAAGACCTGCAGTACTTCCGCGCTTAGGCGCTACTCCATTGCCGCGACTTCCTTCACCCAGTGGCATAGTTCGCATTCTTCATGCTGCCCCGGCGGGGCGGCGCGCCGCGCAACGGCAACGGCACTGCGGAATATCGGCATCACGCGCTTGGTGTTTAGCAAAACCTTCCGGACGTCAGCCGAGAACTTGATGCCGTTTGTTATGTCATCTGTCTTTTCGGGGATATAGTAGACCAGGTAGCCGAAATTTGATACCTTGTGCCCATTCTTCTCCAGCAGCAGCGCATAGCACTCGAGCTGGAACGTGTAGATGTCGAGCAGCTCCTCGTCCATGCCGTTTTTGAGCGGGAAGCCGCGCGTCTTGTTGTCCATCACCATGAGCGTGCCCTTTGCATCCGTAAAGCAGTCGTCCATCATGCCCCACAAGACTGCTCCTGTCTCCTCGTCTGTGAAGGACAGCCGCTTCCGCAAGGCATCCGCCATGCTCGCCTTCACCAGGCGCGCATCGATTTTCCCGTCAAGCAAAGGCGGCAAGCCGCGAGAGCGGTATTTGTCGTAGTACGCCTTGAGGATTTGGTCTATGCCGCTCGGCAGGCTCGGGAACGGCCCGCCCGGCGGACCTTTTCCGTGCACGTCCATCCAGAAGCATCGCGGGCACGCGCGGAACGCATTGAGCGAGGAAGGGGAAAGTTTGAGCGACTTTTGTTCAGGCATGAGAAGTAATTGGAAATCGGCCAAATAAAAGCGTCAATCCGTTACCCTGTAGACGTTCGCCAGACCACGCAGCTCGGCCAGCACATCGCGGTCAGGCTCGCTTTGGACTATGTACGTCGTTATGGCGTGCTCTCCCATCTTCCTCGAGCTTATTTCCCTGATGTTGACATTGTGCGTGGCGAACGTCCCGCTTATCTTCTCGAAGACGCCAGGCACGTCCGCATGATGCACGAAAACGCGATAAAACTTGGATTCTTCAGCCTCAAGGCTTTCACCGACGTTTACAGCGTTCGTGTACTCGTTCCTGAGAAGGTATCCTGCAACGCACGTGGCGATTTCCTTCGATGTCTCGCGCTGGGCCTCCGTTGTAGACGCGCCCAGGTGCGGCGTCAGCACGACGCGGCTTCCGAATTCGGCAAGCTTGCTTGCGAAGCCAGGCCCATCCTTCTTCGGCTCATTCATATGCGTGTCGATGGCCGCTCCCGCAAGCCGCCCTTCTTTCAGCGCGGCGCAAAGCGCATCGCAGTCGACGTTCTCGCCGCGCGAAACGTTGATGAGATAAGCCGTAGGCTTCATGAGCAAAAGTTCCCGCTCGCCGATGATTGTGCGCTTGCCGCCCGTGTGTATGGTTACGTAATCTGCCTGTCGGAGAAGGTCGTCCATCGAAACATATTTTATTTTGGCAGACCCGCCCGGCCTAAGGTCGTAGCCCAGCACATCTATGTCGAAGCCGTGCGCAATCTCAGCGACTCTGCGACCTATCCTCCCGCAGCCGATTATGCCAAGTACCTTACCCGAAAGCTCAGTGCCTTCAAGCTCCCTTTTGCGCCATTCGCCCGCTTTAAGGTACGCGTCCGCCTGCGGTATCTTGCGCGAGACCGCGAGCATAAGCCCCACCGCTAGCTCAGCCGCGGCGTTTGTGTTGCCGTTGGGAGCATTCATCACGATTATGCCTTTCTCGGTGGCTGCGGCGACGTCGATATTGTCATACCCTACGCCTGCCCGCCCGACGACCTTGAGCTTGCCGCGGCTTCCAGATTCGATGACGTCGCGCGTGACTTTTGTGGCGCTGCGCACTACGAGCCCATCGTATTCGCTGATGCGGTCAAGGAGCGCTTCGGGGCTGAGGCGCAAGTCATCGGCGCTTATGCCCGCCTCTTCAAATACGCGCAGCCCATCCTCTTCCATGCCGTCGTTCAGAAGGACCCTCATGCCCCTCGCAAAACACTTGCAGGCAAAACGATAAGAAGCCGCGTCCGCCAGAGCGGATTTAAGTTTTGCCTGCAACCCTTATCCATGAACTTTAGAAAGTTCTTGAGGCTGCTGGACGTTCCGATAACCGATTTGTTCAAGCGCGAGACCTACAGAAAGATCGAGGCTCGAGCTTACGCAGAAAAGCTTCAGCAGCAGGCAGAAGCCGTGATGAATAGCTTCATTTCGGAATACAAGATTGTCTCGTACAATATACGCGAAGGCATTATGCCCATTCCGCCTGTGCTTGATGGCCGTAGCGAGTTCTCGTACCTGTGCGATCAGCTGCTAGAGGCATTCACAGAGAAGCTGAAAGGCTTTGTAGTCGACTGCGGCGTCGGAGAAGAAGATGCATCGAAGCTGAATTTGGAAGAGAAGCGTGTCGGAATCGGCAAATTCCTTGCAGCCACGAAGAAGTGCGTGGAGGAAGCTAAGTGGCGCATAGGGTTCTACTGGTTTGATGGGGCAGCCCTCGCACTGGAAGAGTGGAAGGGATACTGGCAGCGCAATGGCCTGGACAGCATCGCGGCGCTCGCCGACCCGGCCATAAGCAAGCTTCGCGAGATAGAAGCGGAATACAAGCCTTTGGAGAAGGTCCTCGAAAGCGGCAAATCGCAATCCAGCGACGACGATTCGACCGCATTGCCGTTTTGATTGGCCGACGGCAAGCTGGCGGCGATAAGGGCTCGCGCATCTCATTCAGCAGAGCTGTAGAACGAATCTGGCGCGCCGAGGATGCATATGCGCTCTACTCTGTGCAGCTTGCTGAACTCGGTCCTGGCCTTCGCGCCGAGCGCGCGCGGCGATTTCAGCACGCCTCCTGTGGCCTGCGCCAGGTTCTCCTCCCACACCAAGTCCTGGTATTTGGCTATGGCGAAATGCACTTCCTCGTTTCGCTTGTTGGGAGCAGCTATCAGAACAGCTTTTTCCATTCCGTCCCACCTGAACGGGCTGCCAATTTCGGCGTAATGCGCATCGCACTGCTGATAGAAGCTCTCGCCGTATTCTGCAAGCCATGCGGCGGCACCCATGACGAGGCCCACATCATATCCCATCGTCTCGGAAACAAAATATTTGTGCGCCGCGATGTGGCTCGTCCTGTTCCGCAGCTCAGCCGCGAGTATGCGCTCGCGCTCTTCCAAAAGGGACGATTCTAGACGCATGCTCTTCAGCTCTTCCGGCGTAGGGATATCTGGCCTGTCTTTCAGAAGAAAAAGGCTGTAATGTGGGTTCTGCAGCGACTCATACGACATCACAACCACGATTTCATCGCTAGCGCTGCACCCAATGTGCTTGACATTCTCAACCAGCCGACCTAGATGCGGGTCGTGCATCTCGGCTTCGAACTGCCTAAGCATGCCGAGCTCCCGCTCGCTGAGGACGTGCTCGAGGCGCTTTGCCGTAGGAATCGCCTGGAGAATGTTGCGCGGAAAACGAGATAAAGGTTCGAGCGAAGAACGAAAGGCGTCAGCATGCAAGCTCTATTTCTTTGGAAAGGCGCACATGCGCCAGGTGGCCTACTATGTCTTTGTACGGGACAGCTTCGGGCGCGATGACTGCGCGATGCGTCCCGACAGGGCACTGGTTGGCTTTGAATTCGAGCTGCTGCACGAGCGCTCCCGGAAGCGCCATGCGCACAGGAGGCCAGTCGTTGTCGAACATGAGCAGGCATATCGCGCTCTCTGTCACCATGGAAACGGGCTTGTCCTTTGGCCAGAAGTCCAGTATGGCGTGCACCCGCATGCCTTCTGTGTAATTGCAGAGCATGCTTTTGGCCGCTTCCGCAAACACGCTGCAGTTCAGGCGGACCGCGTTTTCACCATCGCTCGGACGCAGGCGGTAAAACCGCTCTTCCCGACCGCAGTAGTCGGAATGGACGCTTATGATGCCTTCAGGATGGTATTTTATGGCGACTTTGCAGTTTGGTCTTGCCATGCCAGACATCTCTTGTTTTGCGCATAAGCGCAAAGATGAACTATCCGCCTATCTTCTTGAGCAGCGGCTTGCGCTCGTAGGAGACGCCTTCCCTGTCTTCCGGCAAGACTTCATAATGCCACGGCTTGCCGCCTTCCATTCCAAGCACATATGCCCGGAAAGGCTGCGAGAACTTGCCGCTTAAGAACTGCTGCGCAGCCCTCAGCGCCGCGCGCTTTCTCTTCCGGTTGCGCGCATTCGAGTCCGCGTCCAGCTTTACCACCGCGCCTTCCTTCGCGCCCAGAAGCACGAATTCTACGGCTGTCAGCTCTCTGGACTTGGGAAAGTGGAGGTCGGGGATGACCACAGGCCCGACGACTTCGCCCGGGCCGAAGAACTCCTCCTTGTGGCCGCGCACGTAGTCGAACAGCTCTCGCGTTTTGGCGTCGTAGCCATCGGCGCGTCCCGGGGCCGTGTTGCCCGTAAGGTATTCCAGCTTCCAGTCGCACCTCGGCGCATAGCGCTTCATGCGAATAAGCACGCAAGAGAAAAGCATTAAAACGGATTCAGTTCATGTGTGGATAGCCCGCGCAGCCCGCAGGAACGTTCTTCGCATAGGCGCGCTCTTCTCGCAGGATGCTGCGCATCACTGCGGATTCGATGTCGGGAAACTTGTCAGGCGCGCGCATCAAGACGCAGAAAGGCAGCGCAACAATTCCGGTTGCCAAGTATCCGAGCGTCGCCGCGACATGAGGGGCATTCGCCATGACGTAGTCGAATGCTCGGCACGCCGATTCGAATCCGCTCGAACTTTCAGCCATGGTCTAGTCGCCTCGCCCCCATGAGGCCGCCTACTCTCCTATTCTCATGGACGGCCGCCTAAAATGCGTGCATCAGGTATCTTCAAAGCGGCTTTCCATGCCTATCAGAATTTTTCGCGGTGTCGCTTTAGCATGGGTCATGAATTCAGGTGCAGGTCTGGCGAATGCGCAGACTGCCGCACGCGACCGGATATCATCCCCATCACAATCGGCGACATAGTCAGGGCACGGGTATACGAATACCCGCGCTTTCCTGGACCTTACGATGTGTTCAAAGAATACGCCTCGGGGTGGGCAACGACAAAAGCGCCGGGTCTGTTCGCGGCGTTCGAAGGCAGGATTTTCGATAAGAGATTATGGGATTATTGGCCGATTGCCGCATCAAAACGGCCTTGCGCTTACCTTGATGCCGAAAAGAAGGTCTGCAAAGGCCACGGCACCGTAAAATATCTAACATGCAATGTGATGCCGGAGCTTCTGCTTATCGGCGAGGCGAAAGAGCCGGAGCACGACCTTGCGGATCTCGACTGCCTGGAGGGCGCCTCGCTCAGCCCGGAAGCGCAGAAAAAAATCTTGGCAATCAATTCAAGATTTGTAGCGGCAGTCACTCAGGCATCGGTCGCGCTCGGATACGGAGAAATGGATGGGAGCGCAGCGAGGCTGAGCTGAAGTTCGGCCCCGGCGAACTGGATTCAAGGCTATGCCGGTTCAGCGAAAAGGCGGCGGCAGTTATCCGAAAGGTTCATCAAAAAGAGCCCCTTTCTGAAAGCGAGAGCGGGATTCGAGATTTTTTGGGTAGGTTCTTGCCGCACCAGAAACCTTGTGCCGAAGTCCCGTAGCGCCGGCGCAGTTCGCTGCTTGAAGCGAGCCATCATAATTTTTATCCAAACGCTCTACCCATATTTGACCACATGCTTATCTCGCGCGGAGCGCGAGATTAGTGCTATGCGCGAAGGAATAGGAATCGCAGCTGTGGGGTTGTTCGCGCTCTTGTGCGGCATCATCGCATTGGCGCTGGGCCATCTCGGCGGATTGATGGTTGCGGTTATTGGAATGGCCCTAGCATGGGCGGGCTTGAGCGATTCCCGCATGCCGCCCTTTGAGGACGACCGGCCGCATGCGCCTCGCGATATCAAAGCCTAGCGCGTCGACTTTAAAAGTTTTCCGCTTTCTTTACTTCTGGATAACAACATTTTCACAGGTGGGGTTGATGGAAGGCACAGGGTCCGGCAGCGAATCGCAGCAAAGCTGGGAGCAGTGCTACGACACGCAGATGCAAGCAGGCCTGCGCGCACTGGTGAAGCAGGCCGTGGCGGAAGGCGTCGCCGCTTACCTCGCAGCCCAGGCTCCCGCTGCGTTCAAAGAGTTTCTCTCATCTACGGAAGGGACGGCCGCAATAGCCGATGTGGCGGCCAGGATATTGTCCAACGAGGTAGGTCCTGCGCTGGAACGCTACTTTGCGTCGCCGGAAGGGGCCGCCGCGGTGGAGCGCGTGGCTGAAAGCGTTGTGAACAGAATGCGCGGCGATGCAATATACGGGAAGATATTCGACCAGCCGGACGCCGGCGAGTCGCAGCCGCCTTCCCAGCTGCCTTCCGAAGAGGCCATGAGAGGCATCGTGGCGGGCTACGTCGAGGGCATAATCGTCGAGAAATTCATCGAAGAGCAGCGCGAAAAGAACAAGCTGTATGATACAGCCCTGCAGATTGTCAATGCGTACCTCGGCTCGCAGCCGCCTGACGCGCAAGGTCAGGACACGAGGAGCTACGTGCCGGGCACGGTCTGGTACGAGATAAGCCTGCTTCGCCAGCAGCTGGACGAGATGCAAAGGCCGAAGACTGCTGCCAGCGTGCCGGCCGTGAAGGCGAAGCTGCCATGGTACGCCAAAGCTGCATGCGTGCTCGGCCTGCTCGGCGGCCTGGCGGGCGCAAGCGTCGCATATCGCGAATACGCGAAACCCCCTGCGCCGATTTCAGCGGTGACATGGGATGATGTTGATAAGCTTGAGAAAAGGCTCAGAGAAATGATCGATGGGCGCTTGCCTAAGTCCGAATTCGCTGGCAGCTTCGATAATCTCACAAAGCGCCTGGATAAGCTCAATGCCGAGCTTTCCGATTTTCCGGATGAAAGCGGGAACCCCATGGGGCTCAAAGACTATCTCAAAAAGCTCAAGGACAGCCTAAAGTCGCTTGAAGGATCCTTCACCGATTACAGAAAGGATGAAATAAAGAAAGAGGAGGCGCGCAAGACGAGCGGCGAGGATGTGGCTAAGGCCATTAAGGAAATACGGGACAAACTCGCAAGATACGACCCAGCAGATGCCGCCAAACTGAGGAAAGAGTTCGACGATTTCGTGAAGGCCTACAACAGCGCCATGAGTGCGCTCAATGCCAGGTACGCCGCGCTCGAGGCGGCTGCAGCGGCACAAACAGGCAAGCAATCCACGCCTGAGACGTTTCAGCAATGGCTGGAGCGCAAGGCCGCGGAATACAGGCGGCTCACGGAAGAAGGAAAGCGCCTCGAAGCTGGCAAGGTCTTGGACGAAGTGACAGAAGCTATGAAAACTCAGTCGAAGAATTAAAAATTCGAGGGTGATGGAAGATGTTCGGGTATGTGTGGAGCAGCAGGCGCCGCGCCAGAAAGGCTGCGGAATGCGTGCAAGAGGGCGAGCGGAGAGCGAAGGCCGCTCTGGCCAAAGGGTCTGTAAAAGGCGGGCCGATTTCCGAAAGCATAATTCTGAATCGCGCTTACTGCGCAGCAGGGGGCGCAAGCGCAATGCGCAAAGCGGGCATCATGACCGAGTACTACAAATCTATCGGCTTGCTGCGCGCCTATTCTCAAGAGCTTCTCAAGAGAAATTCCGGAAGAATCTTCGACATTGAAGCGGCATATCGCGCGGCAGGCGTGGAAAGCATGGCATGGGCACGTCGCACGCTTGATGGCGCAAGAGCGCGCCTCGCCGTCCGAGCGTAAGCCGTCAAGGCATAGCAACGCTTTTATTCTTCGCATGCTACATATGGTGCGGTGAACCCCTATGGGTGACCGCCAAATCTAGCGAACCCCGAGTTGTACCTCTTTCTCAGTCTGAAGAGTACGAGCGGCTGGCTTATGCCGAGAAACTGCTTCTGAATGCTGGCGACTTTGAGCTGCTGCGCAGCGGAGCGGCAGCTGCGGCAAACGGGCCCTCGCATGCAGATCCGGCGTACAACCGTGTCGTGTCGGACCTTATAGCCGTGCATAGTCGCGCAGTCGGCAGAGAATACAAGGAAGCGGCAGCCAGACTGTTGAGGAAGATGGTGCCCGAAAGCTACCTGAGGATGAGAGGTGCCGCAGATTTATTAGATGCGGCGAGCAAGTAGAAGCATGCCTGAAATCCGCGCCCTCATCTTTGATTTAGATGGCACGCTGCTGGATTTCTACGCGTTCAAGCGCGCCGCGAGCCGCGCGGCCGTAGCCGCGATGATAAAACACGGACTTAAGGCCGACCGCAAAAAAGCCGAGCAACTGATGTGGCGCATGTATTTTGAGTACGGCTTCGAGTACCGCAGCATATTCCAGGAATTCTTGAAGAAAGTCGGGCACGACCCGAATGACCTGCGCATGATTGCAGCCGCCGTTGTGGCATACCGCGAAGCCCGCGCCCATGCCCTAAAGGCATACCCGGCCGTCAAGCCGACGCTTCGCGCGCTGAAAAAGCGCGGCTACGTGCTGTGCATCGTGACGGACGCGCCAGCACTGAAGGCATGGATTCGCCTCGCAAGCACATGCTTGGAAAACGAGTTCGATGCCGTCATAACCAAAGACGACACAGGCTCGCTGAAGAAGACAGGCAAGCCGCTCGCCTTTGCGCTCAAGCGGCTGGGGCTTGAGCCTGCCGAAGTCATGGTCATCGGTGACTCGGGCTCATCCGACATCGCGCCCGCGAAAGCGCTTGGCATCCGAACGGCTATGACGATGTATGGCCGCCGCAAGCCCCCGTCCGTCAAGGCGGATTACGAGCTGAGGAGCATCAGGGATTTGCTGAAGGTTTGCAAGTAGTTAGCGGTGCGGCAGCGGCGGTGCGTCGGATCCGTACAGCAACGAATTATTACATTTATGTACATGGCGGAATTTACAACATCGTTCTTCACCTTCCTGAGGTCGTAAGTATTTTTGGCATCGCACCGCATGACGCGAAATGACGCACGCGTCGCCATGTCCATACTTGTGCCGTCTGCAAGAATTGTCAGATCATTGCCATCCCTGCGCAATTCCGCAACTGTGAGCAATTTCGATATCGGCCCATAGCAGAACGGAACTGCGTCGCAAATTATCTTCGCCATGCGAATTTAAGTCACGAGAAAATATTTAGCATTCTATGCGTGCATTACAAGTTGCGAACATCAGCGATGAAGGAAAGCCTTACGCTGAGTTGATAGTGTCTGGAAAGAAGACCTGGGAAATAAGGAACAGGAATACGCGCATACGCGGAAGGATAGGAATAGTCTTTGGCGACAAGCTTGTTGGAACCGTCGAAATCGTCCGCACAATCGGGCCGGCATCTCCAGAATACCTTGCCACATTTCCGCACCACATGTCAACGCTTGAGAGGATGCGCAGATACGCTAAAGGGAGGCCATTGTACGCATGGGTTCTCAAAAACGCGAAAAAGTTCAAGAAACCAATTGGCATCAAATTGCGATACGTGAATAAATACGACTGGGTGCGCCTTTGAGGGCGTCAAATCTGGGTGCATGATTCGCCATTCAAAAATCCGGGCCGTTCACGCGACCGACCCGACCGCTTCCGAAGGCCCGGCCTCGGCAGGCTTGGCCTCTTCATCTTTCTTCCATTGCGGCTCGGGCACAAGCTGCTCGAGCTTCGCCTTGAGCGCGTTGTAGAATTTCAGCTCCGGGCTCGTCAGCTCAGACGAGACCTCTTTGCCGACCGCCGCGTACTGCCCTTCCGTCCACCTTCCCGCATCGAGCCGCATCTCGCGAATGTCAAAATATGCCTCGAAGATGCGCTTGGCGCCCAGCTCACCGAGGCCGTGCTCGTCCCAGCTGTGCGACCAGTCTCGCTGGTTCCACGATTTCCTGAGGTACTGCCAGAGCCGCTGCTCATAGTCGCGCAGCTCTGCCGGTGCGGCTTCGCTTTTCCAAAGTTCCTTGAGCCGCAGTTCGTAGCGCTTGACGCTCTCCTCAGCGGTGCTCATTGGACCATCCGCGATAGGACTAAGCATACATAAGGCGCGCAAACCTTTAGAGCTTCTCCGCGAATGAGATATCATGCCAGTCATCATAATTTCGGGCCAGCCCGGCGCCGGCAGCTCGACAGCAGCGAAACTGCTTGCCAAAGAGCTGGGTTTCGCTCATTGGTCCGCAGGCGACTATGCCAAGCAGTTCGGAAAATCCGAGCATGAAACAGAGCGCGCCATCGAGGCATGGAAAGGCGCCGCATCGAAGAAGCAGTTCCATTTGAACCTCGACAAAGCCGTTCAGGAGCGCGCGAAGCAAGGCGATGTCGTCATCGACGGCAAGCTCGCCATACATTTCGCCAAGAATTTCGCGACGCTCACAGTCTGGCTCAAATGCCCGCACACCGTCCGCGCCCAACGCCTCGCACAGCGCGACAAAATCCCGCTTGCCGAAGCTGACCGCATCCTGGACGAGAAGGAGAGGCTCGAGCGCACAAAATGGCAGCAGATGTATGGCCTCGACCCATGGGAGCAGGAAGCCGAAGCTGACCTCGTGCTTGACACGTCCGCGCTCAAGCCCGAGCAGGTCGTAGAGAAGATAAAGGCCGAGCTCGAGAAAAAACGGCCGATTTGAAACGCTAGCAATCATGTTAAAAAGTTTTTCTTGTGAAGTAGTAACGATTTTATGGAGGATTTCATAATACAAGCGCTGTCGCTCATCGCGCTGATAGCTGGCGTTATGTTTGGAGAGCTTTTGACGCTTAAGGCGTTCGGCAGGCCGAAGCGAGTCGCGCTGATGCTTGACATCATACTTTTTGTCATTCTGGTAACCGGCATCTTCTACTGCCTTGGCTTTTATGCAGCTGATGCAGTCTTCTATGCAGCGAATTTTTTTGTCGGCCTAATTGCAATCGTGCTTACACGCACCATTGAGGCGGCTTTAGGGCTGACAGAAAGGGTCGCTTCTGCAGGCGATGTCGCAGAAAAGTTGGTGCCTGTTCTGGCGAAAGCCGGATTGGATGCCGACGAAATCAAAAGCGTCCTGCTAAGCATCGGCGTATCCGCCAAGCTGCTCGATAAGCTTTCGGCAAAGGTCGACAAGGCAGTCCCTCCCTACCTGCCAAAGATAGTGCGCATATACGATGAGCTCGATGACATCAGGGCGCAACTTGCTTTGCTGGCAGCAGCAGTCGCGCATGGCGCGCGCTCGAAGCGCGCGATGCGCGCAGCGCGCTCCACCGAGATGCCTGCGGAGCATCCGCGGTCGGCTGCAGCACCCGACAAATACGCCGGCATACGCCATATGATACAAGCAGCCATCCAGCGCGCAGAGCGCGAAAGCGCTGAAGCTCGTGGCGCACAGCAGCAAGCAACCGAAAGGACAGAATCGGCTCAGTCAACTGATGCGGAAACGGCAAGCCCAGCAAAAGCCGTTGCTAGTGCAGCGCCAACGAAAAAGAAGCGCACACGAGCGAGGCGGAAAGCAAAGCTGAGGAAGCCGGCGCGAAGAGCAACAAAGCATCCGAAGAAGCTACGGAAGCATAAGAAGCCTGCGCGCAGGGCACATCCTAAGAGGCGCCGCCGATGATCGATTGGTTCGCATCAAAGGTCGGACTTTTGATTTTTGTCACAGTCGCAGCGGCAGCGCTTCTCTCTTTTTTCCTGGCCTTCTCTAGTGGCTTCACCTCGATGTCAGCTGCAGCTGTTGCGACTGACATTGCGCGCCTCATAGATTCCACAACGGACGGCGCTTCGGTGATATACGCTGTGCCGCTGAGGAGTTATACACTTGGCATCACAGGCCGCTTGCTTGTAGTGAACGGCATAGAGCGCGGCTTTCTTTCCTCTGCGAACTCGACTACAATTGCTTCTGCTGCCAAGCTAAAAATAGAGCGGATAGGCGATGTAGTGTATGTCAGCCCGGTATAGCAAAGGCGTAGTCGCCGAAGAGCTCGTGGCGATTCTCGCGGTTGTAGTGCTCTTGACAGTCTTCATCGTGTCCAGCGTGTATGCAAACAGCCGTTTCCTCTCTGAGCAGGCATACCTCGATGCCCAGCGCGCCGCAAGCACGCTTGTAGAGAAGCTCTACTTTGAAAGCGGGGGAATCGTGCTGGATGCCTCGAGCTTCGTCGCAGTTGCGAACCTGACCTATCCGGTAAAGATTGTGCTGACGGACCTCGAGCGCAACCAAACGTGGTCCTATGGCAGCACGGGCGCCGCGAAATCCGTCGCATCTGCGTCAGCAGCGATGCTGATTCTTGATCCAGCCACGTTGCGCCGCAGCCCGGCCAGGCTTGAGGTGTTTGTGCCGGTATGAACGAGTTGAAAGGCATAGCAGGGCAAGCCACGTTTGTCGATGCGATTATTTTAGGGCTGTTCATCTCTTTGCTGCTCGCGTTGAGCATTGCAATGGGAACGCAGCCCATCCAGGCGCAAACCGCTCGCGAAGAGGCGTTCTATGCCAATACCATGCTTCTGTCAGCCATGCGGTGGGAGAATGCGACGTATGGCGGCTTTGACAACTCCAACTTGAGCATGAGCGTCGCAGAGGCCGTCAACCTCTACTTTTGCACGACTTTCATATCTGCTTCCGATGTCGAGGCAGCCATCGGCTACATCATGAACAGTACCATCCGGCCAGGGATGGACTACATTTTCTATGCTGAGGGTAACAGCAAGACGCTGTGGGTCTGGAATTCCCAGCCTGATGTCTGCGCGAAGGCAATAACGCTTGTGACCTTCGACCTAAAGCCTACATGCCCCGTCGCGAATTGGACAGCCCCGATGCTCGGCATATGGCCTCATTGGAAGGCGCTGCCGCCGAAGTCGGCTTGCCCTGCCGGCGTTTCAGGCTAAAAGCTTCTAGGCGCATGCGCCCTCGAGTTTCGCAGAAGTTCGCCCTGACCATATCACCGACTATATTTTACCGTAGCTTTAGGCATCAGCCTCTTTTCTTTCCGGCTGGCTGTTCCGGTGTCAAGGCTCCCATCAGCTTTCCTGCTTAGAAACTATGTGCAGTTGCCGGGTACCCATGCCGCGACAGTGACATTTTTGGAGAGCGCCGCAGGGCCAAGATGCGCAGAATGCATCTCGCTGTAAAATGCAAGGAAATGTTCAGATGTTCCGGGTTGCACACGCACCGTTCCATTGCGACCCTGGCTTCGCATCGCGGTTTCTAGGTAGCCCTCTACCGCGGTGCAGTTGCCGCTTCCTGACGCCAGCGCAAACCAGTACAGCGAGTTCTCTATGTCAAGCCGGTTTTTCAGCTCGTCCGCTCTGAGCTTCGCAAGCGCTGACTGGAGGTCGATGGCGGAAACAGCCTGGCTGCTCAATGCAAAGTGGCTGTGCAGCAGCAGCGCGGTAATGGCCATTGCCGCAATGAACAGCACAGGCGTTATGACAAAGCCCCGCATATAGTAACCATCGAGTTATAGTAACAATCGATTGTTTTAAAAGTTTTGAGAGGACCACAGAATCATGCCTGCGCCTCCTTTAGCCGAACCAGCAAGATGCAACGCAATTGCAACGGCTTCGAGTGCGGGAAGCTACAGGACCGTGAGCCTCCGATTCAGCCATCCGCCATCGCTCAGCAACCGCTGCTGTCGCGCTGCTCTGCTTTCTGCCATCGCATCGGAGCAGGCCGACCGAATTGTGCTCGTGCATGGCGGCTCTAAGCGCATTTATGGTGGCGTTGCAGCCCGGGCGCTCTCTGGGCTAGCGTCCACGCTTAAAGCGCTGTCGCCTGCGCTCTGCCCCAGCTGCGCTGCAGAGCTCGGGAACATGTGGGAAGACCCCCTGTCATACTATTGCCGCGCAAGGTCACGAAGCTGCGCCAGTTGCGACGCCGAACTAAAGCGCATCGCAAGAATGCTGAGAAAGTCCGAATTCATAAATGCTGCGATTTCCGAAGGCAAGCCTCACCTTGCATGGAATTTGCCAGCAACCACCACGCCATCTTTCTTTGCAGCCGATGTGCTCGAAAAGCCGCCGGATGCAAACAAGCCGGTCGAGCGGTATGCGGTCGGCGACGTCGAGGTCAGCATATATCGTCATCCGACACGGCCCGACATGCTTATGGTTCTCGATTATCCGGAGCTCGGCCTATCCGACGCTGAGCTACAAGCACTCGTAGTCGCGTACGGAGCCGTATCGAAGAGTAGGCCGGCTGCCGATGACATCTCAAGTGCGTTTGTCGCACGGTGCGCTGCCGCCATCGACGAATCGGTCAAAGATGCGCCGCTTGACAAGCAAAAGCTGCTTGCTATGCTTCTGCGTCACACCGTAGGCTTTGGAGCCATCGAGCCGCTGCTCAAGGATGCGCAGCTGCAGGACATCTATGTTGATTCTCGTTCGCCCCTCGTGCACGTTGTTCACTCGCGCTGGGGCGAGTGCGTGACAAACCTTCACATGACGGCCGCAGAACTTGATAAGCTTGCTACGCGCATTCGGATGGTGTCTGGGCGGCCGCTAGATGCAAGTTCGCCAGTGCTCCACGCAGAGCTGGAAAATCTCGGGGTCCGTGTCGCAGGCATATGCCCGCCATCGACATACGATGGCACGGGGTTCGCATTCCGCCGACGCAAATCCTCGCCATGGACGCTGCCGGAGTTTGTGCAGGCGGGCATGCTCGATGCGAAAACTGCCGGTCTGCTTAGCTTTCTGGTGGATGGGCAGTGCACGATGCTGATAACAGGCGCCCGCGCGTCCGGCAAAACATCTCTCCTTTCAGCGCTCCTGCTCGAAGTGCCGCAAAGCACGCGCATAATCGTCATCGAGGATACCCCTGAAATCCCCGTGGAAACCCTGCATAAGCATGGATTCAAGATCGAGCACCTCAAGACCGAAGCATGGGCAAAAGGCTTCGAGCTATCTGCAGAAGATGCTCTGCGGACATCGCTGAGGCTCGGTGAATCGACGCTCGTGTTAGGCGAGGTCCGAGGCCCTGAAGCCAGGGCGCTGTTTGAGGCTATGCGCATCGGCGCAGCCGGAAACGTCGTCCTGGGCACGATACATGGCTCAAGCGCCTACGATACATGGGACCGCGTCGTCAACGACCTGGGCGTTCCCTCGAGCAGCTTCAAAGCTGTCGATGT
>JAWCMQ010000001.1:76602-78993 GCA_039091255.1 Candidatus Aenigmatarchaeota archaeon
GTAATCTTGACGACAGGGAGCATACGCCATGGCGATGACGTCCGAAGGCATCGCAAGTTGCTGGCAGTGTCGGAGGTGCGCAAAGGGTGGAAGGGCGAACCATCTCGGCGAGATTTCGTTCCTATCGCAGAATTTATGCGCAACGGCAGCCGCTGGAAGCTTTCGTTGGCAAGGTCGCACACAATCAGGAAGATAGCTGAAGTAAAGGGCATTTCCGTAGCTGAGGCGATGCGCAATATCGCCTGCAGGGCGCGCATGAAAGCGGATCTCGTGGCGCTCGCCAAGCGCCGGCCATCAGCCGTCAGCGCGCCATTTGTGGTCGCAGCAAACAATGCCTACCTGCGGTTCGCCGCCAACTCGAAAAATGCAGCGCAGGCGTACAAAAAGTGGTCAGCGTGGTTGAAAGAGTATGCTTGAACGCCTGTACATTGCGTTTTGCGCAAGGTTTGGAAAGCCATTTCGCTCTGCAGCCAGCGATGAGCTGAAAGATGCAATTGCATTTCTGGGATGGCCTATTTCGCCCGAAGATGTAGTTGGCGCGGGCAAGGCGATGCTGCTTCTGTCGCTTGCGGCTATAGCAGGGGTCGCTGCGCTGTCATTCTTTGCGCCAGTCAATCCTCTCATCATCGCACTGCTCTTGCCGCTGGCAATAGTCCTTTTCTATGCAATAACCGAATGGCCCAAGAGCGTTGCGCGAGAGGCTGCACTTGCCGCACTTGGCACCTCGCCGTACATAGTCGCGCAGCTTGCAATACCGCTTAAGCAGAAGCCCAATCTTGAGCATGCGCTTGCCTTCGTTGCAGAAAACGCCCAAGGCACCATCGCAGACGACGTCCGTGAAGTGGTATGGGCGACTTTGGCCGGCAATCCAGCCAATCCCCTCAAAGGCCTTTCTGCGCTGGGCCGCAAATGGGGCAAATGGTCAGCAGGCTTTCAGCGGGCGTTGAACCTCATCGTTGCGAGCTTCCATGAGGCTGACAGGAAAAAGAAATCTGCGCTGCTGGATGCTTCGGTGGCATCTTTGATCGAGGACATCGTGCTTCGGACGCGCGAATATATGCAAGCGCTGAACATGCCGACGCTTGTTCTCTTCAGCATTGGCATGGTTGTGCCGCTTATGGTGGTATCCATGTTTCCGCTCGTTGCGCTGTTTGGGTTCGCCTCAGGGCCGCTGCTGCTCGCGGCGTTTCTGGCCCTTTCGCTTGCCGGAACCTATCTCTACTCAAACATGGTCGTTCGAAAGAGGCCTGTCATATTCGCGCAGCCTGAACTCAAGCCATCGAAGCTGCTGCAGTTTCGCGGCGCATCCATCCCTGCCGCGCACTTCGCGCTGGTCATAGCCATAATCGGAGCAATGCCAGGTATTTTCTACCTGCTTGGGGAAGGCGGAGTCCTGCTGCATGGCCCGCTCGCTGCAATGTCAGCAATAGGGACCATTGTGATATTGTGGGCGATTGCGATTGCGGTTGCGGTATACTGCTACGGCACCGCCCACAGCGCATCTGACGCAAGGAAGCGGCTCGTCGCACTCGAGGAGAGTTTTGTGGATGGGCTGGAGCACATCAGCAACAGGCTCGCTGATGGTAGACCTGTTGAGGATGCGATGGAATTTGCTGCCAGCCTTTCTGGCAGAGAAGCGGCAGACCTCTTCGCATCAATCGCCGCGAAGATGCGCAAAACCAGCCAGCCCTTCGGCAAGGTCGTCGCAGAGCTCGATACGCAGTCCATGCTCGTAAAATCAGCGCTCGGCATGCTTGCGGCATCCATCCGCCACGGCCTGTCTGCCACTGCGCAGACCGCGCATGTGATTGCCGCGCATCTCAAAAAGATGGCCCGCGCAGAGCGCTCGCTTCGCATGCTTCTTCAAAAGTCGCTATCCATGATGAAAGCTACGGCAGCTACGCTTGCGCCTGTCGTATGCGCGATAATCGTCGTGTTGTTTCAGCTTATGACGAAAACTGTTCAGCAGACCCAGCAGCAAATCGGCCAGAGCAGCGACGTGCTTAGCCTGCTGCAAGCGGCGATGAGCCCCGAGCTGCTTCAGCTCATAGCCGGCCTCTACATGCTTGGCCTCAACTTCGTGCTGTTGCGTTTTGTCAGCCGCATCCAGAATGGCCCAGATAGCATATCTTTTAGGATGGCGCTTGCCGCATCGATGATTGTCACCATGACGGTCTTTACCATGACGCTCATAGCCGCACGCCTGGGGCTTGCTGGCTTGCTCTAGACTTGTGCTATGCCTCCGGCTGCGCTCTGAATACCGTGTCAGCCTCGCAGAAATCGGCTTTATAAGCTTTGCGCCGACCATCTTTTCTAGTGAGAGCCATGGAAGGGCTTCCATTGAAGTACATTGTCATAGTGCTGGTGGCAGCACTTGTCATCGGCGCAGTG
>JAWCMQ010000001.1:79092-89211 GCA_039091255.1 Candidatus Aenigmatarchaeota archaeon
ATGGCGATAACAACAGGCTTCATCGGCACGGCGCAGTCCGGAGCATCTCAACTTAATCAGACGTTCGGCGCCGGCGTGTCAAAGTCTGCACAACAGGCATGTGAAGCACTCGGCTGCATGTGGAACGCCACAAACCAGACTTGCGTATGCTGATTTGTTTTTCTTCATCTTCGTTCGATGCGCGGCGGTACAGATGAAGGGAATCGAAGAAATGCCGTTTCGCATCCTCATTTCACTTGTCATCCTCGCGCTCGTCATAGGCGCGAGCTTCGGCTTCCTGTCAAGCTTCGTATCTTCCAAAGCAGAGTCCGACTTCAAGAAGGATGTGCTTGGAATCTGGCAGTCCATGGCCACACTCGCGTCTGCGGGTGATCCGGGCTCATTCCGCACAGTGCTGCTGAACATACCGCACTGCTGCTCCATGAACATATCGATTGACAGCGATATCATGACGGGCATCACAGGCAGCGGCACGTTCAGCCTCAAAGCAGCTGGCAACATAACGCAGGTTGTCACGACAACTGTAGCGCAAAACGGCACGGTGTCATTTGGACCAGGAAAGTACGAACTTCAGCTTTTTTACGGCAACCCGTCTGTTTTTACGAACTGGACGATAGTGTTCCGCTAAATGGCGCTGGGTGCGAGCCATGCCATCAAAGTACGACTACGAATTTCCGCCGTTCATGAAAAGCGCGCTGAGCAAGTCCGACCTTCCGCAGGAGTATGAGCAGCAGCTTTTGGCTGCGATAGGCGAAGCGCGTCACGACGTCATGAAAGAGTTCGCAGCTGCGTATCGCGGCACGCCGCTTTACGAAGCCGCGCTCGGGCCTGGCAACGAGAGGCCGATTTTTCGCATCGAAAAAATGATGCCTGTGCTGCGCGACGCGCCCGAGGCGCTGCGTGACGCATACGCCCGCCTGCGAAGCGCCAGAAACGAGCTTGTGCTGGGCTACCTAAAGCTCGCACTGAAGTGCGCAAAGCACTATGCGGGAGATAGCGACCTTGAAGACATGTTTCAGGTCTGCGTGGAAGGCTTGCTGAGAGCGGCTACGGCATTCGACGGCAGCAAGGGATGCAAGTTCATGACGTATGCCGTTTACTGGATTCAGCAGCGGGCGCGACGAGCAAGGCATGACGATAGGCTTATCAGGGCTCCTTATTACCATGCCACGCCAGGAGCGGTCCGCGATTCCCTGCGAGAAAAGTCGGCTATGGCGATGCGCGTCCTTTCCTTAAGCGCGACAGGAGACGATGATGACAGAGATCGCTACGAACTTCTAGCAGCGGCAGATGAGGGCGTGCCCCTGAAAGCTGAAGAAGACCGCGATATGGTCCAGCATCTCCTTTCGCGCAGCGGCCTGACTGCCAGAGAACGTGACATTGTGCAGCGCCGATACATGAGCTGCGGAGACCGCGTTTCTCTCGAGGATGTGGGAAAGGCGTTCGGCATCACAAAGGAGCGCACGCGGCAGATCGAGCGCCGCGCTTTCCGAAAGATGGCGCGCACGGGATCAGCGGCTAGAACACTTTGACAATCCCGAGTGCGACTCCTATCGCCACGAGCAGCCCCAGCATCAACGCCAGCTCGCCCGCGCCGCCCGTTCTTATTGCGCCCTTGAACCTTGGAGCAGGGATGGGCCACAGCGGCATCACGCCGGTGTGCGTCAGCGAATCGGCTACGAGATGAGAGACCCAGCCGATGGCAAATGCAACTGCTTGAGGCATGAACAGGAGCCCAGATGATATTCCTGCCCATGCGAATATGAGCAGCGCCCACATGTTGTGCAGCAGCTTGCGGTGCATGAATCGCAGGTCGAGGTCGGGCGCCAGCGCGCCCGCAAGCGCGAACAGCGCAAGCGCAGCCGGCAGGCGCAGCGCTTGCTGCAGAAGCAGGAACAGCAGGACTGCAAACAGGAGATGCGTTTTTCTTGTCGGCATGCAAGCGCCTCACGCGCCCTTGGCGCACGTTGCGCATTTCGAGCGCAACAGCTTGCAAATGGCTTGTCATAGCTTATATTTTTATTTATCGATATGTCCGAAATGCCATCCGCTGAAACGCCAAGCGAAGAAATAGTGGCATCCGAGTTTGTTCTTCTGGACCCAAATGCGGTGCATGTTTATGCCAGCAAGCCGGTAGGGGTGCACGCAGTTCTTGTGCGCCGAATGGATGGTGCCTACTCGCTTGAAATGCACCTGCCTGGAGAAGGCAGCGATGGGTATCATGTCGCTGATGCCCAAACCGAAGATGAAGGCATGCGAATGCTCGCCGAGCTCGTTTCGCACTTGAACAGCAACGAATGCGCTATAGACATATATCCTTTTGAAGGCCGCATCGAAATCAAGAAAAGCGGCGCATGGCGAAATAAATAAGTTTGTATTCTACCTTTTCCATGCCCGAACAGTCCAGAGTGCTCTGCTCGAATAGCTTCAGGATAAGCGAAAGGAAGATAAGGATAAAGGAATTCAAGCCGCAACGCGCTGAGCTGCAGCTTGTGGAGGACGCCGGCAGCTCTGGAAAAGTCTACCGCATTGTCGCACAGCTCAGCGAATGCCCCTCACCATCGCCAGTGTACAGGGGTTCGAGCGAGCTTGCGACCAACTCGAAACGGGATGCAAGATCCCTCTACAGGGATGCCATCGAAAGCATGCGGAAAGGGGATTATATTGTCCATGTAAGCTATGTGAAGGGTGCGCACATCGAACTAGGATGACGGCCATTGCGCGCTTCGAGGATTTAGGCTCCAGATGCCCTTGCATGCTGCTATCAGCCGCTTTAGCCGCTCGACGTCTATGGCGTTGTGCCCGTCCACGAGCGCCTCAGCGGGATTGTAGTGCACATCCACAAGCAGGCCGTCTGCGCCCGCTGCTATGGCCGCCCGTGCCATCGGCTCCACGAGTTCGCAGCGCCCTGTCCCATGGCTGGGATCCGCAATTATGGGCAAGCGCGTTTCCTGCTTTGCTATCGGTATTGCGCTCAGATGCAGAGAATATCGCTCGAACTCCTTATGGTTCTTGCCAACCGGAAGAATGCCGCGCTCGCAAAGGATGACTTTGTCGTTTCCTGCAGCGACTATGTGCGCTGCCGCAGAGAGCCATTCGCTGATGCCTGCGCCGAAGTGGCGCTTGAGCAAAACAGGCTTTCTCGTGCGCGCGACCGCCTTGAGCAGCGCGAAGTTCTGCATGTTGCGCGCACCTATCTGGTAGATGTCGATAGGATATTTTTCAAAGAGCTTGACATGCTCCTCAGAAAGTATCTCGGTTACGATAGGAATCTGGAGCTTGTCGCGCGCCTCGGCAAGGTACGTGAGCCCTTCTTCGCCAAGCCCCTCGAAGCCGCCCGGCGCAGTGCGAGGCTTGAACGCGCCTCCCCTAAGCACGTCCGCGCCAGCTTCCTTCACCTGCTCGGCAATCTTAAGAAGCTGCTGCCTGCTTTCTACGGCGCATGGCCCCGCCATAAAAACGGGCGGTCCGCCCTGCGAGATTTCCAGTCGCCCGATGCGTATCGGAAGCGGCCTGAAGTTGTCCCTTCCGATGATGGCGTAAGGATCAGAAACCATACAGACGCCTAGATTCTCTTCCACCCTTCTTCAAGATAATGCTTGATTTCCTCGGCAGCCTTTTCGCATCCGCTCTTTTCGCCGCTGACGCGTATTGTAACCGCTTTGCCGTTGATGCCGCAGCAGAGCAATTCGCACATTTCAAAAATGTTCTTCGCGTCAAACTGCCTGCCGCCGAAAGTGATGCTGATGTTGTGATCAGGGTAGCTTTGCGCGATGCTCACTATTTGGCTCATGTCCCTTATGCGTCCACATTCGCAGCTGTATGTGGCAGCGGTTTCGTAGTCGCTCATGCTGCTAATCCTGCCAGAAAAAAAAATTAATAGCTTTCCGCAAGGCGACCGGTTTCACAGGTGTGCCGTCCAGCCGCCATCGACCACGAGCACCGCACCGGTTATGTAGTCCGCATCGCTCGAAACAAGGAATGCGACCGCGTTCGCGATGTCCTCGGGCTTGCCGATGCGGCCCCACGGAATGTTCGCAAGCATCTGCTGGTAGACGTGCTTGTCCTCAAGCACGTTCTTTGTCATCGCCGTCTCGATTGCGCCAGGCGCAATCGCATTTACATTAATCTTTTCCTTTGCAAGCTCAAGCGCCAGCGTCTGCGTCAATGATATTATGCCGGCCTTCGATGCGTTGTACGCTGCACAGCCTGGATATGCCCGCATGCCTGCGATGGAGGCGATGTTGACGATTTTCCCGCCCGACTTTTGCTTTACCATCTGCGCCGCAGATGCTCGGGCGCACAAAAAGTATCCTTTTAGGTTTATGTCAAGGATGCGGTCCCACTCCTGCTCTGTCATCTCCGCGCATGCCTTCATGTCGAGCACGCCGGCATTGTTGACGAGAATGTCAATGCGCTTGAATTGCTTGACGGTTTCGGCTGCAAGCCGCTCGACGTCCTTTGCAATCGACACGTCCGACCGCACGCCGATGGCCTTTCCTTTTGCCTTCTTGATTTCGTTGACGACCGCTGCGATGTCCGCTTCATTCCTGCCGTTCACGACGACGCTTGCCCCGTCCCGTGCAAGCCTCAGCGCTATGGCTCGCCCAATGCCCTTCGACGATCCTGTGACAATGGCAACCTTCCCTTTCAGAGAACCGTTCGCCATGATAATCTACCTAATGTCATTTGGCGCCAGCAGAGTATAAAGGTTCGGGCATGCGGATTCGAGCACTAAGTTTTAAGAGTTCTCGGTGCATTGGATTGCGCATGAACCCGAAGCCCTACGGCCTTGCTGTGCCGGATTATTCTGAGCTTGGCATAGACCCTCCTTACTTTGGCGATGCTGTATGGGCGCGCCTGAAGGAGCTCGACGCTGAAGGCACGTTCGAGTACATACCCATGAAGGTCGTGCCTTTTCCCGATGGCGCAGAAAAAGTCGTTGTGCAAAGCAGCTGCCGGGACAAGGTAGTCTATGCCGTCCATTCATGGTACGTTGAGCCACCGCGGCATGTCGTGGTCGGAGCCGAGATATGCGATGCGCTCATGCGCTCGGATGCCAGCAAAGTTTACATGATTGAGCTCTTCAACACATACTATCGCCAGGATGCGCAGGCAGGCAGGGAGCCTATAACCGCCCGCCTCGTTGCAGAAATCTACCACGGCGCAGGCATGGCCGGCCTTTTCACGGCAGATCCGCATTCCAAGCAGCTCGCTGGATTTTTCAGGAACATGCAGCCGCTGCCGATGTCAGGCAAACTTGCGGAGCGCGTCAAAGCCCGCTACGACACAAGCAACGCAGTCGTCGTTGCACCCGACCATGGCGGCTATACGCGCGCAGAGCACTTCGCAAACCTTCTTGACCTGCCGCTTGCGGTGCTGCACAAAGAAAGAAGGGGCACTGATAGCGTTAAGGTGAAGAGCTTGCTGGGGGACGTTTCCGGCAAAGATGTCTTTCTTAGGGATGACATAATTTCCACAGGCAGCACCAACATCGAAGCCGCGAAGGAGTTGCGAGCCAGGGGTGCCAGGAGCGTCTACGCAGTTGCGACGCACCTTGCGCTCTCTGGAGATGCGCGCCGGCGCCTGCGCGAGCACGGCATCCACGTGATAGGGACTAACACGATACCCCGCAAATTTTCAGATGAGGAGAAGCTCTACTTCGATGTAGCAGACGTTTCGGACCTAATCGCGAATGTGATATATGCAAAGTCGAAGGGTGGCTCAATAAGCCACTTCTTCAACAACCATGGCCAAACTACGCATCTGCGCTCTGCGTGATGCGCCGCTCGGCCTTCTTATGCTTAAAATGATTAAGCATGACAACATAAGCAAGAGGGCCGGTAGATCAGCCTGGAGGCTCTTTCCGAGGGAAAGCCCTTGGGAAAGGGACGGAGCAAGACCGCTTCCGCCGCCGGGCAAAAGATCGCTACCTTAATTTCTGCATAGCAGAAATGGTGAAGGCATGGTAGAGGCCTCGGGTTCAAATCCCGACCGGTCCATTCAGCATTTATAAGCATAGCGCGCGCAATGTGTGATATGCCGCATTTTGCGCCAAAAAAGTCCGTTAAAATTGTGAAAAACGGCAAAGCCAAAAACAGCAGAGAAAGGAAGAAGCTTTCCATACTCATTTCCGCGAAGCAAAACAAAGTCGGGATACGCGCTGCTCGCCGGCTGGAAAAGGAGCTGTCAAAGTTTGCCGACGTCCACTTTGACAAGTCGACTGCCCAGAAGCTCATGCGCTGGCGCATGCGTGGCATCGCCATCAGCAAGTTCAAAGGAGACCTCATAATCACGCTGGGCGGCGATGGCACGTTCCTTTGGACCGCATACCAGTCAGACGTACCTATTCTGCCCGTGCGCATCGAAGGCCACGGTTTCCTGTGCACGACAGACTACAAAGACCTGCTGGCGAACATGAAGCGCATCGAGCAGCGCAAGTGGGTGATAATGAAGCGCATGCGCCTGCAGGCAACAAAGCTGAAGCCCGGCATAATAGAAAAGTTTCTGCATCGCAATTACCCATGTGCGCTAAATGAGATTGCTTTTGCGAGAAAGCGGCCCTCTAAAGTTTTGAAAGTAGAGTTCGTCATTGACGGCACGCCGTTTTCGTTTTGGGGCGATGGGCTGATGTTCGCAACGCCCGCGGGTTCGACGGCGTACGCGTCATCCGCAGGCGGACCGCTGATAGACCCTAGCCTCGAAGCTATAGCGATTGTTCCGCTTTACCCGTTCCACTCTAAAATAAAGCCTATGCTCGTGCCTGCCACGAAGCGCATCGAGGTCAGGATAAGGGGCGGCGACTGCGCCTTGATAGTCGACGGCCACACTGGAGAATACGTCAAGGCAGGCGCAAACTTTATCGTCGAGCGCGGCAAGCCAGTCGAAGTCGCTACGCTGGGCGATGTGAAGTTCTACGAGCGCTACCGCTATCAATTCATAGAGAACGAGGCTGGAGAGCTTTAGGGAGCGACAAACGCTTAAATCCCGTTGCTTCGTTAGATAGGTTATCGGGCCGGTAGCTCAGTGGTAGAGCACTACGCTGATCCAAGCGCAGCGTGCGCCGGAAGCATCGCATGCGCTTGCGGCAAAACGTAGGGGTCGGGAGTTCGATTCTCCTCCGGCCCATTGGCGCAAGCATCAGGCAAGAACGTCGGCGCTATCCCTTGTGCGCGATCTCTCCTTCTGGCCTCTTCATTGCAGCCTGTATTTCATCGTCTTCGATGCGCTGGAAAAGGATTAGTGAGCGCAATTTTGTGCCCGGCTTGACGTTGAAGCCTTTCAGCTTGCTCCACAACAGGTCTTCGCGCTTCAGCCCAAGGCACTTGAGCGCGGCCTCGGCCGTCGTCGGTATGAAAGGCCACAGCATCACCGTGACCGCGGCGAGCGCATTCACGCCATAGTATAGCGTCGTTCCTGCATCCCGCTTTGTCGCCTTGTTGCGGATGGCAAACCATGGCTCCTTTGCCTGGAAGTAGCGGTTCAGCGCGTCGGAAAATGACATTGTCTCCTTCAGTGCGTCTTTCAGCTTAACTTTGCGCACAAGCTTTTCCGTGCGCTCGAGTGCGCGCTCGAGTGCGCGCTGGAGGTCGGCTTCGGGCTTGCCAGGCTTGCCCGGTCGCGGAACTTTGCCGAAATATTTGTCGATGAACGACGTCATGCGATAAAACACGTTGCCGTAGTTGGCAATCAGCTCATTGTTGATGCGGTTCTGGAAGTCCTGCCATTCGAAGTTTGCGTCTTTCTTTTCGGGCAGCATGGCCGAGAGATAGTAGCGCCAGTAGTCCGCCGGAAATAGCCCGAGCGCTTCGTCGCTAAACACCCCGATGTGCCGCGATGTGGAGAACTTTTTGCCTTCCCAGTTCAGGAACTCGTAGCCCGCCACATAGTGCGGCAGCGCAAAGCTGGTCGCTTTGCTTCGGCCCGCCATGAGCATGCCAGGCCAGAATATCGTGTGGAAGGGTATGTTGTCTTTTCCGAGAAAGTGATATACCTTAACATCACCCGACCACCACTTCTTCCAGTCTTTTCTACACTCGGATGTCATGGCGATGTAAGCGATGGGCGCATCAAACCACACGTAAAACACAAGGTGAGTGTAGCCTTTCAGCGGGACCTTGACTCCCCATTCGAGATTGCGCGTTATGCAACGTGGCTTCAGCCCCTCTTTCAGCCAAGAAAGCGCAATTGCACGCACGTTCGCGGGCCAGTGCTTGTTTCTGCTTATCCATGACGCAAGCTGAGGCTCGAGTTTCGAGAGGTCGAGGAAAAGGTGCTTCTCTGTCTTGAATTCGATCTCCCGCCGTCCGCACATCATGCAAACAGGCTCTTGCAGCTCCGTCGGGTCGAGTATGCGACCGCACGACTCGCATTGGTCGCCCCTAGCACGCTCGTACGCACAGTGCGGGCAGCGCCCCTCGACGTACCGGTCGGTCAGGAACTTGCGGTCGAATCGGCAGTACGGCAGTTGCATTTCACCTTTCTTGATGAAGCCGTTCTTGTTCATCGCAAGAAAGAGCTGCTGGGTCAGGCGGTGGTTTGCTTCGCTTGACGTCCGCCCGAAAAATGTGAAGTCGAATCCCCATTTCTTGTAGATGTCCGCTTGCACTGCGTAGTATTTGTCGGAGTAGTCTTTGGGCGAAAGTCGCTCTTGCGCCGCGCATATCTCCGTCTGCGCACCGTGCTCATCGGTGCCGCAGATGTAGATGTTTTCGATGCCGAACAGGTCGCAGAAGCGGTGGAATATGTCTGCAGGGAGGATGGAGCCGATAAGGTTGCCAAGATGCTTCACGCCATTGACGTATGGCAGCGCGGACGTTATTGTGATGCGCTCGCCTGGCTTTGCGGCAGGCTTCGTCGCCCTCGCTGCTTTGCGCGTTTTTGGCTTTGCGCCGCGGGCTTTCGGGATTGTCATCACCTATATTATAGACCGAATCATGGTGGTGCTTGAACAATCTCGTTTCTGGTGAATAAAAAGATATTGCTTTGGCGGCAAAAGCCTCGCTGAAACACTACATGGCCTTTTTTGCTCGCTCGCCAAACCATCGATCCATTTCTACAAGCGCCTGCTCAGCCATGGCGATGTCGGCTTCGGACGGCTCAGGCTTTCGGGAGATTTCCGCCAGCTTCTCCTTAAGCTCGCCGAATCCGAGCTTGCCCGCCACCCGCGCCATGCCATGCCAATCGCCAGCCCCTCCATACCAGGCGTATGCGCAGAGATAGTCGCCTGCGGCGCCGAGCCATTTGCCACAGCTGTCCTTTGCGTCGCCACTTGCTTCCAGCAGCATCCCGGTTTCCTGCTGCCTTACGAGCTCGTCGCATTCCAGCCCGGCCTCAAGCCAACGGCTGTTGAACTCCATGTATAGTGCGGCATCCTCGTCGCATAAGTACATTTTATTTTCCACGCGCCGGGCGCTCTGCGAATCGCCTATGGCGGCGTAGCACCGCAGCGCCTTGCGGTAAAGCTTGAATTTCATGTCAAGGTCGCGCTCGTCCACGCGGTCGCCCAGCGCTTCGCACGCTTCAGCCATGCCAAGGGTGTGTGCATATCTCTTCAGCTCGCCCTCGAATTTCCTCCAGTTCATTCGCGGCATGCTTTACCTCAATAATCTCGTATAGAACGTGCGCGTTTCAGTATTTATACCATGCCAGCTTCGGGCTCGTCGTGCTAACAACGGGTGCCGAAGATGCGGCAGGCCATTTGGGCTGCGGCTGCGGCGGCTCGTACACGGCTGGGTCACGCGCGGGCGGGTCATAGTTGTAATAGCTCACGGCAACTCTGTAGTTCGGCCCGCCAGCCGCATATCCGATGTAGAGCCCGTCATAGCGCAAGCCAAGCGAATAGTAGTAATACGGCGAGCCATAGGCATAGCCGGGATAATAGCCCGGATAGTAGCAGAGCGCCGCGCCCGCATATGCCGATGCCGGATACGAATATGAATAATAAAAGCCCCACGGATAGTAGTAGCCGGGGTTGTAGTTGTAATTATAAGGATTCACCGAGCCGAACGAAGCTGCATAGCCTCCGCCCGCCGCGCCTCCGCCAGCCGTCGCAGCAGGCGCGCTGGTGTGGTAGTCCGCAGCGCCACCTGTGTAATGGTCCGCGCTCCCGGTGAAATG
>JAWCMQ010000001.1:89310-94729 GCA_039091255.1 Candidatus Aenigmatarchaeota archaeon
GGATTCACCGAGCCGAACGAAGCTGCATAGCCTCCGCCCGCCGCGCCTCCGCCAGCCGTCGCAGCAGGCGCGCTGGTGTGGTAGTCCGCAGCGCCACCTGTGTAATGGTCCGCGCTCCCGGTGAAATGATCACCTTCCTGACCATCGAAATAGCCTGCACCTCCATAATCGGTGAAGTAGCCCGCACCGCCCGCAAGCGCGGCGCCTGTAGTCAGAAGCATCGTTCCAACTGCGATGATGGCGAACAAAGCCGTATTCATCTTCATACATGCTCACTCGACAACCTCATTGGGCCGCCTGCCTCCGCGGCTGAGCGCGGCATCGATTTTGCCGACCACGCGCTCGTACCCCTCTCCGTGCTCCAGGCACACAGGTGCCAGGCGCATGCGTTCAAACGCAGCATATTCGCCATCGGTGTCAGGCCCGCCAGGCACCTCGATTACGACCCAACAGCCACCAGGCAGCTCTGCCGCATAATCCGCCACGCCGACCAATTTATATGAGCTCTTCGGGTCGGGCCTGCTATAGACTTCCCACCCCTTCTTCCAGCACGTTATCCGCCCTTTTTCTCCAAGCTGTTTGAGGCATGTTTCGACGTGTTGCTCCAGCGGCTCAGGCGCAGATACCATGACCGCATCCTCGCGGTCGGCCGCATCGCCTGGCTGCGACAGCGCAATCTCGGCCGCCTGCGCCGCCCGCAGCTGCGCTTCATAGTCTGCGGCCCTCGTGGCAGCCTCCTCGGCTTTCGCCTTCCACGCATCGCGCTCCTGATTCGCGGCATGCGCATCTTTCTGTAATGCGCTTAATTGTGCAGTATATGTTTCGATTTCTTTCTTTATGCGTGCGTTTTCAGCGATGATGCTGTCTTTTTCGCCGCGAAGAGTTTCATTTTGGACAGCATATGCGCGCCGTTCCTCAGCCAGCCGCTCGCGCTCAGCCGACGCGTTCTTCCATCCATATCCAAGCAGTGCAGCCACCGCCAGCAGCCCTGCCGCGGCATACCTCGCAAAGCGGTGCGAGCGCTTCAGGCGTTCGTGCTCATTAATGTATCCGATGCAACGCTCCGAAAGCTCCCGCTTATCCTCTGCGAGAGTGCGATTGGCGGCTGCAAGCCGCTGATTCTCGGCAAGCGCATTCGCATAATTCGCGCCAAGCTCGGCGCACTTTGTTTCAGCCGTCAGGCATGTTTCGTTCGCTTTGCCGACCTCCTGCCGGAGCTTCTGAACCGTCGCCCTCAACCCGTTCTCCCCTTCGACCTCCTGCCGCAGCCGCGCATATTCGTCTACCACACGCTTAATTTCAGCTAGTCTCTCCGCATAGCTTTGGTCTGCGACATCAATGCCAAGCTTTTCTAGAAGTGCAGACGCGAGAGTCGTATAACTTGTTTCCACGCCCTGCAGCCGCTCTACATCTTGCCGAAGCTTAGTATACGTTTGAATCACGCCAGAAGTTACCGCATTAACAGCGGCAACGTCTTCGTCCCCTTGAGCCAGAGCACTCGCTGCGGAACCAGCGTCTGCGCCAGAGCTTTGCGGGACTTGTGCATCATCAGGCACACCAGCCAGAAAATTATCAATTTCTTGCTGACTAAGAGATCCGTCACACTGGACTTCGCCATCAGGCATGGCCATCACCAACAACCCCAGCCTCAGAGCCGGCAAGCTCAGAGGTCGGGACGGTTACATACTTCGACAACGCAGAAGGAAGCGGAATCCCGAATTCGCGCGAGAGCATGGCGAGCTTTTCGAGAACCGAGCGGTATTTCGTATCCAGATCTTTCAGTTGGCGTTCGTACTTCTCTGCATTGGCTTTGTACGCATCACGCTCCTGCTGGACCTTTCCAAGTTCTCCCTTGTGGCGCTCATCCGCCTCCTTCAGCAGCCGCTCTTTTGCGTCATTTATCTCGTTTAGCTGGTGCTTGAGCGATGCATAACCCTGTTCCGCGCTGGACTTCGCCGTTTCGGCGTCGGATAGCTGCTGCTTTAGCCCGCTAATCGTTTTATCATATGAAGCAATCGTAGCTGCAGCTTCGCGCGCTTGCTCTCGTCTCACTGCTAGGCGCTCACGAGCAGCCTTAATCGCGCTCACAGCTTTCTTGGCTAAACTATCCATTTGCGATCGCACATCGCTGGCATCGCGCAGCTGCGCTTCATATTCGGCAATTTTGCTTTCGCAATAAGCGACCTTCTCTTTATACGTTCGGACGGCGGCCTGCGCCTCCTCCAGCTCTTTCTTTAGCGTCTCATGATCAGCCGGCACGCTGCTCTCGGTGCTGGTCTCGAGCAGCAAGTCGTCACGCTGCTTGAGGAGGGTGTTGTAGTCGGCTTTGAGTCTGCCGTAGTCGTCCTTGAGCCGAGCCAAGTTGCTGCGAGCTTCCTCGTGCTGCTTGCGCAGCTCGTCGCGCTCCCTGAGAAGCTTGCTCACCTCCTTCGCGCGGCCATCCCGCGTCGTCCATTTCTCTATTTCTGCATACAGCTTCTCTTTGTATTGCTGGTCTTTCTTCCTGAGCTCTTCTTCCAGCTTGGCGTTAAGCTTGTCGAGCTGCTTCCGCTCATTTTTGTATTCGCGCAGCTCTTTCTGGAGCTTCTCCAGCGATTTCTTCAAATTCTCCGGAGACTCATCCTGCCGCCTGGCAGCTTCTATCTGTTCTCGCAGCGATTCTGCCGCGCTTGGCGTGCCAGGCTGACCTTTCCTCATCTGCCGCGTCGTCTTTTTTCCAGAATCCCCGATAGACATGATCCCGACCTATCGCTCCACCTTGTCGGGCAAAGGCGAATAGCGGCCAAGCGCTCTGCCGATGGCGTTCTTTATGCCCTCCGCCGACGTGTTTGGCGAGTCGAACGAGACGTAATTTAAGCCTGCCCTATCGAATGCCGCACGTTCGCCGTCTAGGTCCTCGCCGCCTGGAAGCTCGATGTAGAGCTTCCTGCCGTCCAGCAGGTCCACTGCGCGGTCCGCAGTCCCTATCGTTTTATAATCATCGCGCGTGTTGAGCCGCCAGTATATCGTTCGGTTTCGGCTGTAGCCCCGAATCGTTTGGTTGGCTACAAGATGGTCCAGATAGTCGTCCACCATCCTGGCAACCTCCCGCTCGCTTTCGTCTTTCAGCCTGGCGTTCTCCGACTTCACCGCTTCATGCCGCTGATTAAGCGAGTCCAACTTTCGTTCGATATCCTGTAGCTGGGACTTAACCGTCGAAAGCTCCTCCTCCACGTGCTTGGCACAGATTTTATAATCATCACCCTCGGTCGTGAGAATTTTGTATGCGTCATTGGTGGATTTAGGTTCGTTCTCCTTCGCAGCGATTCTGCTCTCCAATCCCGCAACCTTCTCGCGCGCCGACCGCGAATCCTGATAAAAATAGTAGCTGGTGCCTGCGAGCCCAAGAACGCCTGCTGCCAGGACAGCAGTAAGCCACTTTCGCGGTTTTCTCTCCGATTGTCTTGGCTGGGCAACAGCGTCCCGTAGCACATCGCCAAGCCTATTTATAGCCTGATAGACTTGATCGTCATTCGGCAAGACTTCCTGTTGGCCTGCCTGATTTTGTCCTGCCGCTTGATTTGACCCTTCCATCTAAGCCCCTCCTTGCTGCCCGCTGCCTGCCTCCTGACCTTCGCCAGCAGACAAAGAGTTCTGATATAGGTTTACAAGCGCGTTGATTTTGCGCAAAACGCCCTGATGTAAACCTGTGTAAGCCTGCCGCGCCTCGTCGCGCTCTCTGACGACGCCGTCATACGCAGCCTTGCCCGGGCAATCTCTGTGAGCCGCTTCAAGCGCACTATATTTCGCCCTCAACCCCTGATCACCTTCGAGCTCGGCCTTCAGCGTGTCGATTTCGCGTTTATACTGTGCTTCGGCCGCACTTTTTCCTTCATTTATGCCTTCATTTTTGGCAGCATCTATTTTCGAACTGCAGCTCTGGTGTTCATTAGCAGCCGATTTCAAATCTGAAAGCGCTCGTTTGTATCCTTCGATATCGGTTGCTTGAATGCCGAGGTCATTAAGGATGCCCATAATCGCGTTATATTTCGCCCTCAACCCGTTCTCCCCTTCGACCTCCTGCCGCAGCCGCGCATATTCGTCTACCACACGCTTAATTTCATCTAGTCTCTCTGCATAATTTTGATCTGCGACATTAATGCCAAGCTTTTCTAGAAGTGCAGACGCGAGAGTCGTATAACTTGTTCCCACGCCCTGCAGCCGCTCTACATCTTGCCGCAGTCGCGCATATTCTTGCGGCGTCACCTTAGCCCTGTCGCACAGCTCTTGGATTTTTGCGTTCAGCGAGCGCACCTTGTGTTGCAGCTTTTTCACATCTTTGACTTTTCTTTCGCGCTTTCTCGCATCAGAAATGTATTTCTTGAAGCCGCGCATGATTTCAGCGGCGCGGTTGCCGTAATCCAGCTTGCCGCGCCCTCTGTATATTCTCAGTTCCCTGCAAACATGCGTATAGTCCTTCAGAAGCCGCTCATAGGCAGCCTTTGCCGCCCTGAGTTCATGTGCGCATGCCGCGGAAGCGTTACGTCCTTCTGTGCCAGGTCGCGGCCGGCCAGAAGGCGGGTTGGGCTGCCCAGAAGCATTCCTGCGCTTGCCCTTCCCGTGCCTGCCACCCAGATTAACGTTTATCTGAACAGCATGGGCCCTGACATTAACTTTCTTGCGAGCCATATTCACTAATGAGTAGCAAAACGCTTAAATACCTTTCGCCGACAGCTATAAAAACCAGTGTAGCGCGCTAAAGAGCCGCATCAATACTTGTACCACGCCATCTTCTTGCCTGCGGCGCTAGCTAAAGGTTTGCTGCAGCTCACAGAAGCCCGCTCCAAGTCCGCAGAAAGCCAAGAACTTTCTCCTTGATGTGTTTTCCGTCATATCGCTACCTCAAGTCAGTAGTAACCTATGGAGAAGTTTAAATGCGTGCTTGGCGGCCGCTACTCGAAAATCAGCGTCGATTGGCGGTTGCCAGACATGAGGATGGCGACAAGCGTCCCGTGGCCGCCCAGCGCCTCGGCTTTGTGCGGCAGCCGCTTCGGCACGAAAACGGCTGCCGGCGACTCGACCTCGTAATGCTCGTCGCCGAGCACGAACTTGTACCGCAGTTTCTTGCCGGTTTCCTTGCACCCAAGAACAAGGTAGACCTCGTCGCACTTGTGCGCATGGATGCCCGCGTAGGGCGGCGCATCCTTCGGCACGCCGGAAATCTCGTGTATGGAAACGTGGCAATTCGCCGCAGGCACGATGTCCGAGGACATCATCAGCATGCGCTTTATGAACTCGGCGCGCTTGTGACCTCGCAGCTCATGCACAGGCTGGATGATGCCCCGAGAAATGTTCTTCTCAAACATGACGATAGTAGGAAGCGAAAGTATTTATTGGCTAGGGAGCTTTAGCGCAAGCTCCAGATCCCCTTTGCATTTTC
>JAWCMQ010000001.1:94826-114965 GCA_039091255.1 Candidatus Aenigmatarchaeota archaeon
TTCTCTCTCGAACTCGAAGCTTAAGCGAGCAAGGTGCAGGTCGCGGCGATTTTTGGCCTTCTCCACTTTTACGCCTCCGTGAACGAATTCTGCGTCCTTGGGGATGGGCTTCTCGAACCTTATGCGCGAATCTATTATGAACATGTTTTCTTTCATCAGCGCCGCGTAATCCGGAAATTTCACAGCCGGCCCGAGCATGCCTTGAGGCAGCCATACGCCGAAAGCGGCATAGCATAGCTGGTTCAGGCATAGCTGCGCTTCGATCGCGGTCATATGCTTCATGTCCTGCGCATAAGCTGTCGGGCCCAGAATGAATTTGCCGTTCGCGCTTGGATAGTCCACATCGGCTTCTACGAGGTATCGGCAGTTAGGATTGTAAAGCTCTAGCACTCGGCGCAGCGTTTCATGCGGAACTTGCATATTGATGAACGCCATCAGAAAAAATATAAAGGCTTAATCTTGCGAATCGGAGGCTTCCGCAAACATCGTTTACGCTATCTCGTACGTCACGCTGACGCTCGCGCTGACCTCTACCTGGCCCGGCGTTATCTCCGTCGCTGCTTCAGCTGCCAGCGCTCTGGTGTACGGCACGATAGAAACATACCCTTCGCTCGCCCGAACGACTCGAGTAACGCGCACGCCGAGCCCTTGCGCAGCCGCGTCCGCCCGTTCACGCGCATTCGCGCCCGCCTGCTCAAGCGCCTGCTTTCGATAATCGGCTTCTTTTGCGGTCGACAGGCCGAACGTCACGCTGTCCACGCGGTTCGCCCCGCCGCTCACCGCAGCGTCTACATAATCTCCTGCCTTGTTGAGGTTCGATGATTTTATCTTGAGGATATGGACCGTCCGATAGCCGACGATTTCCATCCGTTCGGTCGTCTTGTTCCACTCGCGCGCGATTTCAAGATAGTATGATGCGGTCGTCACGTTCTCTGCCGTCAGCCCCTTGCGCTCGAGAGCCGACCTTATTGCAGATATGAGCCCTGCGTTCGCCCGCTGGGAGTCATCCGCTTCCGCCGCAAGCGTCTCGGCGCCAGCAAGTATGACGACTTCGTCCGGAGCGGCACTGAGCGTTGCCGTGCCTGTCACGGAAAGGCGGTTCTCCTCCTCGAGCTGGTTGATTACGGTAGGCCTCAGAAAGCCGAACGCGCCCACGATCACTATCGCGCCTATCAGCGCAAGAATGATATATTGCGACCATTTTTCCGTGATCATGCTGTAGAGTAGCGAATCCCAGAATTTAAAGATGCCCTATTGTTAGGGCGAGCGCCCAATCCCTTAAAAAAGGCTTGCGCCTTAAATGATAGCATGAAAAAGCTGATTCGCGTCGGATTTTGGCGCAGGTTCTGGGCACATATGCTTGACTGGCTATTCCTCAACATAGTTGTCCTGATTGCGCTCGTGGTTTCTAGCATGCTGCTTGGCGCAGCTTACATAGACGAAACGCCAGACACATTCGTCGCATTGCTCTACATAGGCGGCACGGCGCTGACACTCCTATACTTCACGTTCATGGAAGGCAGGCGCGGCCAAACGCTGGGCAAGATGGCGGCGGGAATAATCGTTGTCGGCGAAGACGGCCGCAAGATATCGTACGGCCAGGCGCTCCTGAGACGCATCGGTTTGCTAATACCGTTCTTCAACATAATCGATGCGCTCTGCATTCTCCGCCAGAGTAAGCAGAGGATATTCGACAATGTCGCGCGCACGATTGTCGTTGAAGTCAAAAAGTGAGGCGCTATTATTTCATACATAAATTGCTATTCTAGCTACCTAGAATAGCAGCGTCACCATGAGCGAGAATATCGCAAGGCTGCCCAAGTCCGCGACCGAAGTGGCTATAGGTATCAGGAAGTTGTTCGGGTCTTCCTTCTTCGAGAAGATGTAAAAGCCGCCGATGATGGACAAAAAGAACACGAGCCCCACCAGCACAATCGTGGCGAATAGCGCTATCTCAAGCACGCGCATGAACAGCGCCACATCGATCGCAAAGCCGTGCGCAACAGCTATCCATGTCGCCGCAGTTCCCAGATATGTGGCGGATATAAGCGCCACAGCATTGACCATGTGAAACAGCTTGTGCAGATGCGGCGAAGACCACCAGCCCTTTTTCCGGACATGGCCGAGATACAGCATGACCGCGAACCGCGACGCTACGATGGTGCCAAAATCGCCTATCATGTCATTCAGCGCCGGCAGCATCACAAGCAGCGGGACAATCGCGACGACCATTGATTGCACGGCTTGTAACCCGATGCCTCCGGCGGAGCTGATTATTGACGCAAGTATCAGGATGCGTATGCTCTCCTTGATGATGACGTGCGATACGTGGGATTTTGGCCCGTACTCCTTCATGTAGAAGATGGTCCTTCGACTTATCCTGTACTTCTTGCGCACGTGGTGCACTATCGGATGCCAGCGTTTGCGGGGCACGCGCTGCAATCGCCGCCGAACGCCATGCGGCAAGCGCCGTTTCGGATGGCCAGCCATAATCATCACATCACAAGCACTATCGCAGCCAGCAGCGCTACGACCGATATTATGTCGCCTACGGTCGTGACATAGGGTCCCATGATGTTGTCCGGGTCATGGCCGCGCTTGAACAGCCAGAACGTGACGAGCACAGTCGCGGGAATCTCGATGACGTTTGACAGCATGCCCGCGATTATGGCTATGTAAATCAGCGCTGCGTTGTCGATGCCGAACAGGAACGCGCTGGCTAGGTAAGCGATGAGCCCAAGTATGAAGCTGACGGTTATCGCAAGAAAAACATCGGCGACCAGGTTGCCGCGCAAAATCCGGTTCCTGCGGATGCGCGGCCGCAGCGCGCCTGTCCAGAGCCCTGACCCCAGGCGTGCTGCCAGCGTGCCCGATATGTTGCCGCGCATCTCGAGGAAGCCGGGCAGGAGTATGAACATGCCTGGAACGAGCGCTATCTGCCCCGTGGCAGAGGCAAGGATTGTTCCTGCAAGAAGCCCGCCTGTGATGGAGATGAGCTCGCTGCCGAGCATCTCGCCAAAGTCCTTCCAGCCAAGCGTCGGCCGCGCAAGCCTGGCGACGTGTGCCATGATATAGAATCAGAAGGGCGCTAAATAAAGCTGCCTCTACTCCAGTTTTTGAGGTGCGTTCTTGACGAGCGCAGGATCGCGCTTGTAGAGGTCGTCCTGAAGCTTTTTGCATGTCGCTCGTTCCCAGTCGGCTATCTTCGTCGAGAACTTCTCTTGTATCCCGTCTCGGTACCACTGCGGTATCACATTGAACGCGCAGAACGGGACGATGCGCCCGTCCGGCTGGGCGTAGTGTATGCAGCACCGCTTCACGCGCTCGATGTCATAGTTCCACAAGTCCATGAAATGCATCATGCCTACGAACAGCGACTTGTGGTGCAGTGCGCCGAGCGCCCGGTAATCGCGCTTCGCCAGTATTTTGAAAAGCAGCGATGCGAGGCTGAGCCCTTTTGGCTGCTTCCCCTTGTCTATGAATGTCCCAAGCTTCGGCAGCATCTTCAGCAGCGCGAGCTTCTTGAAGCGTGCCTGCTTTATCTCATCCGCGCGCTCATCGAGCCACTCAAGCATGCCTTCTACATCGACAAAGCGCGGCAGCGGCACTACGTTGCCGTCATCACCTATGAACAGGTATGTCGCCGCGCCGCACGCAAAATGCGCAGACAAGTCGTACTGCGGCTTGCCCGTCACAGCTTCTACGAACCGCGTTATCGCGCCCACTGTCGGGACAGGATAGAAGTCTTCTTTTGCGACCATGCCGTTCGTTTGCGCGCTTATGCGCTCGATGACGTCGGGTATCGTTATCCGATATTTGCGCACGTCCGCTTTGGTTATGCGCCCTACAAGCGACACAGGCTGGTAGTTGACGCCGCGCACAACATCGGCGTTCTTCAGGGCATATTTCAGCACCGCCCCGACCTCATGGTCGTTCACGGTATTGATGACTGTCGGCACGAACACGATGCCCATGCCCGTCTGCCTGCAATTCTCGATTACTTTTGGCACCTCCCAGAAGTTCTTTGGGTTCGTCTTGGCGGTCACGCCGTCCATCGACAGGTAGAGCGTATTGACGCCGCGCTCACGGACTGCGCGAGCGAATGCCGCGTCGTTGGCTATGCGGATTCCGTTCGTGTTGAGCTGGACATGCTCGAAGCCCTCATCGCGCGCGGCTTCCAGTATTTCGAGTATCTGCGGGTGCAGCGTCGGCTCGCCGCCCGTCAGCTGGAGCGCGTTCGGCGGTACGGGCCGCTCGGCGCGCAGGTTGCGCATCATCTCGCGGATTTGCTCGAGGCTCGGCTCGTAGACGTACCCCATTGCCTTGGCGTAAAAGAAGCAGTACCAGCACGCGAGGTCGCAGCGATTGGTGACCACGATGTTTGCCAGCGCCGTGTGCGACGCATGCAGCTTGCACATCCCGCAATCCTTCGGGCACACAGGGTCGGCTTTGTCGACAGCAGGGTTTTCGATGCGCTTGCCGTCATGCGCCCAGCTTTCAAAGCGCTTGTACATTCCGTAGTCGCCGAAATAAAGGTCTTCGAAGATGCCATGCTTCGGGCACTTTTTGATGATGTAGACCTTTCCCGAGTTCTCGAAAATCTTCGCATCCAGCATTTCAAGGCACTCGGGGCACAGCGATTTCGTGTTCTTAAGAAGCGTGCTCGCCGGCTTAGAAGCCGCAATCGAGGCTGGTTTGCGCATGGTATCGGTTCCAGACTTGCATACGAGTCTTTAAATTCGGAATCGGCAATCATTTAAGAACTTTTCGCATAATGCATCGGAAAGGTGACAATCGTGGAAGCGAACGAAGAGCAGCGCGCAAAGCAGAGATGCCTGTCGGCATGCATGCTGCTGGAAGCCGCCAAGGACTATATCAAAGCGTTCACGCGCGACGGACGCTACGAAGGCGAACCGTGGGTCTTGGGCGCATACGGGCAGCTGGAAGCCTTTGTGCGAAAGGAAAGCATCGAAGCACGAAGGCAATCGCCCTAACGCGCCTTCTCTCCCCACTTGAAGCCGCGCCGGTAAAGCCTGCGATATTTCTTCTTCCGCTGGTATTCAAAAGCCTCTTGGCGCTCTTCGCCCATATCAACTTTTCGAACTCATTGTTTTATATAGATTAGTTTCCACAAACATCCATCCCGTGAGCATTATGTCCGATGTGCCAGATTCTTCAGAGGCATCGCATGCGCCAAGGAAGGCGATTTCGCACGTCACGATATGGCAGATAATCGTCATCCTGCTCGCTATTGCGCTGGCTGTAAGCGTCATTACGAAAGGCTTCACGTTCACAGGCGCCGCGACCGCCGGCGTCACGGCGCAGCAGGCTGGCCAGAAGGCCATATCGTACATCAACGCGCTTATGCAAGGGCAGGCTACAGCCACGCTGGTCAACGCATCGGAGCAGAACGGCATCTACAAGATTGATATCAGCATCGACGGCGAAGAAACGTCGGTCTACGTCACAAAGGATGGCGCAATGATGCTTGCAGGCGCTTACGACCTGACGCGCCAGCTTCCGGCAGCCTCATCGGGAAGCTCGAACGAAGGAAGCGGCTCGAGCGCAGGGTACCCCAAGTCTGACAAGCCGCTCGTCGAGCTGTTCGTCATGTCGTTCTGTCCGTACGGTGTACAGGCCGAGAATGCAATGAAGCCCGTCGTCGACCTGCTTGGCGACAGTGCAGACTTCAAGATAAAATTCATAGTCAATGTCGCAGGAACTACGCCTGATAGCGTGCAGTCGCTGCATGGTGCGCCCGAAGCGATGGAAGACCTGAGGCAGGTCTGCGTGCGAGAGAATTACAACCAATCGACGCTTTGGGCATACGTTTCAGAAATAAACGAGAATTGCTATTCCATCTATCGAAACGCGACAGCGATGGACGCATGCTGGCGCGCAGCCGCGGAAGAGGCTGGTATCAACGCGACGCTCGTTGAGAGTTGCGTGAACGAAACAGCGGTCATTGCCATATCTGAGGACGAGGCCGACGCTGAGGCATATCGCGTCACAGGTTCGCCGACTCTCATCATAAACGGCCAGCACTACAGCGGCTCCCGTTCGTCGGAAGCGTTCAAGACCGCGATATGCTCGGCGTTCAACACCCCGCCGGCAGCATGCAATCAGACGCTGAGCTCCACAGCCAGCCAGGCAAGCGGCGGCTGCGGAGCGTAATTTTTTCAGAATTCGCAGTTTTACGGCTTTTGCCTAGTTGTGCCCATGATTGCGCATATTTTGTATATGCTCGTGACGCTGCTTCAGCGTTTCAGGCATTTTGATTTTCTTCTTTGCCATATAGTCGTATATCGCCTCGGCCAGCGCGTCCGTCGCAAGGTTCGAGCAGTGCATCTTGATGGGTGGCAGACCTTCGAGCCCTGCCGCAACGTCATCCCGTGATATGGAGAGCGCTTCTTCAATCGCCTTTCCTTTCGCAAGTTCGGTTATCATGCTCGACGTTGCGATTGCGGCCGCGCACCCGAACGTTTCGAACTTTATGTCGGCAATCTTGCCATCCTCCACCTTGATGTACATCTTCATGACATCTCCGCACACTGGGTTGCCGACCGTCCCGATGCCATCCGCTCCATCGATGCGCCCCATGTTGCGCGGATTGCGAAAGTGGTCGAGGACTTTTTCTGAGTACATAGCATCACTCGTATTTCGTCTTGAACGGGGATATCTCTCTTAGTTTCGCCACCGCTCGCGGAAGCGTGCGCAAAACATAATCGACATCCGCTCGAGTCGTGGCTTTTCCGATCGTCAGCCGCAGGCTGCCATGCGCCTCATGCGCCTTCAGCCCGCACGCCAGCAGCACATGCGACGGTTCGAGCGATTTGCTCGAGCACGCCGAGCCCGTGCTCGAAGCGATGCCCTCGGCGTCTAGCGCAAGGCCGAGCGCTTCGCCCTCTATGAACTTGAACCAGAATGATGCATGGTTCGGCAGCCGGGCAGTCGGATGGCCAGTCAGTGCCGAATCAGGAATCTTTAGCGTGCCTGCTATCAGTCGGTCGCGAAGAGCAGCAAGCCGCTTGGATTCTTGTGCCATTTCTTTCATCCCCATCTCCGCCGCCTTCGCAAATCCGACTATCCCCGCCACATTTTCCGTTCCGCTTCGAAGTCCCCGCTCTTGGCCGCCGCCGTGAATGATAGGAGAGATGGTTACGCTTGAGCGCACAAATAAGGCACCGACACCTTTAGGTCCGCCTACTTTGTGGGAAGAAACGCTCAGCATGTCGATATTCGCCAAATCGATTGGAATGTGGCAGAACGTTTGCACAGCATCGGTGTGGAACAGCACGCCGCGCGCCCTGCATACTTCCCCTATCTCGGCGATTGGGTTTATCGTCCCTATCTCATTGTTCGCGTGCATGACTGTGGCAAGAATCGTATCCTTGCGGATAGCCTTCTCCACGTCCGCAGGGCTGACCATGCCATATTCATCGACAGGCAAATACGTTACCGCAAACCCCTCTTTCTCAAGCCACTTGCACGCATCGAGCACGGCATGGTGCTCGACCGCAGAAGTGATTATATGCTTGCCTTTCTCACGGTTGGCGAGCGCAGCGCCTATAATCGCAAGGTTATCGGCCTCGGTCCCGCCCGACGTAAAAACGATTTCGCTTTCCTTGCATCCGAGCGCTTTGGCGACGGTCGCTCGAGCGGAGTCAAGCGCCTCCTTTGCCTCGCGGCCCCAGCGGTGAATCGAAGACGCATTGCCGAACGTTCGGTCGAAATACGGCATCATCGCCTTGAGCACTTCAGGTCGGACTGGCGTCGTGGCTGCGTAATCCATATATATTTTGGACGCTGCCATTACCTGCACCTCCCGCATACGAAGTCTCGGAATATGCCCTGAAACGTTGCGCAGAATTCGCCGCAAGCGCGCCGCATCGCGGTTCGGCCTTTCGCGGTAAGGTGCCATACATGCCTGCGCGCGCTGTGCTTTCGCGCAATCAATCCCAACTCTTCCAGCCGCTGCAAAGTGGGATAGAGCGTGCCCTGCGTTACCTTCGTCTGCTTGAGCTCGTTCAGTGCCTTCATCAGCGCATAGCCATGCGTCGGCCGCTTCAGCAACCACAGAATCTGCATCTGCAGCATCCCAAGCTCCAGCTCCGGTACAGTGCCGTTCTTATGTCGGTTCACAGACATATTGGCAGTGTGTACAACAAATTATTTAAGTCTCGCAAAGCCAGCCGCTAGCCGCTAAGCAAGTCATCAATAAAAGCTTTCAGTGCAATTTTATCGCATGAGCAGGAACTGGTTCAACGTTGGAAAGCTGAAGTATGCCGAAGGCAGCGTTGTGTGTAAGGAGATATTCAAAGGGCCGATTAATGCCGCACTCTACTGCATGGCGAAAGGGACGGAGATTCCGCCGCAGGCGTCCGCAAAGAGCGGCATGATATTCGTCCTGGAAGGGCTCGGCGTATGCGAGCTTGAAGGCGAGAGCCTTCCAATGCACCCCGGCGTGATGATACGGCTTGAAAAGAAAGCTGTGCACGCGATCAGGGCCGATGGCAACCTTGCGTTCATTCTCCAGCTCTGCTAGCGCTTAAACCCTTTCTTTCAGGCCTATGCGCTTGCGGTTTGCGCGCCAGCTAACCTCATGCCAATGGCTTATGCGCTGTTCGCCATATCTCCAGCAGAATACTATGATGCCCCGCTCCGTCTTGTGATAAAAGTGCACGATGCCCCGCTTCAAGTCATCGACGGCGCAGCCCATCTGTTTAAGCTCTGAAACGGCGCGTTCGACGGCCTGTTGCAGCGCCGCCCGCCTCAGTCGCAGCTCCCGGTAATAGGCGTAATCAGGGTTTGCAGGTTCTGCCAGCTGCATGCCCCAGATGTCATAGAGCACCGCCATGTCTTTGCCGAGCGCATCTATTTGCTCGTTGAGCGCGAAGATGCCATCGAAAGCTTTGGCTACAATGGGGATTATTTTGTTGGCCTCTTCAAGAGACCATGTTCTGATCTCGCTTCTGGTGCCGTCCATGCCCAGAAAGACGCTTGCGCGCAGAATATAAGCTTTGCGGTAAGCGTGCCTTGAGAAAGCATAACAAAGCCTTATGCCACAGCCGCCTGCTTTACGAATTTGTACGCAGAATAAGCCGCAACCACGCCCTGCGCAGCGGCGGTTATCACCTGCTTGTATTCGCTGTCTGTGACGTCGCCAGCAGCGAGCACGCCTGGAACGTTCGTCTGGCTGCCCCTGTCCACGACAATCTCACCCCGTTCGTTCAGTGCCACACCCAGTCTTTTCGCGAGCGCGGACCCTGGCACGCCGCCTATTTCGATGAAAAGGCCTTCGAGCGCGAGCTCGCTTCGCTTTTTCGTGTTCACATCTTCCAGCACCGCGCTTTCGACGAAATCCTTTCCTCTTATCTCCGCCACCACGCTGTTTGGGATTATCTCGATTTTCTTTTCTTTTTCCACCTGGGCGGTCGTCACAGGCTCTGACCGGATTTTCTCGCGCCTGTAGATGATATAGACCTTTTTCGCATACCGCGCAAGAAAAAGCGCCTCCTTTGCCGCAGCGTCCGAGCCTCCTACGACCCCGACGACCTTGTCGCGGAACAGTGGCCCATCGCAAACCGCACAGTAGCTCACGCCTTTGCTTGTGAGGCGTGACTCGCCGGGTACACCAAGCTTGCGCCGTTCCGTGCCTGTCGCAAACAGCAGAGTCCTTGCAGAATAAGTTGCGGCATTAGTCCTGACAGAAAACAGGTCGCCGCTTTTTGAGACATCAAGGGCTTCCTCTTCTTTGATGGGGACTTTGTACATCTTGGCATGTTCGACGAATTTCTGGACGCATTCCATGCCGCTTACGGAGCCGAGGCCCGGATAGTTTTCGATGACGTGCGTGTAAGCGACCTGTCCACCTAATTCTTTTGCGATGACAAGCGTCTTCAGCCTGAACCTTGCCGCGTATATGGCAGCCGACAGGCCACCCGGTCCGCCTCCGATTATGATCAGGTCCCATGCACCTTTTGGCTTCACTGGATGCTTTGCGCTCGGCATAAGATTTCTTCGTCGTGCGCCTTTAAAAGCTGCTGCGTCACGCAAAGCGGCTGCAGGTTTCCAGCCAGCATTTTTAAAATTTCTAGGCGATGCAATCGCATGCAACCGTACAAATCCCGCGATTGGCGCCTCCCGCTGGGCTACGAGCGTGCAGTAGCATGGCTAAAGGCGCATCCGTATGCCACTCAGCTCGACGCGCAGTCAGCAGGCGTGTGGTACCAGCTCCGTGCCATCCACGGAACGTTTAACCGCGCAAAAAAGGAAGTCCTTGGGATTCACCCAACTGGACAAAGGGCGTATGGCAGCGGCAGGCAAGGCATTGGACCAAAAGAGTTGCGAGAATTGAAAAGGCGGCTGGACAGGTGGCAGAAGATGCACCCGAGGGCTGCCGCGGACGAGATGCCCTCTGAATATTTTCCAGCGTTCAAGGTGTTCTACAAGCGAAGCATGCCCGAGCTCCGGCGAAAGAACGGCCTAGAGCCATATCTGCGCCCGAGTCGGCGCGCGTGACCTGGTAAGATTCCAGCCATAGCGCCGTTCCCACGCTATTCCCACATTGCATTCTTAACCATTTCAGCAGGCTACATGATTGTGGAGCTGATAGATGGAGCATATGCCATACAAGCCGGCAATCCGCGCAGGCAGGCCGGAAGGATGCCGCAGATGCCCCTATTTTGTCGACGAGACCAGGTGCATGGACAGGCCCGAAGGCGAGATGTGGCTCAGCGCATGCCAAAATCCGCAAGTTGTGGAGCATTACAAGGGCAAATCCGTACTGCATTTTCTGGGTGACAATCAGTCGCACATAGTCACCACGCAGCAAATGATAGCGGTGTGCAGGCAAAAAGGCCTTTATAAATCAGAAGCCCGGAATTAATCCATGCAGGCTTTCTGGGCAGCAATAACAGCGCTAGGCGACATTAGGTTCTGGCTTCTTGCGCTTCTTTTCATCGGGGTCTATGCGTCTCTTGAGAAGCGCAAGCTAAGCAGGCAAGCAAAGCGCGCGTTGCGCATGCTGCTATTCACGTTTATCGCAGTCGCGCTTGCCGTGCAGGCGCTGAAGATGGCCGTCGACGCTCCTCGAATATGCATGCCCTGCCCTGGCGAGGCCTGCAATCCCTATTGCCCCGCAGATGACCCGTACGCTTTCCCGTCAGGTCATGCCGCGCTTTCGTTCGCGATGTTTGCAGCCGCCTGGCTGGCGCTGCCAAAAAATGCAAGGCAGCGCGCACGGCTGGCATGGATGTTCGCAATCCCAGTTCTCGTCGCTGCCTCTCGCGTCGTTCTGGCTGTCCATACGCCCGGCCAGGTCGCGGCCGGCGCGATGCTGGGGATTTTCGTCGCAGCGCTCGTGTGGCGCAGGACGAAAGGGATAAACGAAGATTGCTCGGAAAGAATATAAGGGCTTTTTATATACATAGCCCTCATGAACGCCTCGAAAATCCGCGAAGACTTCCCCATTCTGCAGTCGGTAAAGCCGCCTATCTACTTTGACAACGCCTGCATGTCGCTGCGCCCCCGGCAGGTGGTCGCAGCGATGAACGAGTATTACGAGCAATATCCCGCTTGCGTGGGCCGCAGCCAGCACAGGCTTGGCAAGCTCGCGACAGAAGCGTACGAGCGTGCCAGAGCGCGCATAGCGAAGTTCATCGGCGCAAAGCCCGAAGAAATCATTTTCACGCGCAACACGACCGAAGGAATAAATCTGGTCGCGCGAGCGTTTCCATTCGAAAAAGGCGACGTCGTGCTCGGCACGGACAAAGAGCACAACTCCAACCTGTTGCCATGGCTGATGCTCGCCAAAGAGCGCGGCATACGCCATGCGATCTGCCACTCAAACTCGGACAACACGTTTAGCATGCCGAACTTTGAAGATGAGCTCAAAGCCAACAGGCCCAAGCTTGTCGCGTTCGTGCATGCATCAAACCTGGACGGCGTGACTATCCCGGCACAGGAAATAATAAAGCGTGCCCACGACGCAGGTGCGCTCGTCCTCCTGGATGCTGCGCAATCAGCGCCTCACCAGTCTATAGACGTGCGCAAGCTTGGCGTCGACTTTCTCGCTTTCAGCGGCCACAAGATGCTGGGACCGAGCGGAACGGGCGTTCTCTACGTGAAGCGCGCAGTCGTCGAGCAGCTCGGGCAATTCATGATAGGCGGCGAGACTGTCATCAATTCGACATACGACTCGTACCAGCTCGACAAGCCGCCTGCGCGCTTCGAAGCCGGCTTGCAGAACTACGCAGGCGCCATCGGGCTCGCAGCGGCAGCGGATTATCTTGAAAAAATAGGGCTGGAAAACATCCGCAAGCACGAGCTGGAGTTGACGAAGCAACTCACAGCAGGCATCAGCCAGATTTCAGGCGTCAGCATAATCGGGCCAGCGCCAGAGCTGCGGGGCGGCGTGACATCGTTCAACGTCGGCAAGCTCGACCCGCACGCAGTTGCTATCATGCTCGACGAGCTTGCAGGCATCGCCGTCCGCTCGGGGCAGCACTGCGTCCATTCGTGGTTCAATGCGCACGACCTCAAAGGCTCGGTGCGGGCATCGCTCTACCTGTACAACACCGAAGAAGAAGTCCGGACGTTCATCGAGACGCTGCAGAAAATAGCAAAGACGCTGAAGTGATTCATAAGAGCGAGTATTTCGACGACTGCGCTTCGAAATCCTTCTCGCAGCATATCTTTCCGAATAGCCTGCGGTATTCCTCGGGTGATATGCGCTCAGCCGAGCTAATAGCGAACAGCACCCCCGCATATTTGCCCCGTCTGAAAAGCCACAGGTGGTTGACTATCCTGCCGCTTTGCCATCCTTCCCGCAACTCGAGGTAGCCGCCATCTATCTCTTTCCCGAAGCCTTTGACAGCCTGGCCGCTGACGTTGTTGCGCATCGGGTATTTTTTAGCGAGCTCGATTTCCTCGGGGTCGTACTTGATTGCAGGGGAAAATGTGTCGGAAAAGCCTATCGGTATCTGCGGACCACCGGAATTTATGCAGAAAAGGACTTCGCGCACCGGCATTGACTCCCCGAAATCCGTGAAAGCCAGCCTGTCGCATCCGCTATGCCGTCTGCCTCGCATACTCCAGCGGATATGGAAACAAAGAAACTTAAGCGTTCGCAGCCCATCTCGGGCGGTTCGGCTTGAAAAAGATTCTGATGCGAGAATCCGCGTGAAGCGATGGCATCGATAACGTTTTACGGTGGAGCTCGCGAGCTCGGCGGAAACCGCTTTCTGCTCGAGGACCGCGGAACGAAGGTGATGCTCGACTTCGGCGTGAACTTCGAGCGCATCGGAAGGTACTACAGGTTCCCCCATGCGCCGCAGAAGTACAAGGCTCTTGCAATCAACATGAAGCTTGGCATCTATCCGCCGCTCGACACTCCGATGGTCGATTTTCGCGGCGTCTACCGCCAGGATTACCTGAGGCGCATGGGCATCGAACCGCTCGAGAAGCCACCAATCGATGCGGTCATCCTGAGCCACGCGCACCTCGACCACGTTTCAGGCGTGCACTACATGCGGCCTGACATCCCTGTATGGATGGAAGCCAGAACCAAGCGCATACTTTATGCGATGCAGCAGACAAGCACAGCGCTGTTCAACGAGTTCCTCGATTTTACTTACAAGTATGGCACTGCTCCGGCTACGCGGCGCGATGGCGACGCATGGCTGCAAGGAGATGCCGTTCGAATGCCAAGAGAAATAAGGCGCTTTGAACCCCCAAAACCTTTTGCCATCGGCAATCTCGCCTTCGAGCCTTTCTACGTCGACCACTCGCTGCCGGGTGCCTGCGGTTTTATAATTCACACATCGGCCGGGCCCGTTGTCTATACAGGCGACCTCCGCGTCCGCGGCCGCAGGCGTGAGGATACAGAGCGCTTCATAGAAGCGGCAGCCGCATGCAAGCCTTCCTACCTGCTATGCGAGGGCTCGCTAATCGACCGCCCGCACGTCGGGACAGAGGATGAAATAGTGGACATCGTGGCCAACGAGATATCCGAGCGGTCGGGGCTCATTGTAGTCAGCTATCCGCCGCGCGACCTCGACAGAATCGAAACGTTCCATCGCATAGCAAAGAAGACGGGGCGCCGCCTCGTCGTTGACGCGCAGCAGGCGTTTCTGCTCGATGCCTTCGATGGCGATATGGGATATCCAAAAACAAGCTATAAGCACCTGGGGATATTCATTCCAAAAAAGGGCAGAGGGACGCTTGATGAGGACTATCCCGAAGATTTCCAGGAGCGTGACTATAGGAACTGGGAACGGGAGTACCTTGCGCACAAGAACAGAGTCGCCATCGATGAGATGCGCCAAGATCCGGGTAAGTTCATCCTCTGCGCCTCGCCGACAAGGGTGCCCGATCTGATGGACCTTGCGCCGCTTCCGGAAGGCAGCATGTACATAAGGTCGCATCCCGAGCCTTACACGGAGGAGATGGAACTCGACGAGAAAATACTCGAGAACTGGCTCGCTGCGCTCGGCATCCGCGAAGATGGCCGCGACCTCTTCGGCTCTGAAAGGCCATGCAAGCTTCCGCAAGTCCACGTAACAGGCCACATGAGCATGGAGGAAACGGCAGAGCTCATCAACAGAATAAATCCCAAGACGCTCGTGCCTGTGCACACGGCCTATCCCGAGATGATGGCGCAGCGCTTCAAAGGAGATGTGAAGATTGCAGAACCCGGTCAGACGCTGGAGCTTTAGGCATCGTTCTCCGGCGTTCGCTTTTTTGCTTCTTGCGCCTCCCTTTCAGCCATCAGCTCGTCCATAGTGCGGTGCAGCTTCACCCCGGGCGCCCGCTTGTCGCATGCCGGCACGCCGTCTGGGCGCAGCACATTGTACCGGCAAGTCGGGCATGCGCGATGGTTGGGCTCAAACTTTCGCTCGGCTATCGCGCGCTCGGCGGATTCGATTGCGGCAAGCATGGGCTCGATGTGGCTATCATCCCTTCGTGCCTCAAGAACGGCGCCATCTTTGCCGTCCAGCAAGCTGTAGTATCGGAATGGGACTTCTGGCGATATCGCCGCGCCATCCCACTTGCGGATCGCCGCCGCATCCAAGCCCCATTTCATACGCAGTGCCTCGATGTCATGCGCAAGCGTGCAGAATGCGAGCACCTTCAGCGTGACCTCCCAGTCGTTGTCGAGCGCCTCCTGGCTCTTTTTCTTGGTGCCATATTCTCCTATTGTGCACTTGCCATCAGCGCCTTTCACCACGCTCAGCCGCGTCACATATTTCCTTCCACGGAAGCGGAATGCAGCCTCCCGGTCGATGAAAGAAGGCAAAGGCATGCTGCCCTCGAGCAAAAACTTGTAGTAACTCTTGCACGCGCGGTATATCTCGCCCATCGCCTTATCCCACTGGTGCGCGTAAAGCCAGACGACGTCGCGGTCGTGGACCTTTCCGCGCTTGTCAATGATGTAGTTTTTCCAGCCCAGGAATGCGGTGGCTTTTGCGAACGCCTCAGGAGACTTGTAGCGCATGTACCGTGGCAATTCCGCTAGCGGCGCGCGCTCGATGCTGGGAAGGTCTGGCCCAACTTCATGCCCATCCAGGAACAGCCTTCGAAATGCATTCTTAAGCCACGCCGCTTCCGCCATTGCGCCTGTTATCGGAAGGCCGGCCTCTTTTGTGATGCAATCAAGTAGATACGCATGCGGGCAGAACAGGTAATTGGCTATCTTGCTCGCGTAAACCACACTCTCCTTTACAGCTTTGATGCGAGGCATTCAACCACGTGTCGCACATCACTCAGCGATTTGGCGATGTAACCTCCCGACTTCTTTACAGCATCGATTGCGTACTTCGGAGTTTTATCGGAAGCGACAAGGCAGACGTCTGCGCCGACTGCGCGCGGCAGCGCAAGGTCGAGGTCGTACACGTCGCCTACCGCAAGCATGTCGGAAAATTTAACGCCCTCACGCTCCGCGATTGCGCTGAGCACGTCGAAATAGCTCTTCCTGCGCAGGTATATGCGCCTTCTTGAGCCGTCCACCGGCTGGTGCTCGGGAACGCGCTCCCAGCCGTCGTCAATGGCATATTTTCGTGCGCTTCCGACGACATCGGTCACTTTTTCAGCCGCGCCAATCGAGCTGAGCTTGGCCTTTACACTGTCAGTTGCGGAGTTTGTTACGACATACAGCGGAGCTAAGCTTGCAATATCAGCCACAAACTTCGCCGCATCAGGCCTAAACGGTGCCGCGACGCGCTCGTAGCTCTTCCAAAATGAGCCGGTCAGCAGCGGCACTTTTTCCTCGATTTTGCGGATGCCGGCGGCATCAAGCACGACGTCCGCAACGGAAGCACAGAAAGTGCAGGGGTCTGCGCCAGCAGGCACGCTTATCTTCCCTTTGTACCGCCATCCGTAATCGTCAGGATTGGCAAGAACGGTATGCTTCGCACGTTCCCATGCCGCATCGAAATTCCGCCGTTCGATGCGGCCCGAAAGCGCCGCCGCAAGCTCCGACATGTATGCTTGCTCAAACGGCTCTTCTATCGCCCAGATGTCCGTAAGTGTGCCATCAAAGTCGAGGACAACGGCCTTCTTCTGCGGAAGCATACAACTAATCTGCGGGAAAAAATTAAACGCTGACGGCTTTCGAAGCGGCTTTAATGCTTTGCGCATAAGATTTGAAGCGCATAGTTGTGACGAGATCCATCATACTCTTCCCAAAGGAAGCGGGTGCACAAGCATGGTCTTTTGCATCGTTGCGATGGTAGTATTTGGCTTTTTGGGCATCTTTTCAGCCAAGTATAGGACTTATGCCCGCGAGGCGTTTCGCTGCTTTGCCCGCCTCACGACGCTGAGGCCGTGCAATACAGAGTTCGACGAGATGATGAAAGCGAAAATAACCGCCCGTTTGATGGACCGCAGCCCTCGCATAGCGCGCTTCACATATGCGCATTTCGGTGCGATATCCGTCGTTTTCGCTGTAGCCATGTTTGCAAGCCTGGCATACACGGGCTACAGCGTCTATAACCTCGCTATGACGGGAGCATGCGACCCCGTCCACCCCGAACAGTGCGTTTTCAATCCTGACCAGCCGAACGTCGTGACGTGCCCGTTTGAGAACCTGACGCCAGCAAGCGGCGTGCCGACCGTGGGCGGAATGATGGCAATACCCGACGCGCCAATCTCAGGCATAGGGGGCAAGCCACTCGTATACTTCTTTGGCACCACGTGGTGCCCGCACTGCCGGTGGGAGCGGCCGATTTTCATGAACGCGACTGGCAAATTCGGCTCATGGCATGGCGCAGATGGCGACCTTAGCCGCGCTGTGTTCACCAGCGACTACCTTGTTGTCCGCGCCTACGAAATCGACAAGGCTCAGCCCCCCGAAGCTGACCTGCGCGCATTCCAGCACTTCTCGCCGCAGGGCAGCATTCCTCTGCTCATCTTTGGCGGAAAATACTTCAGGGTAGGTTCCGGTGAGCAACTCGGCGCAGCGAATGAGACCCAATTGCTGATGGCTGTGCTGTGCAAGATCACAAACTCGCCGGCAGCGGTCGGCGATTGCGCCAGCCCAGCAGTGCAGGAGCTCGCAGGGCAGCTATAGGAAAGCTATAAGTTGCATGCAGTGGCAATAGTTCTCATGCGGTACGTTTCAAAGTCGATTCTGCGTGAAGTCTACCCAACGCGCCCGAAATGGGCGCATAAGGGCCAGTTTGGAAAGCTGCTCGTCGTGGCAGGCTGCCGCCGCTTCACAGGCTCGCCCATCTTCGTCGGCATGGCCGCATGCCGGGCGGGCTGCGACCTAGTCTTCATAGCCGCGCCTGAGCGCGCAGCCGACAAGGCCGCCCGCTTTTCGCCAAACCTCATAACAGAGCCGCTGAAAGGATGCATGCTGGACATGCGCAACATCCGGCAAGTCAGGGACCTCATCGCAGACACAAGACCGACAGCCATGGTAATCGGTCCCGCGCTCTGGCGCGCGCCCGCCACTTTCAGGGCAATCCGCGCGCTAATCAAGGAATCCGCAATCCCCATGGTCATCGATGCCGACGCAATACGAGCCTTAGCAAGCGCAAAAGAAGGCGCGGTCCGCGTACTGAAAGGCAAAACTGCAGTCCTTACACCCCATGCCAACGAATTCTTGGCGCTGGCCGGCACAAGGGTTTCGGCGAACGTCAGCGAACGGATAAGGGCGGTGAAAGCCTGCGCGGCTAGACTGGGCCAGGCCGTCTTGCTCAAGGGGCATGTTGACATCATTTCGGATGGTCGGGCAGTCGTTTTAAACGAGACTGGTTCTCCGCTCATGACAAAAGGTGGCATGGGCGACACGTTGGCTGGCATCTGCGGCGCCTATCTTGCCCGCGGCTGCAGCCCGCTCACAGCCGCGGCTGCCGCAGCCTTCGTCAACGGCCGTGCAGGCGAACTGGCCGTAAAAGAAAAAGGAGAAAGCGCCCTGGCAACGGACCTCATAGAAAAAATACCTGCTGCGATAAAGCGGTGAGCGTCTACTGTTCGCTCAACTTATTTTTAACCGATTTATACAAAAGTGCTCCGCATCAGCTATAAATGGTTTGCGGCTGAATGGTTAGCCCTATGGATGACCAGAGCAAATACCACATAATCAGTGTAGAAGTCAAAAATCCGCTTGGCATACATATGCGGCCCGCGTCAAAATTAGTGGAAACGGCAATCAGATATCCGCATGAAATATTGATTTACAGACCTGCCGGCCAGGGGATGAGCAAAAAGGAGTGCAAAACAAACGCAAAAAGCATGATCGAGATCTTGTGCCTGGCAGCGACAAGAGGAACTAGGCTAGACGTCTACATCGAGAAAGGGAAGCCTGGCTACGAGGGTGCTGCGAAAGCGATAAAAGAGCTATTCGATTCGGGTTTCGGAGAACTCGACTCTGGAGATCGCCCATGCAGTAAAGAAAAGTGCACAGAAGCAAATGCACCGGAAGACGGCAGCGCATACCAGATTATGCAATCTGCGCAAGCATAGTTCCTTGTAAGCAGCTGGCAATCAGCTTAAATTAATGTCAACAGTAGCTTCTGCATGCGCTCAGCGCTCCAAACCTACCTGTCGCAGCTTCCTAACTTCGACTACAAAAGATACGAGCAGACGACCAAATTCTCTTTTCCCAAGTCTATCCGTGTCAACACGCTGAAAGTTTGCCGTGAGGAACTCGTAGAACGCCTTGAATCGCAAGGCTGGTCGCTCGAGCATGTCCCGTGGTGCGCTGATGGATTTTTCACGGACCGTCTGCTGATGGGCGACACACCCGAGCACGTTCTCGGCTACTATTTCATTCAGGACGCCGCATCGATGGCCATCACGCTCGCGCTCGACCCGCAGCCCGGCGATGCCGTCCTTGACATCAGCGCAGCGCCCGGCGCAAAAACGACGCACATCGCGCAGCTTATGGGCATGCAGGGCGCGATCGTCGCCAACGACACGAGCTTCGACCGCGTGAAGGCGCTTGCGGCGAACATCCAGCGCTGCGGCGTAGCTAACGCAGTCATAACCCAGGCAGACGGCCGCGCATTCCCGCGCTGGGCCGCCGATGCATTCGACCGCGTTCTCGTCGACGCGCCATGCTCGGGCCTCGGCCAAATCCGCGCATTCAAAGAAATCGAGGCCAAGTGGACCGAGCGTGCGGTCCATCGCTTGGCAGCCGTCCAGAAAGGCCTCATGCTTGCAGGCTTCGACTGCCTCAAGCCCGGCGGGACGCTTGTTTACTCCACATGCACGCTCGCGCCCGACGAAAATGAAGCCGTCGTACAGCACCTGCTCGACAAGCGGCCAACCGCAAAAATCGAAGCCATCAGAATCGAAAAGATAAAGGTGCATGAAGGGCTCACAGAATGGCACAGTGCCTCTTTCGTTGCAGACATCAGAAAGTGCATCCGCATCTACCCCTATGACAACGGCACGGAAGGCTTTTTCGTCGCGAAGGTGGTAAAACGATGAGGCGACGCCAGAAGCGCGAAATTAAGCGGAAAAAACACCTTGCCGAACAGCTGCATGCGCAGTACGGCATAGAGCAATTGCCCGAAGGAGCGTATTTGTTGGCAAAAGAGCGATGGCGCTTCGCAACCCGCGCGGCAGCCGAGCTCGCGCAGCGCATGAAAGGCGTCCGCTCGGTCGGACTGGCGCTCACTGGCGAGCATG
>JAWCMQ010000001.1:115062-117876 GCA_039091255.1 Candidatus Aenigmatarchaeota archaeon
CGGCGTCCTCACGATAGAAGCTTGCCAAATGCTGAATCCAAAAGAGAATGTCATCGAGTTGGACGAAAAGCAGGCCGCGCAATGGCTGCGCGGCGAAGCCGTCGAGCTGGGATGCAGGCACCCGTCCCGCTTAATAGCAGCCAAGCACGGCGTCGATTGGCTAGGCGGCGGGCTTGCATCGGGCACCAAAGTAATGCCAGGACTGCCCTCATGGAGGCGAATCAAGTCTGAAAAGAAATAGTCGCTATGAGTTTGTCTTATCCTTTATACCCGCAACACAGCGCGCTCCACAGCAGGCTGAAAGCTCTTTGGTCAAAACGGAAAAACTTCGAATCTTTCTTGCGCGACGCGGAAGCGGCGATGAAGCAGAAATAGGCTTATTTATACTCTCGCCACACATGCTTGCATTTCACGCAGCGGAAGAATTGAGTCGGCGGCTCGTCCGCTGAGCGTGTCTGCTGGAGCCAAAAGTATGCCTTGTCATGGCCGCATTGCGGGCACACACGGTCCGTCGTGGGCAGCTGCACCTCATCCTTTTCAAGCAGGACTACGCCGCGGCCTTTCGGCACTTTTTCCGATATCTTAAGCTCGCGCACGGAGCCTTTCTGCGTGTAGCCGCATTTCCTGCACGCAAGGCGAGCAGTCTTTCCTTTTTTCACAGGCACGAGCAAAGCACGGCATTTTTTGCAAAAATCCATTTCAAGACACCTGCGGTGCGCCATATCTTCGATTTGAGTTGCGTTCTGTACTCCAATCTTTTTAAGCTTGCCCTCGTGCGAGGAGTGGAAGATGATTCCCACCTATCTCCCACAAGGTAGGAATCTTTAAATCTTTGCGTTGCCGAAAAGGGGTGGGAGCATAGATGCACAACGTCGCATCGGCCGCACGCCACAACATAGTGACTGTAGATTCCAAGGGAAGGGTTCTTATCCCGTATCACATACGAGAGCTTCTTGACATCGATATCGGCTCCCAGTTCATCATCATGTCGAACTATAATGGCGAGATAAAGATGCTGCCGCTGCGCAAAGGCAAGACCGCCGAGATACACATACTGATGGTAGACAAGCCCGGCAGCCTTACCGCGATAACGCAGGCACTCGCGCATGCGGAAGTCGACATAGTCCTTTCGCAATCCAAGACGCTGGAACGCGGCCATTTGGCTGAATGGTCAGCAATAGCAGACATCTCCGAATGCAGCAGCCTGAAAAAGCTTGAGCGGGAACTCTCGAAGATGCCGGTCGTCAAGCGCGTCATTGTGAATAACACGTAAAGCGATTTTTGCAACTTCTGCGGTGCTTCGCATAGCTATGCTAAACGCCGAAAAATTCCAAGCATATTTGGCGGAGCATGGCATGCGCATGTCGCGCATGGCACTCTGATATATTAGGTAGCGATTGCAAGGTTATCTCATGCCACGCGTCATCCGGAAGGAGATAAGGATAGTAGGCTGGGATGACATGCGCCACACGCGTCGCACGAAAACTGTCTTGCTCGTAGGCGCCGTTTTTAGAGGAGGCTCGTTTCTCGATGGCTTGCTGTCAGTGCGAATAAAAAAGGACGGGCTTGATTCCACAGACAAGATAGCACAGGCCATCCTTAAATCCCGGCATTATGACCAGCTGAGCGTCATAATGCTCGATGGCATAACGTTCGCGGGATTCAATATCGTCGACATTCATCGCCTGAACAAGCTCACAAGGATGCCTGTAATTGCGATCCAGCGCAAAAGGCCCGATATGCCAGAGTTCCTAGGTGCAATCAAAAAAATCTTCAAAGACTGGCGCAAGCGCATAGCAATTGTAAAGCGCACCGGCGAAGTCTTGGAGTTTAAGCGGAATGGCAAGTTGTTCTATTACCAATTTGCTGGCATCGAGCGTGAAAAATGCGAGAAAATCCTGGAGATAAGCACCGTCCGCGGAAATGTCCCCGAGCCTGTGCGGGTTGCCCACCTTATTGCAGGCGGGCTCTCGGGAGAGTCGAAGGGGCGGGCGTAAGAACAATTATTAATCTGTTGAGAACATAGCAATCTGGTGTTCGGGTATGGTCACGGTTGCATGGCTGGATGAGTTCCGCAGGAACCACCGCATGCTCGACACTGCGCTGGCAATTTTAGTCATCGTGGCGGTCGCATGGCTGTTTTATAACGGCCTTGCTATCGCGCTCGGGACGCCTATGCCTATGGTTTCTGTCGTTTCGGGCAGCATGGAGCCAAACCTGCACGTGGGCGACTTGATGATCATCTCCAAAGGGCACTATGATGTAGGCGACATCGCCATCTATTTGCACAACGGGGTGACCATAATCCACAGGATAGTCGAAGTGCGCGAGGACGGGATGTACATATTCAAAGGAGACCATAATCCTGCGCCCGACCCTGAGCCTGTCCCGCCTGAGCGCATACTCGGCGAGGCCCGCCTTGCGCTGCCGCTTTTAGGATACCCGAGATTGGCGCTATACGCGATAGGAATATAGTAAACGTCGAACAGAACCGGCATCGGCCTAAGGCCCGAATCCAAATTGGAGGTCGACCTCAGGCACGTTCGCGCGCCTTGAGAGGTATGGGCATTCTGGACCATTTCGGCATTCTGCATATTTGCCTAAATCCGGGCACTTGCCCTTATGCGCATGCAAGCCCTTGTATGGGCATTCATCAGCCAGCGTTACGTCACGCGCTTTCTGTCCAGGCGATTCTGGCATGTCGCGCCTCTTAATCTTTCGCAGCTTTAGCAAACGCTTTCTTGAGCGCCTCTGCGTCTGCCTGTATCTGCTCTGCGGCCGCAATGAGCGCCTTCTTCGGGTCTTTCGCCTTGA
>JAWCMQ010000001.1:117975-169542 GCA_039091255.1 Candidatus Aenigmatarchaeota archaeon
GGCGATTCTGGCATGTCGCGCCTCTTAATCTTTCGCAGCTTTAGCAAACGCTTTCTTGAGCGCCTCTGCGTCTGCCTGTATCTGCTCTGCGGCCGCAATGAGCGCCTTCTTCGGGTCTTTCGCCTTGACGGCGAGCACAGGCTTTGAAAGATAGGGGTGCTCGCGCGACCACGCCGCCCACTCGATTTTCTGCTTCCAAAGTTCGTTGTTGAGAAGGTTTGCGAGCGTAAGGCTGTCGATTTCAAGCTTGACCTTGTCATCCGTTTGCTCAAGGACCTTTATCTCCATGCAAATCCCTTTTTCATCAGGAAAGAAAAGGCCTCTGTATTTCCAAAGAAATACGCGACCTTTCCTTCACGATGCCTGCTCAAGCAGTTTCTCGACGTCCGCCGCATTCACGAACGGCTTGCTCCATCGGTCGTCCATTAGCCTTGGGCATGCCGTGTTTATAAACGCATCGGCAGAGATGCCAGCGAGCGCAGCGTCTGTGATCTTGTCCATAACTACGATGAAAGCCTTTTTATCTTTGCGCTCGAGCGCCGCTTTAATCTCCAGAGCGCGCGCCATGTTCATCTGGCCAGGCTTCGTCGATACAAGTATCGCAAACGTTCGTCCGTCCTTTGCGCGAGCGATGCGCGCCCAGCGTATCTTCTCCCACTTCGCTATGTCGCTTCGCACGTCCCGGATCTCGCTACGCTCCATGTCGAGAAAATAATCGCATCTGAACCCGCGAGGATGGAACATGCCTGAGCCAACAAAGAGTAAAGCATCCACTTTCCCTAACAGCGCTTCTGCGCTTTTCGCCCAGCATCCTAGCACATATCCGCCGATTTCAGTGGATTTTCCAGCAACTCTGAAAATCTCGGCGATTTTCGGCAATGCGTGCAAGTATTGTACAGAAGAAACGATTCCGATGCGCTTTTCTTTTATCTTGCTAATTTCGCCGGTAAGCCTCTTTTCGTCGATGGGACTGTCAACGGGCCATTCGTAATGTACGAGTGGAATGTCAGTTTTTATAGGCACATAAAAGGGTGCGTGCCCGACATGAAGGATGGCGTCGATTTTTTCGCCGGCGCTTTTTAGTGCAGCAACGGTAGGCATAGGCAAATCGCATGCCCCGAAACAGTCGTCTGCCGCAAGAAAAGCCTGAAAGCCATTCGCTTCGAGCGCTTTCACGACCTCAAGCGCACGTGCTTTCAAGCCGGCAGGCACCTGCACCAGCAGGCGCGAAGGCCGAGGCCGAAGCGCATCGAGCTTCCCTATAATATTGGCTATGTGATTGGGCATGTGATAGAAAGCAAAGGAAAAGGTTAAAAGCCGACTCATCGTGCTCTAAGCGCTGAGAATCCAGCGGTTCAAGTGCCGACCGCTGCTCGCACCTTTTCTCGGAGCTCTTCGCCCTTGGCGACTGCCATGTCGATGATTTTGTCGACCTCTTCTAGACGCAAGCCGCACTCGCCGCCCTTCTGCATCGAGCAGAGCTTTATCTCTCGCTCTTTGTCAATCGTCCCGACGGTCAGGCGCGCAGCCATCGCTTTGATTTCGGCAATGTTGGGATCTGCGGCTATCGCAGGCCCTATCTTAGCGAACGTTGTAGAAATTGGTATGCCGCCTAAGGGAAGCCTCTCTTCATGAACGCTGTAGTCGACTTCGTACTTGTCGCCATCCACGACAAGCTTCGGCAATCTTGCGCTCGCCAGCGCAGCAACAGCTGCTATGCACGCCGCATCAATAAGGTTTCCGTCGTCGTTCAGGACGTCGATGTCGACATAAATCATCCAGACAACCTCGCCAGCCTTGATGCAGAGCCTTTTCATATCTATGCATTTCGATTCGCGTATTGCACGGTCTACTACGCGCGCAAGCTCGATGGCTTCCTCACCTGGCGGCCCCGATTCGAATTCGGGTGAAGCGAGGGGAACTAGCTCCGCTGAGCATGTCAGCACGCCTTCATCAGGCGAGTCAGGGTAGGGCGTCCCAACCTCCAATTTTACGCCGACAATAACTTCGGTCTCGCCGAGCTTAACATGGGCGCTTCCCTCCGCAGACGTAATGATGCCTGTTTCGATTTTAACGTCGCGGTAGGCATCAAAGGGTCGTCCATCGATGCGCTTGCCCCGCATCGCCATCTCATTGATCAGTACAGGATCCATTTCTATCATCGTCACACCTCTATTGGTCTGCCACCTCGATTTCGTAGCGTGCTCTGAGCGCGCGCTTTTGAACCTCGTATACCTGCTCGCATCCGCGTATTGCAGTTCGTATTATCTGCTTCACCGTTTCTGGGCTTGCAATGCCGTCCATCTGCAGCAACGTCAGCTCTTTTTTTCGGTGATAATAAGCCACCGGCAAGTCAAGTTCACCGGCGGTGTCCTCCTTGCCTGCTATGTCCAGGACAATCTGGCCATTGACGACACCAGCCGAGCATGAACTCACCAGGTCGCGCATCGGAACGCCTGCATCCGCAAGCGCAAGTACAGCTGCGTTTATCGCCGCGCATCGCGTTGATGCATCAGCCTCTAGGATCTCGATTACAGCGTCGATCGCTGTTCGCGGAAACTCATCTAAAAAAATCGCAGGCAGTATCGCATTGCGCATGACCATGGAAATTTCTTGGCTTCGCCTGCTGGGCCCTGGCCGCGAACGCTCTGCCGTTGAGAACGATGCCATCCTGTACTCGGTTCGGAGTATCGCACGCTCCGCCTGCTCCTCATGGCGCGGAAGCACTTTGCGCGGCCCGTACACGCCAGCAATTGCCCAGCTTTTTCCAAATTTGAACATAGCTGAACCATCGGCCCGCTTTAAAACTCCGATCTTCGCTTCGATTGGCCTTAGTTCATCAAGGCTGCGGCCGTCAGGCCGTTTTCCGTTTACAATCAGCTGCTCTTCTGTATGCCCTCCCATACAATCACCTGCGGTTGCCTTAAACGTCTACCGTATCCACGCCGAGCCCTTCGTGCCGTTCTGGCTGGTTAGATTGCTGCCCAGCGTCGGCGGTGGCAGGTTCGGCCTTGCGCAAATCACGGAACCCCTCCTCCCGTCCCTCGGATGGCTTCGGAACGTACGCATGGCCAACGCGCTGCTCGAGCATGGATTTTATGTAATCGGTCAGGCCGCGCATATGTGCTCGCTCCTCTATCAGTCGCACAGCCTCGGCAGCTAGATCCTCATTGTCCCCCCGGACCCATACCACGCCGTTCTGCCCGACCACGATTTGCGTGCCGGTCATCTGCTTTATCATCTCGACCATCGAGCCGCCTTTGCCTATGATGCGCGGCACCTTTGCCGGCGTGACGCGAATCAGCCGCCCACCCTTGAGCTTTCGGCACTTGCGGCTTCGCATCGTGAGCGTTATGTGCTTCTGCTTTGAAACCGACATTATCTCAGAAAAAATCACGTCACCATAGTCAAAGTATTTTGTTAGGTCTGCCTTCGTGAGGTCCACGAACCCCTCCACGCCTTCGCTGAGGGGGAGCGTCGCTTCGTAGGGCGAATTGATGTCAACTATCCACTTCTGGAAAACTATTTCGGTTATGCGACCGATTACGCCATCGCCTCGCTTCGGATTGTATACGCCGCTGAGCGGTATTACAAAATGCAGGTCGTCGCGCGACTCTGCGAGCCCGATGAACTTTGAAAAGACGTTCCCATTATCCTCGAATGCTCCGTGGCCCGCGCGGCCCCGACCTAGCAGTTCGCCTGTTATAACGAGTCGCCGCTCATTGGCAGGTTTCGAATCTTGCATCATACGCATTTCCTCCATCCGCATCAAAATTACTTTTTCTCCACTATCTTTGCGTTTCCCTCCGTTATTCCCGACATATGAGTGAGGAACTTCGCCTTAAGGCCGGCAGGGATTTTTATCTGGAGCACGAAAGTCGCGCCCATCCATTGCTCTTTTCCCGCGCCATATTCGCGGGCCGCCTTCTGGATAGCGCTGCCGTACTTTGCCGGCGCCTCTACAACAATCTCAACCTCTTCGATGGACATCGGCAGTATCTGCTTTATGGCCTTGATGACCGCTTCAGTCTGCTGGTCGGCTGCCAAGAAGGGGTCTATGTTCACATGCGCCTGCTCCATCGCGTTCAGCACGCGCTCAGGAGGATGCGGCAGCTTTGTTCGCGGGTCCACGGCTGCCCTCGAAATCAAGGTTGCAATCTGCTTGCGCTTCTCCTCGATTTTCTTTCGCTTGAATTCTGTTGTAAGCTGAACATCACCCGTCTTGACGATAAGCTCCGCTATCTTGTTTACATCGGTTGTGCCAAAGGCTTTTTCGATGTCGGTCGTGCTCAGCCTGTCGCCCTTCTTCGCATCTGAAAAAATCTGGCCCACCGCAAGCATTTTGCTCGCGGAAACCTGCTTGCCGCTGCGAAGGTCATATGCAATGTCAGGGTCTACAAGAACCTCGAATCGCTTGCCCGATTTTTCAAGCCTTGCAATGATAGCCTTTTCGACCGTAACCATGTTGCTCACCGTAAGCAAAGCACCTTGTGCAGTAATTGCCTGAAGGCGTAAATCAAGGTGCTGTCAGTTACTGATAGATATTGCGGAAGCAATGCTTAAAAGCCTTCTCGCTGCCTATCGCCTCTTGCTTGCAAAATACCCAAGAGCGATTCCCATCGCCGCAAAAGCCGCAGCTATCGGTGCCAGAACCCACGCCGATTCACGCGCAAATAGTGTCACGAACAAGACGACTGGCACAAATATGCCTGCTAGCGATGCGCCAATGCCGGCAAAATCCGCTTCCTTTCTCTTCGCCATGCCCAAGCCGCCGCCATCACACGTATCTCTTCAGCATCTCCTTCTTCTCAGCCGCGCTGTAAACCTTGATTTTCTTTTCGATGACCGCAATGTCAACGGAGCGGCTCGACAGCTTCTTCTCGCCAGCTAGCAGCGCGCGCATCGCAAGGTCTATAGCCTTTTCTTTAGACAAGTTCTCCTTGTATTCTTCCACTAGGAGCTTGCGCGCCTCCTTCGCACCCCTGCCAATCGCATGCGCGCGCCACTCGCGTATCGTGCCTGAGGGGTCGGTCTCAAAGAGCTGAGGCGTGCCGTTCATGCCTCCGAGCAGAAGGCCAACTCCATAGGGGCGTATGCCGCCAATTTGAGTGAATTTCTGCACGCGATCTGCAATGTCTTTGACGAGCGAATACGTTTCGATAGGCTCGCCGAATGTGATTTTATTGACTTGAGCTCGGACACGCGCAAAATCGATAAGCGTGCGCGCGTCAGCAAGTATGCCGCAGCTCGCGACGCCGATGTGCTCGTCTATTTTGGCTATTTTTTCGACGCTTTCAGGCACGAGCAGCCGCTGAAGCATCTTTGCCGCGACTAGCACTATGCCGCCGGCAAACACTACGCCCAGCGCGGTCGTAGCCTTCTCCACGGCCTTGCGCGCATATTCCACCTGATACATGCGCCCTTCCGGAGAGAATACAGCGATTGCGCGGTCGTATCCCATCTGGCGCATCGGTGGCGGAACTTCAATCGTGTTCGTCATGCCAAAATCACTCAGAATCTTGCTACCAGCACTATGCCTACATAAGTTTATAAGCATTTTCAGCCGCGCATGCCATGCCCACGGAAAAACAGTGACGATTCCTCATTTTTAACATTTAGGCGACCAATATTACACGGATAAAATGAACCCTACGCTCAAGTCGTTTGCAGGTGAGACCGACCAGCGCCCGCAGCCCAAGGGAAAATTTATCGTCATCGAAGGCATCGATGGCTCGGGCAAAGGCACACAGATGTGCCTGCTCGCCCAATGGCTTTACAGGAAGAACAAGAACTTCCATATCCTCATGACGCGCGAGCCGAGCCTCTCCGAGCACGGCGAACTTGTGCGCCGCTTGCTTGCGACATCGCGCGAGATGAGTGCGTACGCCCGCGAGTTTTTGCGGCTGTTCGTAGCCGACCGCGCCGATCACATTCGCCGCCTGATTCAGCCTGCGCTTCGCTACGGCTGCATCGTGCTCTGTGACCGCTACAAGCACTCGACCATTGCCTATCAGCAAGCGCAGGGTGTGCCGTTTGACGAAATCATGCTCGCGCACAAGGATTTCCTTGTGCCAGACCTGACGATAGTCCTCGACGCAGATCCCCGCGCTGCGCTGGTGCGCAATCTTGGTGATGCAAGCAGGCAGTACCAGGAGGTCTTCGAGCGCGAAGTTGCGTTTACGGAGAAAATGCGCCAAAACTATCTTGCGCTGCCCGAACGCCTCAAAGGTGAGCGCATCGCAATCGTTAACGCCAACAGGCCGGTGGATGAGGTCTTCAAAGCGATCTGCGCGGAAGTTGCGAAGATTCTGTGAGATGTCCTATCCGAAATATCCCTTATATTTCAGCAATTCCGCATTAAGTATCCCGCCGCCTGCAGCGCCGCGCACAGTGTTGTGCGAGAGCCCGGCAAATCTGACATCAAGCACATTGCAAGGGCGCAAGCGCCCAACAGTCACAGCCATTCCTTTATCGCGGTCGGCATCTAGCCTCGGTTGCGGCCTGTCAGATTCATCGAGATACGCTATCGGCCTTCTCGGAGCGAAAGGCAATCCATACTCCTGCGGAAGCGATGCAAAGTCATCCCATATGCGCCTTATCTCATCGAGTTTCGGCGCCTTACTCGCGAATTTTAGGCTCACGCATGCCAGATGGCCGTCCAGGACAGGAACTCGATTGCAATGCGCTGATATTTTGATATCGCGGTTTGGAACTATAATGCTGCCGTCGACCTTTCCCAATATCTTTTGCGGCTCGCGCTCCGATTTTTCTTCCTCGCCCTTTATGAAGGGTATCACGTTGCCGATGGCATCATACGATGGCACCCCCGGATAGCCCGCGCCAGAAACGGCCTGCATCGTAGCGATGATTGCGCTTTCGACCGGATAGCCGGCTTGTACGAGCGCATAAAGAGGTGTCATGTAGCTCTGGAGCGAGCAGTTAGGTTTCACGGCGATGAAGCCTCTTTCGGTCCCTAGCCGCTTTCGCTGAGCGGAAATGACATCAAGATGCTCGGCGTTTATTTCCGGTATCAGCATCGGAACATCCGGAGTGTCGCGGTGAGCTGAATTGTTGGACACCACCGGGATTTCGGCTCGTGCATACTCCTCTTCCAGTCGCGCGACCTCTTCCTTCGGCATCTCGACGGCGGAAAACACGAACGCGCATCTGCCTCGGGCGCTTTCGACATCATTTGCATCCTGAACTTTGATGTCTCGCAGCCTGTAAGGGACATCACCACGGCCCTTCCACCGACCGGCGACCGCTTCGCTGTAGCGCTTGCCAACGCTCTGAGGAGAAGCTGCAAGATAGACGACCTCAAACCACGGATGGCCTTCCAAAAGCTCGACGTACTTCTGCCCAACCATCCCCGTTGCTCCTAGAACTCCGACAGGAATTTTATCCATACGCAGTTATCTGAAAAGAAGCGTTAAATAGCAATGCCAAGGGAGCAGTCAGCCATTACTTCTTTGCTTCGACAAGCACCGCGTCTACCGAGCCGTTCTGCCCCGGCCTTGACGTTACGCGCGCAAAGCCCTTTTCGGTCTCGATGAGGCATCCTTTCGTCACAATGTTCGAGCGGATGAACTGCGGATTGGCGTCATTTTTCTTGACCTGTATGATTTTGAGCTTCTCGATTTTCCCGTCAACCACGACGTTGGCTGTCTCGACGCGCACCGCTATCTGTTTCGTATTGCCGCCGCGCGTTCGCTTCTGTATGATTTTCGTCTTGCCAAGGCTGGCGGGGATGAAGTCGCGCCCGCGCTGCGCGCGGGTCTTTTTGCAGCCCTTATGGTACTTGCCTCCGCTCGCCTTTCGTCCCGTTCGGAATCGCCACTGCATGCTCGCTCACTTTCCCCATCGCGGCTTCGTGTGTATGCCTGCCGGCTTTTTGTGCTTCGGCCGGATGAATCGCCGACCAGAGCGGTTTATCGGCTTCCACTTCCAGTTCTGGCTGTACAGCTTCGCCGACTTGCCGAAGCCGCAAGCCGCGCACTTGCCTTTGTTAATATGATAGCTATGCCTGCCGCAGCGCCTGCAGCGGATGTGCGTTATCCGCTGGTGCTTTCCGAATGCCGGTGTTCCTTTGGACATGTTGTGCACCGCATCCTTCGATGAATCGCGGAAAGCTCTGCTTTTCGCAGATTGCCGCCTACTCAAACTTCGCTTTTGCGAAAAAATTTAAAAGCTTCGGGAAAGCCTACTGGCCCTTTTCGGACTTCTCAGGCGAAACGTACAGGATGTTGTCGCCCCGCACAAGCAGCGTGCCGAGCTTGACGGTCGTTCCATCCTCGCCCCGCTGCTCCGCCTGCTCCAGCCACATGTTGAGGTGGAGGTCCAGCGCCTGCAGAATGCCCGATATCTCAGCTCCGCGCTTCAGGCGGATGAGCACCCGCTTTCCTTTTGCGTTGTTCAGCACGTCTATTGGTCTTTCCATCTTTTCTCCTCTGGCATCCGCATTTGACAGAATCGGATTTTCCGACAATCTCAAATGTATCAAACGCGGATGAAACAAAACCAAATGATTAGCAGAACATGGTTTGCTTATATTTAAATAGGCGGTGCTGGCTGCCTATCATGGCAGGAGGCCCTTCTTCTCAGCCGCGCGGGCCATTATCTTGCACACATGCCAGTTTATCCGCGGGAATTCATTGCGGTTGAAGTCTGCTTTCAGATTGTATATGACATCCAGCGCAATCGCGACAGCAGGGCTGCGGCTCATCCCGGCATAGCAGTGGACGAGCACGTCCTCGAAACTGCCGCGGCATTGCGCAAAGTCGTCCAGGATTTTCGCCGCCATGCCTTCGTCGAATGGCACGAGCTTTGTGGGATCGGCACCTGCGCCTTGCGCCCACTCCTCAAGCGTCTGGCCTTCGTGAAGGTCCACATCGTCAAACGCATATTCCAGGACGCGCACATATCCGTGCTGCAGCGGCTTGTAGCATCGCTTGCCCATGCCAGACGACTCGCTGCCGAATATGCGTATCGCAAGCGTCGGTGCGCGCGGCACGTACGCCGCAGCTTCCTCTTTGCCGCAGATGATGAACTTCATGGACTAGACCGTCTATCGAAACCACGTGGGCGGAGAAAATAGCTTTGCGGCGTTTACCGAATTCAGCGCGTCGATGATGCGTTGCAACTCAAGATTTCCGCCAGGCAGATAGGAAGAAACATGGACATCGGTAACCGTGCACGAATTGCCGTCACCGTCGCCTACAGGCATGCTCCAGTGAGATTCCAGAACGACGCCAAAGTCTTTATCGTCTACAAATATGCTGTTGAAGTTCTGTTCGTAACTTCCATAAACAGGCAAACTTTTGGTGCCATCAGGAGAAGTAATCAGGATATGGTCAGACCGAACTTGTATCAAGGCACCATTCGAGGCGATCAGGATGCTATTTGAGTTGAGGGCATATTTGCCGTCCCTCACATAAGTTCGCGGCAGGCACGATAACTCCGAATTTCCTGGGAAATCGGCGACTCTGCATTCCGCGGGGTGATGATACGCATAAAATTCCGTATCTATACATGGCGAACCTACCTCCTCAGCCTCGTCCACAAGCATAAGGACTAATGTTCCAGCTTTGCTGAGTAGGAATCGAAGTGGAAGAAACAATGTCCCGACGAGCGATGCCGCACCGCGCTTACTTGCGAATATTGACAGTCTTGAACCTATGATGCTCAAAAGTTTGACATACGAGCTCTTTGACAAAATAAGCTCTTCGGGTGTGTAAGCGCTCAGAACCTCAGCGACCGAGGGGGTGAGTTTCGTAGGAATAATTTCCTTGATGACGTTGTCCGTAACGCTGAAGAAGCGCCCACCGTAATTAAAGACATGAGCGTCGAACGGCTTCCTTCCGGCTACATTTCTGATGATGTTGGCATGAGGGATGACGCGGCTTCCAGAAGGCACACCGAAAAGATTTTCGGGTATACCTACCTCGCCCATGTGAGTCTGAAGGAATGTAATACCATACTCTTCGAGAACTTTGCGATCGGCGGAGAGAAGTTTGAAGGTTAGAAATCCTGTGGAGCTCAGGAAGATCGAACCTGGTGGATAATCGGTGCTGACCGCTTCGCCATACTCGCAATCGGTTTCGCATTCGGGTTCAGATTCAGAAGCTTCAATGCAAGTTATGCTGCAATTGTAATACTCTAAAGATATGGAAGGCGCGGTGTGCTCATAATCGAGAATTCTCCCGCTAGCTTGATCGTATATGCTAAGCAAGGCGCTATAGCTTCCGCGTGCTACATCATCCGGAATCTTGAATTCTCGCCAATACCACGCCTCTCCTGGTAGCGCCCAGACTGTGAGCGCATTAGCTGGGTCGCTATAGCGCACTAATCCATCTTCACTTATCAGCTCCCCGTCGAGCACGACCGGGTATAAGTTGTCATGCGGATTCATGATGCGATAGCGGATGGTAAATGAGTCTCCCGGACCTAATGTTGGGTTTCTGGGATCAAACTCCCACCCGGAGATATCAAGAGATTGGGAAGGCATGGCAGGAAGCTTCACAAGCAAATTGTTCCCATTCGCATCCTGGATATGGAAGTCGTCGACAAAAACCTTGCCCCATCCGGTAGCTATGCTGTCCACCACATAGATGTAAACTGTCTTGCCAACGTATTGAGACAGGCCGGTACAGTACTCTTCAAAGAACACATCAGTGGCGCGGAGGCTGGTCACCGAGCAGATAGTAGAATCATCGGACGCATCCTTAAGGAAAACACCGCTCCCGCCGCCCCCTCCGCCTGCTCTCAGGTACCTGAGGCGGTATGCGCCTTCCGGCAGTATGAAATCAGCAGAGCGCATTGCACCCATTCCGTTGTTTCCGCCAAGATATGCATAATTTGCGCCTTGAAAGTTCTCGCCCTTGCAGACGAAATCGACGCCGTCTATTCCCACGCCGACCGATATGCCGGGCGAATTGCCCGTTCCGCTCAGCACGGTCCAGTTTCTGGGGTCGATCCTTTCGCTGCAGCCGCTTATCACGGAATCGGCTTCGAAATCGTGATTTGGAATCTCAACCCCTTCTCCGAGCGACTGCTGAGGAGATGAAACCTGAAACGTTTTTGCGGCGCACGAACCGCCGCTACCGCTATCCAGGCATGCTTTTATCGTGTGAGGACCTATAGAAAGGGCGTATAGTAAATTATGGTTGTCGGTGTATGACGCTTTCGGCGCTATCGGGGATGCTATCAAGACGCTTTTTACATCATAGCCGTCGATAGAAACGGTATACGCTGGAGATATGTCGCTACAGCGATTATTCGTGACGGTAACTGAAAATTTCACGCCATTAACGTCGCCGTAAATTTTATCGATGCCTATCGCCGGTTCAGACGGAACGCATGACGGAACCGGCATGGCGGTCCAGCTTTTGGCGGCCCATGGTCCATCCCAATATGTGTAGCTGCTGGATCCGCCTGTGCCGCCATCGCAGTGATAACGCACTCGGAACTCGCCTGCGCGTGACTGCAGAGTGGAATCTCCTACTCCCATGAGCATGCTCTGTGTCACCGAAAACGATGCGCCTACCTGCACAGTGCTCCCGCGGGATCGCGACCCTAAAGGTATGCGCTCTGCCGTGTTGCCGTCGGAATCTAGGGAACCTGCGGCCTCTGCGTGCTTGTAAATCACAGCCTCGCAGCTGGAGTATTGCAGATGAGGACCGCCTATGGAGCCTACTGCCGTGAACTGGACGGTTTCGCCTACGGTATACGAGTCTTTGATACCGCTTACAGTCGGCGCTTGGGCATCCGGCTCGCATTTGTTGTTTATGCACACCCAACCGGAATCGCAGGGCGGATTGGAGTAATCGCATCCGTCAAGCTTGCTCAAGCTAAACGTTATTGTCTGCTCGGGCGGAACGGTTGCGCTGACAGTCGAAGATTTGTAGCCCGTTTTGGTAGCCGTAACCGCATAAGTTCCGGCAGGGAGCGATTGGATTGTGCACGCGTACCGCACTCCGTCCCAACCTGTCGTGCAGGATTTCCCTGACGTGGATACGAGAACACTGTCTACGTTGGTTATTGCCATTATTGAGTAGGTGGAAGGTCCAAAAACGTTCACCGTCCTCTCCCTTACCGGCCAACCTTGCTGGTCAGTCGTTCCTGATGATGGATCCCGCTGGCAGGAGCTGAAATCGCTATTGCACAATGCCGCTCGAAAGTATATCGAAAGAGTTCCGCTAGCCCCGGCTTTGGGGCGGGCCACAACAGACACGGTTTTTCTTGTATTGGACGACCAGCTCCCGGAAAACTCGACTAGCGGGTAACTGGCCTTTATAGCCGCCCCGTTTTTGTCGTATATCGAATCTCCCGCGCGGTAAAGTTTGCCGGAGCCGAGATCTCCGCTCCAGGAAACGACGTCCCAATTCGGAAATGAAAGCGAGATGTAGCCGTTCGGGTAGCTGCTGCCCGTGTTGTCGTAGCTGACTGTTATGTTCGTCGTCTCATCTGCGTTTATTGTGCTTGGTGACGTGCCGCTGCTGACATAGATTATGGCACCAAAGGACGGGCATGCCAGAAGCGAAAAAGCCGCGAAGAATAACAGAACTTTTAGAGAATGAGAAGTAGAAAGACGCGAACCGCGCACGGAAATGCGATCGCAGTAACCCATGGTAATAAAGCTCTAGGCAAAACCTATTTAAAGCGAAAAGTTCGCCGCGAAATGCTATCGCGGTTGCTGGATTGCCGACCTCAGCCTTGCACGGCTTCGCGTACACGGATGGGCCCGACGGGATATTCGGCGCAGCCGAATAGGCCAGCGAAGCTCTGCTTCAGCTGCGCATTCGAACCCGCAACAGCCTGCTTTCTTCAGCTTTCCATCAGCGTTTTCGTTGGACGCTGACAGCTCCTTTTCCGCCAGCGCTTTTGCGCTAGCAAAAGGGCTGTAAGAGGCAGGTACTCTACCAGGTTGAGCTACGGGCCCTTGACTTGAATTTGGCAAAAGGAATGTATTAAACGTTTGCGCGGCACGCCTCGGGTCTATTTGCAGCCCCCTTCGCCCCGCATCTTGTTTGACAGCTCACTTCTCGCATCGCGCAAGCGTGTAAGAACCGTCTTCTGTCGGGTAAATCCTGACATCCGTAAAGTGCCTGTTGAGATTTTCTCCGAACTCTTCGATTTTGTAATGGTAGCAGAACGCGACGACAAGTTGGTCGCCCTTTTTGAAATCGATTCGTTTATCGCCGTGCGAAACGCTCCTGTCGGCATTTATTTTGTAGTAGAAGTCCAACCTCGAATTTCTGAACTTCACGTCATATTCCAAATCGGCCAAATCCAGCCCGAGCTGCGCAGGCACGTGGCTGAAGAAGCATTCCGACACCTTGCTCCTCTTGAGCTGGCTTATAGCTTCCTCGCCCAGCTTGCCGTTGTCGAGCCCGCTCCCTACGATTAAGGCGTCCCTTTCACGCATCCCTTCGGCGATTTCGCCAAGAATCTTATGAGTCTCGAAATTGCCTACCGTGTTGCCCATGAGCATGAACATGCATCTGTCAAAGCCGCCTGACCGAAGGTGAGGCGACAGCTCCTCCAGGCGCTCGAAATCATGCACGCTCCACGTCTCTTTTACGGCCGCGATGCCCAGCTTTCCGACCGCTTCGGCTGCGCGATCTACCATAAATCTGCTTATGTCGATTGGGCAATATCTGATTGCGCATTTTCCATAAAGGTGCTCGATAATTGGGACAGCTTTTCTTCCATCGCCGCATCCGAGGTCGACGATGTTGAGCGGCCCGTCTGCCAGGCCGCTGACAATTTCAGCCGCATGCTTTCTCAAAAGTCCCATCTCTTTCAGCCCGCCTTTGTACCCCTCCTCGTTCAGGTATTCGAGATAGCCGCGTGCCTGCTCTGGCATCAGGTACCAAAGCTTCGAATCGTCTACGCGCCAAACCCTCGCGCCATCTTCGTGCGCGCATCCGTTTTTGATGAGCCTGTCGAAGATAGGATTATCCGCCATAAACGAGTCTGACTGGCAAAAACATAAAAGGCAATCGGAAAGAATCCGCGCTATCTCCGCATCCACCCGTCTTCCCAACGTTCTATGTCGCGCTCGGATAGCACGCGTCGGCTATGGTGCCGCCTGAGCGGTTGCCCAAATCGCCTTCTCAAAACAAGCCCAGCAGCAGCGCCAAAAGCAAGGCCTGCGATATGCGCCGCGTTTGCAACGCCGCTCGGCGCGATGAAGCCGATAAGGTCTATCACGACCCAAACGACCGCCGCAAGCGCCATCGGCATCGGAAAGCCGCCGACCCATATCATCATGCGCGGTCGCAGAACAGCCAACGCGCCCAGGACGGCAAAAATCGCACCGCTTGCGCCCAGCGAGGCCGGATAAAAAAGCGCAGCCACAATCCCTGCCACGATGCCGCCCGAGAAATAGAGCACCCAAAACTTCTGCGTGCCGATTATCGATTCGAGCACAAGCCCGAACATCACGAGAGCGAGCATGTTATAGACCAGATGGGCCACATCGCCGTGAAGGAACATCGCAGTTATGATCGTCCACGGCCGCGCTGCAAGCTTGGCCGAATCGAGCAGGAACGCTTCCGTGAAGCCGTCAATTGACGCCTGCAATGCGAAAAATGCAAGCACTACCGCCAGTATGATGAGGTTTGCTCGCATCGCTACCAACAAGATTATCGTATCGTCGAGAACTTATAGCCCGTAAGGTGCATCAGCGGCTTGAACGGCTTGGCAGGCGCGTGCACCGCCACGACCTCGCCGATTATGAGGCAATGCTTCTTGATGACCTCGCGCACCCTGCATTCGAGTGCCGCGGGGCACTCATTAATCAAGGGCGGATTGACCTTCGAAGCCGCTCGCCACGTAAGACCCGCCTTTTCCAGCTCGTTCACGCCGCGCGGAAACGGCTTGGCACATGTCAAAACCTGCTTCTCGAGCTTCAGCGGAGGGATCCCGATGGTAAACTCGTTGGTTTCCATCACATTCTTCCACGTGTCATGGCTGTCATCGATGACCATCGCCACAAGTGGCGGGTCGAACTCGATAGGAACAAGCCAGTCTGCAGGCGCAGAATTTATCCTTCCGCGCTTGTCGACGGTCGTTATCATGCAGACGACGCGCGGATAAAGCAGCTTGTAGGCGTCGGATAGTTTGGCCATGATTACATACGCCTCCCTTCCTTTATCTCCTTTTCGGGGCAGGATTCAGTAACATGGAGCGTGAATTCAAGTCGAGCCCGGTGCAGCTGTCCGACAAGACAGCTGACCAACGCAATAACCGCTTATCTCGCAAGAGCCTAGAAGAAGGGCAATTGCAGCTGCAGCGCATCATCCCTTCATATGTTCAAAAACTTGTCCAGCTTGTCCTTCGCTTTCTCCACGCGCTTTCTGTGCGCAGCGAGCCATTCAGACAGCAGCCTGGCGCACTCTGCCTTGCAGTCGCCGCAGACACGCTTGCCTGAGCGGCATTCTTGCCAGACGCGCTTAGCGTGCGCATCGTCTTTGGCGACATGGAAATTGTAGTATTCGAATACGTTGCACACGTCTGGATTGCCGCCGTTCTTGCGCTGCTCCTCGACCGTGCCTGCGCCGCCCGTTTTTGCGCGCCCGATTTTCTCGCGCACGGCTTCCTCATCGTCGTCCATGTAGACGCACGTCTCAGGCCTCGAGCCGCTCATCTTGCCCCCGCGCAAGCCATGCATGAACCGATGGTATGTGGAGCTCGGCTTCATCATGCCCGCCCTCTCGGCGACGTCCCTTGAAAGCCGCATGTACGGGTCCTGGTCTATGCCTATAGGGACAACGGTCGGCTTAGGCCCGCCGAATTCGGGCAGCTGCGGAAGCAGGATATGCGCCATCTGCGTGACGGCATAGAACACTTGCCCGGGCGGCGTCGAATTGTCGAACCCGAATATCGCGTTTATAGTAGAAATCGTGACCTTCGTCGAAAGCGTCATCGCAAGTTCGTATACGCGGGGAATCTTCGTTGAGATGAATATATGCGTCCGCTCCGGGTCGAATCCCATGGCGATGATGTTAGGTATCACGACGTTCATCGCCGTCTTCGTCGCCTGCTCGATGCTCGGTGCTTTTTTGAAGACGTACGATTCGTCGTTCGAGATGGGTATGAAAACCTCACCGCCTTGCTGCTGCAGCCACAGCGCCTGGTCTAAAAACAGCTTGTTGCCGAAGTGCAGCCGCCCCGACGGATTTGCGCCTGTGAGCACGGCGAACGGCTTCCTCTTGTCCATCGCCTCTATGATTGCAGCGAAATCTCGCTGCCCAACAACGATGCCGCGGCTATACAGATAATGCGGCTTTCGTATGCGCGGCAGCAGTGGCGACATGTCGTCTATGCCGAATTCCCTCAGCAGCGGCTTGTACTCTTCAGCGGAATACGGGACTTCTCCGACTACCTCTGCTACATCGATTTTTGTCTTCATGTCTTCTGATTGGCCGACCGGCATATTATCAAGTAATCTTCTTTGCCACGCCTTTTTATATATCGAGATTCATCATATCGCCACCGGGCATGCGGGATGCTGCCATTCGGAATATGCCAATAAAACAGCGGAGTTGTTTTCGGTGTTCGGCTTTTGTAGATGTGGCGGTCTGCTCGTTCCAGAAAAAGGAGGCTTGCGCTGCAGGAAATGCGGGGCACAGCAGCCGCCCAGCGGCGCAGGCGGCATCGTGAAGAGCGTTCACGAAAGCAAAGGCGTTGCTGTCATCGAAACTGATGAACCGTCACTGCCGACGATGGAAGTCGATTGCCCTAAATGCGGCAACAGCGCATGCTATTTCTGGGTCATTCAAACGCGGGCATCAGACGAACCGCCCACGCGCTTTTTCCGCTGCACGAAATGCCGGTATACATGGAGAGAATACAGCTAATCCGCTGCATGCTTCAGACTTCCTAAGTTGGTCGCCTCCGCTAGCGCCTTCTGAGCGGACAGCGCGCGAAACAATCGAGAATTTTCCATCCACACCTTAAGCGGTATCTCCAGCCGCGATTGCACGTGGCGGAGCGCACCCGCAAGCGTGTCGAATTTAAGCGGTTCGCTGCGTAGCGCCTGGCGCACATGCTCGCGCACGTTCCAGACGCCGACAGGCATTATGTATCCTGGATGCGCTTCGCGCAAGATTATGACAGTCGCCTGCCGCTTCAGCCGCACCAGCAGCTCGCACACGGCAAGCCGCGCGGCATAGTAGCATCCGCCTATCTCGGCATACCTTTTGCGCGGCAGCCAGCCTTCGGCACTGGAATACATCTCAACGCAGCGACCGGTCGCATTCCACACCGTCCCAGGGTACCACGCCTCCATAAGCTCATACGACCAGTGCCGGGGCATCATCAGGACTTCCCAGCGGTTGTCCAGCGCGACCGTCTCATAGACGCGGAACTCGTCTATTGTGGGGAACTCCTTCACCTGCGCCAGCAGGTGCTTTCCTATCGCATCATCGACTGCGGTGATTGCCCAGCGCGTTGGAACGAACCGCCTCCGATTTTTCAGTCCGAAAAGGCCCGCAGAAAACGCCTTCTGTATTTTTGAGACCAGCACCCCCTTTTCGTAAAGTTCGATGATAGCATCCGCCGCTTTCAGGTCCGTGTCGGAGTGCGCCTTCTCTATCTTCGTGTCGGCCCTGGTCCCGGACACCTGCACACTCTTGAGCGGCGCGCTAGGGCCGAATGGCTGCGTATGGTCGTCCCAGCGCACGACATGCCGCGGCTTCTTCTCAAGCTCGAGGTCGACATACGCGCTGTCCTTCGAAAGAGCAAGCTCCTGCGTGAAATCGACTATTCCTGACCTGTTCACATCCCTTACGTTCACGGCGTACATGCCGCGCAGCAGTTGGCTGCGCATCTCAACGATGTCGGCAATCGAGCGCCCCGGCCACATTTCGGGGGTCCCCAGCAGCGATGTATCGCCCTCAAGCGGCGGCACAAGCGGTCCGATGAAGACTTTAGGGTAGCCTATGCGGCCAACAAAAATGTCCGGAGGCGATGAGCCCGACAACTCCATCGCATCGAGCATTTTCATCGCCTTGATAGAATAGTAAAATCGCAGCAGGGCGGGATCGCGCATGCGCCTGTAAGCAGCAGGCGTGTGCTCGATGCTGGGACTTGTTTTGGGCATCGAAGGAACAGGGATGCTGCCTGGTTCAGCCATACAAATAATTATGGCAAGAATAAAATAAATCAATCAAAAAGAAATCGCACGCTTTATTTCTTCATCGCCAACGCGCCGAGAACAACGACGAGAACTCCAAGGATAGATTCAAGATACTGGAGCGTCGTTCCTCCGGTCACCCATGGCGCAATCAGCACCAACAGTCCGAAGATGACTGTCAGCAATGCCATCGGGTTCATCGCCATTTTTACACCTGATTTAATTTGGGTTGCCACATATAAAAATATGACGGATTGGCGCGCTAGCCGAAGAATCCGGCTGCAAGCGCCCATCACTTGGCCAGCATAAGCACGAAAAACATGATGTAAACGAACAGAAGACCCAAGCTCTCATGCGGATGAAGGCGCCGCCTGAGCGAAATGGCTGCCGTAAGCAATCCGGCAATTAGGCTCGCGCTGAAGAACATCACATCCTCAGCGGCGAGCGGAAACGATGCCGAAAGAGACGCAACACCGAGGATGAGTCCGAGGTTTGTTATCAAAGAGCCTGCGACGTTGCCCAGCGCCAGTGAAAAGCGCTTTTCTGCCATCGCGATGGAAGATACCGCCATCTCGGGCAAAGTAGTCCCAAATGCTATAACAAGGCCGGCAATTAGAGCCTCCGGAATTCCGAAAAGCCCAGAGATGCCGATAGTCGATGCTACAACAAAGTGCGACGACAGCAACACACCGCCTATGGACGCAACCACAACGGCAGCGTGGTGCATCACATTTCCGTGTGCTCTCGCCCTTCTGCCATGGTTCTCTCGTACTAGAAAGTAAGTGCTAGCGGCAAACATCAGGATTGCAAAGACCCCGAAAGCCGCGTCTAATCGGCCGGATATCAGGGCTGCTGCGCTCACGGCCGCGCTCATCAGCGAAGCGGCAACAAGCGGCCAGGCGTCTTTTTTTCTGATTGTAATCGCACCGAACAGTCCAGCAACGCCGAGAACGAGCGTGGCATCGCTAACGTTCGCACCGGGCAGCATCGCCAAGACTATCTTCGCCTCGCCTTCAAGCGCAGCAAACGCCGTGATGGCAAGCTCTGGAAGCGACGTTCCTATCGCCAGAAAAAACATCCCTACAACAACCTGCGGCAGCCTTAGGCGGTGGCTTAAGCTCTCCGCAGACATCACTGTCGCTTCGGATGTCACGACAAGCGATGCCATGCTCGCTGCAAAAATAATCAAGCTGTCGAACGGTTCCATTCTATTTATATTCGTTGGCTGCAAATTTAACGATGATTGTTATGCCTATAAATCCAAAAGTTCTGCAGTCGAAGCCGACCGGCCAGCACGCCGGCCACGCCGTGCGCGCAGCCACCGGAAAGTTGGGAGTGCACGGAACGAATGTGGCCGTGGACCAAGACCTGTGCAGCGGTTGTGGCTCATGCGCGCAAGTTTGCCCCGCCAAGGTATACGACATCATTAGCGTCAACGGGCAGAAAAAGTCTGACCCAGCTCGCGAGAAGGATTGCATAGCATGCCGCGCATGCGAAGCTGTGTGCCCGACAAAAGCTATTCTTATCTCCGGAAAGTGAAGCATTCCGAGATCCTGAAAGAAGGCCGTTTTCTTTCGAGGATTAGGCCGAAGCGATGCTCACGCTATAATCGCAGGCTTTAGACTGCGGCTCTTCTGGCGGACAGCACTCGAGCAGCGCGATGGAAGGAAGCGTAACCTCCGACTAAGAACATCTTTCGCTTGTAAGATCGCCCGGCTGCGCACCAGGCAGGCGAGACATTTCCTGATACACCGTCATGTCTGCCACCGAATAGAGTTCTACCCCACACGCGCCGAGCTTCGCAGCTGCCCCTTCCATCCTATCGAGGAGCACAACGCATGCACGCACATTTCCTTTAGCGTTCTCGAGCGCCTCTACTAATGCTAGCTTGGTCTCGCCTGTGCCCACAACATCTTCGAGCAGAAGGACATGCGCGCCTCCTAAGTCATGTTCAGCTACATAGCCGCTACCCTTCCTAGTGAGTTTTACAGCGCTCAGGCCCAACTTCCGAGCAATTGGCTCAGCCAATTCGTACATGCGAACGTCGTCTTCAGGGGGTCTTCCAGAAACCTCTCTGCTCGCAAGCACATCGGGATTAAACTTTCGCACTGCAGATGACAACACGCCTTCGAGAATGTCCCTGGTCCGCGGGTAGTTTATAAGAACCGAGGTCCTAAAATATGGCTTCACGACCCTGCCATCTGGAAATCGGACACCGTCCTCCTCAACGGCATAGTCCATGTTCCGATAGAGACTGACTAGCATCCGCGATATTGCTGGGTCTATGTCCTGGTCCGAGGGACTTAAAAAGTAATTCGTATAGATGCAATACGCATTGCGAGCGCGACTGTGCTCGCCATCCGGGTCAACGACCAGGAGTCTGATGTTGTCATTCCGGCTCACCATCGCCCTGAATTGTCCAAAATCACCTTTGAAATTTTTCGTATTTAGATAAAGAATGGTCGGCCCTGTCGCTTGCACCTCTTGATCGGCGCTCGTGACAGGCTGAATGCTATAATCCGACTGCAGATGCTTTCTTACGCGATAGCCCGCACCTATTGCCCTCGATCCCCACAATATCACTTCCCGTATGCCTCCGATCTCGCTTTCGGAACTGTCAGGCACTCGGCCTGTTTTGAATACGTAAGAGATGTCCTTCAAGAGCGACTCGAAGCGTGGCGTGCCCGGCATAGTTGACACGCGTAAATGATGCAGTCAAAACATAAAAGGTCGTTGCTGCTTTTCCGAGCTCATAAAGTTCAAGACATTTTATTCCTTATTTTCTATATGACCGAAAAGCTTGCCATCATCGACTTCGGCAGCCAGTACACGCAGACCATTGCGCGAAGGTTTCGCGAGCTGGACATATTCGCAGAAATCGTGAAGCCCACAGCACCGATTCACATGTTGCGGGGCTACAAAGCATATGTTCTTTCGGGTGGGCCTGCCAGCGTATACGACGCAGGTGCGCCGAAGCTGCCCGATGAAATCTGGGAAAGCGGCGTCCCCATTCTCTGCATATGCTACGGCATGCAGCTTGCAGGTCAGCGCTTCGGATGCAATGTCGCGCCAGGCACGAAACGCGAATACGGGAAGGTGGAGGTGAGGTTCACGCGAAGCGATGAAATCGGCATGTTCGCAGGCCTGCCGCCAGAGCAAGTCGTCTGGATGTCGCATGGCGATTCAGTCCTTGAGCCAGGAACCGGAGGCTTCGAGCCTCTTGCCGTAAGCAAAAACGGCATCGTCGCGGCCATGAAGCACAAAAGCAAGCCGATATATTGCGTGCAGTTCCACCCCGAGGTTTCGCACACGCAATACGGCAAGGAGATGCTCAAGAACTTCGCATACGGCGTGTGCGGCTTCAAGGGCGACTGGAAGATGGAAGATTACATCGACAGGGCGGAGCGGGAGATTGCGGCAGCAGTCGGCAATGGCCATGCATCGATTCTGGTTTCAGGCGGCGTCGATTCGACGACCCTTGCATGCATCGCGAAGCATGTGCTTGGAGATAGACTGAAGCTCATCTACCTTGACATGGGCCAGGCGCGCAAGGGCGAGACAGAATGGGTCGTTGGCCAACTGAGGTCGCTCGGCTTTTCGAACATAGAAGTCATCGACATGTCGGATGAGATGCTTGGCCTGCTTACGGGCATAGTGGACGCGGCGCAGAAACGAAAGGCGATAAGTCGGCGCTATAAGCAGCGCAGCATCGATGAGATCAATGAGGGGCGAAAGTTGCTGCAAGGCACGCTCTACCCGGACATCATCGAAAGTGGATGGAGCTTGCAGCATTTCGATGGGAAAGAAACGCTGAACCGGCAGCATGCCGACAAGATAAAGGAGCACCACAACGTCGAGGAGATGGGCGCACTCAGGCAGTCGGGAGAGCTCGTCGAGCCCTTCCGCTATCTCTTTAAGGATGAGGTTCGCAAGCTCGCGCGCATCCTCGGACTGCCACCAGAAATTGCTGAGCGCGAGCCGTTTCCAGGACCAGGGCTGTACGTGCGGCACATCGGGAACGTGAAGAAACCCGATAACTACGGCGACATCGAAGCCTTCGTCCATGAGCGGGCGAAGCGGCATGGTATGAAAGGTTACCTATTTCCAATCCTCACAGTAGGCGTGCAAGGGGACGGTCGCACATACAAGCCGATGGCGATACTTGCCGGAAAGGCAGACTGGCAGACCATGCGCGCAGCCGCCAGCGATATTGTATCGAGCACGCGCGAGGTCAACCGCGTCGCATATTGCCTGACGCACGACAGCCTGGATAGGGACGCACTGCGCAACACTGCGCCTATGCCTATAGCAATGAAGAGCATGGCGCTTGTGCGCGAACTCGATGCCATTGGCAGGGAAGTCGCAACGACCGACCCATCGTACAAGAAAGTCAGCCAGATGCCGTTCAATCTCTTCGCAGGCGGCTGGGCAGGCATCCGCGACTTCTCGACAGAAGACTTTATGACAGGCCGCCCGCTCGAGAAGCCCGATGAAATGCCCTGGGAAGTGCCCTACGAAATCGCGAAAAGGATGACAAACAGCCCAGAAGTTAAAGCATTAGGCGGCATCCGTGGCGTCTTGCTAGACATTACCGACAAACCGCCTGCGACTACGGAAGCGGAATAGGCGTCACACAGAATCCGCCTTATCTTCCGCTACAGGCTGCTCTACGACCGTGCCGTTCGGCGCCTCAACAGCCGGCGCAAGCACCGCCTCATCGCCACGCTTAAGCTCTATGTTCACCTCGTCCTCCCAGCCATGCACAGCTACGCGCATGCGCGTGGCAGTAGCGCGCCTGAACGCAAGCTTGGTGGCCTCGAGCAGGACGAACATAAGGACCGTCAGGCCGATGGCAAGCGCCCACAGGTCAAGCCCAAGCGGCACAGTCTTGAATATGGCATTAAACGGCGGAAGCATGACTATTGCTGCCTGCATCGCCACCGTGACCGCGATAGCTCCGATCATGTAGCGGTTCGTAAGGAAGCCTACCTTGTGTATAAACTGCTCCGACCTCGAGGAGAGCGCTACAGCTTTCTGGAACAGCACGAGCAATGTGAACGCCAGCGTCTGGGCAACGGCAAGCTCTGCATAGCCGAGCGCCCAGAAGAAGGCCCCGACTGTGCCTATCATCATCAGCGCCCCCACGACTCCCATCCACGCGAGCGTGTAGCGATTGAGTATCCGTTCCTGCGGGTCGCGCGGCCTGCGGTCCATGACTCCACCCTCAGCCCGCTCGACGCCGAGCGCAAGCGCCGGCAGCGCGTCCGTGGCTATGTTCATCCAGAGTATCTGCGCCGGCAGGAGGATGAGCAACGCTTCCCTGAACCAGATGAACGCAGCCATCATCGCGATGAAGACCGCAAACACCTCGCCAAGGTTGCACGAAAGCAGGTAGCGGATGGACTTTCCGATGTTGTCATATATCATGCGGCCCTCCTCGACGGCCCGAACGATCGTGGCGAAATTGTCATCCATCAGCACCATGTCGGCTGCCTCGCGCGTGACATCTGTCCCAGTCATGCCCATGGCCACGCCTATGTCCGCCCGCTTTAGCGCTGGAGCATCATTCACGCCGTCGCCCGTCACGGCGACGATCTCGCCCCGCGCCTTCCACGCGTCTGTGATGCGCACCTTGTGCTCAGGCGCAACACGCGCATAGACCTTCACGCGCCCGACCCGGCCAGCAAACTCCTCGTCGGTGAGCGCATCGAGCTCAGCGCCTGTCATCACCTCATCTGCCTCGTGGTCGGGCGCTATCAGGCCAAGCTCCTTGGCGACCGCCAACGCGGTGTCGCGGTGGTCGCCTGTTATCATAACGACGTGTATGCCCGCCCTCTTGCACCGCTCGATTGCATCCTTGACCTCAGGCCTAGGCGGATCTATCATGCCCTGCAGCCCTACGAAAACAAGTCCGCTTTCTATATCCCGGCTCCCCTTCCGCATGCTCTTGACGGCAAACCCGAGCACGCGCAGCGCGTGCTTTGCAAAATATGCATTGACGTTCAGGATGCGCCTTCTGTCCACGTCTGTAAGGCGATGGATTTTCCCATCGCGCAGGATGTGCGTGCACCGCTCGAGCACAGACTCGACCGCGCCTTTCGTGTAGACCATCCGCTTTCGGCCGACCTGGCATACAACGGACATCATCTTTCGCTGGGAATCGAATGGTACCTCATCCACGCGCGGGAACTTCTTGCGCAGGTCTTCGATGCCGGCTTTGCGAGCGGCCACAAGCAGCGCAATTTCGGTAGGGTCGCCCACGGGCACCCCATCAGTGACGGCGTCGTTGCACATCATGCCCGCCGCGACAAGCAGCCGCAAATCCTCATTGAGCTTCGGGTCGACAGGCTTCCCATCTTCCGTGAATTTCCCGTCAAGGCTGTATCCTTCGCCAGAAACATCGATAAGCCGCCCATTCACGTACAGCTTGCGGACAGTCATCTCATTGGCGGTCATCGTGCCTGTCTTGTCGCTGCAAATGACGGTCGTCGAGCCCAGCGTCTCGACCGAGCCGAGCCGCCGCACGAGCGCATTATGCTTTGCCATCGAAAGCACGCCACCTGCCAATGTGATGGTAGCGACAGCAGGCAGCGCCTCTGGAACCGCCGCAACCGCAAGGGCGACGGCTGTAAGGAACATCTCAAGCGGCCGCACGCCGACGCCAAAACCCGCGCCGAATATCAAAAAGGCGGCGACAATCACGAGTGCCCCGAGCTGCTTGCCAAGGGCATCCAGCTTTCGCTGCAGCGGCGTCGGCTCTTCAGGCGCCTGCAGCGCGCTCGCGATGCGGCCGAATTCCGTCTGCATGCCCGTCGCCGTAACGATAGCGCGACCGTGCCCATAGACGACAGTCGTCCCGGCGAATGCCATGTTTGAGCGGTCAGCCACGTGCAGCTCGCCCTTCAGCGGGCGTTCCGACTTCGCGACAGGCGTCGATTCTCCCGTCAGGATAGCCTCGTCTGTCTTAAGGTTGATTTGCCCGATGATGCGGCAATCCGCAGGCACACGGTCGCCGACCTTCAGCAATATCATGTCGCCCGGCACGATTTCGGAGACAGGAATTATCTCAGCCCGGCCGTTGCGCACGACTTCGGCTTTGGGCGCAGCCAGCCGCTTCAGCGCAGCCAGCGCCCGCTCCGCCTTCCACTCCTGCCTGAAGCCAAGCAGAGAATTGAGGACAACAATGGCAAATATGACGACTGCATCAATAAGCTCGCCCAGCAGAGCCGCTACAGCAGTTGCGGCCAGCAGCATGAGGATCAGCATGCTGCGGAACTGCGCAAGAAGCATGCGCCAGGCAGACCGCCCTTTGCGCTCGATTATTTCGTTGGGCCCGTATCGCTCGAGCCGTGCGGCCGCCTCCGCATCAGTGAGGCCATCGGCCCGGCTGCCAAGCTCGGCGATGACAGCTTCAGCGCTTTTATTATAAAATTCCTCGCCGAACGAGCGCTCTTCCTCTTTGGCGCGCTTGGCTTTCCGCGGCATGCATATCACGAAATCTATGTCAGTAATGGTTTTATTCTCGAAAGAAAGCGGCAAAACGCTAGAGAATATAAAGTTTTCTTTTAGTGGCGTATCGAATGCGGTTCGTTAGGGCAGCTGTCCATGACAGCTTTATTGCTGCATTTGTGCCCATGCCGCAGAAAAAGCAAAGAAAGGCTTAAATCGTAATCTTCATCAGATCCCGTGCCAGCCGGACATTTGGCAGTCCCGCTATCTTTTTCTCGATTTCCTCGAGGTTCTGGTAACGCCGCGAGATATGCGTCAGCACGAGCTGCTTGGCGTTCGCGCGCGTCGCGACCTTGAGCACCTCATCGAACGCTGCATGCTTCCATTCCTTTTCCTTCTCCTCCTCAAAGAACGTGCTGTCGTGGATGAGCATGTCCGCATTCTCCGCCAGCTTGACTACGTTCATGCACGGCATCGTATCGCCCGTGTAAACTATCTTCTTCCCCTTCTCGACCACAGAAACGTCCTGTAGCAGGATACGCTTGCCTTTCCATGTCGCCGCCCCCTCCTCCTTGAGCTTCTTGAACACCAGACCTTTCTCAGGCAGGCCAAGCGCTCTCGCCTTTTCTTTGTCTATCTTGATGCGATCTTTTTCGACAAACGCATATGCGACAGCCGGCACGCCATGCTTCACAGGGATGGCCTGCACAATTATCTCGTCGCCTTCCATCAGCGTCTCAATCTGGTTGCCTTCGTGCTCGACGTTCCGCACCTTCACAGGAAACCGCAACTTGCCATAGCCTAAGTCTGTTATCTGAGGAACCCACTCATCTGCCTCAGGCCCGTATATTTTAAGCGGCCGCTGCCTGTCCTCCATGTTCATCGTAAACAGCAACCCGAGCAGGCCTGCAAAATGGTCTGCGTGCCAGTGCGTGATGAAAATGTCATCGATGCGCATGAAGTTGAGTCGCGCTGCGAAAATCTGCCTCTGCGTGCCTTCGCCGCAATCGAAAAGGGCGACCGTTTCTTCGCGTCCCTTATAGTTGACGTAAATCGCGGGGTGGTTGCGATTGTGCGTCGGCACACCGGCTGTAGTGCCCAAAAACGTGACTTCTATCTGGGTCATGATGAACACTTCTGCTTCGGAAAATAAAAGCTTCCCTTGCGCTTTTCTGCCCGTGCGCGCTAGTGCCGCTCTTCGCTTCGGTCATGCGTGCGCCTGCTCGGCACAATCATGTTCGAGATGTCCTTTACCTCGATGTATTGGCCCGTCTCGCGCTCGATGTCGCGCAAAAATGGCGTGTCCTCGGTCACGAGGAACGAGACCGCATGCCCCTCAGCACCCGCTCGGCCCGTCCGGCCTACGCGATGGATGTAATCTTTTCCGTTCTTGGGCAGGTCATAATTGACCACATGCGAAACCTCGGGTATGTGCAGGCCGCGTGCAGCGACATCCGTCGCGACCAAGATTGTGAAGCGTCCTGCCTTAAAGTCATCCATCACGCGTTCGCGCGATGCCTGGCTCATGTCGGAATGTATTGCGCGCACTGAAAAGCCCTTTGCGTGCAGTATCCTGCTGAGCGATTCTGTCCACCGCCTCGTGTTGCAGAATATCAGTGTCTTGCTGATTTTGGCGCGGTGCATCTTCAAGTACATCACAAGCGCATCCAGCTTCTGCCGCGGCATGCAGCCATAGAATTCCTGCTTTATCTTTTTAACGACTATTTCCTCGACCTCCAGCATCAGCCGCTCGGGATTTCGCATGTAGCTCCTGCTCAAGCGGACTATTTCGTCAGGCACCGTTGCGGAGAACAGCATCGTTTGCCGCGAAGCCGGCGTCTGCTTCAGGATGTCGCGCACATCGTCGATGAACCCCATGTCGAGCATGCGGTCGGCCTCATCCAGCACAGCAAACCGCACGTGCGACAGGTCGAGCGTCTTTCGCGATAAATGGTCGAGTATGCGGCCAGGTGTGCCGACTACAATCTGGCATCCTTCATGAAGAAGCTTCATTTGCGGCTCGATTGAAACGCCGCCGTAAATCACCGCATGGCGCACGCTTGGATCAAGCTTCACAAGCTCACGGCCGACTTGCACAGCCAGCTCTCGTGTTGGCTCGAGTATCAGCGCCTGCACATGGCGATCGGCGGTCAGCCGCTCAAGTATCGGTATGAGAAAAGCCAGTGTTTTGCCGCTTCCGGTCTTCGAGCGGACTATAAGGTCCTTTCCGACCATCAGGCGCGGTATAGCCTGCGCTTGCACAGGCATCGGCTCGGTTATGCCATGCTTGCGCAGTGCTTCGGCTATTTTAGGAGAAACTCCCAATTCCTCAAATTTCATTTCGTTCACCTTTGCTTAGAACAAGAAAGATAAGCATGCTTCGCGGCAAATATCAGATACGATTTTTCAAATGTAGCTCCGAATCACCTGTACGACGTGCCGCGTTACCTTTCTTGCGCTTATGCCGTATGCTTGGCATCGGAAGATATATAAGCTTCATAAAGCTTGCGGGCAAAAGCTTAAGCATGAGCGGCGATGCCAAAAAGCCCGTTGTCGTCGCGGTCTCGGGCTATTTCGACCCGCTGCACGTCGGGCATGTTGAATACTTCGAAAAAGCCAAGGCGCTCGGCGACCGCTTGGTTGTCATAGTGAACAACGATGCCCAAGCAAAACTCAAGAAAGGCTTTTGCTTCATGCCGCAGGACGAGCGCGTAAAGATAATAAAGGCTCTGCGTTGCGTTGACGAAGTGTTTCTTTCGATAGACAAGGACAAAAGCGTCTGCAAGTCGCTTGAAGCTGTAAAACCGGACATTTTTGCCAAAGGTGGCGACCGCATTGAGGCAAATCTTCCAGAGCCGGAAATAGAGATCTGCAAGAAGATGGGAACGAAAATCGTCTACAACCTCGGCGAAAAGATACAATCGTCATCCGAACTCATCGCGCGCATCATCATGCTCGCGAAAAAGGAAGAAAAGCTGCAGAAAATCGGAGCATCTTCTCAGAAAGCCGCGTAAAAGCGCACATGCGGGAGTTACGGCGTTATTCTCGTTCTGTCCCTTGGCCACATCGCGCACTCGCGGATGTTGGACGCGCCCACAATCTGCATTGTAAGCCGTTCAAGCCCAAATGACCATCCCGCATGCGGTGGCGCACCATATCGGAAGCAGTCTATGTAGAACTTGAAGTTGTCGGGGTCAAGATCCTTCGCCTTTAGCTGCTTTATTAGCAGCTCAGGCAGATGTATGCGCTGCGCTCCACTGCTTATCTCCAGGCCGTTGTAGATGAGGTCGTACGCGCGGCACACGGCAGGGTTGTCCTCATATGGCATAGAGTAAAACGCCCGAACAGCCGTAGGCCAGTCTTTTATGAAAAACGCTGGATCGCCAACCAATTCGACAAGCTTTTTTTCTTGGCCTTTAGTGAAGTCGTCGCCCCATTGTATTATTTCGCCGGCTTTTTTCAGCATCTCGATTGCTTCCGTGTAGCTGACGCGCCTTAGCGGAAGCTTTGGCACTTCGAGCTTGCGGCCTAGCAGCTCCAATTCTGCCGCGCATCTCTCTTTGACGCTCTTCAATATGTGCGCAAGCGCGCGCTCGAGATAGCTCATCGCGCCTTCGTCGTCAACGAAGGCTATTTCCATATCTAGCTGCCTCACCTCGTTAAGGTGAACGGGCGTGTCATGCGGCTCTGCCCTGAAAACAGGCATTACGGAAAATACCTTCTCGAGCGAAATCGCACCCATCTGCTTGTACAGCTGCGGCGACTGAGCAAGGAAGGCTTCTTTGTCGAAGTACGGTATTGCGAACAGCGAGGCCCCGCCCTCGCTCGCGCTGCCTATTATAATAGGCGGCTGCAGCTCGAATGCCCCTACGCTGATGCAAAACTCACGAAACGCTTGAAGGATTGCCGACTGCACCTTGAATATTGCGCGCGTCCTGGGCATCCGCAAGTCAAGGAAGCGCCAGTTGAGCCGTGTGTCGAGGTTTGCAGGCACGTTCGGGTCCAGCGGCATCTGCTGGGGAGCATCGTTCAGGATTTCGATGGCATCGGGAATGATTTCGACGCCGCGCGGCGCTTGCTTGTTCGCCCTGACTTTCCCCTTCACGAGAATGACCCATTCGCGCCCCAGCTCGTCTATCGTGCCGAGCACCGTTTCGCTGACGTCGCCCTTTTTGGCCGTCAGCTGAACGGTGCCGCTCGCATCGCGCAATACGACGAATTTTAGTCCGCCATGCGCTCGCACAGTCTGCACCCAGCCTCCGACCGTTACGGTGCGCCCATCGAGCGTGGGCGCTATCTCCGATGTAGTATGTGTCCGCATTTCGATTCCCTACATGATATGCAAGCCTACGGCTTCACAATGTACACGTTGAACAGAATCGTCCAAACGACGAACCACGTGAAGACATAAACCGTCAAGCCCGATGACCACCAGCGCTTGCCGCCGATGGCCACAGGCTTTAGCAAAGCCTTGACCGCCATCGTAACGACAGCTCCGACAATTATCATTATGCCCAAGGCGGCAAGCGGAATGTTAATCAAAAACGATACATAGCCAACGATCAAGCCGACCAGCGAATAAACCGCAACAAGCTTTCTGTGCAGCGATAGCTTCGTGCGAGAGCTCGGAGAAGGCGTTTGGGAAGATTGAGCAGTTGGCGACTCGGCCATCGTCTCACCAGTGCTTTGGTTCTGCGAATTCTTTCAGCTTCCTTTGCTCATGCGCTGCCCGCGCGGCCTTGGCAAGCTCGCGCGCAGTCACCCATGAGCGCCGCACGAAATACGGCAATTCTTTATTCTTCTTCAACCAATCCTTTAAAAAGGCGATTGTCTTTGGGTCGCTGGGATAGCCTGAACCGAAATCACCGTAGCGACGTGCAAGCTTGCGGACCTCCGCGTCGCGGATGACTTTCGCGATGATGGAAGCTGCTCCAACAATCGGATGACTGGCGTCCGCGTAATTCTCGCACACGAGCTCGAATGTGCCGGCTTTTTCGCGCACTTTTAGCTCATCGGAAAGCCCGCGCAAGACCGCGGCGCGGAACTTCTTCGTATCCGCTTCGATGGCATCGATGATGACCTTATCAGGCTTCAGGGTGCTGATGATGTCTTGCATGTGCTTTATCTCAATCTTGTTCAGGTTTGTCTCGTTTCGCAATCGGTCAATGTCCATCGCTGTCAATTTGACGACCGCATAATCGTCCGCCAGCCTTTTGAGCTTGTGGTAAAAAAAGCTTCGCTGCCGAGGCGAAAGCTTTTTCGAATCCTTCACGCCCCACTTCTCAAGCACAGGCAGCTTCTCTTCGCTTAACAGAAAGCCGCACATGACAAACGGCCCTATGACGGGCCCGCGCCCCGCCTCATCGATGCCCAGCACTTTCTTTGGCATTTGATAACTCATTTTGCCGTTATATTAAAGGTTAAATACCCTCTAGCCTAACTCAACAGCACAGCGGAGTAGAGCAGCCTGGAGTGCTCGCGAGGCCCATACAGCCCTTTTGTTCGCTGCGCTCACGAAAGCGCTGGCGGAAAAGGCTTGTGTTACCTCGAGGTCGCTGGTTCAAATCCAGCCTCCGCTATTTGCCTGTTGGCGCGTTCTGTCAAATGCGCTCCCGAAAGCTCACCTAAAGATATAAACCGATGTTCGCATATGCATACCATGGACCATCCGTGGAAGCAGAAGCACGCCGAGCTTCACAAAAAAGGCTTCGAAAGCTGGATAAGTTCGTTCATTCTCGGATGCCAGGATGGGCTCGTGAATGTCCTCGGAATACTGCTTGGCGTCGCCGCGGCAACAGGCGACGTGCGAATCATAATAATAGCGGGCCTTGCCGCCACGTTCGCAGAGAGCATCTCCATGGCTGCTGTCGCCTATACATCATCCAAAGCCGAAGCCGCGTACTACCAAAAAGAGCTCGCCCGGGAGAAGTGGGAAATCAGAAACTGGCCCGACCGCGAAAAGCAAGAGGTGCGCGTAATCTATCGGCGCAAAGGTTTTACCGGACCCCTGCTCGAGGCCATTGTCCGAAAAATAACCAGCAAAAAGTCGCGCTGGCTGCGCACGATGATGGAGGAAGAGGTCAAACTTTCGCCACCTCGCGCATCGCCGCTCGCCGAAGGCGCGGTCGTAGGCGCTTCGGCGATTGTTGGCTCACTCGTTCCGCTTGTGCCGTTCTTTTTCCTGCCTGTCGCAGGCGGCATCGAGACTACGCTTATCATCTCAGCGGCTGCGCTTTTCGCAATCGGTGCGTACAAGGCGAAGATCACCGTCGGCCGATGGTGGTCCAATGGCCTCGAGATGGCAACAATAGGTATGGCCGCGGCGGTCATCGGATACCTTATAGGAAGCGCGCTCGGAGTGGTGGTATAAAAAATCTTCTTTAGCATTTCGCATCGTGCAGAAACCGCTCCGCTTTAAATCGCCTGCTAATAAAGCAGTTTCATGGCAACGGATTATATCGCAGCCGTAGACATCGGTGGTACGAAAATAACGGCCACATTGGCGAACAAAGAAGGAATATTGACTAAAATTTATCAGCCTACAAAAAAGGAAGGCGACAACCTCACAGTCCCGCGCCAGGTCGACTCGATGGTAGAATATTCTTGCGGCAGAATCGGCGCAGCCAAATCGGACATATGCGCCGTCGGGATATCAACATGCAGTCCCTTCGAGCAGCGCGGCAGCGAACGCGTTGTCGTGACGCCTAACCTGTGCGGCGGGCTCGCAAAGGAGCGTGGCGTGATACCAAACGATTGGATGGAAATACCGCTGGAACAGCATCTCAGAAACCTCTACAAATCAGTCACAGCGGAAAACGACTGCGTGTCTGCAGCGGTAGCAGAGCATACGTTCGGAAATCTTCGCGGAGTCGACAATGGCGGTTATGTCACCGTCAGCACCGGCATAGGCATGGGATTCTACGTTGATGGAAAAATAATTCGCGGCAAAAACGGAAACGCAGGCCATGGAGGGCATATGTTCATAGTAGAAAAAGGCCGCCAATGTGGTTGCGGAAACTATGGGGACCTTGAAGCCGTAGCATCCGGCACAGCCATGGCGCTTGATTATGCTGAACTTGCAGAAATCGATCCCGAATCCGTGGACGCCAAGAAAGTCTTCAGCCGTTATCGCGATGGAGACAAGCATGCAACCAACGTAGTCAAGCGAGCCGCGCGCAATCTTGCGCGGGGCCTTGCATCGGTCGCAGCGCTGCTCGACACGCATGTTTTCGTGCTAGGCGGCAGCGTGATGAACGATCGCGACATCTTCCTTCCGCTTGTCAAGGAAGAGTTCTACAAGGCATTTCCTGCGCTTACGCGTGGTGTCGAATTCCGCGAGCCGGGTCTGGGCAAGTACCTTGGCGACATGGCCGCGCTAAGCCTGGTCATGCCCGAAGATTGGGTTACAGAATGGCTCGAAAAGCGTCCTTGGGAGCGCGCGCCTGAAGCCGAGGTTCTGGCATAGCACTGCACGCGTTTCTATGCAGCATGCTCTTCAGGCAGCATCATCTCCGACAGCGGCCTTCCTACTTCGCTCGAGGCGTCATAAGCCGCCAGCGCCTCCCTTAGCCTGCAATCGAGCCCGTAGGAAGCGCCATGCCCTCGCTCGTGCGCGGATTGCGCGTCCGGCGCTGAAGGCATCGTCTCTTCTTTTTCGTACCTCATGCTTTTCCCTCCTTTGTGCGGACCGCAGAAACCCAAGCGCCCTCAAGCTCGTTTGTAAAAAAACGCCGAGAAGCAAACCAAAGGGACGCAAGCGATTTACTGCGAACCCTTTGGCGCGGCAGCGACAGCTCCGATTGCCTTGTTTCCGACAGTATTCACGAAACTGTTGCTGCTTTGCATACCTCCATTTATCGCGTTTATTGCATTTAAAGGTTCAGGCCTCTGCGCGAGGCGCCGAACGGCCGCTGCACTTTGGCATCCGCCTCCCAGTCGCAACCTGTAGCCACCGCTCAAAAGTGACTTTAGTAAAACTTAAGAACATTTCAGCTTCATCTTAGCGCATGGGCCGAAAGTATGCGAAAATCCGCTTAGCGCTGCCCATCGGCAGCCTGAACCATCCCAAAAGGGGGAACACCTGCGAAATATTCCAGCGCGCCGGTTATGCAATTCGTGGCTATGACCCAGGTCTTGAATCCCCAAAACCTGCCATAGCGGACCATCCTGAAATCGAGCTTTCTGTTGGCAGGCCGCAGGACTTCCCGCGCATGCTCGCGAAAGGCCAGTATGACATCGCAATCATGGGAGAAGATTGGTTCAGGGAAGTCCAGAATCCCGGCGTAAAGAAAATCGGAGACCTCGGATACGGAAATGTTACGATTGTTGCCGCTGTAATCACGTCTGCGCCCTACCGCTCGCTTGGCGAATTCTTTTCGAAAAACCAAAAGGGCGTAGAATGTTATACAGAATATCCCAATCTGACAAAGCGATGGTTCATGTCCGAACGCGAATATAAGCGCGCGTTCGGCAGAGCAGCACCTGTTATCGAGATGCACGGCTATGAAACCTCTGGCAGGAACAAAAAAATCCGCATAATAGAGACAGCAGGCCAAACAGAAGGGTTCGTAAGACGCGCCGACCAGATTATGGTAGACAACATTCAGACAGGCGAAACGCTAAAAAAGCATAGGCTGAAAGTGCTTGCGACGCTTATGGAATCCCAGGCAGGACTTTACAAAGGTCCGACCTGCACGGACGATAAGGAAAGGAAGGCAGAGGAGATTTTCAAGATGCTTAGAGGCGCTGCGGTTGCCAAAAGCTACTATGACGTGTGGTTTAATACGCGAAGCGATGCGACTAAGAATATCATCGAATATCTCGAAAAAGAAAGGCTATGCATCGCTGAGCCGACTATCATACCGCCTCAGGTTGGTCAGAAGTATGCCTCCGTGCACATCCTGGCACCCAAAGATAGGTGGGCGAACTGCGCACCTCGCCTGTGGAAGCTTGGCGCAGAAGGGATAGTCGTCACCCAGCCGACACAGGTAATATAGCAGATGCGACACCGGCTATCCCGAGCTAAAGAGAAGGCTGAGATTATGCCCTTCCCAAAGGCCATCACCGCAAAGATTTTGGAATTGGACGTCTCGCAATGCAACACATACTTCGCCACTCAGAGGCTGGTGGAGCTGCTTAGGAAAAAGCGCCTGTTTCACCCAATATATCTTTACCGCGGGACAGACGAGCAGGAGATATGGCTCATGGCTGGAGCCATCAAGAATGCCGCTAGGAACGTCGAAGGCGCAGCCGGCGATTCGATAGAATGCTACACCGCCAAGGACCTCCAGGAAATCGCCAACGACTCGAGCGACCGGATAAGCCCCATCACCTACGCAATAGACAACGCCAAGCGCGGCGATTCGCTGTCCGACGACCCTGTCATTGCCGTTCTTAAGGCCAGCGAACTGGAGTATGCGGGAGAGCGCTCAAATTATGAGTATCGGTTCAAGCGCCCAAACGAGAAGCTGCGGGCGCTTGCGGCGGTGGTGCGCCTGAAATTCTAGAAAAGAATGCGCAAGCGGCGCCATCACGGCGCAGCGGGCACGTAAGGCAGATACGTCACCCAGTGCCATGCATCGGGCAAGAGGTCGGCATTGCCAGCGGCGTCCACCGCGCGGACACGCATGACGTGCGCACCCCATGCTAAGCCCGTGTACGTCTTCGGGCTCGTGCAGACCGAGAAAGCGCCGCCATCCAAGCTGCATTCGAAATGGTCTAGATCCTTGTCGTCGCTGCCTACGAATGAAAATGATACGCTGGAAGATGGGGAAATCCCTCCATTCGGAACATAGCGGCCATCTTCATCGACTGCGAAAGTTGTTTCTGTTTCAGGCGGCACATTGTCCTTGTTAAAGAACGTGCAATTGACATAATCGCCCTCGTCGACGTACACCTCGACAGTCCGCGCGCTGATGTTTATTAGTTGAGTCGATGGTATGAGTTCTGTGCAGTTTATGTCCACAAGTTCCCAACCCTCCGGAGGCCCCTCCTCCGTGATGTTGTGCAAGCCTTCAACCACTGTAACCTCAGTGCAATTGCTGTAAGTCGAATCGATTCCGCCGTCGTCATCCAACGTGAAATCTCCAAACGTTGTGTTGAAGTTAAAGTCCTGCGGATCCTGCGGCGTGCTGTTCTTGCAAACTTTTATAACCGAAACCGCAGGCGTCGGCGTAGGCGTAGGCGTTGGCGTTGGCGTTGGGGTCGGCTCCTGTGCGGATGCGACATTGTTGCCAGCAACGAAGGCAATAAGCAGCAGTGCCACGACCAGCACAGCGGCGGAGGGTGCCGAAGAACCTGCCTTTCTGATAGAAGTACAGGCCATTGCCAACACGCACCTTATGTACATATAGTTTCAGCGCATGGCTTAAAGATATCCAAGGCGGCAGAACCGGTTGGGCGGGAGCGCAGGAGCAGGCTTGAGAAGGCGAGAGCTGGCTCGGCTTTTAAGCGTATTTGCGCATGTAAGTGCATGCTTTCCCTTATTCTTCCCATCTATAACCAGGCATGCGAGCTGAAGAAAAACTTCACGAGGATTGTCACCGAACTTGAGAAGGCAAAAAAATCCCGGAAGATTCCATACGAAATCCTAATCGTCGAAGAGAGCATAGATAGCACACCAGAAATTGCGCAGCAACTCGAAAAGAAATATCCCTTCGTCCGCCACTTTCACTCGGACATCCGTTTGGGAAAAGGCGGCGCGATTATGCTCGGCATCAGAAAAGCAAAAGGCGAGCTCGTGGCTTTCACGGACATCGACCTTGCTGCGGACATTGCGGAATTGCCGAAATTCATTGATGCTCTCAAGAACAACGACATCGCTGTAGGGCTAAGGATTGCTAAGCGAAGCCTACATAGAAAGCTTCTCGGCAGCGCTTATGTCGCGCTGTGCCGCCTGATGTTCGGCATTCCTGTTCGCGACCTCCAGTGCGGCTTCAAGGTGTTTCGCCGCTCGGCCGTCGTGCCGCTCCTTCCGCGCATCAAAACCGCATCGTTTGTCTGGGATACGGAATTTTTGCTGCGAGCGACACAAGCAGGGCTGCGAATCGCCGAGATTCCCGTAGCCTGGCAAGAAACGAGCAAGCTCACAAAAGCGCATATGAGAATGCCGCTCGAGCTGATATGGCTCTGGTTATCCGATTCATAGTCATCATCCGATTCTTCTCAGCACCACAAATTTGTGCTGCTCGCTGATGTGAGACTCATTAATCTCGCGGAAAAGCCAGAATCTCCAGTTCGCCAGGTTCTCAGCCATCCGTGCCTCGTGAGGATAATAATACCACACACGCCAGTTCTCAGTGCTGTAATTGTTTGCGATGTCCGCTGTCAAATTTTTTATGGCCTCGGGATCTGCAATGGCAAGCTGCTCATCAGTCAGCAAACTGCTTACGTTCGACTTGTAATGCCTCATAAAAATGTAGAATGGCTGCGTGCCGTAGTTTATGCTTTTGCCCTCGAGAAAAGCGATGCGTTCGCCCGATTCAAGACGAGAAACAACTTCCTGCATAAGCCCTCGGACATCCTGCGGTATCTGCACGTATTCCATAGGCTCACGCACGTCGTTAAAGCGCACGTAGTTGAGGCCGAACGTCGTATACAGATAGAACAGCATCAGCGGAATCAGCGCAACCGCTATGATTTTTCTCCCTGGGAAGTTTTTCTGAGCGAAAACGTCCGAAATGAACAGCGACGCAATAACAAGAAGCGGCAAAAGCATATGCATCGTGACCTGCGGCTGCTTCTCACCGACAAAAAGCGAGTAGATTGCCAGTGCCGCAGCAAACCAGTATATGAGAAATGCCGTTTCAAATGAACGCTTTCGCCTTCTCAGGTAATAAGCGATACCCGCTATGCCGAAAGCGAGGACAGGTAGCTCGTAAAGCGCCATCCGGAAAAGATAGTAATGCGGCGGACCTGCTATGCCGCGAGACGTCCACGTTGTAATCGCTTTCACGACCGGCTCGTATATCGGCGTCTGCAGCGCAAAGAACGAAGAAAACAGCGTTGCGTATATCCAAATCGCGATGACGCCTGCAGCAAAGAGGCTGGCCACAGGCTTGGAAAAGTGCCTGTACGCCATGCGCGCAGATAGCATGAGCACAATAGAAAAGCAAAGCAGCTTGGCAGCAGGATGCAAATTCGACATGAGGGCGGCGTGAGAGAAAGTGAGTACAACCGCAAGCAGCATCGCACTCTTCAGCACAATGACTGGTGCGGAGAGATTGAGTTTTCTCGCTCGGATTTGCGGCAAGAAGTGCCAAATGAGCAGGAATGTCGCAAAGATGAATATCGTTATAAGCGTATTTTCCATGTCCGCGAACCCGAGAGAAAGTGCCGCAAATGCACCGAACAGCCACCTGTCCCGCTTTGTGCGGAAGTAAAGCATCAGAGATATGAATGCGAACAAGCTGAAAAAAACCGCATGGATGTCATTGCGATAGAAGCGCGAAAACCAAAGAAAAAAAGGCGACACTGCTAAAAAGAAAGCAGCAACGATGGCTGTGATCTCTCCCTTGTCGCTCCATATCATTCGGAGATATAGCGCCAACCCCACTAGCGCAATCCCAAAAATAGCCGGAACAAGCCTGAACGTGACTTCCGAAAACCCTCCAAGCGCGAGAAACGGTGCCGTGAAAAAGACCGGAAAAGGCCCGTGGTAAACTGGATCGTATTTATGCGCGCCTGTCTCGAGAAAACTCTGCACGTACCATACGTGCAGCCCCTCATCCCAGTTGTAGAATCGCTCATCGAGGCTGTACAAGCGAAGCCCCGCGGCAAGGATAAGGATGGTAGCAAATGCGATGCAGAATTTGCTGCCTTTGTCCATGCAGTAAATTTATATGGCGCCTCTAAATAAAGCCGGCCGCATCGTGGAGTTTTTTAACGCCGAAAACAATTGTTTAGAGATGCAAAATGATAGGCCTGCTGCTAATTCTGCTTGCTTGCTACATCGGCGTGCTCGCTGCGCGTGGTCTGACCTGTCTGACGTTGCTCGAGCGCTCACTGATCGGCATCATCGCGGGATTCCTGATTGCCGCATGGTCGCCGTTCCTCATTTACATCGCGGTGTGGGACCTGGGAATCGCTTGCTCGGCGGCGCTCGCCGCTCTTGCAGTCATCGCCGCCGTCGCGACGAGAAGATTCGGCATAAGGCGGAAAGACTTCGAGCAGGCATTCGGCCTTGTGCGCAAATCGCTGATGCGAAATCGCCTTCTACTCATGTTTTTTGTCACGCTCGCGATTTTCTTCACGCTGATTTTCTCCTCGCACATGGCTGAGCCGCGCCCGGACGGCATCTATACGGGCGCTAACGGCGCATATGGGGATATCCCGTTTCATATGACGCTGATAAACCACTTTCAATACGGCTCAGGCACGCTTGAATACCCGATTTATGCCGGCGCCCGCCTGACGTATCCATTCATCTTCGATTTCTTCACCGCTGCGCTTTCGGGTCCAGGCATGCTGGGGCTTAGGGGAGCGATGATGGCATCCTCGTTGATGCTCGTGATGCTGCTTGTGCTATCCATCTACGCGCTGGCGCTCCGGTTCAGCCAAAGCAAGCGCGCAGCCATGCTTGCCGTGGCGCTAGTCCTCATCGGAGGAGGCTTTGGATTCGTTCACTACATTGGCGATGCGGCTCAAAGCGGCAATCTTGCTGTCACAAAAGATTACGGCCACTATACTGAGGTGGGAATACACTGGTCTAACGTAATCGTCCAGTATCTTATCCCCCAGCGAACGCTTCTGCTAGGATTTCCAGCAGGCATCGCGATTCTGCTGCTGCTCTTTGCGGGCTTCGACCAGAGGCGCGCAACGAACGGCGCAAAGCGCCATCTTGCACCTGCCGGATTTATCATGGGCGCTCTTCCGCTGGTTCACACGCACGTGTTCTTTGCAATCGGAATCGTCTCTGCGATGTGCGCAGCCGCATACGCCTCGCGCGCATGGCTTCGCTTCTTCCTGCCCGCGTTTTTGCTTGCTTTCCCGCAGGTCATGTGGATTCTTCCGCGCGCAGCTGGAGAGGGCTTTATGCGCATCCAGCTAGGATGGCTAAGCCGCGCTTCTGGCATGGCAGACTTCGCGCATTTCTGGCTCCTTAACGCAGGCATGCTATTGGTGCTCGGCTTGGCATGGTTTGTGGCAGAGCGTGAAAGCCATAAGCTTCAGAAGGCATTCATGCTTTCGTTCTGGCTTATCTTCATAATGTCCAACATAGTCGCTTTCCAGCCGAACGATTATGACAACATGAAAATTATGCTTCTGTGGTGGCTTGGCATCAGCATAGCATCAGCCACGCTCATCGCTCGCATGCTCGAAAAGGGGGCGCCATGGAAGATCCTTGCGGCATGCCTCGTCGCTTTCTCGGTGCTCACAGGTGCGCTTAGCGTTTATCACGAGTATTGCCAACACCATCGCATCTTTTCCGCTGAAGACATCGAATTCGCGGAATGGCTGAAAGCGAACACGCCGCACGATGCCGTCTTCCTCACGTCTGACATGCACAACCATCCCGTGCCTGCGCTTGCAGGCCGCACAGTCGTTCTCGGATATGGCGGATGGATATGGAGCCATGGCCTCGCGCTGTCAAATCGGAGCGCGGACGTAAAGGAGATGCTGGCCGGCGGCGCTAGGGCGATGGAGCTGCTCGAAAACTACGGTGTCGACTATGTTGCAATCGGTTGGCACGAGCGGCGAAAAGGCGCGAACGAAACCTACTTCGCGGAGAACTTCAACCTCGTCTACAACACAAGCACTTACATGGTATTCGATGTTTCGGGCGCGCCTAGCTAGGCCTTCTTCGCCATGCAGAGCATCGCAATCCCGCCAAACACCGTGCCGTACCAGAAAGTCAGCGCTCGCGCAAGAAAAACACCCGAAACCGCAACGGCCGCTGATACGCCCAACTGGATTAGCATCAGCGTCAGCACAGCTTCTGTCGAGCCAAGGCCTCCTGGCAGCGTGCTTGCATAGCCGATTATTACAGAAAGCGCGAAGATGGATACTGCGGCAAGAATCGGCAGCTCCACGCCCAGTGCAGCAAACGTAATCCAGAGAATTGCTCCATCGAGAACCCAGACCGCAAACGTGAAAATGAGCGAAAGCATGATGGAAACGCTTCGGATTTTGCTCGCATAGAACGTTTGCACAAAATCATCGCCTATTCGGTTTAGGAGCGGCAAGCGCTTCGTCGCCCCCAGGACGGCAAATCCTGCGCGCTTGCATCGCAGCACTGCCATCGCGATAGCAAGCAGGATGCAAAAAATAGAAACTCCTACGAGCCCGGCTACGCTTCCCACCGTCCCAAGCGACACCGCCCAGAACCCAGCGATCGCTAGAGCGACCATAACGGTGGCATCAAGCATCCGCTCCCAAATTATAGCCGGCAGGCTCGCAGAAGCAGGAATGCCCGTTCGCTGCTTGAGAAAAAGCGATTTCACGGGTTCGCCCATTTTTCCAGGCGTAAAGTTTCCGACCGTCATGCCAGCAAGCTGCGTCAGCGCGGCATCCGCAAAGCCGAGCCCTTTTATCAAGACCTTCCACTTCAGGACGCGCAGAAATGTCACAGCGCTCGATAGGCAAAGCGCCGCAGCGAGCAGAGCCGGATTTGACTGCGCGACGATCGAAATCAGCAAATCAGGCTTCGCCCACATTGCGACAGCAGCGAGGATTCCCAAGCTCAACGTCAGCATGACGGCCTTGAATAGCCTGCGCATCGCCAACACTGAGCTTCTCTGCCTTCAAGGGCTTTTAAGCATGCATCGATAGAAAAACTATTATGCCGCTGCTTGCGAAAGCGCGCAAAATCCTTGAGCAGCCAGTCTGCGACAGTTGCCTGGGCCGCCAATTCGGTCAGCTCTTGTCAGGCTATACGAATACCGAGCGCGGGCAAGCAATTCGCATGATTGCTGCCATGTCCATAGACAAAGAAAAGCTCGCAAATGAAGACAAAGTTATCGACCTCTCGAATTTCTCGGGGATGAAGTTTCACAACCTCGAATACGAGAAAATAATCCCTAAGGAAAGGAAGAAATGCTCGCTTTGTGATGGCATTTTCGATAAGCTGAACAGGCTGGCCCTGCGCGCCGTTGATGCCGTTCGCGGCATTGAGTTCCGCACATTCGTCGTAGGCACAAGACTTCCCGAGCCGCTTGTTGAAGCCGAAGAGGAGCTATGGGAACGTGTCGGCATCGAGTGGGCAGAGCCCCTTAAGGCCGAAATAAACCGCGAGCTCGGCAAGCGCATCGAGCGCGAATTCCGTAAGCGAAAAATAGCCCCCAAATTCGATCCCAAAAACCCCGAACTCGTCATGCTGGCCAACATTGCGACCGGCAAAATTACTGCAACTATAAATCCGCTCTTCATCTACGGAGAGTACCAGAAGCTCGTGCGCGGCATTCCGCAAACAAAATGGCCTTCTGGCAAGTACAAAACGAGCGTCGAGCAAATAATCGCAAAGCCGTTCATGCGAGCGACTGGCGGCAGCGCTCATGCGCTTCACGGCGCAGGCCGCGAAGACATAGACGCCCGCTGCCTGGCATGGCGGCCGTTTATCCTTGAGATAGACAACCCGAAAAAGCGCATATTCGACCGCACGGCACTGGCGAAACTTGCGAAAAAAATCGGAAAGCAAGTCAAAGTCCGCAGAGTGCGCATATCGAATTCAAAAGAAGTGGAGCAGCTGAAAGCTGCGCGATACGAGAAGACATACCGTGCGATTGTGGAGTGCAAGCAGTGCATAGGCCGCAACGAGTTGAAAAAGCTTGGCGTGCTGGTAGGCGAAATCCGCCAGCGCACACCTCAGCGCGTGCTGCATCGACGTCCCGACCTCGTAAGAAAGCGTCGCGTGATATCGCTAAAGGCGAGGTGCATCAATCGGCACACGTTTGAGCTTGTCATCCGAGGCGAAGCGGGCCTTTACATCAAGGAACTGATAAGCGGAGACGCCGGCAGAACGCAGCCATCGGTTTCCGGCGTTCTGATAAAGGATTGTGTTTGCAAGCAATTAGACGTGATTGCGATACACAAGAAATAAGCTTTAAAAAGTAACCGCCACTTTGTTAGGAAAGGATGGAAAGAAAGGTCATTTTCTTTGGGATTGATCCAGACCTTTCTTTTCGCAAAAGAAAGGGATGGATAATGGTGCAGAAATCGAGGGGTCAACGCGCCCGCACGCGATATAAAATGCAGGCAAAGCGCCAGCCTGCGCCGAACGACTTTCTCAAGCGCTTCGAGCCCGGCCAGGCTGTTCATGTTTGCCTCCAGCCCAACATAAGGGGGCAGGGATATTCATATACACCCTTCCATGGCCTAACAGGGAAGGTCATAGGAAAGCGCGGCTCAGCGTACGTCGTACAAATCCGAGATGGCCGTGCGCAAAAGAAACTGGTGCTTTCGCCCGTGCATTTGCGACTGGCAAAGTCATGAGGGGTAAGCAGTTAAATTGCCGAGGGGAAATGAAAACATGGAAGTCCTAGCAGAAGAAGATGTGTCGGCGCAGGATGCGCGACGCATACTTGCGGAGCGCAAGAAGCAGGGCACCGAAATGCTGTACGAGCAAAAAATATGCATCGAATTCTTGGAGAAGCTCCCGAAGCTCACGGACAAGCAGCTCGAAGACATGAAGGCCGAGCTCTCCAAGATCGCTATCCTGAAGCCTCGCTACATTTCGCTCATCCTTAACATAATGCCCGACACCGAAGATGAGGTCGAAGCGCTATTCGCAAAGGAGCGCACAAACCTCAAGAAGGAAGAAATCAAGCAAATCGTTGACATCGTCAAGCAGTTCAAGGTATGAAAGAGCCCTTTCGCCGGCAAAATCTCATCCGTGAAACCCTCGCGCCAGGATGCTATGCCTGTGCCACCTTTCGTTCTTCCTGCCTATTTTCATCACACTCACCAGCGCGCTGCATAGCCGCTGCGCCGGCCGCCTTAGCGCTGCCTTCGGCAGCCGGAGCACGCCTAACGCAATCGATTTCGCTGTCCATGCGATAAAGCTCAGCGCACTTTGGGCAGATGAAGACCTTGTCCGCGATGGGTGGAAAGTCGCAGATGAACATATGAGGCTCCGTTCTCGGGAAATGCTTGCCTATGTAGCCTACGCACTCGACTTCGTAGAGCTTTTCTGCAGCTACATTCCACAGTGCTTCTGCGCTGCGCTGGTCGTCAGTCTGCGAATCAGGCATGATGCCACTTAGCTTCCAGACTCGGATGGCCTCTTGGGCGGCGTGAAGATATAGTACTTTTCGTTGCCCTCGAGCTCCAGTAGTATGCGCTGAACAACTGCCTTCACCGGATCGGGAAAGAGACGAACGCGCTCGCGGATGTCAGCAAAGCTCTCGAACGGCTTTTTCCTGCGCGCATCGAGAAAGTCCTGAACATGCTTCTTTCCGATGCCTGGCAGCAACTCAAGCTTGTGCATGCGCGGTGTGATGACTCCCGATGTATTGAAAAAGTAAACGAACCGCTTTTCCTCTTCCTTCACGAGCCTCTCGACCACGGCAGGTAGCAGCGACCGCGAGAAATTTGTCAAGCGGCTGTATGGCATTACGCCCTTGACGGTCTTCACCTTGTCGCGGGGTCCTTCGCCAACGTATACTTCTTCTTCAGGCTTAAGCGTAACGCCTTCTTTTGGCACAAGCTCCAGAAGCGTGAAATTGCGACCGATAGCTTGGGCTATTGGTTCAGCATGTCGCCTTTCCGGATACCCGGTCGGCAAGAAATCCAAGATTATGCATTTTTCTTCGCGCATCGCAACCACGCCCAATAGCCATGAAATTCTTTCCTCTGGAAAGCTTAAAAGCTCGAATCCGAACGCCTTCTCGTGAGCTATCGAGCTATTAGAGCAGGCCCGATGATGTTGAATACTAAGATCGCGGTCATCACAAGAGAAAGCCATGTGGTGACAAGCCGCGCCCTCCGCTTCCTAAGAAACTTGCTCACCATCTCCTCAAAGATGAGCCCGCCGTCTAGCGGCTTGATGGGCAGCAAGTTGAAAAGTCCGATGCCGAAGCTTATTGCATACAGCCATCCGAAAAGCTCTTTCATGAAATCGGCGGCCAAGCCGAAGCCGCTCGCCTCAACGCCAGGCTTGAGCGCGTAGCTGGCTACATACGGCCCTTTGACGCCAAGATACGATTGATTGAGTTCAGGGTGCTTCACCGTTGTGACCGTATAATTCCCAGCCGTTGTATGGATTGCTATCGAGCCTCCAATGGGCGTATCTCGAAGGGCGGCCACAAGGTCTTTCTCCGAGTTTATCGGAATGCCATCTATAGACAAAAGCACGCCTGAGATATTGGCGACATAAGCCGGGCTTCCAGGAACGACGCTAGCTGGGATTATGCCCCTCTGGTCGTAAAGCCCTTCAAGCAGCGCAATCATGGCCAGCAAGCATAGGGCGGCGACAACAAAATTGGCGAACGAGCCCGCAGCGTATACGCGCAGCTTGGCTATGCGGCTTGCGCGCTCGAGCTGCCGCTTGTCCGGCTCGACGAATGCTCCTGGCAGGAAAATCAGCAGCATCCAGCCCAGCGACTTTATTTTGATGCCGGCTACTCGGCATGCGATGCCATGGAAAAGCTCGTGCGGCACTATGACAGCGGCAATGCCGATGACCCAGAAATACCACGGCACAAGAAGGACGATGGGGCGGTCCTCAAACTCGCTCCACGGCAGCGCCAGTTTCACTTCGCCTGCAGGCGCGCCTGCAGCGACCTGCAGCGCGTTGCCAAGCAGGAAATGTGCGATGAGCACCATTGCGGGCACAGCGGTTATGACACCCAGAGTCGCAAGCACGTTCCAGGCGCGCGGCGCCCGAGCGGCTGTGCGATAAAGCCAACTCTTTCCGCGCTGCGTCCTGCGCATGAGCACGATGCCCGCCACTTTGACGTTCCGGCGGTCGCGCCACACCAGCGCAGCGATGGCAGCTACGAAAGCAAAGAATGCTATCACATCAATGGTCGGCATAAATTCACTAGCAAACTAATGTCGGAAGCTCCTATTAAAGAAAACGTGCTATGCTGCGGCTTGCCTCCGGTTTGCGAGTATGCTGGAGAGCCCGATTTTCTGCTTTATGAACTCTAGCTGTCCGCTCATCGGAAGGACGAAGTGAGGCACGTGGAATTCGCGGAGTACCTTGTCCATCAGCTCATCGATCGCTCGCTGAAAGCCCTCATCTGTGTCGCGGACACCGTCTTTCACCATATAGCCTGGTATTATTGGCGTCTTGAAAAGAAAGTCGTATGTGGACAGGTGCTCTCTGACGATCGGCCACATCTTTTCCTTGGCATCAGGCAAGACATAGCACGTGTATACGAATGGATCGAGCACGCTACGGTCGCAAACCACGAACTCGTAGTCCTTTTCTGCTTCTATCTCCTCCTTTATCTGCGTCGCGAGCATCCACAGCTGGCTCTTGAATGTGGCGCTTCGGTTTATTGGCAGCGGGCAGCGCCGAGCGGTTTCGGTGCACATCGTAGCGTTCAGACCGTGCTTCTTCAGTTCAGCCGTCAGCTCGTACACAAGCGTGGTCTTGCCGGTTCCATGCGTGCCTATCAGCGCAATCTTCATGGCACCACCAAATACGATTTTAATATAGGAAATAAAGAATAATAGTTTATGCAGCCGAAGCACGACCGAAAAGCACAAAAGTCAGGCAGAAAAGCCGCAATGCCTGCCAAAGTGGCAAAGAAGGCAGACGAAAAGCTTGCCGCAAAGCAGGTGAAGGCTGCGATGGCGCGAGTGAAGGTTCCGCCTGCTGAAGAAGTTTCAAAGTTCGGATTTTGGGCAGACCAGATAGCTGATGAGATAGCAGCACGCATTAAAGCAGCGGGCAAGCCCGAGGCAGTCGTCAAGGCAGGCGCAAGCCCGAGCGGCGCCAAGCACATAGGAAATTTGTTTGACGTCATGAAAGCTTACATTGTCTACAAGGCATTGAAAAAGAAAGGCATTCCAGCAAGGTTTGTGCTCACGCATGACGACCGCGACCCACTGCGCACGATGCCAGCAAAGCTGCCGACCCTAGAAGGCAAGCTCGTTGATACTGCGCCATTCCGGGAAAATTTTGTGAAGTACGTCGGCCATCCCTACCACACCATCCCCGATCCGTTTGATTGCTGCCACAGCTGGGCAGAGCATTTCTCTAAGGTCTGGGAAGATGGCATTATGGGCTGCGGCATAAGCGAAAAAGAGATAGAGTTTGTCTCCAACAATTCGCTCTACACGCATGGAAAGTTTGAGCCTTTCGTCGCTACAGTCCTCAAGGATATCAAAAAAGTGCGCCAGGTTTTTGCACCATTTCAGAAGAGCATGAAGTTGGATTACGTTCCGCTAACCGCTATCTGCCAAAACTGCGGAAAGATAACCGCCCGAGTCGTGGACTGGGACATGCAGAACAAAACGCTGACGTATAGCTGCGAGGCGAAGCTCATTGCTGCAAAGTATGCAATAACAGGGTGCGGGCATAAAGCCGTAGTGCCCTGGGACAAAGCAAAGCTTGCTTGGCGCTTCGAATGGCCTGCGCAGTGGGGCATTTTTGGCGTCGATTTCGAAGCGTTCGGAAAAGACCATGCGGAAGGAAGCTGGCCCAGCGGCCAAGTCGTGGCGCGCGAAATATACAAGATAAATCCGCCCATCCCGCACATATACGAGTTTCTGCTCGTCAACGGCGAAAAGATGTCTGCGCGCCGCGGCAACGTATATATCGCCCAGGATATGCTGGACATCATCGAGCCTGAAATATTCGTATACTTCTACACCAAGCGCTCCAAGAAGCAGCGCAATCTCGACATCCGCAACATATACCTGCTCGTCGACGACTTCGAGCGCGTCGAGCGCATCTATTGGGGCGTTGAGAAGGAGCCGAACGAGCATGACCGCCTGAACGCAATCCGCGAGTACGAATCGGCTATGGCCGTGATGCCGAAGCGCATGCCGCTGCGCATAGAGTACCAGTTCGCTGCGATGGTCAGCCAGCTTGCGCCCGACACCGAGCATGCCATCAAGATGCTACGCGCATCGGGCCATATCAAGCCTGACCAGCACCTTACGCCAGACGACATCGCGCAAGTCGCACACCGCCTTACGCTTGCACGAAAATGGGTCCACAAGTATGCGCCGGAATTCGCGATAAAAATCAACGACACCGTGCCCAAAGAGATTGTGTCGATGCTGACAGCGAAGCAACGGGCAGCGCTGCGAGACCTTGCTGCTCTTCTAGAGCAGCGCATCGACCAGCAGTCGCTTTACAACGCCTTTTACGAGATTGCAAAGAAGCACGACCTGCCGCCGAAAGAGTTTTTCAACGCAGCCTACAGGGTGCTGATTGGAGCGAATTCTGGTCCGCGGCTTGCGCCGTTCATCATGGCGCTGACGCCAAGCCGGGTTAAAGCAATTCTCGAGCAAATCCCTGCCTGAAGCAAGATTGCTACTTGCGCTTCAAGCGCCCAGTTGCTCAACGCTTCCTCTCTGCAGCTGCAATTATAAGCCTCGACTTAATTGCGGCATCTGCTTCAACAGAAATAGAGTCAATTTTTTGGCGCACAAGCCAGCGGGCAAATTCAGGGTAATTCGATGGCGCTTCTCCGCAAATTCCAACCTTGCGGCCGCATGCATGCGCCTGCTCGATAAGGTGATGGATGAGATGCTTCACGGCTTTATTTCGCTCATCGAAAACATGCGCAACTATTTCGCTGTTTCTGTCTACGCCAAGCGTCAACTGCGTCAAATCGTTGGAGCCGATTGAAAAGCCGTCAAACAATCGTGAAAACTCGGCTGCAAGCAGGCAATTGCTTGGGATTTCTGCCATAGCATAAATTTTCAGTCCGTTTTTTCCTCTCCTAAGCCCCTCGCTAGCCATCACTTTCAGGACTGCTCTACCTTCCTCGACCGTGCGGCAGAACGGCACCATTATTGTCACATTCCGCAGCCCCATCTCGTCGCGCACCTTCTTCAGGGCCTTGCACTCGAGCCGGAATGCAGGCTCGAATTTCGGATGCACGTAGCGAGAAGCGCCACGCCAACCGAGCATCGGATTCTCCTCTTTCGGCTCGTACCATTCACCACCCTTTAAGCCGCGGTATTCGCTTGTCTTGAAGTCGCTCAAGCGGACGATGACAGGCCGCGGCCAGAATGCAGCTGCGATTTTTGCAATGCCCTCCGCAAGCTTATCGACATACTTGCCTCCGCGCCCATCCTCGAGCATCGCAAGGGGGTGTTCTCCGATGTACGAATTTATAATGAACTCTTGTCGCGCCAGGCCAACACCGTCTACGGGAAGCTGAGCGACATCAAGCGCAATCTCCGGCGTTCCGATGTTCACGTAAAGCTTAGTCTTAGTTTTAGGAATCCGTGACACGGCATGCTCCTCCACCTTATATTTCAGCACCCCTTGCCAGACTTTGCCTGTCTCCTCCGAGCAATCCAGCGTAACGGTCATGCCGCTCTTCAGAATCTTCGTTGCATTCGCAAGTCCAACAACTGCAGGCACCTTCATCTCGCGCGAAACTATGGCGGCGTGCGACGTCTTTCCACCGACTTCGGTGATTATGCCTGAAGCAACTTTCATTACGGGTTCCCAGTCGGGGTCCGTCATCCTTGTAACGAGAATTTGCCCTGGCTTGAATCTGCGCATTTCGGCCGGGCTGCGGATGACATTTGCGACCCCTGTCGCGATTGCCCTGCCGATGGCAAGGCCCGTCCCGAGCAGTTTCCCTTTTTCGGCAAGCCTGTACTCCTTGTACACGGCTTTTGCGCGTGGCGCATGCACAGTTTCAGGCCTAGACTGCAGGATGTATAGCGAGCCATCGATGTCCTTTGCCCACTCTATGTCCTGTGGCACGCCATACATCTTTTCGATTGCCAGTGACCACGAAACGAGCTTTTGTATCTCTGCATCGCTCAAGACAGCCTTTGCCTGAAGGCTCCTAGGAACGGCCGCGCGTGCCACGCCGCGTGGTGACCTTACCTCCATTATTTTTTTCGTCGCTATGCGCCGCGAAACGATGGCGCGAGTTGGCTTATGGACAAGCCACTGGTCGGGATCCACTCGGCCTTGGACGATAAAGTCGCCGAGTCCCCATGCGCCGTTTATGAAAACGAAGTCACGGTGCCCCGTATCAGGGTCGAGTGTGAACATCACGCCGCTCACAGCTGAGCGCACCATCTTCTGCACGCCAACGGCAAGCCATACCTTGAAGTGGTCAAAGTGATGGTCCTCTCGGTAAGAAATCGCCCTATCAGTGAAGAGCGAAGCGAAGCAGTCTTTTACGCGCTGTATCAGCGAGCGCTCGTCTACATTCAGAAAGCTCTCCTGCTGACCCGCAAAGCTTGCGCGCGGCAGGTCCTCAGCCGTCGCGCTCGACCGCACGGCAACACGCTTCGCGCCAAGCCGCTTGAACGCTTTCGATATCGCCTGCTCCAAGTCAGCTGGCATCGGCGCTGCCCTTATGGCGCTGCGTATTTTTGCGCCAGCCCTCTTCAGCTCATCTACGTCCTTCACGTTCGTCTTGCGCAGAGTTTCTCTTATCAGCTTCTCGAGGCCGGCGTTGCATATGAAATATTTGTATGCCTCAGCTGTTATGGCAAAGCCATCCGGTATCGGCACGCGCGTGCGCGCAATCATCTCGCCAAGGCTGGCGTTCTTGCCTCCTACAAGCACAAGATCTTTGTGCCTTATCTTTCTGAAAGGCAGAATAAGCGGCTTTTTAAGGTGCCCGAGGTATCGGGTATGCCTGTGCTCGCGGACATGGCGCGGTGCATGCGGAGCGCGAGGGAGACGCATAAATAAGCTTCGAAAAGCCGCAATATATAGCTTATTCTAAGCAAGAAACATGCCAATAGCATGCTGCTTACGCGAGCTTGAAAACGCTAGCGCCGGGACGAACTTTGCCTGAAACTTTCAAGCCGACGGACTGGCCTTTATTCGCTTCGCTAATTGGCTTATGCTCTACTTGCATCGAGTCCACAACCTGCTCTATGCTGCCATCACCGCTCTCTATCAAAATCCTGTCTCCAGTTCGCAGCGCATCGCTGAGCTCGACGACTGCCACGCCTATCTTGCCGTAAAAGTGCGTGACTTTCCCCACAAGATGCTTTTCAGCCATGTTCTCTTCCACATTAACTTATCGCCAGAGCTTTAAATCGTTGTCCGAAGCCCCGCTTGAGAAGGCAAGCTCCATCCGACAAAAGAACCGTATGCTGGGGGCGGATTAAGTAGCATAGCTTCGAACCACAGACTGCAGTGAACCCTGTGGATTTGGGCTAGTAAAGTATTCCTATGGCAATTCCGACAATCCCGATGACTATTGAAAATGCACCGACCAATCGCTTATTGCCCTTGCAACCGAGACAGCTTCCCAATCCGAGAGCTATTCCAAGTAGGAATGGCCAATCTCCAAAGAATGCCGTGATAAAACCCAGAATAGACACGACTATTCCAAGAACCCCGACATACATATATTGGTTCTCGTAATCCTGACTTTGCATGCGGAACACTTTTAGTTGCGCTTCCATCGCATTAGCGGATTAGTCATCGGGCTTCTCCGAGGATGAACCGAGGTTCAAATCCTTTCAGATATGCCGGGGGTCGGATTTGAACCGACGAACCCAATCCTCACCCTTTGCTTTTCCGTGAACGCTTTTGCGAGCGGAGCGAGCAAACGGGTTCTAAGGGACAAGGTCCCTTAATCGCAATGCGACTTCTGAGCTTCGCATTTTCCTAAGCATCGCATGCTTGGCATCTTGCGCCTTTTTCTGTAAGCCCTTTTCCGATTTCATCGGAAAAGCGCTTGCGAAAACGGAAGCATGTTCGCTGCTTTCCTTTCCGCTAACGCTTGTCCGGAAGAGGTTGCGGAAAACGGAAGCAGACATGCTCCCTTCCTTTCCGTTAACGCTTTCCCCCGGAAAGGGTTAGACCAGACTTGGCTACCCCGGCTTAAGTGAACTTTCTTCAGCAGCATATTTAAAAGGTGCGCAATCGG
>JAWCMQ010000001.1:169641-172271 GCA_039091255.1 Candidatus Aenigmatarchaeota archaeon
CGCTAGGCGTTCAAAGCGAACACGGAATAGTTCAGCGCCGCCGCAATCGTCACCCATGCGATGTATGGTATCATTGCATATGCCGCAGGCTTCGACACGAGATAAAATCTCCAAATCGTCGCAGCGATTGCAATCCACAAAAATATTATCCCGGCTAAGCCGTACAGCGGCGAGCGCAATCCGAAAAACAGAAACGACCAAAGCACATTGAGCGCAAACTGGGCGCAGAACATCTCAAGCGCCGGCTTGACGCCTTTTGCCTTCAACCCTTTGCCCCAGACAAGATAGAGCGCAATGCCCATCAGTATGAAAAGCGTCGTCCAAACGGGCCCGAATACCCAGTCAGGCGGAGTCCATGCTGGCTTTGCAAGCGAAGGATACCATTCGCCGATTGCGGGTGCCGTGAAGACCGAACCAAGTGAGCCGACGGCAATGCACAGAAATACAGAAGTGGCGAGCTTCCGCAAGTCGAGCGCTTTCTTCGCCATGCTAGAAATAGCGCCTCTGCGATTAATAAATGCTCCCGAGGGGATTTGAACCCCTGTCCAGGCCTTTCTCCGTTTTCCGCCAGCGCTTTTCGTTGGACGCTGACAGCTCCTTTTCCGTTAACGCTTTTGCGCTAGCAAAAGGGTTACACGAGAGGGCCTTATCCTTGACCGGGATGTCCAACCCGTTCCCGCTAACGCGCTTGCGCCAAAAGCGGAAAGGGTTACTAGACGACGGGAGCTTCTGCGAAGTTCCGCCTTGTCAAACTCCTGCAAGGAGTCTGATGCGATGGGTCTGCAATTCGCAGGTTAAGCAACTGCCTCGGACATACAGGGAGGCAAATGGCGCCTAACCTGCATTCAGTTCATCCGCAGACTTTATTTAAGCATTGCGCGCGTTCCTCCAAACTTATAAATATACCGACCGCAATAAAATCCGCATGGCATTTTCTACGTTAGCATACATCCTGATGTTCACCATTCTCGGGAGCTTCATTGGACTGGTGGGCGGCATACTGCTGCTCTACTGGCACCGCTTGGCGGTCCAGAGGATTTTCATCTATCTCGTGAATTTCGCAATCGGCGTGCTGCTGGGAGCTACATTCCTCGACCTGCTGCCCGAAGCAATTGAACTGTCGAGCGCAGAATCTGCGCTTGTCTTCACCTTCTGCGGCCTGCTGGCGTTCTTCCTGCTTGAGAAATTCATAACATGGCACTACTGCCATGAGCTCGTGTGCCGGAGCGAGAAGCACACGCACGTGCATCCGCGGCCTTTCAGCTATCTTCTTCTAGTCGGCGATACGGTCCACAATTTCATCGATGGCATAATAATCGCTGTGGCGTTCCTTATGGACATCCCGCTTGGCATCATTGCGTCTCTTGCCGTATTCTTCCATGAGATACCGCAAGAAATCGCTGATTTCGGCATGATGCTTTATGCGAAAATGAAAAAGCCGAAAATACTGTTCTACAACGTTCTGTCAGCTGTAGCCGCGCTGGTAGGAGCGGTCGGAACATATTTCTTTGCGCCGCACATTCATGGGCTCGTCCCGGCAGCCGCGGCATTTGCGGCTGGTGGATTCATTTACATAGCTCTCGCAGACTTGGCTCCAGAAACGCATCCGGATAATATTCGCATAAGGGCGATAGAAATTTCTCTGCAAACGCTGTTCGTTTTCATCGGCGTCTGCGTCATATTTGCGCTTGGGAAGCTTCTCGGAGCGTAAATGCGCATCAATCATAGTTGCGGCGCGGATGCGACTAAAAATCTGCCAAATTAGCATCGATGATTATCATCATCTTCGATTTTTTTCGGAAAAAATTGCGCAAAAAAATTCGCTAAACTATAAATATGACTTGCGCACATCAAGATATTTGATTTTATGAAGCTCTCCATCGCAAAGTGTTGCCGTTGCAACCGCGCGCGACTCGTGGACAACGTCAACGGGCGATGGATATGCTTCGCATGCAAGCAGCGCCTCGGCAAAGCCGTGCTGCGAGACATAAAGCTTGGTGCTGCGCTGCCCCCAGAAGTTCCGATGGCAGCGAAACTAAGCTTCCGATAAGCTTCTACAAATCGCACGACTACCTCAAATTGCTTGCGTCAAGAACTTCATCCGCAGCCAGCAAAGAGCAACCAGTCTTCTTGCCGAGTATCTCTACCTTGATGATAAGTTGAGGATTTTTCAAATCCACTTTTGGCTTGCTTATGTGCTCTGTAAGCTTCAATATCAAATCCGTTGCACTTGCTTTTTCGAAGTGCCGCTTCACGAGGTCCATTTTCCAGCTTTTCGCTGGATCCATTTTCTTATCGAAGTCTTTCATAACCTTGCCTATTGCGGCAACGTCAGTCTTGACCCAAACGTCTATCGGTACCCATCGGTAGGTGTATACGAACTGGCCGGGATTTGCTTTGCCGAATTTGGCAAGCTGTCTCACAACCTCCCGTGGGTCTTTCTTCGTCCGCAGAAGAAATACACCTTCTATCTTCGACTCTAAGAATTTTGCGTCCTCGCCTGAACTTCTGAGAAGTGTCCGAGCTTCATCTTCTGCCCGCGCAGCATGGGCTGGGTTGTAAGTCACTAAAAGGTTTGCTTCAGCCACAGAATCACCGAGCCTACTTTTGCTCTAAGTTATTTAAGGTGC
>JAWCMQ010000001.1:172370-182400 GCA_039091255.1 Candidatus Aenigmatarchaeota archaeon
GAACTTCTGAGAAGTGTCCGAGCTTCATCTTCTGCCCGCGCAGCATGGGCTGGGTTGTAAGTCACTAAAAGGTTTGCTTCAGCCACAGAATCACCGAGCCTACTTTTGCTCTAAGTTATTTAAGGTGCCGCAACGACGTTTAACTAAACCCAGAAGTGATAACAATGCCGAAGCGCTCACCAATCAACGCACCCTTTGTGCTCGCGGTGTTCGTTTCAGGCGTGATACTGGGAACCGTTCTTGCATGCAACCTTCTGCTCATAGTCGGTTTGCCAGCGCAAAGCGCAGCGCCCACAGCCACGCCGTCTCAGCCTGTGGCGATTGTTCAGCCACGTTCGGCATCTGCGCGCATTGTCGGAATATCGGCAGAAACAGGCGAAGGTATCTTGGGAACGGCAACAGTTGAGCTCGTGCCTGGTCGCGGCCGCATCCTCATCAGCACAAACCCATTCATAGAGCCAGACACCCAGCAATCCGTTGGCGTCGCTAAAGCCGTTGCTGAAAATTTCACTGGGCTGTCGCTAGAAACTGTAGATATAATTGCCTCATTCAACCTTCCTGACGAAGACCTCGAAGGTCAGGTTATAGGTGGCCCATCCGCTGGAGCCGCGCTGGCGCTTGCAATTGCGGCAGCTGCGCAGAACAAATCTGTCCGGCGCGATGTGGCAATAACAGGTGCGATTCTTCCTAACGGCAAAATCGGTGCGGTAGGCGGAATTTTGGAAAAAGCGCGGGCAGCCGGCAAAGCAGGGATGGCGCTTTTCATCGTCCCGCACGGCCAATCAGAAACGCGCTACTACGAGAAAACTGAAGAGCGTCAGACGATGAACGGCTTCTCCATACTCCGAATCTCATACGTTCCTCGTACGCTGACGCTAAACGATTACACCAAGCAATGGAACATGACAACTGTGGAAGCATATGACATATCTGAAGCTGCGCGATACGCAATAACCTCAAAGTAGAGGCTTGCGCGATGGCAAAATTTGCCAAAAGGTTGAAGCTATTGCTGGCCGCCTTTTCTTCGGCCATCTACCACAATGCTTATATACCGTCCGCAGGGCTTATCTTTTGCCCGCCCAAGCGGGCGCAACGGTGAGCGCGAATGCTGCAGAGTCTTAAGACTGTTTTGGGAGGTTTGGAGCAAGATTACGCTGAGCTTGTGCAGGAAGAGGAAGGCGCAAGCAAGCTGCAAATAGTGGTAGACCGCGTCGAGTCCTTTACGGATGCGGACCGCGTAATTCACAACTTGCGCGAAGGGAAGGTCGTATTCGCAAAAATCGGCGAGTTTCGAAATACAAACATCGACGAACTGCGCCGAACGGTATCAAAGATAAAAACGATTTGCCGTGCGATGGACGGCGACATCGTAGCCGTAGCGAACGAGTGGCTCATCGTCACGCCGCCCGCGGCAGCAGTCGCAAAGTAAGGGTCCTTCAGGAAGGGGGTGAAGGAAAGGGCTTATACATCGCACGGGCAGTGAACCGTGCCACGCTTCCAGCCTGAATTCGACAGGTACAAGCATCATCGCGACGCTGCGGACGCAATCGTCATGGCTACTGGCATCAAATTCAGGCTTGCAGCTCCGCCTTCTGCCCCCTCCCTTTTTCCGCTTTATCCTCGCTTTATTAATCCTCACCTTCTCAATTACTGCATGATAGACTTCAACAAGATGATAGACCGCTTCCTTTTCCGCGAGCAGTCGCCGAAGCAAGCAGGTCGCTATTACCCGTCTGAAATAGGCTCATGCCTGCGCAAAGTGTGGTACTCCTACCGATTCCCGCAAAGCGTGCAGCCACGCCTGCTGAAGATTTTCGAACTCGGCAACATTCTGCACGACTTCGTCGTAAAGGTCATGCAATCCGAGAAGAACTCCGAAGTCGAGCTGCTACAATTCGAAGTGCCGATAAAGCTGGAAGTTGAGGATTTCGTCATATCGGGCCGCATAGACGACCTCCTGCTCTTGAAGGCGAACGGCAAGCAACTGCTAGTGGAAGTCAAGTCCTGCAAAGCCGTATCGTTTGTCCGTGAGGCGCAGCCCCATCATGCGATGCAGCTGCAGTTCTACATGCACGCGACGGGCGTACACGACGGCATTCTATTATATATCGACCGCTCCACCCTCGAATCGAAGGTCTTCACAATCCCATACAACCCCGTGCGGGCATCGGAGATAATATTGCGCTTCAAGACCCTTCACACGGCACTTGCGCAAAGCATATTGCCCATGGCCGAGGCCAAGTTCAATCCGCATATGTCATGGATGTGCAAGTTCTGCGAATACAAAGAAAAGTGCGACAAGAACTCGAAAGAGTAAAATAAAAAAGAAGAAGATTACAGATCTATCGCTCTAACGGTCTTGCGGCCGTTGCCTTTTGCCCTCTTGACAGCCATCGCGACCTTGTTCTCGATGACCTTTTCCAAGCCTTGCACAAAGTCGCCGGCGGTCTTCATCTTCTCCTTTTTCACGAGGGCTTTTATCTTGGATGCAACTACCAGTGCCATCAGTTCACCCAAAACCATATGCCTTTCTGGCTTTTTAAGCATGCGCGAACGAATACACGCGGCGATAAAAATGGCAGACACCCAACCGCTCCACCCTAACAGGAGCAAATACGCCCGTCCGGACTGGGACACATACTTCCTCGGCATAGTCCATGAAGTCGCGAAGCGCTCGACGTGCGATCGCGGCAGAGCAGCTTGCGTAGTCGTTAAGGACAAGCGCATCCTCGCTACGGGGTATGCGGGCTCACCCGTAGGCCAGCCGCACTGCGATGATGTAGGGCACATGATGCGTGATGTGATAGACGAGCAAGGCAACCTCTCCAAGCACTGCGTCCGGACTGTTCATGCCGAGCAGAACGCAATACTCCAAGCGGCAAAATTCGGCATTTCTCTCGATGGTGCGACCGTATATTGCAGCATGGAGCCCTGCTTTGCATGCACAAAAATGCTCATCAACGCAGGCGTGAAGCGCATCGTCTGTTCAAAGCGCTATCATGCCGCCGAAGTTTGCAGGCAGCTGCTCAAGGACGCTGGCATCGAGCTCATCGTGCTAAGCGAAGACGTCGAGCAATACGACGGGCAGAAATAAAATTAACGAGCTCTTGCGAAATTCGGAAGCGAGCTATGTTTTTATTTTAACGAGCCTGCGCAGGATTCGGAAGCGAGCTATTTTAATTCAACGAGCGAGGACGAGGAGTAGTGCGCAGTAGGCTATTCTTCTCTCCTCCCTTCGTAGGAGCCTTTCGACGGTTTGCGCGTCGCCCTTTTGAGCAGAGTTGTCTGTGCACGAGACTTTTGGGTTTAGGTTTCAAGGAACTAGCATAAGCCTTGCGAAGCGGAAGAGCCGATATATAAAATTTAAAGTGTTGGCTACACCATGATGCATATGAAAGCGACTTTGTTTGTGGCGCTAGCTGCCGTTGTCGTCACAGCAGGTTGCATCGGCCAAATTTTCGAGTCAGGTCAGGCGCGGGAAAGTCTGGAGACGCTGCTGAAAGCCTCGGCTCTTAATCTGTCGAGCTTAGGCGGCTATTCTGCAATATATCAGTGGGAAAGGTTTCAGAACGAAGAGCAATACACCTATCAGATAGATGAAACTTTTTCTTGGGGCAACGTAAGCCAGCGTTTCACGTTTCAGAAGCCTTACGAAATCGATTTCCCAACCTACAAGTTCGGTGATTTAAGCTACATGTGCATTGAGGGCATTTGTAGCGACGCCTTGTGGCAACCTGATCCTGACCTTAGAAATTACAGCATGCGTATTATTACTGCGATCCTGGAAAATGCAGAAGCCCTGAAAGAAATGAAATACAAAGGAATAAGGACAGTTGCAGGAAGAAATTGCCACGCCCTTGAGTTGGACGCTGAATTCGGAGGAGAGGAAATCTTACTCTTTCACTTTATTCCAATAACGATTGTCGAAGGCGAGAAACTTAGAATCGGAATCTGCATTGATCAGTCAAATGGCTTAGTGCTGAGTGGGAGCTTTGAAATGTTGAACAGTTCCGGCAACTTAACGGTTTTAAATCTTGAAGTTTCCGAAAAGCCACTTTACAGCCCATGGGAAGGAATCTACAACGACAGCTTGCCTGCCTATTGCCAGAGGGTGCTAATCAAAAATGGCACGTGGTCTGCCGGCTTCGAGCAACCGCCTTCTCTCGACATTTCATTCGAAGTCATACATCCAGATGCTAACGTCAGTGAGATGTTACAAACGTTTAAAGTAGCCATACTTTTCCAAAATTCCGATACCGCACTGTTCGAAACTAAAGCAATCGGGTACCAAAGAAAAGAGATAGAGCTTTTGCTTGAGGCTGGGCAGAATCCAGATATCGTGATAATTAAGCCGAAAGACTGCCCAAACATATTGTACAGTATTCACAAAAAGCAATGGTTCCCATCCGGACTTCCGATGGTCGGGTGAAACATGTGGCGCAAAAAGAGACCAAACGGACTGCGATAAAAGTTCCGTGGACCCTTCGAATTAAAATTTGCGCTAGCCTTGTATTTGCGCTAGGAGTGTTAGGATTGGTCATAGCGGTCGTGCCAATAGCCGCATTGCCGTTCTTATTCATTATTTTCATAAGGCCGCGGAGTTACGGAATTCTTGTGCAGCGAAGCGATCATCCGAAGCTTTTCCGCATGCTAAACGAAATTTCTAGAGACACTCGCGTAAAAATGCCTGATGAAGTTCTGCTGACGCCGTATACCGAGATAGGCGTCAGCGGCATTTTAAAGAAAAGGCTGACCATAGGGGTTGCGCTTCTAAGGAATCTGACGGTGGACGAGTTCAAAGCCGTCATTGCGCATGAGTTCGGCCATTTCTATGGGAAGGATACAGTTGTGGGAGGTATCTTGTGGAGAATAGGGTGGATTATGGAGAGGGTTTCGAAATTCGGAAAAGTGTGGTGGGAAGCATTTCCTTTCACCAATATTGCAGCTGTAGGCGGAATAATAATGATATTTTACTGGCTCTATCGCCTCTTCTACAGTATTGCAGTGCTGGCATATATGCGGATGTTTGAGTATAGGGCGGATTTCGTAGCTTCGGTGGTTGCGGGGAAGGAGAATTTCTGTAACGGGCTGCTCAATTACGCAGCTTTTGGAGTGTTTTTCGACACGGTTTGCTACACGTCTATAATAAGGTTGCTTGCTCAGAGGAAAATGTTTGTCAACGTGTACGAGGCTATTCACAATGCTTATCTTAAGGCGAACACGAATAAAATCAAACGGATGGTGATTGAGAAAGAGAAGGCAAGCATATTCTCTACGCATCCGCCTTTGCGGAAACGGTTGGCGCGCTTCGGGAAAGCTCAAGCAGCGCGTAGGGGCAAGCCGGCAATGACGTTATTCAAAGACTATCGCACACTCGAAAGGGGCATGACACAGATACTAACGAATGTAATCCGTGCGCGCCTTGCTTATGCTGCGCCTGCAGCTGGGCCGGCTTAGTTGTGCTTTTAAGGCTTTGAAGAGCAAATATTTTATTATGCCAAAGCTTGTCCGAGTTGGATTTGCGATTCGCTTTGCGGCGTTCATTGTCGATTCGATTTTTCTGTTTTCTGTCGGGTTTGCGGCAGGCATGTTTGGCGCGGTTGTACCTGACTTGACTAATGTGCTCGTGATTGCGTCTATTCCGGCCAGCATAGCGTATTTTGTGCTGCTGGAAGGATGGTGCGGCCAGACGATCGGGAAAAAAGTCGTGGGCATTTCGGTAGTGACAGAGCGGGGCAAGCCAATCGGGTACGCCAAAGCGCTTGTGCGCCGCATAGGCCTTCTGATACCTGTGTTTTCTATCATAGATGCATTGGCCATTTTGCGCGAATCCCGGCAAAGGCTGTTCGACCAGGTCGCGGGAACGATTGTTGTGAGACGCAGGTAAAATCTGCGGTTTGCGGCAAATCGTGGACAATAGGTTAAATATTTTTGCTGTTATGATAATACTTACTACACAGGTGCGGAGCATCACGAGTCCGATGTGCGCAATAGGCCGAGAAGGCGGTATCCAGGCGCGCGCAGTTTTCTTTGACCAGCGAAGCCGCTTTATATGCTTCGTTCTATTTGCAATCGCCATTGCAGCAATTTTTTCCGCTCCTGCGTTCGGGGAATTCGCGCTGACCGATATCGGGTGCTCTCAAGCTCCTCTCGCGGGAGGCATATCTGCTCCGGCCGAAGCGCTTGCTGGGCAACCGGTAATCGTCAACTACACCGTAAGCGGAATTTCGCTGCAGCCTACCGGCGAGGTTTGCGGCGAGTGCGTGCGGCAGGAGGAGTATTGCGCACAAACCGAGCGCTATGCCTGCAATTGCAGGCGAGAAACGAAAAAATGCAACTGTAGGCAAGAGCAATACGAATGCAACTGCCGGACGGAGCAGAAGGCATGCAACTGCCGGAAGGTATGTTCCGCATATGGCCAGTACGAGTGCGGAAGCTACTATGATTCCTGCTGCGCCAAGGCATCTTACCAATATCGGTGCTGCAGATACAGGGTGCTAGGCCTTTGCGTGTGGTGGGGGACGTGCACCAGCTACAAATGCGTAGGATGCCGGAAGCCGCAGTACTGCTCAGGCTGTGTCTCATACAAGCAAGTTTGCGACACATGCACTTACCGTGTTTGCGATACGTGCGAAAGGACGGTTTGTGACACTTGTAGCTACAATGTCTGCGATACGTGTGAAGCCTGCGTGCGCACAGCATGGCGAGAAGTCAGCGTGCCATGCAAATGGAAATGGCAGTGGCATTTCGTAGCCGAATTGCAAACAACGAACGGTTCTGCTACCCCCAGAGATATGGCAAAGAAGAGCGAAAAGTATTTCATCGCTGCGCAAGGCGGGACCGAATTCAAGCAAATTACTGAATCGGATAGCGTATGCCTGCCAATAAAATCCGACGAGTGTCCCGTGAAGGGGAACTTTTCATTTTCCGAGGAGGCGGCGTTCAATCGCGGCAATTACACGATAGCAATGCTGCTATCTGACACCGTTTCCGGCGTGAAATCCTACGTGTGGAGCACGATACTTGTGAAGGCCAAGAGCATAGCTACACCATTCGCGCAGCAAGCCGGGGGCACGTCCAGATCTGAAGGCCAAAGCGGAGAGGCGGCAGCGCTTCTTGTTGGCAGCATAAGCGCAGCCGGAGCATCTGCGTATATTTTCAGGAGGCGCATCATACAAGCGATTTCTCCAAAGCTCGCAGAAACGATTTCCGGCGGCAGATTCATCACTGGCGTGGCTCGTTGCGCCAACCGCGTAAGGGTTGTCGCGACTAACAGCGTGAAGCAGTTGGTTGGGGTCATTCGCAACACCTACGTCAGCGAGCGTGTCGTTGCGCGCGAAACCAGCAGGCAGCTTATCGGAATTGAGCGTGCGACTGTGCAGATCGGGCAACCTGCGCCTCGCTCGACGGGATTCGGCGCCGCGCAGTTCGGGGTGGCATGGGCGAATCCGAGCGCCGGAGGCGCGCAAACTCAGCCAAGATCTCTCTGGGATTCTTTTACAGGCGCACTCAGCGGCCTGGGCAAGGCGATATCAGGCTTTGCGCATGACCAGTGGAATTATTGGTCGTCAGTAGGCGATTCGGTCATGAAGGGCGATTTAAAAGGAGCTGGCGAGAAGCTCGTCGCCGGCGCTCTCTCAGCTGGAGCATTCGTAGTTGATACTGTTAAAAATCACTGGAAGGAGATCGCGGTTGGAGTTGCGATTGGTGCAGCGCTCGTGGTGGCTGCACCAATTGCGATACCTGCCATCGCAACGGCTTTGGGCGTTTCGGCGGGTACCGTAACAGCAGTCGTAACAGCGGCGGGCGTTGCTGCAGTCGGTTATTATGCCGCTTCACGATACGGCCCTATCCTGAACGAAATCAATGACAGCTGTGATTGGAGGGGCGCAACCGACCGATGTGCACAATTACGGAGCGAACTGGGGCAGAACGCCTTGGCTGACGGGGCAATACTGGGCGGCTCTATCGGTCTCGGCAAAGTTCTTTCTCCGGTCGTTGGAACTGCTCTGGCAAGGCGCATACCCGTGGAAGGACTGACGGATGATGCGGCAAGGGAGACGTACAGACTCGCGACACAAGAAATCGGAAGGACAGGCGGATATGGCCAATACAAGCGGATCGTGGTAACAGATGGTCGAGAGCTCCCGGAGCTCGCAAACAGTAGAGGTGCCGTTACACCGGATGGAACGCTGTACCTGAACAAAGATTTTCTTGCGGACTGGATAATGCATCCTGGAATATTCGACTGGCACGAAACTGGCCACAGAGCAATCACTACCGGATTGGCAAAGGCTGAACCAAGTATCGTTGCTAAGACCAATGCCGGTACTGCTAAATCAGGTCCCATCATAGAAGTTGCGGCAGATAAAGTCGCATACCAACTCGGAGGCGCCAAATATGCAGCCGGTTGGCAGAAGTACAGGTCCGTGCTGATAAAGCATTACATAGAGAATCCACCTGTCGTGGGCATCTGGCCACATGAGGAAGTTGAGATAGCTGCGTGGCTTTATGTTGTACACAAGAATATCGGAAGAAATGATATCGCAACGGATCTGATGTCTTCCGTGGTGAGGAGCAACTCGGAAGATGGAGTGCAGCTGTTCAATGCAATAGTTGCAAAGTTCCAGCGCGCATGGACCAAGACTAGCATCGCCGTTCCGCCGGACGCCGTGCCAGCTTCATTTGGAAACTCTATAAAGGGCGCAAGAAACGAAAGCGTCTGCACGGAACTTGGACGCCATGGCTACGGCGGGACGTTCGCTCCGCTTTTCTGGTGCCTGCGCGAGTGGAAGAAGTCGACACTGGAAAAGGCACAATTCGAAAAGCGCTTCGACTATATCCGTCGCCTTCCTCATGGCTATGATTTGTACCGGCATGGTGTCAAATCTGGGATCCTGATACCTATAGGCAAAAACAAATGGAAGATAAACAGGACGAGATTGAAAGAAATAGAAAAGCAATCCCGCAAGCTGAAGCTTTGTCTTTAACAGTGACGGCAACAACGTTCGAAAACTTTTCCCGTTGTTCTGGGATAAGGCGCAGGTGATATGAATGCACGTTGAGACGCAAACAGGCTACATAAAAACATTATATTCAGGCGGTGCTTCTGACATGCGCTGGCTTGTTCATCCTGATCACCGGCATCGTCTTTCCTGCGCGCGTTATATCGCCGCGATGTTATAGCTTTAGCTCTTCTCGAATTCTGGCATGAACCGAGTCGTCGCCAAAGACATTAAAATCAAATTCATTCCGAAAACCTGCCGCCGCAAATCGACTTGTAAGAATAAAACATGATGGCAGCCACGATGGCAATCACAGGCACTGCCCACGCAAGGACAATCGATGCATTTGATTCTCCGCCAGCCGTCGCTGTGGCGGTGACGCTTGGCACAAAAACCGTGAACACCAGCATAAGGACGAATATCGCAAAAACCGCCGTCAGAAGCCGCTGTGAATCTAGCTTTTGCATGCCATCACTTCCCTCTCTTTTTCTTGTGCGGTCGCCCTCCAACGAAACCGGCAGCAGCAAGCACCGCGCCTGCAGCGACGGCCGCAACGAGGCTGCTCGAGAGCGCACCGAAAAGGCTGCTCAGCAACGAAGCAAGCTCAGGGTTTGCAGCCGCCTCAGCGGAAATTATACCCTTTGCTGCTGCTATCGCGGCATAGGACACGGCACCAGACACAATAGCTTCTATGCCTAGTTGACGCAACACTCCAAACAGCTCGCGCGTGCCGAGTGCTATCAGCGCCAGCCCGGCGATGATACCGACCACTGACCAGAGCATAAGAGCTTTAAAAAAGGCATTCGCTTGGCTCGAAATCGCTGCCATTGCCTTCTCCTGCTCCGGAAGCTGGCTCATGCAGGACAAAAAGTCGCAAGGGTATTCTTTGTGGTAAGCATAATCGAAGATGCCTACGGCTACAAGCCTCTTAAGCCCTCCTGCGTCGGCTGCGGCAACATCCGAGCAACGCATCGTGGCATTTGGAAAGCCGGATCGGACATCAGCAAGGTTAAAAGTTTCGGCGC
>JAWCMQ010000001.1:182499-217013 GCA_039091255.1 Candidatus Aenigmatarchaeota archaeon
TTATGCGCTGGCAATGCGCCGCTACCTCAGACTTGACAGCAGAAACGTCGTGCGCGCTCATGTTTGGAATTTGCTGCAAGATTGTGCTGGAAACTGCAGGCTGAAGGTTGCCATAGTCCGTAAACTGCGCCAAGCCGGCGGCCATGACAAGCGCAACCAAAAACAGCGTAAACAGGAGCCCGCCAACAACCTTGCAAGCCGCTGAAAGAAGCGTCATACGCACACTATAGCGCCGTGAAATATAAGCTTGCTTCTTAAGCATCGCCCGCGTTATATGCGCAACCTGAGAAGCGTTAGGCGTAAAGCAAAGCATTTATGTCCATCGGCGCCAATGCTTTCTTGCAGGTTGCGCCTGTAGTCTAAAGGCCCTTTCCGAGGGAAAGCCCTGGGAAAGGAACGGAGCTATCAGCTGCTAGCCGGAAAATGGTAGGACATCAAGCCTTGGAACACTGAGCGTGTAAGCCTTCCAAGCTGATTATCCGGGTTCGAATCCCGGCGGGCGCATTCGTGATTTTCTGAAAAGGCTGCAGCATGCTTTCTAGGCCGACCTCTCGATTTTCTGAAAGCACCAAAAAGCATATATAGAGGCCCGACGAGCTTGATTCCATGGCAAAGCACAAATCACTCCTAATGACATACATCAAGAGGAAGCATGCCCACGAATCAGCGAGCGCGCTATTCACGCTTACAGTCCTTGTTATGCTCATCGCGGCCCTCGCAGCACCGGCTCTAATGCTGCCGCAAATTGGGTCGCAGCACAATGTGTACCCTTCGACAGGACTTGCAAGCGGGCAATCAGAAGCGCTTGTTGCCATATGGCTGCTTGTGCTTGTTCTGCTCCTGCCGGTAGAAATGGCCCTGAGAAAAAGATAAGCTGCAGCGCTATTTCTTAGCATCGCGTGCTGCGCAAGCTCATTCGAAGAATCCGCGCAGTGCCGGATGCATCTCTTCAGCATACCTAGCAGCGATAATCTCGTAGAAATTGTAGATTATCATCACCGTCAGCAGTATCCCTGTGCCTGTTCCGATGGCATTCGTCAAGTCGGCGAATGCAGCCAGCCCACCGACGGTCAGTCCTCCCAGTACCGCCAACGTCGGAATGTATCGGTTGAGTATCTCGCGTATTATGCGCGGGTCGCGCCTGAAGCCCGGAATTTGCAATCCAAGTTCCTCTATCTGGCCGGCAACAGATTCAGCATCCATGCCCGATGTCGTGACCCATATCACCGAGAATATCACGCAGAAAAGCATGAAGAACGCAAGGTAGCCGACTACGCGAACTACATCCATTGGCAATGGCAGGCCGACCGTCACCATCGTAAGCGCAAACGCTGCCGCAAAGCCCATTGCGGCGGACATGGCAGTTATCCTGCCGACTTTTGGCATTTTCCTGTAAAAGGCTGCAAACGAGCCTGCGAAGGTTATGCCAAGCCACACGAGCATGAATAGCTGCACCGAAACGTTGTTGGGAGCGGAAAGGAAGTACATCAAGCCATCGACTGGTTGTCCGTGTTGGTCGAAAGTCCCGAGTATGGGAATCCCCCGATTCGAGAGCATCGAACCTGCAAGCATAAGGTTGGCTAGTAGCGCGGCGGTGAGTATGACAGGCATGTTAGACGTGTATACGAACTTCAGGGGCCATCGCCTTCCGAAGCCGCGGATAGACGTGAAGGCGAGCGGGATGTCGACGCGTATCGCCTGTATATAGATGACGACAAAAAACACGACGAGCGTTGCGGCAAGCGGCAGCAGTGTAAGCCATGCCTGGTTAAGCTCACCCAGCCTGAGGTATCCTATGGCCGCGGGTATCATGCCGGCAGGCACATCCGCACCCGGAGGCGTCAGCGGATTCAGCGCGCGCACGAATATCGTCTTTGTCACGCCTGCCGCTATAAATAGTGACACGCCGGAGCCTATGCCCCACTTGGACACAACCTCATCCATAAGCAGAACGATGATGCCGCCGGCAGCAAGTTGCCCGACTAGCAGCGCAATCATGCCAAGCGAGCGGTCTGCCGGCGCAACGACGCCGAAATTTATGTAGGCCCATGCCTCGAATAGAGCAAAGAATATCGTCAGCAGTTTTTGGACGCCCATGAAGCGTGCGCGGCCTTGTTTGGTCTTCATATCCCACGGGATGATCCCGGAGCCGACAAGAAGCTGGAGTATGATCGAAGCCGTGACTATGGGCCCGATGCCAAGCGTCATCAGCGTCCCCAACCTCGAGCCAAGCACCATTTCGAGAAACGTAAAGCGCTCGATTTCAGCGGCTGTGACGCCATAAACTGTGATTTGGCCAAGCACAAGGAATAGCAGAAGTATAGCTCCTGTCCACATGAGCCTCTGCTTGAAGCTTAGATGAACTTTCGGTTCGGCTATCGCTGGCAAGCGCTGCACAATCCTGTCAATGATGCTAGCGCGAACAGCTTCGCCTTCGCCTAGGACCTGGTCAGCCATTCTTTATCACGCAAGAACGATGCTGCGCCTCCTTTCCGCTCATGCTTTCAGATTCGCTGCCTCCGGCGCCTGAAACAATAAGCTTTCCGCCTGAGGCTTTCACTGCAGCGGCTGCTCCTTTCGATGCACGCGCGACTTTTATTTCCAGCGGGCGCGAGAGTTTCCCACGCCCCAGCAGCTTTGTGTAGCCGAGTGCTGAAAGGTCTATCTCTTTCTTGCCAGATTTCTCCGCGAACTTGTCAACATCATCAAGGTTTATCACAACGTCCTCCGTCAAAACAGCTGCTGGAGGCTTGAACCCACGATACCCAAAGTGGTGCGGCGCATACTTGTAGACATAAGATCGCTTGTGCTTCGTCGAACCTGCCCATCCCTTGCCCCCATGGCTTCCTTTTCCGCGGTGCTTCTTTTTCCCGCCATAGCCAGCGCCTCCTTGGCCGCGCATCTGCCTTATGCGCGGCTCAGGGCGAGGCAATCTTTTGACCATATCTCGAACACCCGCTTCACATCATTCGCTTTACGAGTTCGTTTATGTCTGCTCCTCGGTAGCCAAGATCGCCGTTGGGCCAGTTGAGCTTCACTGATGTGAGCCCGCCAGCAGGCGGCTTCAGCCCAAAGCCACCCCTTGCGATGCGCTCCCCTAGCGCGGCCAACGTCTCAGCGGACGGTTCGCCCCAAGCTACAAAGTTCTCTACTTTTTTAATCATGCCGAGCGTAACCGGCTTGCGCTCGAGAACTGCTCCCCAATACCTGCGCTTCAAGCCGAGCATTTGCATCGTATCCTCGATTTCACCCTTCACGCCGACTTCCCCGCGCAACCTTATCACGAGTATTCTGCCAGTCTCTTCGGATTTGGCCGGGGTGCCTGCTTCTTTCTTTTTGGTCATCACCATCACTCTTCGACCTCAACGCCGCCTTCCAGTTCAGGCCGAGCAATGACATCTTCCTTCTTTGGCTTTTCTGCAAGCTCAGCTGCGATTTCCTCCAGCTCTTTGGCCTCGAGTTCGGCGGTCTCGTCTTTTTCCCTCTTTTCCTCGCCTGCGAGTTCGACAGGCGCTTTCACATCAGGCAAGTCCAGCTTCATGCGGTTCATCGATTTCAGCGCATCGTACAATGCCCATGCATAATTATATCGCGTCCGCGACTGGCCCTCTGTTTGAGACCATATGTCACGTATCCCTGCAAGCCTCACAATCTTCTTGCCCTCATCCGCTATGCAAAGCCCTACGCCTGTCGGAGCCGGGAAAAGCTTGATGAATACCGATCCTCTTTTTCCTGATGCAACAACCGGTATAGAATGCCCTTGTTTGCACCTGCACTCCCATGAACCGCAGCCAAGCTTTATCGGAATGATGTTCAGCTTCGCGGCATCGGTAGCCTTGCTGATGGCGATGCTGTGCTCATTCGATGTGGCTTTGCCCAAGCCAACGTAACCGAGGCTTCCGACGGCAACAAGCGCCGAAATCTTATAGCGCCTGCCTGAGCGGTGCATGCGCGCAGTCCTGCGCGTGGATGTTCGCGTAATGCCTCCACCCTTGCCCGGTGAGCCTCCGAAAAACAGCACTTCAGACTTGAGGTTGGGAAGGAGCTTGTCCACTATCCAAGGCTCGCGTATCTTCTGGCCCGTCGAAAATATCTGCTCAATGCTTGTTATTTCGCCAGCTAGCACTTTCTTTCCAAGTTCTGTTCTTGCTTTTAACTCGTATACCATTCGGCTTCACCGCAAGCTAGCCCGTCCTCGCATGCTTTGAAGGAGAGCTGATTTTGCGAAATCATCCTTTAAACATAGCCTCGATTTTTGCTTTAACCTCCTCAAAGTTCTTAACTATGCTTTCGGCCTCTGATTTGCCGAATTGCCTGGTGTGCGCCTGCGACCCCTTAAGCTTGCTTGCCCATGCAGCGATGTGCTCTCCGCGAATGCGCGCATCATCTGGCAGGTTTGCATCACTCGCTGGCACGTCCATCCCCGCATCCTTGGCACCCTTAACAACCGCATATAACGCATTGCCCTTTGTCGAAGCCTGCAACCCTATGTCGAGCACGGCTTTTGTGATGCCCGCCTTCATAGCTTTGTGCCCAATCAGAAATCCTGTGAGATAGGACGCAGGGATGCTTCCGCAATGGCATTTCCATCCCAATTTCTTGAGGCTGCTCGAAATCTCTTCTAGCAGCGTCCTGTCTCCGTCTTCAGCGTATCGCACAATCTGCGCGTGAATATTGTCATTTCCGCGTCTTACGACAAGCCTAGGCAGGCCTGATTTCAACAAAGCGAGCCTGGCACGGTAATTAGTCCGTCTTAGCAGTCGACGCTTGAACGGCATCCTTTGGCCTGGCTTAAGCCTCATTTTTCGATTCACCTGCCACTTTTGTGCGACTAACTGTTTCGGTTGCGTGCTTCTTTTTTGCAGCTTTTTCCCTTGCCTCAACAGGCGCCTTTGTGAGCTCCTCCACGCACGCCTTTATGTGCGCCCGAGAGCGGAAATAGCCGCCACCTGATTTTCTGTACATCTGTTTGTACGTCTTCTTGTCGATCTTGCCGCTGATGAGCAATTCTTTAAGCATTGCCCGCTGCGCGCGTATGGCGTTCATCCACGCAGATTTGCGCCTGAAACGCGCGCCAAGGGCGCCCTTGCGCGAGCCTTTGCCTTTGCGCCTGCCGGCGCGCTTTTGCTCAGCAATGTAGCGCGCACGACTTCTGCTTACGCCTGATTTTGGCTCTTCGCGTATCACTCCGCTGCCGATTAGGCGACGCACGTCAGCTGCTGTTATCGCTTGCGCAATCTCGCCAAGCTTGGCCGGATCCATCCATATGCGGGATTTGCCGCATTTCAATATCTTCGCCGCAAGGCGGCGCTGTGCTGCGACTTCCACCCTCAAATCACCTTGCTGATTCGGCTTTTGGTTCTGGCTCCGACTTCGGTGCCTTTTCGGAACGTGCTTTCGCTGCCGGCTTTGCTTCTTTTTCAGGTGCCCTCTCCGCTTCCGCTCCACTCGCCCCGCCTGCAGCCTGGGCTCCTGCCTTAGCGCGCTCAGCCCGCTGGCGCTCGATGACGCGCATGCGGTGCTGTGCGGCTGCGATTTTCTCCTTGTTCAATATGACGACGCCGCACTGCTCGGCTTTCATCACGATTTCGGCAACCGTCCGCAAGCCGAGTCCGGATGCGAGCACGGCTGCTTGCTTCTCTCTGTCGATGCGCGCCAAATCGGCAACGTTTTGCACAACAACAGGAAAATACCCACCAACCATGCCGCGCCTTGCTGCGGCATGCCCAAAGCCTGCGTTCACCTTTGGCGGCTTGCCTTTTCTTCCCTGGCGCATCTTCGAATGAAGGCCAACTGGCCGCCTCCATTTCATCCCAAGCTTTTTGCATTTGAACCACTCATAGCGCAGAAAGCGACTGCGCCTTTTGCCATGGCTGCTCCGCCCTCCATCGTTCGACAGTCCAGCCGAAGATTTCGCAGCTCCGTAATCAGGCATTTGCAAACTCCCACCCTGTCATGTAGATGCCATCAAGGAAAACGCGCCTGTCGCGAGCGCGTATCCTGCAGGCGTTTTCGATGTTTGCAGCTGTCTGAGAAACGGCATCTTTATCGATGCCTACAACTGTAATCTCGTCCTTCTTAACATCGACTTTCACGCCTCCCAGCACCTTGGCCTTGCGCACAGATTTCTCGCCAAGAAAGTTTCTTATGACTATCTCATTGCCCTTGACTTCAATCGTCATGGGGAAATGCGTATGGAAAATCTTCAGCTTATAGCGATAGCCTTTGGTTACGCCAGCTATCATGTTGCTTATGTGCGCCGCAATTGCGCCCACGAAGGATTTAACTCGTCTGAGATCGGCGCCCTTGACAACTATTTTTTCATCCAGCTTTGCGATTGAAATGTCAGCATCGAATATAGGGTTGCTAAAGCGCCGCTTTAGAGAACCCTTCGGTCCGCTAACTATGACTTCACAGCCCTCTACATCAACTTTGACGCCGTTTGGAATCACTATCTCTTTTTCCACCCAAACACCTTCTGCTTCAGCGCAGCATGCCGTCTCCAAAGCGCTTCTTAATACACATACATCAGCAACCTGCCGCCGATGCCTTTTTCGATTGCTTCCTTATGCGACATTACGCCTTGCGATGTTGAAACCACAATCAGACCCACATCGCGCGATGGAAGATAGCGCTTTTCAAACTTCTCAAACTCTTCGAGGCTCACTGGAAACCTCGGCCTGATTACACCCATCGCGTTAATTCTTCCCGCGAGCTGGATGCGTATAGTCCGCTTGCTCTCCTTGAACTGGCCAATATAGCCAGCCTTTTCCATTGCACCGAGTATCGCCTTCACAAGCTTCGAGCATGGAACAACGCACTCGCGCTTGCCTACAGCCTCTGCATTCTTTATTATCGACAACGCATCCGATAGCAGATCATGCCGCATTGCTCTCACCGATACTTTTTGAACCCTATGTCTTCCGCGACCTCGCGGAAGCACTTGCGACAATAGTTCAATCGATATTTTCGGATTATAGCTTCCATATTGCCGCACCGCACGCACTTATGCGCGCCTTTTCCAAACTTTCGCTTGACAGCTTTCAGTCGCATGGGTTATCACTTATCGCTCTCGATGATCCTTACGCCGTACTCGCGCTTCATAAACTCCATCGCATCAGCCGCAGTTAATGCGTGCTTTTTGCCGATGACACTGGCGATGCGCTTGCGCTTGATGCTATACCCTGGACGTTCGAGGGTCACACAAACGTTAAATCCTATCATAGGCATTTTGGGGTCGTAAGCTACACCAGGCACATCAATGTACTCCTTCACGCCGAAATTGACGTTGCCTGTGGCATCGAAGCAGCTCGCCGGCAACTTGCCTTCGCGAGCTTGCAGCAGGCGCTTAAGCAACGCCACAGCAGCATGCTTTCGAACCGTGACCTTGCAGCCGATGGGCTTGCCCTTGGCGATGTTGAAGGTGCTGCGCGTGCGCGATTTCGTTATCACGACGTTCCGAGCAGCCACGCGTTCCAACAAAGTCTTGGCTATGTCAATAGGCAGCCTCGTGCCGCAACCGATGTTGAGCACAACCTTCTCCACGCGCACGGCGCGCATTGGGTTTTGTGCCCTTGCTTGTGCAGCGCTGTGTTCGGCGGCGGCCGTTATCCCTTCAGCACCCATCATCATTCACCTACAGCGTAATCAGCGGCTTGTCCTGGCCAATTGCGAACGCGAAAGCCTTCAGCGTTTCGGTTGTTTCTTTATCATGCCTGATGACCACGCGATTCGGCTGAGAGCGGCGCAGCACAATGATGTCTTCGACTCTGCCCATCTTGCCGCGGTTGATGCCATCAGCTATCAGCACAAGCGTGCCGCGCTTGAATTGAACATGTCCTTTGATGGTGCTGTCGACTAGATCGTAAACCACAACATCGGATGTCCTGTAGACATCCTTGTCCACAAGCATGTTGCGTCCGTCATGGAAGTTAAGCTGAGTCTTGCCTCGGACGTTCGTCTTGCCGACCACTTTGAGCAGCTTTATTCTGCTCTCTGCTTCGCTAATGGGCTTGAGCTCAAGGCCGCGCTTGCAGGGCAATACACGCCAGTACTTGTCGCCGACTGCGAGGACATCCATAAGACCAACAGGAAAGCCCATATCCTTTCGCACGCGGCCATCGATTTTCACGGCCCTGTTATTGAGCAAGCTGCGCGCCTCACGCGCATTCTCTGCTATGCCAAGCACATCGCGCAATATATGGCCGAGCGGCAGGCATGCTGACTTTGCATGCGGTCCAGGCCGTGGCACTATCGCATATCGCGCCTTTGCCTTGCGCACAATTTTCCACAACTTCGGAGATGCCATGCGCTTTATGATCATGCCTTACCACCAGCTTTAGCAAGCGCTGCTTGCGCTTTTTTCTGGAGCGTTTTCATGCGCTCTTTGTCATCCATGTTTAGCCGCAGCACCACCACGTTTGAAGGCTCGATCGCAGCGTCAACCTCTTGGCCTGACGCCTTTTTGCGCTTGAGCCCCTCAACGAACACCTTAAGCGTCTTGAGATCAACGCGAGAGACTTTGCCGCTCTTTCCTCTGAACTCACCCCGCATCACGCGGACCTCATCGCCCTTGCGAAGCGGCACGGCGCGGCGCATGTGCTGCTTTCGGAGCTCCTTAGATAAGTGAGCTGACACAAGCTTATGCCGAACATGAAGAGGCGCATTTGCGCGCCATTTGCGCTGCTTGCGCGGCTGCTTTGACGAAATCCAATATCGCGACCACAGTTTCTTCATAGCATCACTACACAACAACGCTTGCGATCTTTCCTATCATCGAAAAGCGCCCAACAACTTCTTTGGCTATCGCCGTGCGTATTTCGGAGCCTGTTGGCTCATGCGTCTTCGGATTTATCAGCACCGCAGCATTATCTGTGAATGCAACGCGCGTGCCATCAGGCCGACGGAACTCCTTTTTTTGGCGAACAATGACTGCATGCACAACTGTTTTTCGGATTTTTTCATCGCCCTTGATGACGGAGCACACGACTATATCGCCTATTCCAGCCTTCGGCAGCTTGCGGTGCTTTCCTTTGAACTTAAGGACAGCGATGACCTTCAACTCCTTTGCGCCACTGTTGTCTGCGCATGCAAGCACAGTTCCAAGCTGTATGCACTTTGTCGTCTTTGCAGTCAATCCAAGCATGTTCGATCACACACGTCTTCAGCTCTCAGCCTCTTACGCGACTTTCTCGATAACTACAAACGCTTTCATCTTAGACAGCGGCCTGCACTCGGCTATGCGGACAATGTCGCCCTCTCTAGCCGCGATGCATGGAGGATTGTGCGCAGCTACGCGTGTGCGGCGCCTTGCATATCGCTCGTATTTTGGGACATAGTGGAGGTAGTCCCATTGCACGATAACAGTAGCAGGCGTCTTGTCGGAAACTACGCGCCCCTCAAACACTCGACCGCGCACGCGCAGACTGCCGTGCCATGGGCATGTGATGCTCGTGCAACTAGCCTTTGGCTTTCGGGCGTCAAGCCCAATGTCCATTTTTTTTCTTGCCATCTAGCACCTCACCGATTTTTCCTTTCGCAAACATCACCACTTTTTTGCCATCTTTTTGATGCGGTCTTCCGGTCGCGCTAGTATAGTGCGGCCTTCGATGTCAACGGCCTTGCCATCGAGCCATACACGAAAGGTCGATCCCTCCTTCTCTACTCGTTTCGCACCGATTACGAGCGTCTTCATCGTCTCATCGCGTATCACGCCTGAAATTCCAACCTGCGCAGCATTCCGCGCTGCGACGACACGACAACGCAGCCCTATGAGCTCGTGCTGTACGATGTTCTTCGGGGTGCGCATGTTCATCTGCGCCTCACAACTGTGCAGCTCATCGCACTTCGATCATGTCAGGCGGAAAACCTTCCTTCATGAGGAGCTCCTTGACGCGTTCGCGATGATCGCCTTGAAGCTCAATCGTGTCATTCTTCCACGTTCCACCACACGCAAGGCGCGACTTAAGCTTCTTCAGAAGCTCCTTGATGTCGATTTTCGTCGCATCAATGCCGCGCACAACCGTCATATACTTGTTGAAGCGTGTCGGGATGACGGAAATCGTTATCTTCTGGGCTTCCTTCGCCATTACCTCGCACGCGCAAAGCTCCTCAGGCAGGCCGCATTTCGGACAAACCATTTTTTTACATCACACCTCCTTCTTCGATTCCGTTGGTTTCGGTTGCTGCGAAATCCTCAATAGCGTATGAATCCTGGCAATAGTCTTCCGAAGCGCACGTATGCGGCCCGAACTCTTCACGGTCCCGATTTCGCTGGCAGCACGCTCCTTTGCGAGTTCGAGACGCGCATCCCGCAATTGGGCCGCAAGCTGATCCGCGCTAAGCTTTCGCATATCCTTAAGCTTCATTTCCTTTCGCCTCGTTCTCTCCAGATGGCTGCTTTTCCGCAACTTCAGCAGTCTCGAGCTGAGCAGCAGCTACCGCGGTCTCTTCGGGCGGCTTTTCAGCGGGCTTCGGCTTTTCGACAGTAATCTTCTTGTCGCTGTGGGCAACCATTATCGACGTCGTCACACCTATGTTTCCAAGTTTTGGCAGCGCGGTCGCGGTGCCTGTTATAACATCCCGCTTTGCCGGTTCGCCGCACTTCTTGATGTAACCGGCTGTGAACCGCATCGAACGTGCCTTTTCCCCGCCCAACTTTCCCTTGATTACGATTTCGCAGCCTACCGCGCCAGCGCGCATCACGCGTTCGAGGTAATAGCTGCCGATTTTCTTCGGGTTCATGCCTTTCTCCAGCGCAGCAGCAATCGACTGCGAAACGATGCGTGGATCCATGTCCGGATTCGATATCTTCTGGACATCAATCTGCGGGTTCTCAAGCCCAAACATAGCCCTCAGCTTCTCGGAAACTTCGCGTATCTTGTCCCCCCCGTGCCCTATAACCAAACCGGGCGACGTTGTGTGCACCGTGATGCGCACACCCAGTGGGGTATATGCAACATCAATAAGGCCGCATTTTATGCCTGCAAACTCTTTCTGCAAGAATTCCTGCAATTGGATAAGTTCTTTGGCTTTTTTGATGAACAGGCGCTCTTTCATTGCTTAGATTCACCCTTGGCTTTTTGCATCTCAGCAGGCAAAGTTTTGGATTCATCGGCCGCTATTTCCGACTTTGCCTTGCCTCGCTCGATCAGCATGACCTCCAAATTCGTAGATTTCATTCGCGAACCAAATGCCAACTTGCGCCGCGCACGGCGCATATGAGTGCCATGCGTGGCAGCCGCGTGCACAAACAAGCGTTTTTCATCCAGGCCAAGCGACCTTGCGTTCGCTTCGCAGCTTGTGAGCAGCCTAAGCATGCTGACTGCCGCCTTTGTGTAATACTTGCCCTTCAGGCTGCGCTGTCCGGCAACGAGGTCCTGCAGCAGCCGCTTCGCAACCGTCAGCTTCTTTCCGCGCACGACCGCGCTTAATTTGACTGCATCTTTCGCCGAAATCCGCAAGTTTTGCCCGAAAGCCTTAGCATGCGGCTGTTCGGGTTCAAATGTATAGGGCATGTTTTAGCTAACCTCTATGACCCAACAAGCCGCTGCATCGCAGCGGCAAATGCTCATCCAAGCAAGTTATCTGTCATCCTCCTTATTTCAGCGGCACGAACTTGCTGCCGCGAGTAGCGCCAAATCCTGGCGCGCCGTGCTGAACGCGCTTGCGCGTTTGCGAAAATTCACCTAAATAATGTCCTATCATTTCAGGCGTTATTGTGACAGGGACATATTCCTTTCCGTTATATACAGATATTGTTGCGCCGAACATCTCAGGAAGTACTATCATGTTCCTCAAGCGTGTGCGTATCGGCTTGGAAGTGCCTTTGCGCGCTCGCACCTTCTTCAGCAATTTCTGCTGCGTTTCAGTGAGGCCGCGCTTTAGTGTGCGACGCTGCCGCGCTGGCAGAAGCTCTGCGACCTGCTCGATTGTTAGCTTCTGTAGCTCTTCCGCGCTCTTTCCGCGATATAAAAAGACCCTCGGCATTTCGCTGCACCTTCTTCATCAATCCTCTAAGCTTTCTTCTTGCCCGTTCTTCTGGGCGATATAGAGCCAACCTTCGCACCAGGTGGCTTGAATCGCGACACAGTCACGGACATGCCCGGCTTAGTCTTTCCGCCAAATGGATGATCAACAGGGTTCATCGCTACGCCACGCACATGCGGCCACAGCCTGTTTGTAGCACGCATCGCGTAGTATTTGTTGCCAGCCTTCATGAACGGTTTTTCACCGCGGCCTGCTCCTGCAGGCACGCCTATCGTGGCCCGGCAATCGGCAGACAGCGTAACATGCCGCTTAGACGGCAGCTCAACAACGCACGTATTCGTCCCGCGTGTCACGACAAGAGCTGCAGAGCCGGGTGACCTGCAAAGCTTGCCGCCATCGCCAGGCTGGAGCTCTATGTTGAATACCCTCATCCCTTCAGGGATCTTCCCGAGCTCGACGACATTGCCCGGCGAAACTGTCTCGCCGTAAGCAATGGTCTGTCCGACGAATGTTCCATCTGCAGGTATCATCAGCTCATGCCTCCCTGCAAAATCTACGACAGCAACTGGCGTCTTCTTGCCTGTCGAGTGCACAAGCTCGATGACCTTTCCTTGGGCTGCCTTGGCAAATGCGGGATACTTTATCGCACCGATGTAGCGATGGCTTGGAGCGATGTAGCGGGGTCTTGCCTGGCCGCGCCTCTGCTGACGAAGGTTCTTGCCCATGCTTCACCACATCATATTATTCCAAGCTTTATTGCAATCTCGCTTGCAGCGCCTGGCTGAGCGAGCTTAATCATCGCCTTCTTCCTGCCCTCTTGGTCCAAGACTGTGCGTACAGACTTCACTTTCGATGCGAAAGCCTTTTCAAATGCCGCCTTGATGGTCTTCTTATCGGCATCGCGTTTCGCAATGAACACCAGCATATTCTCGCCTTCGATGGCTCGAACGGCCTTCTCGGTCATTAGCACGAACCGCAAGACCTCCCACGGATCGGAAAAGGCGGCCGGCGGCTTGGCAGCAATCGGACGGAAAACGTGCGGCTTTTCTTTCTTGTGCTGCTTTATGCCCCACTTTCTGCCTTTTCCGCGCAGGCGAAAATCGCCGCGAGACTTTATCTTCAAATTCGAACCCATTATTGCTCAACCACCCTTTGCTTCTTTTCGTGGTATCCAAAAACATCGTCCACGAGCGCAAGAGCGCCTTTTGTTATCAAAAGCAGCCTGCCGGCCTGTGCGCCGGGCGCAAGCAATTCAGCATTCAGTTTGCTCAGCTCGACAGCATCCGCGCCTGCAATGTTCCTACAGGCCTTCAGCGCTTTGCATTCGGATTTTGTGACAATCAGAATTCCCCTCTTGCGCTTGTAGCGGCGTCCACGCATCTTGCCCTTGCCTGCGCGCACCTTGCGCTCTTTGCAGCGCTCAATTTCATGCGCAAGCCCGAGGTTTTCGACAAGTGCTGCAACATCTTTTGTTTTGGCTAGGTTTTCGAACTCATCAACCACAACAAAGAGCTCTTTCGCAGCATGCCCTCGGCTAGAAAGAAGCTCAGCATTAGCGCATGCAGCCAAAGCAGAGCGTATCGCTAGCGCATGCTCCTTATTGTTCACCTTCTGCTCCCATACCTTGCTTGCCATCGGTGGGTGTGCCCTGCGGCCTTTGACGGCATGTGGCGCAAATCGTGCGCGCCACGCCATCCAGCCTGCGCTGCGGCCGTGTATGCGCGGCATGCGCGACATCTCGCGGTTCATCATGCTAAAGCGCTCATGCCTGCGCCCATGATAGTGCGCTGACGTTCGCTTTCCTGCTAGCACGTCTGAGCCGTATGGCTGCCTTCGCTTGCTCTGCACCGCAAACACCGCCCTGGCTATGACTTCAGGCCGATGCGGCGTGCTGAACGTCCGCGGCAGCTCAGCCTGCCCAACAACTTTTCCATCAAGACCATATACGTTTACCTTAGCCATGCACGCATCACACTATACGCCCTGTTTTGATGCAAGCGAAATGTACTTTATGTCAATGGGCGTTTCCTTGCGCTGAGGCCTAACGGCTTTGCGCAGCACGACGAGCCTCTTCACAGGGCCAGGGACAGAACCGTCCAACAATAGCCACGTTTTCGGGATAACGCCGTATCCTATGAAGCCACCCATAGGATTGATTTTGCTTGCATCCTCACCGATAGCGAGCAGCCGTTTGTTGAATTCTGTGCGCGTAAAAAAGCCGCACTGACCTGCCAACGGAACGCGCCAGTCTAGCTTACGAGGAACGGTGGAACCGACCGAACCTGCATGCCTGTGCATCTGCTTGTCTTTCCTGCCTTGTATACGTATGCCAAAACGCTTGACAGGACCTGTATAGCCGTGGCCTTTTGTTACGGCTGTAGCATCAAGCCATTCGCCCGCTTTGAGCGCATCTACAGCAGCAAGCTCTTTCCCCAACGCCGATTTTGCATACTCGAGCTTCTTAGCGACATCTGTGCCGCAGATTCCGATTTCAAGCACGTCCGGCTTCTTTTTGTTCATGCCCGACTTTTTTGGCTGTGTCGCGACTATCAACCGAACGTCCGCAATATCTTCTGGCTTAGGTTCGGACTTCTTTTTTGCGGCTACAGTCTTGCGGTTAAGCTCAAGGTCCTTTGGAATGGCATCAAACCATACTTCGCCGGCAGGCGCAAGCCCACTAAGAGCTTGCTTATAGAAGCGATATCCGAGAACGAACAAGGGAGGAGAATCAAGAACGGTTACAGGACGAAAAATGAGCTTGTTATGCGTTGGCGAGTTGGGCCGCGTATCAATCATATGAATGTGCGTCATGCCCGCCTTCCATGCGGCAAACCCCATTGGCTTTACTTCTGCGCGAACTCGGCCGCCTGCATGCGACCAATTCACGCAGGGATAGATTCGGCTAGCCCGCTTTCGCGGCCAGAACTGCAGCGATCCACGCCTCGAGCTTCGGTATCGTGCCATCTTGACTTCGCCTGCAACTGTGCCGTATCGGCAAAGAGCAAAGACCAGCGCTCCTCTTGCTCTCCACGTCCTCAGCACGCTCATTCATTTCGCTTTACATATGATGCGTACATTTTACACGCTAGCTTCACTTATCAGAACACGTAGCCTATGCGCACAAGCGGCAAGCTCGCGCGGGTCTGAGAGTGTGCCTATATCCTATCGTGAAGTATTTAAGCATTGGGTCGGAGGCGTGCAGCCCCGTTGGTGCATTCAGGTGAGACGCTAATTTTATAAGCACGGATTGTTGAAGATAGTTAGCAGCAATTAAACGCACGACTGCGCTTGCTGTACATCTGCACGTTCGAATCCGGGCATCTCAAGAGTTTCCTGCTTCGGCAGGACTGAAACCGCCTTCGGGTGGTTTCCTTTGCTTGAGCCTAGAGGATGAGATGAGCCGTGCAGATATAAGCTTAGCGACCAGCGCGAAACTGGGCGAATGCGGCAACGGTTCTATTCAGAAACCTTCACGCGCAATTTCTTTCCAATTCTATAGTTTGCTTTCTCACCAACCCTTGTTCCGAAAAGACAAGCGCGCGCATGCTCAGCAATCTTGTCGCCTTCCTTATCCGACTCAATTGCGACATGATCAATCGCGTTCTCGATCGCTTTCACGGTGCTAGCGACACTTTTCTCTACGCTTGTGATAGCTCCCCTTAAGCTGTTTTTTGCGGCAAATGCATCATGCTTGATGAGCCCTGCAGCATTGTGAGCCTTCAACAATGTGCCCAAAAGTCCGCTCCGCACCATTTCGCTGAATACATGGCTCGGCGCCACGCGCTCGCGCTTTTCAATCGCTTCCATTAGGAGCAGACCCAGCATGGCTGCGCCTATCATCCTCAAAATCCCCGAGACCAAGAAGACCGCCCTTATCTCGGTTATGCCAGCTATTCCGAAGAGAGGCGACACAACAAACGCGCTTGCAATCAATCCGCCTATAACCGGTCCTGTTATACCTGCAACACCGAACACAACGTTTGTCAATGCCGAATAAACCGGCCGTTCTGCTACAGGCGAAATCTCAAGCATGTAATTGAAATACGAGAGGTTGTAGCCAGCCCATACAGCACCGCTGAAAGCTTCTGCCACAACGAGAAGGTAAAGATATTCTGGAGGCACAGGTATCCATAGCAGCGGAACGAGCACTATCCAAAATGCCGAGATTATCAGAATAACGCGGTGGCCATAGCGGTCTGAAAAGCGGCCCCATGCGCGTTGGACAGAGATGCCTGCAACGCCACTCGCGACTGCAAGTATCGCTATCCATATGTATTCCGCTCGGAGCGCATTCAGCAGATGGACTGTAAAAAATGGTGAAGCCACCATTACAGCGAATTCAAAAAAACCCAACGCAAGGAGGAAGCGCCTAAGCCTCCCGTCGCGTAATGCATTGCGCATTGCAGAAATCGTATGCGCCCTGTGTTCGAGCTGGAGTGGCGGCTCCGGCACCTGCCATAGCAAGGCGGAAGAGGTCAGTCCTGCCAGCATGCCGACTCCGAATATCACGATAAAGCCAAACATGTTGCCTCTTCCAAAAAAGTCGAGCACCCATCCTGCAATAAGCTCTGCACCCAAGCCAGCAACGGTGGTGTAGGCAAGCCTTCGGCTAAAATAGCGCCCACGCACATAATCAGGCACTATGTCGCCTGTGATGGACGCCCATGCCGGCGAAGAAAATGCGCTGATGATGGAAGCAAGCGTTACGAAGACCATCAGCCCTGCCAATGACCAGCCAGTGAAAGCGATAGGCAGCATAAGTATGCCGAGCCACATCAGCCTCGAGAGCGTCGTCGCCCCAACAAGTATCGATTTCCTTTTCCGCATGTAGTGCTGCGTCAGGATAGCAGAAGGCACTAGCGCAATCGTCCAAAAAACGTTGGGTATAGAGTTAAGGAGGCCGACATAGAAAGCGTTTGCGCCAAGCGCCAGCGCGAAGGCGACGAGGAATACAGACGTCATGGCGTACATAATGCTTGCAAATATGCCTTCGCGCACAAGCAATTGCATGCCGAGGCGCCGCTTGCCCTCATGCCATATTTGCTCCATGATTAGAAGAAAGAGAAAGGTGATTAATATATATTTCTCTTCATCAATCGAATACGTATGCCTCAAAATTGCCCATTCTGCAACCCGGATGTTATAAAGCGCCATGCATACGGCGAAACGAACCTATTCCGCTTTTTCTACAATCATAAGCCGATACTGCCGGGGCACTCTCTCATCGTTCCAAAGCGGCATGTGGAGACTTTCCTTGACCTGACAGATGCCGAACTGAGCGAGCTTGCGTTATCGGCAAAGCACCTTGCTGCTGCTCTCATGGCAGCGTACGGCTGCGACGGCATTGACATGCTGATACAAAATGGCCGGACAGCAGGCGCTTCCGTCGACCACATCCACTGGCACATCGTGCCGCGCAAAGCAGGCGACATCGATGGCGACCCAAGCATGTGGATAGCAAAAATAATAGAATCGGAACATGCGAGGCAGACGATTCCCCAAGCGGAGATTCAGAACAACATCAAGAAAATCCAGATGCACATCGGCAATTTTTCGGCAGGACTTTAATGCTCGCGTTTCGAAGTGCTTAAATAGGCGTCTGCGCGAACAGCAGAAAATGGACAAAATAACAGCGCAAACATTGCGTATTGCTAAGGTGAACCCCAAAGATTTTGATGAAGAGTTGTCTGGGTATCTCAGGGCTATAGAGAATGCCTATCCGATTGGAATACCGCCATCGACCTTCGCGCATTATACAAGAAAGGTCATCGAAAGCGCCATGCGGTTTGTTCCCCTAGTTGATGTAAGGATGTTTCTCGGAAATTGCCTCGCATGCCTGCGAGAGTTGCGAAGCGCGCCGATGGGCGCTTTTTCGGAAGCCCTCGCCGATATCTGCTACGCCATATACGATGCGAAAGATGCGGCGCTTGAGCGCAAAATGGGGATATCGAAGCATTGCGAGAGGACTTCGCAGTATGCTGAGGCGCTTGCAGAATCGCTAGGGATGCCCTCTGACGATGTTACAAAGGTCCGCTTGTCCGCATACTTCCATGACGTGGGCAAGCTGGCGGTTCCTGACCACGTGCTGCTCAAGCCCCATCGGCTTGAGGGACTCGAATGGTATTACATCATAGCGCATCCAGGGATGGGGAGAGACATATTCAGGTCGCTTACGCGCGTTTTGCCTGATGTTTCCGATGGCATATATTCACACCACGAAAATTGGAACGGAACAGGATATCCAACGAGAAGGCGCGGAGAAGAAATACCGCTTTATGGGCGCATACTGCGAATCGCCGATGCGTTCGATGCAATGACGTCCAGAAGGCCTTTCGAAAAGGCAAAAAGCCTCGACGAAGCGATGAATGAGATTATGGAAAATCCTTACGGCCAATTCGATCCGCAGATGGCCAGGAAAGTGGCCTGCTTCAAAAGCGCATACGCAAACATTGGTCAAAGCCGCAACTATGAGAATAAGAAATAATGCCGATTTCTCACCGCCCTATAGGCAACCGGCAAGCGCTCAATCCCGCCTTACGACAAGCGCCCGCGGCTTGCTCCGCACACCAACTACGTTTCTCCACGGTATCCGCTTGCTACCTTGCGCCACGCCGATGCTTAGGTAAGGGCCTGTCAGCACGTGATCGAATTTCAGCTCTTTCGATTCAGCATCCCATACCATCCCGATATCATCCACATGCCCAATGTGCCTGCCGGCGCTGTCCACAAGCTTTTCACTAAGAATATGCTGGCACACGAGCATCGCGTCGCCTGGGATGGGCTGGCAACCCAAAGCAAACCAGCGGGTAGTAAGGTATACGTCCCTGCCGAAGCTTTTCACAACATGCCAAGGTACGAACCGGTTATGGACTACTATGCCTGCTACTGCAGCATGCCCATCAGCAAAGCGCACTACAACGTCACGCAGCCGTCCCGCCCTGAAGCCCGCAGAATCGATGACTTCTTTTCCCATTACATCTTTTGAAAAGGAGATTGCTCTGGTTGCTATGGAAGCCTGCAGCAGCATAACTCACACCCTAAAATTTTCTCTGCGCTTAACAGCTCTCGTCCCATTAATATACTTTGTGGTAAGTGGCAGAATCCGTTCGAACGCAAAGACTGTAGGTTATTTTGCAACCAAGCGAGCTGTTTGGCTTGAAAGCAAGCAAGTTTTAATTCTGACGAGCAATTCACTTAGGAGTCCGCACAGGATTTGAGAGGAGCGAACTATCCCCCCTCAGAAGACAGCCAAGTGATTTTGACCTCATCCGTCCGCCACTTCGCATTGAAGTCCGCTTCGCTCGGCTCGAGCAGCCTTTGCCCGCTTTTGGCAGCAAGCAGCCCTGCCCAAGCTATCATCGCGCCGTTGTCGCCTGCCACGTCGGACGGGCAGACGAAAAAGCGAGTGCCACGCTCCTTGCACATCGTCCGCAGCATCTCCTGCAGCCGCCTGGAAGCCGCAACGCCGCCCGTGAGCAGGCACTCTGCCTTGCCGGTGTGCGCAAGGGCCCGCTCCGTCACTTCGGTGAGCATGGCATAGCACGTCTCCTGGAACGAAAAGCACAAATCAGCAAGCGCCGCACCCTTCTTCAGCTTCTGCAAAGCCGCAGTAACAATGCCAGAAAACGAAAGATCCATGCCTTTCACAACATAAGGCAGCTCGATGTAAGCACCCTCTCCCTTATTTTTTCGTGCGTCGTCAGCAAGCCGTTCCATTACAGGCCCGCCAGGAAACCCGCCGCCCGCTTCGCGGATGAATGTGTCGATTGCGTTGCCAATTGCGATGTCAAGCGTCTCACCGAACACGCGGTAGCGGCCAGCGGCATAGCCGATTATCTGAGTGTTCCCTCCGGAAACGTACAAGGTAATAGGGTCGCTGGCGCCCGTTCTCAGCTTTCCAATCTCGATATGTGCTACACAATGATTCACAGGCAACAGCCGCTTTCCGTGCTTGCGAGCGAGTGCTTGCGCAAATTCCAGCGTCGCCCGCAAGCAGGGGGCAAGCCCTGGGCCTGAAGAATAGGCAACGAAATCTATGTCTTTCATGTCAGCCTTGGCATCCGCAAGCGCCCTTTCCAAAACCGCCTGAGCGCAACCATCGTGATGCTTTGCTGCCTCTGTTGGATGGATGCCACCGGCTGTCGGCTTGTAAATGTCCCGCGCATTTGCTATCACATTGCCGCGGTCGTCAACGATGCCGATGCCAAGTGTGTGCGCCGTTCCCTCGATTCCAAGCACAAGCATGCCGGTCAGAATACGCCTATGCGCAACAAAGATTTAAGCAACAGCCAGAAGCATATCATCTTCTTGTGCGTTGCTCATCTCATAGTGACACTAACCCTTTGCCCAGCGCTTATAAACCCTTCGTTCCGAGTTTAAGAACAGCCGCTCATAAGCGCGGCAATTCGCAAAGATAAGAAGTGATTCAAATGGCAGGGAAAGCATTCGGCGGCTATCAGATAAGCTTCGCAGGCCGCAAGGAAACGCTCGAAGAAGTTTTTGGCGACAAGCCCATTGCACCAAGCGAAATGACGAAGAAGCTATGGGCATTCGTCAAGGCTCATAAGCTGTCCACAAAGGCGGCATAAGCCTTTAGCTGTTTTGTTTTATTGTGCTCAAGAAAGCAATCGGGCATGATACTTCTTGGGCACAATTTGTGCAGCAAGTCTTCGTTACCGAAGAACTCATCTGCTGCACAATATTTCTCCCTTCCGAGCACAATCACCAACTTATTTGACGCGCTATGGGCAAGAACGAAATCGAAAAGGCTCTTGCTAGCTTTTACTTCATTGGCTGCTGAACAATTCCATAGCCGCACTTGCCGCAGTATTTTCGGTTCTGGCACACTGCAAGGAACGCTCCTGGGCCGCAACGCGGGCAGCTTTCATTTTTGCGCACGAGCTTGCTTCCTTCAACCTTGTACAGCTTCCAAACCTGCACCTTGGTGTGCTTCTTCTTAGAGCGCGGGCGCTCCTTCTGCGACCGCTTCTCTTTCTTCTTTTCCTCCTTTGCGGCCGCCGCCTCAGCCCGCGCTTCCTGCGGTGCCATTGCTTCAACAGTTTTCTTTACTTCCTTTGCCATAGCTACCATCAGCCTCGCTCGGCTTTTTGGGCAACACATCACTCCTTTTCAGGCTTTGCAGGCGCAGTCGCCGGTGCTGCTTGCGCAGCCGCCACTTCAGCTTTCTTTTCCTCTTTCGGCTGCTTCGACAAGTCTGGCACCTTCGGCTCGCTCCACACGTGCACTTTTACGCGCGATGCTTGCTTGCCGACGCGCGTGAATATCCCTTTAACATCGACCTGCTCCGGCTTGATTCCCCATTCTCTAGCAAGTATCTGCTGAACAGCCGCACGCGAAGGTGTCGCCTCGGAGCCATGCTCCACAAGCGCGACAACTTCTTTGCGCTTCATGAATGGGTTGTCTTTTTCGCTGAAAATCGAGACCTTCATGATAGGAGTCACCTATATTATAACCGCGTCCTTCAGCAATGCCCCAATCGCGCCTGTCATTTCACCCTTAGCGCATACCGCCCCGGTGCCTTTATTCCGAGTTTCTGCGCCAACTCGGAACTTGGGTCGAATACAACAACTGTTCCTTGGAACGATGTTGTCGTCTCGCCGGATTTGCAGCTTGGGCAAATGTTGCCCTGCGTAATCACGAGCCGGCATATTTTACACGCATGCTTTGTCATGCCTGATTTTCACCGATTCACAAAATTGCAATCACTTCTTTGCCTCCTCTTTCTTCTTGGCCTTCTTTTCTCGCTCTATCCACTCGAGTGCGCCAAGATGAGGCTGGCGCATCGTCAGCGCAATTTTAGAGCGACCGCCCTTGCCAAGCGAAACCGAAGCAACACGGGCGCGAACAATGGCGCCCTGCTGTAGTTTGGCGCCGGATTTCTTGCCAACAAGCGTCGAAAGCTTTTCGTTGTATGCGACCTTGTCATCCATGACTTGGCTTATGTGCACAAGCGCATCCATAGGGCCTATGCGCGTGAATGCCCCAAAAGCCGTTATGTCGATGACCTCGCCCATCACTACCTCGTTCACCTCGGGCACAAACGTCAGAACCTTGAATTCAACTGTATAGTGAATGGCGCCATCTTCAGGCAATATCTCGCCTTCTGACACGTTTATGATGTCGGTAACCACCAATAACACGCCTATCTCAGGTTCGAGCCGACCTTCGACCTGCTCCTGCAAACTTTGCTTGACTGCTTCGTTTATCTCAAGCCCGAATTTTGAAGGCGGCACGCGCACCGTGTCGCGGACCGTCAAAATCTTGTACATAGCGATGCCTCGATTGTGCCACCAGCAACATGCCGAAAGCATCCGTTGCCAAAAGTCTAATGTTAAACGGAACAACAGAATTAAAAGCTTTCTGGGACGCCGAAGTGGCCGTTTTGGCAAGCTTGCTGCTCGCCTCCCGGCTCGTGTCCTTTGGAGTCACGCAGCCGATTGGAAGCATCGAGGAGACCGTCACGGACAAGGCATCCTACACAAACAACGGCGCAAACACGAGCGCGACTATCGACATCAGCTTAATAAGGATGTTCAGTGATGGTCCGGCCGTGTCTTTGAACGGGTCGCCGACCGTGTCGCCCACAACGGCTGCTCTGTGCGCTGCAGAACCCTTGCCGCCGAGCTGGCCGCCCTCTATGTATTTCTTGGCGTTGTCCCACGCCCCGCCTGCGTTCGCCATCATTACCGCTACAAGAAAGCCTGTGGCAAGCGCACCGATGAGCAGTGCGCCTAGCGCGGCCGCACCCAGCGCAAACCCGATGAGTGGTGGCACGCATATTGCCATCAGTGCAGGCAATACCATCTGACGCTGTGCAGCAGCCGTCGAAATCGCCACGCACCGCGCATAGTCAGGCTTAGCAGTGCCTTTCATTATGCCTTTTATTTCCCTCCACTGCCTGCGCACCTCCTCGACCATCTCAAAAGCTGCCCGGCCGACAGCGCGCAGCGCCATCGAGCAGAAGAGGAACGGAAGCAGCGCGCCTATGAAAAGGCCGACAAGCACTGTAGGCTCGGCAAGGTTTATCGCACTAATCCCTACTACGCCGATGTAAGCGGCGATAAGCGCCAGAGCAGTAAGCGCAGCCGAGCCTATGGCAAACCCTTTCCCTGTCGCGGCCGTCGTGTTCCCGAGTGCGTCCAGTGCGTCGGTGCGCTTTCGGACTTCGGGCTTCAGGTGCGACATCTCCGCGATTCCGCCGGCGTTGTCCGCAACCGGTCCATAGGCGTCGCTCGCCAGCGTTATGCCGAGCGTGCTCAGCATCCCCAGAGCCGCAAGTGCGATGCCATAAAGGCCGCCGAAAGAGTATGATAGAAGAATGGCCGCTGAAACTATAAGGACAGGTAACGCCGTCGACTTCATCCCTACCGCGATGCCAGTTATGATATTTGTTCCAGCGCCGGTTTGGGCTGATTCGGCTATCTGCCGCGTTGGCCTGTATTTGTCGGATGTGTAATATTCAGTCGTGAACCCTACAGCCACGCCGGAAACCAGGCCGGCAAGGACAGAATAATATAGGCCGATATCAGCACCCAGCCACGATACGGCCGCGTATGTAAGGATTATTACGAGCACTGTAGCTACGACGATGCCGCTCCTCAGCGCGCGCAGCAACACAGACTGGTTTGCATCGTCTCCGCGCGCACGCACGAAGAAGAACCCAATCATTGAAGCTATTATGCCGACAGCTGCCACAAGCGCAGGCAGCATCATGCCTATCGCTCCGAGCCCCGCCGCAAGCGCGATTGCGGCAATCATCGAACCGACGTAGCTTTCATAAAGGTCGGCGCCCATTCCGGCGACATCGCCGACGTTATCGCCGACGTTATCGGCGATGACAGCAGGATTGCGCGGGTCGTCTTCTGGTATCCCTGCTTCGACCTTGCCTACAAGGTCGGCTCCGACGTCAGCCGCTTTGGTGAATATCCCGCCGCCGACGCGCGCGAAGAGCGCGATAGAGCTTGCGCCAAGGCCGAAGCCAGCTATGTTTGCGATGGCATCCGCTGGCTCGAGCACTAGCGAAAGCGCATTGTACACGCCAAGCAATCCGAGCAACCCGAGTCCGACGACAGTCAAACCCATGACAGAACCACTCGAAAAAGCCACTCGCAAGCCGGCGTTCAGGTTCTCGCTTGCAGCCTGGGCAGTTCTGGTGTTCGCCCTGGTGGCGATGGACATGCCGATGAACCCAGCCAGCACAGAAAGTATGGCGCCTACGAAGAAAGCCGCAGCCGTGTACGGGCTTATCGCAACCGCAAGTATCGCACCGAGCACGACTATGAATACTGCTATGACCTTGTACTGGCGCTTCAGGTAAGCAACCGCTCCTTCCCGTATTGCAGCAGAGATAGCCTGCATCTCCTCGGTGCCAGCTGGCTTGCGCAGCACGCGCATCGCTGTCGCAGCCGCAAAAAGAAGCGCCAATGCGCCCGCGCCAAATGGGATAAACTCGATCATATTCCAATTTCAATCCAATAAAAGTTTATATACGTTATGCCTCTCCACTCATGCTTCGACTACATATTTCTTCTGCCGCATGCGCAAAACCGCTATTCCCGCTTGCTTAGCCCGCGCGATGAGCTTTATGTCGTTCGTCGCTATCGCACAGCCGCGCTCCGTGGCTGTGCGGAGCAGCGCATCATCGACAGGCCCGGCAGCCTCGATTACTTCAGTGCTCTTTTTTCTGATGATCTCGAGCGCCACTCGAGCCTCTGCTGCCACCCGCCCCTTACCATGGCTTAATGTTTCAATCTCATGCACAACGCAACTCAAAGTTGCTGGCTTATAGCCCAGACGCTCCAGTTCTGCAAAGATGTCTACCTTGAATTTTGCAGGCACAAGCAGAAAGTTGGCATCGAGCAGTGCGCGCCTCATGCCACACACACTCCCCTGCTGCACGTTGGCTTCTCCCTTGGGCAATCCGCGTTGCTGCAGCATTGAGATAACGCATCAGAAGCAGACCAGCACATGCCGTCGCAGCCAAGCGTGCCGATGCGGCCCTGCGCGCTCTCGAACGTCCCTTCGGCAGAGCCGCTTGAGACGAGCCAGCACGCCCGGCCGCACTCAGCCGCGCAGACGGGATCAGCCAGCGCAGGCGAGCCCATCGCCCCTATCGCATTAGGCGCTGCAGCTTGCGGACTCGGGGCAGACGCGCCAGCAACAAGCGCAGTAATCGCACCTCTATTCGCATAGGCTCCGGCAACCACGACAATCGCGACTAGTCCAAGCAATAGATAAGCGTAAAGCGACCGCGGCGTTTCGCCATCAACAGGGGCCTCATTGCGCTTGGGCATCATCATTCTTTCTCGCCTATTGTTTTATATCTGTTTCAACAAGTAGTATCTTTGTGGCAGCATGCGCATCCTCATGGTAATCGCCCTTCGCAATTTTCGCGATGAAGAGCTTCTCGTGCCAAAGCGGCTCTTCGAGAGCAAAGGCTGGACCGTGACGATAGCCAGCCGCGCAAAATCCGGAGAGCAAGCCGAAGGCATGCTTGGCGCCCGCGTAAAAATAGACCTTGACATAGCGCAAGCGCAGGCAAAAGACTACGATGCTGTAGTCTTCGTAGGCGGAACTGGCGCGGCGGCATATTTCAACGACCCAACTGCGCACATGCTCGCTTGGCAGGCTTACGACAGTGGAAAAGTCGTCGGTGCTATCTGTATCGCGCCATCAATCCTCGCGAATGCCAATGTTTTGCAGGGCAAGCGCGCAACCGCCTGGCCCAGCGAGCGCGAGAATATCGCATCAAAATCAGCCGAATACACAGGCGCTGATGTCGAGGTTTCAGGCCGCGTTGTCACAGGCAAAGCCCCGTCATCAGCCAAAAAGTTCGCCGAAGCGATTGCAAAGCTGCTCGAACAGAAATAAAACAGAAATAAAATAACTCGCGAAGCGAGCTATTTTGACAGGACGAGCGAAGCGAGCTATTTTGACAGGACGAGCGAAGCGAGCTATTTTGACAGGACGAGCGAAGCGAGCTGTTGAAACTTTTATACCCCCGAAAGACTATTTCTCCATATGCCTGTCACAAAGGTCCGCAAGCGTGACGGACGGCTCGAGGATTTTAGCATAGCTAAAATCGCCACGGCAATACACAAAGCGCTTATGGCAACAAAGACACCGGATGCGCAAAGTGCGCAAAAGCTCGCTGAAGAGGTTACTGCCATTCTTAACAAGCGCTTCGAGCGTGTCATACCATCCGTAGAAAACATCCAAGACATTGTTGAAGAAACGCTGATGCGGCACCATCTCACGAAAGCCGCAAAAGCGTACATACTCTATCGCCAACGCCGAGCAGAAGAGCGAGAAGTCAAGAGGGCAATAGGGGTGCCAGACGAGCTGAAGCTTGGCATAAATGCTATCGCCGTTCTTGAGCGGCGCTACCTGCTCAAGAACGAGGAGGGTAAGGTTATCGAAACACCTGCGCAGCTTTTCCGCCGTGTCGCCAGGGCAATCGCCCAGGTTGATAAGCATTATGGAGAAGATGCGAAAGCGTCGGAAGAAGCGTTCTACGCGATGATGGCAAGCCGCGAATTCCTTCCAAATACACCCACGCTTATGAACGCCGGTACCCCGCTGGGGCAGCTGAGCGCATGCTTCGTATTGCCTATAGAGGATTCACTGAAATCGATATTCAAGGCTGTTGCCGACATGGCCACAATACAGCAATCGGGTGGAGGGACGGGCTTCGCCTTCAGCCGATTGAGGCCTAAGGGTGACATCGTGCGCAGCACAAAAGGCGTAGCTTCAGGCCCAATATCATTTATGCGCATATTCGATGTTGCAACAGACACCATCAAGCAGGGTGGCAAACGCCGCGGCGCAAATATGGGAATATTGCGCATTGACCATCCTGACATCGAAGAGTTCATAACAGCCAAAGCACGCGAAGGCTTTCTTGCAAACTTCAATCTTTCCGTTGCGGTCACCGACAAATTCATGCGTGCCGTGGCAAAAGACCAGGAATATGAGCTCATCAATCCGCGCACCGGCCATGCTGTCCGCAAGGTGCGCGCTCGCGACATCTGGGACCTTATCATAACATATGCCTGGCGGACAGGCGATCCCGGCATAATCTTCATCGACGAAGTTAATCGATCGAATCCAACGGCGCATATCGGGAAGATAGAGTCAACAAACCCCTGCGGCGAGCAGCCGCTTCATCCCTATGAATCGTGCAACCTTGGCTCCATAAACCTTGCCAAGATGCTGCGTAAAATAACTCCGCGTGAAGGGAGTAACAATGCGCCTGTGGGATGCGAGCAACCAGCCGAATACGAGATTTGGTGGGAGAAATTGCGCTCAACCGTGCGCAATGCGGTTCACTTTCTGGATAACGTAATAGATGCGAACAAATATCCGCTACCGGAAATCGAGCGCATTACAAAGGCGAATCGGCGGATAGGCTTGGGTGTTATGGGATTTGCGGATATGCTTCTCCTGCTCGGTGTGCCTTACGACAGCACTGCCGCGCTAAAGCTTGGCGAGAAGGTAATGAAATTCATAAACGAGGAGGCTCACAAAGCCTCGGCTACCATCGCTGAGAAGCGCGGCAGCTTTCCGAACTTCAAAGGCTCGCTGTGGGAAAAAAGAGGCTGGAAAGCGATGCGCAATGCGACATGTACGACTATAGCGCCGACAGGTACCATCAGCATCATCGCCGGCTGCTCGAGCGGAATCGAACCGCTGTTTGCTGTAGCATTTGTCCGAAACGTCCTTGAGGGTACTCGCCTTTTCGAGATCAACCCTATCTTCGAGCAGATTGCAAAAGCGCGAGGCTTCTATTCTCCTGAGCTCATGCAAGAAATTGCTCGCACCGGCAGCGTCCGAAAGGTTGCAAAAGTTCCGGAAGACCTGCGCCAGCTGTTCGTGACCGCGCTCGACATCGAACCCGAGTGGCACGTGCGCATGCAGGCGGCGTTCCAGCGGCACACAGATAACGCGGTTTCGAAGACAATAAACTTCAGGCATGATGCGACAGCCGAAGAAGTTCGCAAGGCATATGAGCTCGCGCACAGGCTAAAATGCAAAGGCATAACCGTCTACCGCTATGGCTCCAAGCGCGAGCAGGTTCTTTACATCGGCGAGCTCGAGCGAAAAGAGCGTCCCGAAGCTCCGCCTTTCGTAACGGCAGAATCTGAGTTTGCTGGCGGATGCCCCACCCCGCTCTGTCCCGCACCGGCATAAGCGCTGGCGCTATTCTGGCTGCGCGCGAAGAGGATTCGAACTCCTTCAGAACTTCCCCTCTTCCATCTTTCTGATGGATTTTGAGCCGCAATCGGGGCATGCCTGCGGCTGGGGTTCTGCTTCGCCTGCGCGGCTGGGCATGGCAGGCGACGTGAAAATGTAGCCGCACGCCTGGCAGCACCATCGCGGCTGATGGACATGGAACTTGGCTTTGGGCATGGCACAACCTTCAGCATTTTCTATGCGCAAACATTATGAAAGGAGGCAATCGATTCGTTACCAATTTATGCCTTTTACGGCGACCATTTTCTTGGGGTAGCGGATTTCCCTTATTTCATTTACATAATCAGCTCGCCTTAAAAGCTCCTGCGGAGCATACCGACCTGTTATTATGATGTGCGTTTTTTTAGGTGCCTCATCCAGAAGGTCAAGCACAGCCTTCGTCGAAATCAGCTTTCCCCACGCTGCCAGCGCAAGCTCATCAAGGACAAGAATATTGGGCTTTGCTTTCAGCACACGCTTCGCCAGCTCCATTCCGCGAGCGACTGCTGCGATGTCTGCAGGATCAGGATGCTTGAAGTCTATCCATCCAGGCCTTCCAACCTGATAGATTTCGTAGCATGGCTTGAGCATGCGCGCTGCCTTGACTTCGCCTGTGCTCCGTCGGGCCTTCATGAACTGTATTATCACTGCTTTCTGGCGATGGCCAACTGCGCGCAACGCAAGCCCGAGCGCGTTCGTAGTCTTTCCAGCTCCCGTTCCCATGTATAGGTAGATATAGCCCATGAGCAAAGCCTCGTGCTTGAAATCAGCAGAAGCGCGCCTCCTGCCGCATGCATCAACTCGCAGCATGCGCCACTTAAAGATTTCGTTAAGGCAGATTGCGAGCCCTCGTCAACCGAATTGGGCCAATGCCACAAGGCATGCCACTTGCCGCCCTTTTCGTACTGCCGATTTGCGCAAGGAGCGTAAAGCAGAAACAGGAAAGAAAAGAAAATCATCGCGACTGTCACACGCTTAGCAACATGGCTTCTTCTTGTCCATTCATGCCACCTTTAGACTTTCTTCTTGGCGTCCATGTTTCCACCCCTGGGTTTGGCTGCTTCCGCGCAGCCAAAGGCAAATATGGCAAAGTCATCTGTCAGCAGATGTTCTCTCCGACCTCGCGAAGCAGCGTCATGTTGAGGTATATCGGCGTGTCCGTGCGCAACGCTAGCGCTATGGCATCGGAAGGCCGCATATCAAGGTCGAGCACGCTGTTGCCAGACCGAAATATTGCGCGCGAAAGGTAGGCACCCTCACTGCGGCCGTAAAGCGTCGTGGCCTCGAATGCTATGTTAAATTCTTCCAGCACCGATGCCCAGCCATCGTATGCGTTCGGCCGCTCACCGCTCTTATTGGCAAGCGCCAGCTCAATTGCCTCTGCGCGCTCTGGTGACGTTTCTGCGATGATTGCAAGGCAGCCGCGGCCGATTGTCACCTGCGTGCCGTCCACATCGAGCACGTCCTGCTCGCGGAATTCATCGCCAGGCGCAAAATACGGAGACGTAGCCGCCTCTGTGCGCTTGGCTGCCTGCTCAACCGGAGCCGAATAGTTCACCAGCAACCACACAATGCCCAGTGCAACCAGAAAAGCAAGCCCAAAAGCGGTCCATTCTTCGCCGCCAGCCTGCTTTTTGGGTTTCCTGGGCATCTTATCGCCAACATCTACTGCCGAAATCAAATCTTAAAAAGCATCAAAATGCCCCAAGCACCCTTTAAAAGTGGCTAAGCCCTGCGCCACCGAAATCTTTAAATACTGCTACATCACCTAAAAGTAGTAACAAATACGGAGATGACGGCGGTAAAATGGTATCGCAAGCATATCGGAGCAAAACAGCGCCGTTTGAAGGCGGGCATGCTGGCCCTACGACTCTTGGAAAAATGCTGACATCGCCCGGCTTCGATATGGGGCTGTATGAGAAGATTGCGCAACTGCCCAAAAACGTGCAGAAGGGCGATATAGACCAACCTATGAGGTATCGCGGGCAGCTGTTTTCTTCGTCTGCCGGTGTGAAAGCTGCAGAGCGCATGGCATACGGCGTTTAAGCAGTTCGAGCACGCATCGGCTTTTGCTGGATTCTGGCTGAAGCCATAAACATTTCTTTCGAATTCGGCGTGTCTTACCCGACATTCCCTACCAGGTCTATCGCGAACGACTCCACGCTGCACATGGCCCAGCCTTCTGTCGAGCAGTTTGAGGATGGCCCAACCGTCACCGTCACGTTTGCGCTGCACGTCCGCGTGTCCCATGTGCCGGGCTTGCCCGGAACTGCTATGCCAGCCGTAGGCCAGCTTTGCGTCCCATTGTCAAGGATGCGCCAGTAGCAGGCGCTCTCGTCCAATGCAAGATTATCATAATCAGAGATGCTGACGTTGAACGCCGCTCGCTGCCAGCTCAGGTTCGCCGGGTAGAGCGTAGTCGTGTTCGGCGCCTGCTCGTCTGCCAGCGGCGCGAACGTGCTCTCAAAGTTCGTTATGTTCGCATATGCCACATTGGCAGCCTCATCGACGCCCCATTGCCCTGCCTGATAGAATCCGCTCGCCGTCCAGCCGCTTGCATTATGCTTCGCAATGCGCAGCTTCGACTCGTTGGCGCCGCCCAGCTCGCCGTCGCTGTACGAGAAGTTCAGGAACAGCCAGCTGTCCGCTGAATTGTTCGTCGCATTCACCCATTTGCTGATGTTCGTGGCACCCGACGGATCTGCAGGCGCTTCAGTAGGCAGCATGCCTCTGAGGCAAATGTCCAGCGCGATGAACGAAATGCGGTTCTGCCAAGTTATGAGATTTATCACCGTATTGTTCAGTGCGTTTGAGCTCGAAAAGAAATCCCACACCGCGTTATTCTGTGCGGTATTGTTAATGACGGTGTTATGGGCGCTACCGCTGGTGAAAGAAATGCCATATCTGCTATTCGAAGCAGCTGTGTTATTAATGATGATGTTGTGATAGCTATGGTAAATTGCGATGCCGTCCTCGCCGTTTGACGTGAAAATGTTGCTGGTGATGTTGTTGTAGTTCGACTGCCAATCTATCCAGACACCAGGTCCAAGGTTACCACTGGCAGAGTTGTTGGCAATGACGTTATAGGTGCTTGTTGTTATTTGGAATGGATAGCGGCTGTTGTAAACTGTGTTGTTAACGAAAGAGTTTGCCGAACCGAAATAGACCCTGAATGCTCTTCCCGCCGGATAGGGTGCGGTGTTGTTCGCCACGATGTTCGACTCGAACATGCCCTGTGAAACATTCCACAGCATCAGCGCATCAGTGAAATTCGCGATGACGCATCTTTTTGCGGTGATGTGCGACCTGTTTGCGGCATATATACCGTATCCGCTCCCGTTTCCTACGATGCTATGCCCATCACAATCCAGCGTCACATTGTCGGCTGTTATGTTCATGCAGGTGCCGTTAACGTAAATCGACTGATTCATGATGTACGTCGCGTTCGGAGTATCAAGGTCTCCACAAGCGCTGAGAAGATGGTCGCCAAAAACGCCGAACGTGCTGCCGAAGTCTGTTATGTTCGCATAGACGATGTTATCGCCAGCGCTGACATCGCTGACGCTCCAAAATGCCTCGCTCGTCCAGCCGCTGGCGTTGTGCTTCCAAACTTTGAGCGTGCTCTCGCGCACGCCTGCTACGTCTTCATCGCTATAGCTAAGGTTAAGGAACAGCCAGCTGTCTGCCGAGTTATTGGTGGCATTGACCCACCTGCTGATATTGAGCTTTCCGATGGGATTAGCCGGCGCCTGGCTTGGGAGCAACCCCTTGAGCGCGACGTCCTTGGACTCGAACGATACGACGTTCTGCCAGCTTGTCAAATTGGCGACCAAATTGCCAAGCGAACCGGACCACGAATAGAAGTCCCACTCGGCGTTGCCATAGACTGTGTTGTTGGCAAAGCTGTTGCTCGAGCTGGCGTCGAGGTAGATGCCTATTCTCGAATCGGTGAAGCGGTTGTGCTCGATGACGTTCGAGTTGCTTGCGTTGGTCATTGACAGCGCCACGCCTGTAGCCGCGGTGACGTTGTTGCGCGCAACCGTGCTTGAGGTGGCGTTCGTCATCTGTATGGCGGCATATGACGAATTGGAGAGGTTCGCAGCGATGATGTTCCATGCTACCGTCTCGCCAGAGCTGTCGTGAATCGTCACAGCAGGCAGCGGGTCGGGGCCAAGCGTGGATATGCGGTTATGGCTGATGTTGTTGCCATTGGAAGCGAACGAGATGTGCACGCCTGCGTAGAGCGTCGAGATGTTGCTCCACAGCATGTCGTTCGAAGAGGCCCCGAGCGCCAGCAGGACGCCGTAGCCCGCGATGGCAGGCGTAGAGATGTTGCTGTAGATGACTGTGTTTCCTGTGCCGTTCTTGATGTAAACGCCCGCCGTCGCCATGCTTTCGAGGCTCATGTTGGCGAGCGTGTTGTTCGCGTTCATGCCGTCGATTAGCATCATGCCGTACGAGATGTTGCCAGAGGCGTTGAAGCGGACTGTGAAGCCGTCGACGACGTTCCAGGTGGAGTTCTCGAACCGCATGCCTATGCCGAATTCGCCTGCCGTGGCGTTGTAGGTCTCGTTAGAGACCGACACGCCCCTCACGCTCGTGCCGCTGACGTTGATGAAGTCTACGCCTGACGCCACTCTGTCGATTATGACGTTCGAGATGAGGCTCAACGACACCGTGTCGAACGCCACGCCTATCGTGAAGTTGGATATGTGGCAATCCTTGACCGTGATGTTGGTGGCTTCGAACGCGATCACGCCTACGCCGCTGCCGTTGCCGATTATGGAATAGCCGTTGCAATCGAGCGTGACGTCATCGGAATCTATTACGAAGCATGCGCCGCTCGCGATGACGTCGTTGAGCACCTCGAATTCCTGCGGCTCGTCGATGACCTGGCAGACCGTCTCCTCTTTGGCGGCGTACGTCGTGAAGCTCGAGACGTTGTAGATGTACGTGCCGTAGGTGTCGTTGACCTCCTTGCACTGCGGCTGCGGGCATGCGTCGAACGAGCCCGTGTCGTTGAAGTCGACGACAGGCGACGAGCCAAGGAAAGGCAGGTTGAAGAACGTGAGCTGGGCGGACTTGTTGAGCTGGCTTCCTGCGGCATGGCTCGAGTTGACACGGGTTGCGTTGCGGGCGATAGACACGACAGCCGAGAGGTTCGTCTCGGTCGCGATGCTGAGCGGCTCCGTGTACTCGATGTAGCCCTCCAGCTCATCGATGAACAGCGGGCTAGAGCCTGTCAGGCTGCTGTTCCTGAATATGCTCGCGAGGCTGCGCACGACCCTTACGCCGGAGCGCGCATAGCTGAGCGTGTTGTTCTCGAAGACGTTGCCGCTCGCGTCGCGCACATGCACGGCATCGGACCTGTTTCCGCCTGCGGTTATGTTGTTGGAGGCGAGTGTGTTGAGATTGCTGTTCTCCTTCAGCAGGATGCCGTGGCTGTCGTTTCCGGCTACCGCAATCGTGTTGCCCTCGATGCGGTTGCGGATGCTTTCGTTTGCGATAGGCAGGTCGTAGGAGAAGTATGAGAGCTTGAAGCCGTTTGCTTCCGTCTCTCCGCTGCCGGCGACCGAGCACGTCAGGTTGTTGAGGCCTGTCGTAAAAGCGCTCGCCGGGATGCTGGTCTGGTGCAAAGCGCCGCATTTGTTTTTCGCGTAGAAGCTGAGAATCGTGTTGCCGTTCAGCTGGCAATACACGTCCTCGCCGCCTATCACGATTATGCGGCCGCCTGTCACTGCTGTGCTGAGTGTGAAGTTGAGCAGCGTCTCTGTCTTGAAGCCCTCGCCTTTCGCGCAGGCGAAGTCCCTATGCTTGCCGCATCCGTGGGCCGGGCTGCACTCGAACTCATAATCGTTTTTCCATCCGGTGGACGCGCACGTGACGCCGCCTGTCGTGAAGCACACATTGCACGTGTCGACGTTCGGCTCGGGGTTGCAGGTCGGGTAATTGGGGCTGATTGTGTAGCTCACAAGCTCGATGGTGCCGTTGCCGGGGGAGAGCATGATGCCGTGGTTTTGGGATGCGCCGTCTGTGGATATGCTGTTGCCCTCTATCGCGTTGTCTGCAGCGCCCTCCAGAGCTATGCCATAGTTGTCGGATGTGCCGTTGGTGCGGATTGTGTTGTTGAGGAGCGTCGAGTTTGCCACGCCGCGCATGCGTATGCCATAGCCGTTGCTGCCGCTACTGCTCCCCTTTTGTATGATGCAGTTTTTGACTGTGACGTTCTGGAGCGTCATGTTTTCGGGTGCAGTGATGTTGACACCCCAGCTGTA
>JAWCMQ010000001.1:217109-225745 GCA_039091255.1 Candidatus Aenigmatarchaeota archaeon
CTGTATTCAGGAAGCTGTTGTTGGAGCTGTTCGAAAGGTACATTCCGTAGTGATTCGAATGGAGGGTATTGCCAACTAGAATATTTCTCACAGAATTGGAATAGAGGCCGATGCCGACCGAATTCGAGGTGGCGTTGTTTCCGGCGAACATGCTCCCAGAAGTGCCGCTGACAACGAAGCCCCAGCCATTCGACATCACTGTGTTGTTTGTGATGCTGCTGTTGATGCTGTAAGCAACATAGATGCCTGTGCCGCTTGAGATGGCCGTGTTGTTCGTGACGTTACCGTACATCGCAGACAGATATATGCCGTTCCCAAAATCAGAAACGATGCAATTCCTGATCGTGACGTTCGTTTGTCCGCTCACCTCTATGCCGCGCGTCCCGCCTGTGTCGTTCCCGATGATAGAGTATCCCCGGCAATCCAACGTGATGTTGTCAGCCTGCACTTGAATGCAACCGCTGCCATTGATGGCAATGCTTTGATTCAAGACATATGTCTTGCCTGCTGACGTCAGATTAGAGCACGCGGAAATTATGTCCGCAGCGCCTGCAGGCGCGAATATGCTGGCGAAGTTGGTGATGTTGGCGTAGACGATGTTGGCTGTGGTGTTGACGCCGTTCGAGCTGTAGAACGTGGCGTTCGTCCAGCCGCTGGCGTTGTGCTTCCAGACGCGCAGGGTACTTTCGTTTACTCCAGCCGCCTGCCAGTCGCTGTCGCTGTAGCTGAAATTGATGTAGAGCCAGCTGGCGGCCGAGTTGTTTGTCGCATTGACAGCGTAGCCAATGGCACTCCTGTTAGCAGGCAGTCCGGCCGGGATCTCCGGCGGCTGCAGGCCCTTCAGCGCGATGTCAAGTGAGGTGAACGAGAGACGGTTCTGCCAGGTCGTAAGGTTGATGACGGTGTTGTTCATGCTGTTCAGCAGCGAGTAGAAGTCCCAGCCGCTGTTGTTCTGAGCGACATTAGACATAAGAATATTGTGGCTGCTCGATGAAATCTGCATGCCTAGGCTGTCCGAAGAGGCGTTGTTTTCCACCAACCTATTGTAGTTAGAGCTTGAACCTAACGTTATGCCAGCAGCGTTGAAGCTGGCAGTGTTGTTGGTGAGGTTGTTATAGGAGCTGCCTGTAAGTACGATGCCATAATGGCTGTTCGAGCTGGCGCTGTTGTTGACGATATTGCTATAGTTGGAACTGACAAAATAGATACCATCATAGTTTTGATTCACAGTGTTGTTGATGAGGGTAACGTTAGAGCTGGAATCGACGCGAAGGCCATAGTAATTGGCCGGAGCAACGATGTTGTCGGTGAGGTTGTTGTTGGAGCTGGAAACGAGGTAAACGCCGATGATATTGGCGTTTGTGACGTTGTTAGAATTGAGACGGTTGTTGGGGCTGTTGACGATATAGATGCCATAGTTGCCCGAGCTCGCATCATTGTCCGAGACTGCGTTGAATGAACTGACGTTAAGGACAATGCCATAACTCCCGCCACTCACTCTGTTTCTGCTGACATTGTTCCACGATGAGCCGGCTAAATAGATTCCTTTGTCTGTGCTGCCTGTCACGGTATTGTTGTAAACGGTTCCATTTGCAGAGTTTATCACATAGATGCCGACTGCGTTGGAAGAAACTGTGTTGCTAGCAAGCGTATTGTTGATGCCGGCGAAATACATACCGTAATGGCCTGTGATGATTGTGTTGTTGGCGACGTGCCCATTGTCTGCCCCGTTACCAAAGGCTATGCCTGCGCCGCCGGCGCTGCTGAAGTTAGTTATGCGGCAATTGCGCACCCCAACGCCATCGTGATTTCCATCGACCAGCACTGCATAACCTGCAACACCGCCACCGCTTATTGTATACCCCTGGCAGTCGAGCGTGACGCCGCTGGCAGTGACATTCATGCAGAAGAAAGTGGAAGTGGCGATATTGGCTGTCAACAGATACGTTTCGCCGGCGGTGTTTAGATTCGTGCAGCTGCTTATGTACGTCACCGCCGCGCCAGGGCTCGCAAATCCAAGCGTGAGCATGACAGCTAGCGCTGCCAGCAGCTTCGCTCTCACCCCATCATCCGAAGCATGCATTTTGCCGTCTTCTCCTTTCATCAATATTCGCCGTTTCACATAAGCCTTTTCTTCTTCATGCACGTGTCGCAGTATAGCTTCGTTCCGACGCGATGAATGTGCTCGATGCAGACTTCCTGCCCGCAGCTTTCGCACCAGTGTATCAACATCTCGGGCTTGCCGCACACCGAGCAAACGTATCGCGGCTTGCCTGGCGCCCTAAGCAGCCGTGGCTTCACAGGTGGCAGTGGCGGCAACGCAGGTGGCGCTGCCGGCACTTCAGCTGGCGCAGGCGGTGCTGCAGGCACGCGCGCCTCAGGAACGCGCGGCTTCGGCTTGGGCCGCAGCGCCTTGCGCAAGCGCGCCACCAGCGAAGGTCCTTTGGGCTTCACGACCTTCGCCGCCATTGCTGGCGGCTTTGGCCTAGCTTCAGGCATTCGTATCTCCGGGACTTTCAGCTCAGCTTCTTCGCCAAGCCTTCCAAGCCATCGCCTAATCGCGCGAGCTCTGTAGCCGACCATCTCTGCAACCGCGTCCAAACGGCGCGCGATGGCGCGGCGCTTATGCGCGATAATCAGCACAAAGACCACAAACGCAATCAGCCCTGCAAGCATGTAGGCAAAGTCTGCCAAAGGCAGGCACGTCTCGCGCTCCTCGTACCTTACGCACGTATAGCCGGTGTCAGGCCCGCATCGGTACGACCAGCGTGCCCGCGTGCCATTGACGCATTCACTCCATTCCCATGGCTCTGGGCAGGCAGGGCACGCCGCTGGAATCTCGCAGGCACGGATGGCAACAACAGGGCTGCATGCATAGCCCGTTTCGGCGCTGCATGCATATTCGGTGCGTGCCTGTACGCCTTCTGCACACACGCCCCATTCGCTCGGCTCGGGGCAAATCGGGCAGAGCAGCTCAGGTGCGCACGCCTTTGTGACCACTCGCGGCCCGCAGTCAAAGCCTGTCTCTGCGTCACAAACATACTCAGTCCTGCTTGCAATCCCTTCCGTGCATGCGCCCCACAAGCCTGGCTCAGGGCATGATGCCGGGCATGTTGCTATAGGCCCTGCGATTGCAAACACAGAAAGCCCTGGCGAGCTCGCACGATAATGCTGATAATCGCTATCGGATGCCAGCCATTCTGTTGGCAATTCTTGCCAACCAGCATCCTGCCACCTGTACATGTTTATGCGCCTGTAATCAACGCTGGCATTGACTATCCAGCTCTTCGGCACCACTATGTAATGCGCGACGCTGGTTATGTCTTTGTCGGATATGTTGTATGCTGTTATATCGATGTAGAGATACGTTGCATCGAGCGGAGGTGGCGATAACTGGCCTCTCTCCGCCACGCGCACCGTCACGTTTGTGGCAAGGCGGCTTGCGCATACAGTTATGGCCTTTACGCCATGCTTCGCGAACAGGATAAACGTCGCGTTTGCGCATCCTCCGGCTTCTATGCGCGAGATGATAGATGTCTCAACGGCGTAGGGGCTTATAGCAGGCCCTGCAGAAGGCCGCCTGGGCGCAGGCGTGGGCGCAGGAGGCGCGCATATGTCGCCGAGCGCCTTCGAAGGCGGAGCGGTGTAGGTGTAACCGTTGGATATGCAGCGCACATAGCCTGATGTGAGCTGGCCGGACACTATCGTCGCGTTTTTCGCTTCGATCCATTCCACAGTGGAGCTGTTTACCGTAGAATTGCCGAGCTCTGAATGCTTCACGATGCCGTTTGTGACGTTTGAATTGATTATCGTGCAGTTCTGAAGCGTCGAGTTGATTATCGTCGAATTTATGAGCGTGCAGTTGGTGATTGTCGTGCCGGAATCGTAATAGCTGTTCTCCATGGCGAGTATTGTAGCGGTTTTTGTCGCCTCTGCGTTTCCGGTGTTGTCGCGGCTATAGAACCGCAGCGGCAGCGTGCCCGCAGACGTTACATTAAACGTCGTGAAGTTCCCCGCCGCAGCAGTCCACGGAGAACTGTTTAGCGACCTGTTGATGGCTGCAACGCCGCTTACGTTGACTCCGTACGGATTGAGGTCGATGGCTGTCAGATTGACAACAATTGGCGCATTAACGTAAGCTGCCAGCGCATCAGCGCCTGTCACGTTCTGCGCTGCAACGGTCGTGTTTGGTGCGACCGTGTCGCGCCCGACCCACACGACCCCTGAGCTGAATGTGCCGTTTGATGCATCCGTTCCGTTGACCAGAAACTCATACACGCCGTCGCCTGTCATGGTATAGCTCTGCGCTCCCTGTGAGCTGCTTATCTGCGACCAGCTGCTGTAATTGTAGCGCACCCATGTCGTGCACGTCGACGCGTTGCCGGTGCAGCTTGGCGTGTAGCTCACGCCGGATACGCTGACATAAGTCGAATTCGGCACGACCGTCAGGCTGGCGTTAGCTGTGACATTGGCAGTGATGTTCGTCGCGAGTATGCCGTCGCTGCGGTCAAGCGCAGCCACGCCTGCCCAGTTCTCAGCCTTGACCTCGAAATAATACATTCTCCCATAGGTCATTGAGTCTATCGCAGCGGATACGGATGTGTTCCCGCCGACATCCACCCATGCAGTGGTATTGTTCCCAGCGGCGAATCGCCACACGCCATCACTGGTGTTGTACCTGAACCAGGCATCGACCACGCCATCGTTGTTGTTGTCCTCACCGATGCGGTAGAAGTACCTGCGGACGCCTGAGTCGAGGTCCTGCGCAAGCCAGCTGGCATTGAGCTGTGTCGTGCTGTTTGTCGCATCTCCCTCGTCGCTGACATAGAGGAAGTCTGGTGGTGTCGTGTCGACCGTTATGCCTTCAGGCGCGGTCGTCGCGCTTGCGTTGTTGCCACCTTCATCGTACGCATATACGTACCAGAAGTATGTCATCCCTTCTGACAGCGGCGGGCTTGCGCCTTGCGTGACATCCGTCAAAGTAGTCCACGTCCAGTTTGCAACTGTGTTGCCAAGGCTATCGTAGACAGTGTACAAATACCCAAGCGCAGCCGAATCGGCATCGCTAAAGTTCCATCTTGCATGAATCGATGTCGTAATTGACGTGAAGTTTCCGTCATCTGATATGGTGATGCTTGGATCCAAGTTATCCACAGCCACCAGTGCGGCGACGCCGTTGCGTAGGTTGCCTGATGTGTCATTCGCATAGATGCGTATGATTTGATCGGCATCGCCGGACGTCCCGCCGACTGTCGCACTGTAGCCGTATGTTCCATCGCCCGTGAGATTGTACACCATCGAAACGTTGCCGAGGCTTGAGTTTATCGCCGAGATATCAAGCCATACCTGGTCAACGCCCTGCGCGTCCGATACTTCAGCCGTTATGAGCAGTGAATCCCCATTTTTGACCTTCGTCTGCCTGATAGCCAGATTTGCGGCAAGCAAGGGATACGTCAGCGTCAGATTGCTGACCGAAGGCGCGCCTGTGTCGACGAGCGTCGAGTTCTCGGGCGCAGCCGTCAGGTTTTCGTTGCCGATGTCATCTACAGCGGTTATCTGCCAATACCACGTTCCGTCAGATGGCGGCACATCTGCCCATGTCGTGCCTGGCGTTGAGCCTACGAGTAGCCCTGGCGCAGGTGTGAAATTGCCAACGTTTGAGCGGTAGACGTTATAATGCGAAACATCGCTCGAGGCGGAAGCTTGCCAGCTTAAGTTCACGACGCCATCGGTGTCAGCAGGCCATCCACTCACATCGAGGTAGGCAGGGTTGTCGGGTGCGCGGTTGTCCAGCGCCACAGGCGCGTTGTCCATTGCGGCAAATCCAACGCCGTCTGTCACCGTCGCATAGGCCGTAACGTTTCCTTCAAATCCCTGTGTTGTGTTTGTCGCCAGACAGCTCGCGCGCCACACACCATTTGCTGGCGAGCCGCTTTGGAATGTTGCCGCCACAAGCCCGCTGCCCAGCTCTGTGCAGTTTACGACGACGCTAGCCACGCCGCTGCCGCTGTCGCCTGCGCTGACATCTATCAGAATGCCAAAGCCTTCGGTCGTCTTGTTCCAGTCGAACGGATAAGCGACAGAAATGCTATAAATCGAAGGTGTTTCGTTGTCGATGCGAATGATGCGCGCAGTGGCGTTTCCCGACTTGCCCTCTGCATTGGTGCAGCCCACAGTCCATGTGTAGTTCGCCTCATCCTGCAGCTGCACTGTAAAGTTGTTAAGGCCGCCATTGATGACGGGCGAGCTGTTCGTGGCGTTCAGAGCGCCATCGATGTAAAGCGAGCAATTGACAATCGAGCTCATCGAATCGTATGGCGTGTAGGCGAACGTGACGTTGCCTGCTGGCTGCCATGCGCTGTCAGCCGGCGCATTCAGGCTGACGAGGGGCGGCGCTGGGCTGAAAGGCGCGATTTCGATGTTTATCCGGTTGCTCGACTTCACACTCTCGTTGTTGCCGACGTTGTCGCCACTGAAATATCGCACGAAGTATCTGCATACATAGGTGCAGCTCAAGCTGACCGGAGTCGTTAGGTTAGGCTGCTGACTAGGCGCATAATTCACCGTGCCAGCCGCAGGGTCGCACGGCAAATCCTCGGCGCTGTGAATGCAGTAAGCTGTGAAGTTCACGCCTGAGCCGTTCGCACCTTCGATAGCTGTAAGGTTCACGACTACGGATGCGTTGTGCCATGTCACATTGTCCGCCGGCCCGTCATCCATCGTAGTCGGAGCGGCATTGTCAAGTATGACGCTAAAAGAATTCCAGCTCGTGTTCGAGTTGCTCGCGTTGTCGTGCACGGTGACATATTGGCCATAGAAGCTGACAGTATCAGATGAATCCCAACTATACGTCCATATGAAGTTTATGTCAGAAACGTTTGCCGTATAGTTCGTTCCGCCTGCGCTCGTCGTTGCAGGCCAGGTCATGTTGACGATGCCCGATATGCCGTCCTGCGCGTTCGCTGCCACATCGAAGCTCCCGCTGCCGGCATTGCTGTACCATACCATCCAGTTGCTGCCGCTTTGCGCAGCATAGGCAAACGAACTGCTCTCGGCGATGCCCAGTATCGTGGCATTGGGACCTGTATAGTCAATGGAATAAAAGACGTTGTCTGCAAGGGCTGAGGCGGCGAAGAGCGAAAGCGCCAACGCTACAATCGCTAGCTTACCTGTCTCCATCTCATTTCGCTGTGGCTCTCTGGATTCTCTCAGCCTTCTCATTCGAACGCACCAGCTTTCAAAGCGTCACGAACGTTTTGGTGGGTCGGTTTGTTCGGGAAATACAGCTTCGCGCGCCCTACGCGCCTGCAACGCACGATGCCACGCGCTTCCATGACTGCGAGGTACTTTGCTGCCGTAATTCTATTGATAGAAGTCAGCTTCGAGACGTCTTGGATTGTAACCCCTATGCCTTCGGAGGCCTGAAGGGTGTCAAGAATCCGCTTCTCAAAGCTATTGTACATCGGTGCACCGCCGCAGGCTGCAGCGCTGTTTTTTTCATCGCAGATTATCTACAATGATAAACATACGTTGTGGGGCCCAATATAAAGATTTTTGGTCAAAAGCGCGATGCAAGTAGCCAAACGCTACGCCATTTGGCAGCCTGTAAGGTTAATGAGCCAATCAAGCGTCTTGACGCCTGCCCAGCTGGCATTGTCAAGCGCAAACGTCGGCACTTCCGTGATGTTCGCATCAGCGCAGGCCTGCGCATGGATGCCCTCGCATGGCACATAGATGCGGTCCACGAACCGCGTCCCGCCTAGAATCTGAAGCTGCAGCAGCGTTGCGTTCGTCTCGGTCGAGCCGTAAAACCTGAGGCCGCGCGCAGCGAGGCATTCAAAAAATTCTCGCCGCGCGTTCAGCCGTGCGATTGTTTCATTGACACCGATGATGCCGACCTGGAAAAGCATGCGGCCGTCTTTAGTGACGTAGAAATCGCTCGCAGTGCCCGCGGCATCTTTCACAGTCACCTTGTAAAGCCCGCTCTCATCGCTGACCGCGAGCAGTGTGGCATCGATTTCGTTCGCAGCAAGCAAGCCTGCGACAAGCCGCCCTGCTTCCGTTGCCGTAGCAGAAGCCGAGGCGTTCGGAGTGATGCATCCTGCTGCTGCGATGCTCGAACCGTTTGGAGCTATGGCGATAGCGACGAAGCTTGCTGCCAAGCCTATGAGCAGGCCTATTATAGCAGCAAGCTTCACTCCAGAACTCATGAAAAAATTCTGGCGTCAAAATATTAAAGTCCGAACAGCCGAAAGCATTTATACCGCAGAATCCGACAATATTGACAGAGGTGCAAAGATGGCAAAAGAATGTTTCGACGTCGAGACGGCGCTGAACGACATCAAGAAGTACATCCGATCCGCCGCCACGTCCGGCAAGATCGACAAGGATCTGACGTTCAGCCTCATCGAGCGCACGGTGGCAATCCTGGAGCAGATTTCAAAGAAAATCGAAGCGCTGGAAGACCGCATAGACCTGATAGAAGACAAGTTCTGACCGCCTGGCACGAAGCTAAGCTGCTCCGCTATAGCCTTATCTCTATTCCTCGCGCCGCGGAGCAAGCACGAACGTCAGCTGAGCACGGCCAGGCACATCAAACGTTATGCGCATGGGGTATTCGCTTGCCATCGCGACTT
>JAWCMQ010000001.1:225844-238345 GCA_039091255.1 Candidatus Aenigmatarchaeota archaeon
AAGCTAAGCTGCTCCGCTATAGCCTTATCTCTATTCCTCGCGCCGCGGAGCAAGCACGAACGTCAGCTGAGCACGGCCAGGCACATCAAACGTTATGCGCATGGGGTATTCGCTTGCCATCGCGACTTTTGCTGTTTCCGCGAGCTTTTTCGCCTTGATAATGCGTTTCAAATAGTCAAGAGAATATCGTGCCCGTACAGAGCCAGGCGTCTTGAGATCGCGCAGGCCTGGCTGGCCCGGCACCAGCTCGAGCTCTGCGCCAGCCGATTCCGAATCAGCCCTTAGCGCAACTTTGTCCGGATACACGAGGAATATCAGCGAATCGGTTATAAGGTCGGCGTCATCGATGCCGGAGCTAAGGATCTCAGTGCCTATCTCGAACATGGCTGTAAATTCAAGCCTATCAAGTGGCGGCAGCTCCTGCTTTGAAACGTCGATGATAGGCAACTTGAACGTTCGGGTGGAATCCCCGACCAGCTTAAGTTCGAAGCGGTTTTCGGCCAGCGAAATCTTCAACACGTCGCCAGGCATTGCTCGCCGCAGCACGCGCAGGAAATTGATGAGGTTTAGCCCAAACCTAGCGTCACCCTCATAGTTGTATTCTTCGAAAGCATTTCGCGACAGCAGAAAGTCGACGACCGCCACGACCGCCCGGTCAGCTGCCACCATGCGCAGCCCGTCCGAACCGACGTGAAGCTCGGTCTCATCGATTATCTCCGCAATCGCGGACATGCTCTCGCGGAGTAAAGAGATGTCGGTAAGAGTAGCCGAGAATGCAACCATCGGTATCAGGTTTTACTCGGGGTCAAAATCTTTAATACCTTATGCGGATTTCGGGAAAATCTTTTTATACAGCTCCAAATCCAGCCCGCTCACATCCTGCACCAATTCACCGTGCAGCTCAAAGCCATTCTCCAAGGGAAGAACGCGTGCAAATATCCTCACAATGTCATCAGGCTTCAATGCCGCAGCCACATCATGCTCCAGCATGACCTCGATCTGCGGCGCCGGTATGCTCGAAGCGGGGAGCGTAGGCACGTCTTCCACAATGACGCCATCAACCGTCTTGTCTATCACTCGGCATAGCAGCCGCACACGAACATCTGTTTCTGGATTTATCTCGCTAAGCGCTCGCGGCACAGCAGGCGCACGATGAAACCGCACGGCGTCCGCTTGCTTCGGCTGCTCAAGCATGCTTATTAATCGCTAGAAAGAGTTTTATGCCTAAACTTCGTGCGCAATGTCATCGAGCGGGCGCCTCCCGCTCGCTTCGGCCTTCTCCGCAGGGTAGCCGAGAGGTAGGATGGCAACAGGGCGCAACGTGGTTGCGCTCGCCGGCTTGCCAGGCGAAGTTGTTTGCAACACCTTCAGAACCGCGCTATCATCAAACGCGCCCACCCACACACTGGCAAGGCCCTCGGCCACAGCGGCAAGCCATGCATATGCCGCAGCAATCGTCGCGTCCTGTACGCAGTACAGCTCCGCTCCGCGCTTGCCGTACTTCCGCGATCGCTCGGGTGCTGCGCAAAAGACGAGCGCCACAGGCGCGGCAGCAATGAAGCCCTGGCCGTGCGCGGCCTCCGCAAGCGCTGCTTTCTTTTCCGCGCCACGGACGACAAATATCTCGTACGCCTGAAGGTTGCCGGCCGAAGGCGCAGAGTTTGCAGCCTCGAGAACCCTTTTCAGCTTCGCCTCCTCAACCGGCTTGTTAGAATAAGAACGGACAGAATGCCGCGTGCCCAACGCCTCGTAAAAATTCATAGCCTATCCCATTCTGTCAGCGCTTCGCGCACCCGCTGCTCGGGCTCGGCTTGGATCTTCCTTTGCATCTCCGCGAGCGCTTCTTCGGTCGCAGGCGGACCCATGTGCGCTAACGGCAAGCGGTCGCCCGCGTGCCTCGGGATGACATGAACGTGCAGATGTTCGATGGCCTGCCCTGCTGCGCGGCCGTTGTTCTGCAGCACGCTCACATCTGCACCGAGCGCCCTTCGCAGTCTCTCCGCTATGCGCTTGGTCGTGGCAGCCACATCCCTCAGCGAAGGCTCTTCTATTTCAAATATGTCCTTCGCGTGCTTCTTGGGGATGACAAGCGTGTGCCCAGGCGCGGCCGGATTGATGTCGAGAAACGCCAACGTCTCGCTATCCTCGTAGACCTTGAACGCGGGTATTACACCCGCAACAATCTTGCAGAAGATGCAATCTGCCATGTCGCTCACTCGATTACAACGCAGCAAAACATTAAATTCGAAATCGCTCATCCCATAAACGCATAAGCAAGCGCAATTCCCCAGAACATCGCATTGATTGCGAGCACCCCGAAGGCTATGCGCATCGCTTTTGGATGCCTGGTGACACGATAGGGCTTTTCAAAGATGTACGACATAGCCACCAGCGCCGGCGACAACATCAGTAGCGAAACGAGCATGTCAGAAAAGGCCGCAGGCGCCGCGAAAAGCGCCCAAAGCAGCACTATCACATAGGCAGCCCCGAGGTAGCGAAACCACTTCGGATACTTTTGCTCCTCATCGGTCTCCGCCAAAAGTCCGTGTGCCATGCGTTGTACCTGACATTCTTATGGCTTGGCTACAAAATAAAAGCTATGCAGCGGCGCATAATCCTTCACATCGACCTTGATGCATTTTTCGCTTCGGTCGAGGAGCGCGAAAATCCCGGATTGAAAGGCAAGCCTGTCATCGTGGGAGCAGACCCAAAAGGCGGCAAAGGACGCGGCGTAGTAAGCACATGCAACTACGCCGCCCGCAAGTTCGGAATCCGCAGCGGCATGCCCATCAGCATCGCATGGAGAAAATGCCCGTCCCCGCCCTGCATATATCTTCCGGTGAACATGCCTCTCTACGAGCGTGTGTCCCAGCGTGTCATGGCAATTATTAGAAAGTATGCCGATGCATTTGAACTTGGGGGCATCGACGAGTGCTACCTTGATGTCAGCAAGCGGTGCAAAAATTTTGACGAAGCTGCAAAGCTTGCGATTAAGATCAAGGAAGAGATAAGGGAAAGCGAAAATCTCACTTGTTCCATCGGCATCGGCCCCAACAAGCTCGTTGCCAAGATAGCCGCAGGCATGCAGAAGCCTGATGGGCTCACGGTTGTCGGGCCATCGGCCGTTAGCCAATTCCTCAAGCCGCTGGATGTCCACAAACTCTATGGCGTCGGGCCAAAGACCGAAGCCGCGCTAAAGGCACGCGGCATCACGACCATCGGTCAGCTTCGGCAAATGCCTAAGTTCGCGCTCATTGAATGGTTCGGCAAATCATACGGGGCATACCTACATCAAGCAAGCCGCGGCATAGATGAAAGCCCAATCGTGGAGCACTGGGAAGCAAAATCCCTTAGCCGCGAGTTTACATTCGAGCGCGACACATCCGACCGTGCGCTCATCCTTAAGACGCTTGAAGAGCTCTGCAAAGACGTCTTCGAAGAATTCAAGGCGGAATTCGCGACATTCAAAACAGTGACTATCAAAGCCCGCTACAAGTGGTTTGAAACGCACACGCATCAGAAGACGCTAAAGCAGCCCAGCAGCTCTCTTAAGGATGTGATAGAAACCGCCAAAGAATTGCTTGAGCCATACTTGAAGGGCGAGAAGCTGCGGCTCATCGGCGTCCGGCTCTCGGGGCTTGAAAAGAAAAAATGACATGACTCGCCCATCGCAGCGCGTGAGGCGAGCTGTTCGCATAGTGAAAAAGGATGGACCCGCTATTGCTGATAGCAGCAGTACCTGCACTCATATTCTTCTCAATATTCTGGACAGAGCTCAAAGGCGCAGGCTGGCAGCCAACGCCTAGGCAGGCGATAGAAAGCGCACTGAAGCTCGCCCGCGTGCGCCCTGGCGATGTCTTTTACGACCTTGGCGCAGGCGACGGTCGTGTCCTCGTAGCGGCCGCAAAAGCAGGAGCGCGAGCAGTCGGAATCGAGATAGATCCACTCAGATGTCTCGCATGCCGCTTGAGAATCGCGATTAACAGGCTCGGGGAGCAAGCGCATGCCACCCTCGGAGACGTTTATTCTGTTCCGTTAAGCGGCGCGTCGGTTGTTTTCATCTACCTGCGCGACTGGTCCACCGAGCGCCTGAAAGACAAGCTCATGGCCGAACTGCAGCCAGGCACGCGCATCATCACATACTACTGGCCGCTGGAAGGCTGGCAACCCGCAGCGCATGATGAAAAAAATTCTATATACGTTTACCAAATCCGCGAACGATAAACCTTTTTATCTTCCATGCGGATTATTCTAAATCTCTAGGGGTCGTGGTCTAGTCAGGTCTAGGACAACTGGCTCCAGTCCAAATCCCTTTCTTAGGAAGAAAGGTCTTTGGATTTCCCAAAGAAACGGTTGGAGCGATGAGCCCGCTGGCCTAAGCGCCGCACGGCTATGAATATGAAGATACCAGTTAACCCCGGTTCAAATCCGGGCGGCCCCATCCGCATTCTTTAGAGCCGTTTGGCAGGAACACAAGAAAATAAACTTAAAAATAAAACAAAAAAATTCGTCAGAACTTACTTCCTCGAAGCAAGTGCGTAGACCGCCTTGAATCCGACGATCAGCGCTGCTGGCAACACGAAAACGGCTACATTGTTGACAATTGCGTTGAGGATAGTCCCTACCGGAGATGCGACGACATCGACGACGCCGAATGGAGACGCAGCCTTCGCAGCCACGAAGACAATCGTGGTTATCAGGAATGCTGTAACCTCCTTCTCCGATATCGTTGTCAGCCCAATGACTATGCCTAGCACCACTAGCAAAACTGCGATGTAAGCCGCTGTCGTCGCTGAAAGCCATGGTGTTACCAGACCAGCAAGCACTGCTACGATGATACAAAGCAGCGCGGCGTATTCGCCGGCCTTTGCTGGTTTCATTTTTTCACCTAATTTCAATGACATGCCACCCAAGCAAGCTGGGTCGCCTGTCACTACCCAATACTTCCCAGCGGTAAGCTTATAAAGACTTCGACGAAAGCCCATTTTAAGAATTTATCCATAGTGAAGAAGCGCTTTTTGTTTGGTTGCTGCCATCATTGCGCCGAGCTTTCGATTTTCGCCTTCAGCGCTTGAGCGGAAACATAAGCTGGGAGCATGACCCCGCCTTCATCTGTGAGGAACATCTCAGAGCAAGGGCGCTGCGCAAGCAACTCATAAGCCGTTTCTTTGTAGCCTATGTCCACCAGGGTACCCTTTTCGAGCTTATGGAAACCGAGCGGCTTGCCATTGCGCATGACGGCCCTCAGCCAAGACGCCACGGCAGCGCCATCACCGTTGCGATTGCTGTAGAAAAGCTCGTACCTCTCGCCATATTTCGAAAACTTCGCCGCCACCTGGGTCCATCCGGGCGACCAGGCAATCATGATAAGGCTAGAATCCCTGAAACTGTAGGTGACGCGCTCTGTCCCGTCGGCCTCTTTATAGGTTTCCTTTTCCGCTCTTGCTGACCCCTCGCTCATGCCTAAGCATCGACCAGAAACCGATTTAATCCAAATGAAAGGGGTTCTCATCCTTCAATCTGCTTTGTCCAAAAGCTTCGTCGCTCGCTCCGCTCGCTCCTCGCTTCCACAAAAGCCTCCGGAGGGCTTCGAACCCTCGACCTTCTGCTATCGCGCCATCATCCCTTTCAGTCAGCATAGCAGCTACAAGGCAGATGCTCTTTTCTGGTGAAAGCCGTCGGCGTGCTTCCTTTTCCGGCGAAATATGCCATCTGTAGGGATATCATGAACCCCATGTGTCGGCATATTTCGATTTCCGCAAACAAGTTTTGGCATCTCAGAGATGCGAAGCACCCTTACTGTGCCAAAACTTGTTTCAGGCGCTTCCCTCCGGAAACGTCCGTTGGAAGCAGCCTTGCTCCCTTCCTTTCCGCAGGTTTTTCCCTTCGGAAACGTCCGTTGGAAGCAGCCTTGCTCCCTTCCTTTCCGCAGGCGCTTTCCTCCGGAAAGGGCCTACCAGCTGAGCTACGGAGGCATGTCACGCGAAAGAAGCGGCTATTCGCGAGCTTCTTCGCCGACTATCTGCTAATCTCTAAGAATTTGATATTTAAATCTCAGAAGCGTAGCTTGGTTTGCGGTGCTTGACATGGCAGCAGGAAGCTGGCCCCGGCTCATCGTGGGGCTTCTTCTATCGCTAGAAGTCGTGCGGATGCAGTTGGGGGGCGGCACGTCCGCCATAGCGCTCCTGCTGGCAGTAATCTTCATAATCCTGACGGCGGCATATTTTGCCTTCAAGTTCTAAGGCAAACTGGCTACGGAAGCAGCAAACATTCCGCCGAAAAATCATCCACGGTATCTCCACTTCGCCAGTTGCCCGCCTTCGCAAATCTCTCGCGCCGTCAGCGTAATGTCGGTGCTTGCCTTGTAAACGTCCTCTATTTGCTTATTGAGCACGGCGTCCGCATAGCTAGGCGCGGCATTTGCGCATGCGCACAGCAGGACATCAACGATTGCGTTGTGCTGCATCACATATGGCTCAGCCATGCACGGAACGCTTGCATTCGGGCACAATTCCGACTGCACCATGCGAGCGACCGTGTCCCATTCTGCGCGACAGTTTCCTATGGAAACTGATTGCTTCCCAATTACGCCGCCTGCAACATACAGGGCAACGACAACAAGAGCGATTATGCCAATTACAACAAAGGGCTCAAACGCTAGTCCGCGCATGAAATTAATAATCGCGGCATATAATTAAAGCGCTCTGTTCGCGTGGCTGTGCAAGCACCAAGTGACGGGGATGGTGCGATACAGCCTCGTTTGTTGTTTTACATTTCAGTTAAAATTTCCTTAACCGCATAGTGAAACCACCTTTAAGTTACAGGTCGAGTAAAATTTACTCCCACTTTGTTCCCATGTCAACAATATAAGCGTACCCCTCGTAGTCTTAGCAGGAGCGAAAGCATGCTGACTGCTGCTTCCGTCGAAGAAAGGGGTGTGGAACCGATGGACGAAAGCAAGTTCCAGCTGCTGCTGGACGTGCTGAAGATATTGGAAAGGCACGAAGACGCGAATGTCGTTGAATCAGCACTTGAGATAGTGGAAAGTAACAGCGCGAGCCTGACAGCCGAACAGAAAGCTCAGGTCCTGAAAGAGGTTCTTCATCTCAAAGGGCACGCGCGCGAAGACGAACGCGAACAGCGATTCCAAGACGAATGGAAAAAGCTACAGATGAAGGAATTCTTCAGCGCGGATTACGTCTAAGCCAGAGCAGCACTTGCGCAAGGCAGGCAGAGCATAAGCCATCACGTTTTCTGCGCGTTTCGCAAACTTATCGAACTGCTGCTAAAGCATCTGGCTGCTCACGAAGTGAGCAGAATGCCGCGGACGGGTATCGAACCCGCGACCTCCACGATAAGATAGCTGCGAAGCAGCCGCGCTTGGGAACTGCGTAGCAGCTATTCCTTTCTTCATCGAACCCTTTGGTTCTAAGAGCTCATACGGGATATGAGCGTGGCGCTCTATCGCGGCCTTTGCTGCGCTTCACGAGGAAAAGTTTTCGGGCTTTTCCTGAGACTCAGAAAAGCTTTCGCTTTTCTCAAGCTACGCCAGCAAAATGCCACCACTGAGCTACCGCGGCGCAATCCGATTAGCCAACAAAAGTTGGCAAGTTATTGCTTTGGAGTCAAAGCTTTTCAAGCTCTCGGAAAGCTTTGCTTTCCGAAGATGTTAGAAGCGGTCGGCATAAAAGCTATTTCTTTGCCACAACCGCCACATTTGCCAGCAGCGCCTCGAGCTGGATGCGCGCATCGCAGCCCTCGACCAAGCGCAGCTCGCATTCACCTACCCGTTCGATGAGCAAAATCTTCTTCTCATCGGGCAGCTTAAGTTCGATTATCTGCTTGTGCAGTTCGCGCACAATGTCTTCGCCTGAAAGGTCTGCCAGCAGCCCTAGCAGCGCTTCGCGCGCTTCGGCAAACCGTCCGGCCAAGGCAGCATCAAGCATGCCTTTCACGCGCTCGGGATCCTTGCTTGCCAGCGCCAGCACGCGCTCGCGCGTTATCGTCCCATCAAGCGCGCAACTCTGCAGCAGATTTACGGCTTGGCGCATGTCGCCACCGGTGACCTCGTATATCGCGGCCAACGAGTCGCTGTCGGCCGCAATTTTTTCAGCGACGGCTATGCGCGCAAGGTAGGATGACGCATCTTCAGCCTTAAGAGGGCTGAACCTAAAAATAGCGCATCGCGACTGTATCGGCGCAATGATGCGAGAAAGGTAGTTCACCGCGAGTATGAATCTACATCCATCCGAGAACATCTCCATGACGCGGCGAAGCGCATGCTGCGCATCTTTCGTCAGCGCATCTGCTTCGTCGAGATAGATTATTTTGAACCCGCCGCCGACTGCCATCGTCCGCGCAAAGTCCTTGACTTTGCTGCGTATGGTGTCGATACCTCGCTCATCAGAAGCGTTCAGCTCAAGAAAGTTGGCATGCCAACCGTCGCCGAAAAGCTCACGCGCAAGCGCGAGCGCACAAGTAGTTTTGCCGACGCCAGCTGGGCCAACAAAAAGGCAGTGAGGCAGCGTGCGCCTCTCAAGGAGCGTCTGCAACCGCTGCACGGCAGCAGGCTGGCCGACGACTTCCGCAAGCCGCCGGGGGCGATACTTCTCCGTCCACAACTCTTCCATATCATCCTCCTAAAGGTAGGCGAACCTTAAGGGCTTGCCCTTGCATATCGCCATTTTAAATAGCCAAAACATTTAATTAGTATGCGAATACGCTTTGCGCCCCTTTTGGCGATTCTGTTGGTCATTTTCTCTTCATCAGCGATGGCAGCTAGCCCGCTCGGCGCGGCAGAGCTAACCGTCCGCATTACCCAAACGGGAAACCTCTATGTTCAAGAGCCTGTCGCGACAGCCATCATTACGCTTGCTATCCCGCAGAACAGCCCTGAGCAAATCGTCCAAAAATTTTCTGTTGAACCTGCTACAGCAGACATGGTAAAAGATGCGCACGGCAACACAATGCTCAGAATAAGGTTCTCCGACCTGCGGACAGGCGTGTATAACTACACGATCGAAACCATCGTTACAGCAAAGCGAAGGGATGTCGCCAACCTCGAAATCGCGCCAATCGCAGAATGGCTCGCTGAAACAGAGCATGTGATGCTTACAGACCGCATTCGCGAGGTCGCATGGAGGTATAGGGGCGCAATCACGCTTAGCGATGCCGCTCGCATAGCCATGCTTGCAGACGCGACCCTGCAATACGACAGCAGCAGCAAGCCGCGCACGAGCCAATCCGCGCTGTACGCCAGCAAGGGCGATTCCCTTGCGCATGCCGTTCTTCTAGCGGCGCTGCTCCGTTCTGCAGGCGTGCCAGCGCGCATAGCAATCGGTGACGCATGGCTGCCACCGGAGCAGAAAATGTCAAACCATGCATGGGTAGAGGTTCCCGGCAGCCACAACGGCAGCACAATATGGATGCCATTTGACGCAGCCTTTCTAAGAAGCGGACCAAGCGCCGCCTATATTGCGAAGTGGACAGGTGCAGACCTTCCACCTGAGCGCATCGAATTTTTTGGCGCAGGCGATGCCTCATGGCAGCCAAACCCAGACCGTGTAGAAATCTTAGACATAAAATCGACGCCTCAGCTTGTGATGGAGCCGCTAAATCCCGGATTCACATTTCCGCGAAACCTTTACGGTTGGCTTGGTGTTACGCTGAAGCCCAAAGGGTGCGGATTCTGGCACCTTTTGCCGCTGTCGTGCTTAGACCAGCGACACGAGAGGCAGCCTATGCTCGAGTTCCACCAGGCCAAGAGGGTTGTATGGGCATGCAACGATACCGATGTAATTTGGACGTTTGGAATTGCTGGCACAAACTACATCTGCCCTGTGCGCGTTGATGAAGAAACGGGCGCATCAACCACGGTCATGATTGCCGTTAACAACGCTGTGCCAGTGCGGAACATATCGCTGCACGGCCCAGCAATGGTAGCAGCCGAAACGCCCTTCTCTCTAGAAGCCGCGGGCATAGACCCCATTCGCAAGCATGAAATGCTGCTCTACTCGCCGACGCTGAATTCCCGCAACACGGAGACTGTATGGCCACTTAGCCTCGCCCCCGGCATATATGACTTTTACCTCTGGTTTGATGGCACGCTTGCAAACAAACTAGTGCGCATTGTCGAGCAGCGTGCCTTCGCAATTGCGCTTACCTCAACAGATGTTGTAGCCGTTGAAGAGCCGTTCCAACTTCGTGTCGATGTTACTAACCTGCTCGACAAAATGGTTGATGGAACTGTCAAGCTTAAGGTCAACAACCTTCCCGCAAGCTTGTGCTGGCGAGAGCGCAATGCCACTCTCTGCTCAGATTCTTACGTCACCAAGCTGTCTCCGCATGCCTCGAAAACATTAGAGTTCACCATTAAACTTGAGCGCACAGGATCCGCTGTGCTGACAGCATCGGTCGAAAGCATCAAAGAAAGCTCAGCGGCATTCGTTTCCAAGACCGTTCAGTCCGTTGTTCCCGCAGAACGGCATGCCGAAAAAGCTTTGCGTGCTGCATCAAAGATGGCCAAAGGCGCAGCGTATGCTATCCTGCTTCTTCTGCGCCTCACGCTGGGAATCGCCGTCTAGAGAGCACGGCAAGCGAGTTGCTGTTTTGCATGGCGCGCGCCAGCCATCGCACCCTTCCGGGCCTGAATCTTGCCGCATAAGCCGCTGACCGCAATATGCGCAGCATTATAGCGGCTGTCTGCGTCGCGCTCCGGTGTGTTGTGTCAATCTCATAAACGCGGCGATCTTTGCGCTCGAGCGCCTCTGCAGTTGTCGAATCGAGCATCTCGGCTTGCACATTCTCCTCGATCTTAGCCGCGCGCCATCGCCTTGCTCTAAGCCTGCGCCGAAGCATGCTAGGCTCGCAGCGAAGGATGAACACCGCATCGGCATCCAAAAGGTGCGCAAGATGCCCTTCTATAACGAACGTTCTGCTCTTTCCTTTCATCGCGGCATTGACCGCCTTCTGAACATCTTTCGCGGAGACCACTCTTGTCCTGCGAACTTTGTCCCACGCATAAGGAATCTTGCCCGCCTCTACAAGCGCCGCTATGGATATCACGCTTGCGCCAAGCTTCTTCGCCAAAATTTTCGCGGCCTTTGTCTTCCCGACGCCTGGAACTCCGCTGACTGCGATAATCATGCTGACTGATTTGGCAAGCAAAGCTAAAAGCGTAATTTGCAAACCTTAAGAACCCGAAAAGCCACGAGGGTGCTGGCCACTACGCCGCTCCTGCGGCCTTGCCAACGCCGCGCGGCTCCTTCGCCTTGGGCCTCAGCTTGTAGCTACCGCAGCGCCTGCAGTTAACGAGTCCTCTCTTTACCTTAAGCGGGTCTGCCTTCATCTTGCCCTTGCACCTAAGGCAGACAAACACGTTCTTGAAGAGCCGCTCAAAGGCAGGCCCCATTGCCTTTTTTGCCATGCGGAAAGCACCTGCTGCTCATTAGTCAGCAATTAGATATTTAAATCGGTCGCGGGGAAGGTCACGGCACGATGCCGCTAAGTGTCCCGTTAGCCATGCTCGCAATCGAACCGACTGTGCCCACTACAGACTTTGCGCCAGCTACCAACCCTGTTGCGGACAGTCCTATCGAAACAAGCGCGACAACCGCAACTACCAGCATGAGTGCGCCGATGTGCGTCGTCAGCCCCTCGCCCAACACGCCCTTCGCGAGCAAAAAGAGCACGCTTACGCTTGTTGCGGGGATCATCGCTTTCAAAAAGCTCCAGATGCTAAGCGATTCGGGCGGCAAGGTCACGGTGTAGAAAGCCGCAACCACGATAAGTGCCGCGAGGTATATTCCGCGATTTATGAGCGACATGAACATTACAGTAGAAAAAAGGCTTAATAAGCTTGAGCGCTGCTCATGCGCCTCTAGCTTGCTTCATCTCGCGCTTGAACTGCTCTTTCATCTTCGGGACTGCTATCTTAAAGCCGCAATTCGCGCATTTTGCCGCAAACGGCCTTTTCCACGGCTCCTCGCTGTATCCGTATTTTGTGCACGATGGGCAGATATATTCGCACCGCGCTATGCCGTCCTTCAGGACGAGGACGCGTATTTTGCCGCTGGAGCCAACATGCCGCGTCGTGTGATAGACGGCATCGCGCGGCAAAAGGTTCTTCTCTTTGATTATGGCTTCTATTTTTGTGAACTTTATTTCGGCCATGCAATCAAGCGAATTTGACCGGCAGAATCATATAAAGTTATAGTTATCCAAGAATTCAGGAAAGCCTCAGGGGAGGATTGAACTCCCGACCTTTGCCTCTTCGTCTTGCCAGCGCTTTTCATCGAGCTGCAGAAAAGGGCTGTTACCAAGGCAACGCTCTACCGACTGAGCTACTGAGGCATGCCTGCTGCTGCATGCAAGCGGTTATGCATTTTAGAAACTTAGAGGAAATATTTAAGCCCATGATAAAATATTTCCGCGCCCCTGACATAGAGCAGCGCATCGCGGAGCTTATCGGCGCGCTCGGGCTCGGTCACATAGATCTGCAAC
>JAWCMQ010000001.1:238440-242738 GCA_039091255.1 Candidatus Aenigmatarchaeota archaeon
AGCGGCTTGCTTGCATCCGCAGCCGCGGCTCCGCCGCCCGCCGGACTGTTGCGCGCTGCCATGCCATGCCTCGCATAATGCAGGCCGCGCTGGGCACGAAAGCCTACTATGTCATAGAAGTAATTGCGGAAAAATTCGACCGCCTGAGCGAAAGTGAGCAGACAAAAACGCTTATTCATGAGCTTTTGCACATCCCGCGCAGCTTCGGCGGTGGTTTCAAGTATCACTCGTTTGTTAGTCGCGAGCGGGTAGAGCATATGTACAAGAAGTTTGTCTCAGCCAAACGCATCAAGGACCCGTAGTTCAGCTTGGTCCAAGCGAGGCGTGCGAACGAAGGTTTTCGAGAGCGAAGCTCGAAGAAAACCGATGTGAGCTAGCCGAGCGCGGAAGTGCTCAGCTTGGAAGCAAATAGAATATGGGCCTCCGGTCAGCCTTTTGTTCGCTTGCGCTCGCAAAAGCGCTGGCGGAAAAGAAACCAACCGGGAGAAAGCCTAAGACCGGGGTTCAAATCCCCGCGGGTCCATTCAGATTCTGCCCAAAACATTAAACCTTTATATATCGCCCGCCGACAACGTAATTCTGTAGGTGAGCATGTGAAGTTTGCGCATTTAATGCTTGCAGCCACCATGCTTTTGCTGTGCGTGCAATCAGCAAGCGCCTTTGAGATGGTCGTCTCGACAGACACGCTGGCAGTTCATACAGGGGAAGTTAAGTCAATAGAGGTTGCTGTTGTTAGCGCAGCAGATGACATAGTCGTTTTCGCCTCTCCGATAGAGCAGCCGTGGATAACGCAACCCACGCATCTCATCGTCAATGCAAGCCAAGAAGCGACAGCAAAAATTACATTCTCACCGTTCGACAAAACTGAGCCAAAAATCTACACATTCCACTTGGTGTTGCAATCCATAAGAACCGGTGAGCGCCGCGAACGGAACCTCACAATTATTGTGCACTCAGCCCAGGTTGCAATCGAAAAAATGGAAGTGAGTGGTGCGCTCGAACCGGGAGGATGGGGTCAGTTGGATGTATATGTCAAAAACTACGAGGATTCGAGCGCATCGGTAAAACTTGACATATCCGTAGGCGGCTTTCTCACCTATTCGGACGATTTTGCGCTTGGTGCCGGCGAGTTTCGGGTCGTGAAGCGGGGATTCACGATACCCGAATGCCAAGCCTCAGGCGAGTACACTGCGCATGCAGACGTCCAATTCCAAGGGAAAAACGTTTTCTCGGCAGACGAACCGTTTGTCATAGCAGAGAAATTTGCCCCCGTCATAGTAAAGAACGAGACCACCAGCGCCTTTAAGGCAGAAACGAGTGTCGCAATCAAGAATATCGGCAACGTCGGCGGCACAGCAGAGTATACAGAGCAAATCCTCGGTACGCTCTTTTTTGCAGGCGATAAGCCGACAAGCACGGACGGAGGATTCAAATGGCGAATCGACCTTGGTGCTTGCCAGGCCGCAACGATCCATTACCAGATAGACTACACGCCGATACCTGCTGCATTGTTCGTGCTGCTTGCGCTGTGGTACATTTTCTTCCGCATGCGGACGATTGGCATAAGAAAGATAATACTGCAAAAAGCCAGGATAGAAAAAGGCTTCGAATTCACCGTCGGAATTAATGTAAAGAGTTGGGTCAAAGCCAAAGACATAGAAATACGCGACTTCGTGCCCTCGCTTTTTGAAGTCCGTGATACGCCGGGCATAAAGCCGATAAAGCGCAGAAGCGAAGCAGGAACAGAGCTTATATGGAGGTTTAAGGAATTCAAGCCATACGAGGAGCGAATCCTGGATTACAAAATAATTCCGTTGTTTAGCATCAGCGGTAACATCAATCTGCCTCGCGCATCAGTGAGCTTTGTGCACTTTGGCCGGCGCATAACCAAGCCTTCATCGCCTGCAACGCTGGGCATGGCCCTTCCGCAGCAGCCAGAACGCGCAGCAAGCGCGCTGGAGCAGGCGATTGAAAGGATAAACAGGCTTGTCAAGAAGCTACTCGAGCGCGCGCCAAAGAAGCAGGGAACCTGATTCTCATCAACAATCGTCTGCCCAATCTCAGCAGAATTGCGCGGATGACTCGTTCGGCGCGCGCTGGCTTTGCCTAAACATGCGGAGCCTTGCCCATCTGCCCAAATCGAAAAACCTGTTGCCGAACTTTGCCAGCAATGCCACAGCTATGACGACCACTGCCACCACTGCGCACGCCGCTATAAAGGCAGGGTGAATGTATGGGTCAGACGCAACTGCGTAGAGGCTGAACCCCGGACTAATCGCCGCATACGTCACAAACTCATCATCCTCGGCCACCTTGGCAGTTGGGAGCCTCGACCAGCCATTCGCCCAGCGCTCAAGCCTAATTGTGGCAGCATCAACGCTGCGCTCCTTAATGAGCGACTTGCTGACCTTGAACGTTATTTTCACGCTATCGATGCCCGCATCTGCAAGCGGCTCTCCGCCGCTCGTGGCGGTGATCTCAAAGTACTGCAGCGCCCCATCGAGGAGCTTGGCAATCGCCTGGACATAGTCCTCGCTGACAATCCTCACCGACATCAGCACATCCGTGATTCTAACGCTTGGCGTGACGTCCACACGCGAAACCGCGAGGCCTGTTGCGCTTATCGGAATAGACGTTGCCTGCCCGCCGCTCATGACTGAAACGTTGACGACCGCCACGCCCTCCTCTTGCGCAGGCTCTTCAGGCGTCGGCTCGGGCGGCTCAAGGACTGCAGGCGGCCGCTTGGGAGCCGCGATTGCATAGGCGAAATCGCCCGCCTCAAGCCACGGCGATGCTGCCTTGTAATATGCATAAATGTCGTCTTCGCCGACCAGCTCTGTCGCCATCTCATTCCATGCGCCGCCAACGTAGCGAAGCTGCTGGATGTCGCCCTTTTCTATGCCGCTCTGAGCAATCCACGACTTGACCACCCTAAAGGCGATTTCCACATCCTTCAGCCCGACAGGCGTGACGTTTGCTTCGATGTACTGGTATGCGTTCTCCGCGGCCGGCAGCGCGATGCTATACATGCGATTGACGCCGATGACAACCGTGTCTACGGTTTGGTTTACCGAGAATGCGATGCTCGTCCATGCTATATCGCTAGCCGCGATGTCCATCGCATACCTCACGCCGGGCTGCACGTTCACCCATGTGTGCGACGCGCTGCCATTGGATGGCGCTGTGCTGCTTCCGTGCCAGGCGCCGCCAGACGGTGCCCGCTTAACGACAAGCGTGACAGTTTCCCATGCAGAGCTGCCGAACTCATCGGACACAGCAACGGCAGCGATGTACGTTCCGGAAGACGCATATGTATGCTCCGCGACAGAATCGTTAACGCCGACATAATCCACCGTTCCGTCCGAATCGAAGTCCCATGCGTATACAAGCGTTCCTGCGGCATAAAGCTGGCCAGAGATAGTCGCAGTGAATGTCACAGAAGTCCGCGTATTGATGCCCGAAGTCGGAGCATGCGAGACATCGACGTTCGGCCATGCCGCCGGGTCCGCCAGGTTGAGCGGAGCGTTGCCTGTCGCATTGTATGTCCACCCATGCACAGGATCTGTGACGACGCCATCATACAGGACGTCGCCAGCAACGGTAGCCCCGATCAGCACAAGGCTCGAAAGCGTCGAATCCGTTATCGTCGAGTCGGTAGAGTCGATGTTCGTCAAATCGGAATTCGTGACAGTCGTGCCCTCCAGCATAGAGTCTGTTACGCTGGAGTCAGTTGCGCTCGAATCGGCAAGTGTGGAACCGTCTACCGCAGAATTGTCCGCATTCGAGTCGATGAAAGTCGAATCGGTGACAATCGAGCCGCCGCTGATCGAACAGCCCGTCAAGGTCGCGCCCGATACCGAAGAGTCCGCGATGTTGCACAGCGCAATCGTCGAATCCGATACGGCGGCGTTGCTTATGGTTGCGTTCCTTATATCCGACCCGTCGACGTTTGACGCGTCTATGCTGGACCAATCTATGTACGAATCGCTGACATTAGAATTTGTGATGTTCGAATTGTAGTATTCCGTTCCTGTTATGCTCGAACCTTCCGTCCTGGAGCGGGGATCTATCGAGTTTTCTATGCGCGAGTTTACGCAATGCGCATCGTGCTTTATCGAATTGATTATCGTACAGTTGACTATGTAAACATCAAACTCGCCAGGGTAGCCATCTCCGCCAAGGTCCGTTATCGTCGAGTTCACGATAGTCGAGCCGGCTATATAGACCTCCACGTCGAACTCGCCGGCATTCTCAGAGTTTATGAATGAATGGTCGCTTATGACCGACTCGTCGATGTT
>JAWCMQ010000001.1:242836-251283 GCA_039091255.1 Candidatus Aenigmatarchaeota archaeon
ATCTCCGCCAAGGTCCGTTATCGTCGAGTTCACGATAGTCGAGCCGGCTATATAGACCTCCACGTCGAACTCGCCGGCATTCTCAGAGTTTATGAATGAATGGTCGCTTATGACCGACTCGTCGATGTCGGCAAATATGTCCGTCGACTCGCTCTCGTAGAACGTCCCGTTGACAGTCGAGTCGTATATCCAGCCAGTATCGCCGCCTATCGGCACTATCGTCAGCGTGTGCGACTCGCTACTTGAGGTGTAGTTTTCTGTCTCGGGATGAACCACCGTTATAGTATAATTGCGCGGCACGCTGTAAGCCTTCAATACGGTCACAGGCGCTGTCCCAGAGCCGACAATCGCCCCGTCTTCGCGTATTTCGACGTCAGCCTCGCCTGCAGCCATCTCGCCGGTTATGGTCACCGTGCTAAGCCTGTCAGCCGTCACATCGCCATCCAGTCCATTAAGCAGCAGGTTGACCGAAGAAGCAGCTTTGTCCACGGCAAAGCTGCCGCTCGCCGAAGCCCCCAGATAGTTCGCAGTCTCGCTCACATTCGCCACATAGCTGTGCTCGCGTGCCGCGAGCACGACAGCGACGCCGTTCTCCGTAGCAGTCACGTCGATGCCGTCCCGCCACAGTTGTGCGCTTGCCTCAGGGTTCGTGCACGATGCCGTCGCTGTTATCGGCGTGCCATATGTCTGAGGGCTTGCCAAATCGAATGTGAGTGAGCATGCCGATGCTGCCTTATAGATTTCATAGCTCAGCGGCCCTGTGCTGTTGCGGTTTCCCGATGTGTCACTTGCATGCCATGCATACGTGTGCATGCCAGCCGAAAGGCCGATAAATTCGATGTAATACTCGTCACCTATGTTAAACGGCGTATGATTCGCTCCATCGAGCTCGAACTGCACGCCATCCATGCCGACATCATCGGTCCACGTTATTTCAAACCGATAGAGCTGTGATGGCGAGTACGTCACCGGGCTTGCAGGGCTTACCTGCTCATCCGACCACACAGGCGGCGTGGTATCCGGCGCAACGGCAATCGTTATATAAATGACATCTTCGCCGGTCGCTCCGCCAGAGTCTCTTGCCGTCAGCGTTATCGTGTGCGCGCCAAGGCTCAGCGTCGAGATGCTGACAGATGTTCCGTTGCCGAAATTGCCATCAATCGAAGACGTCCACACAAGCGAATCGCCGCCCAGCGAGCCGTCCTCGACGTCCGCGCCTGTGCCCATAAAGTCGATCATCTCGCCAGGCTCGAACGTGCTGAAATCAGGAGGCGATGCTATCTCAGCCACAGGCGCATCGTTTACCGGATTGACATTTATGTAAAATGAATCATCCGCCGTCCCGCCGTTGCCGTCGTCCGCGCGCACGGTGCATCCCGCCACGCCATTCCAGTTAAGGACAGAATTCATCTCAAGGCGCACGCCCTCGATGTCGCAATCCACTTCAGCCGTGTTCTCCGAAACTATCGAAAATTCAAGCGTGTCGCCGTCGACGTCGAAAGCAAGCGTGTTAAGGTCTGCAACAACAACTGCATTGCCGAAATCTTCATCGACGTTTTGGTCAGGAATAGGAGATGCCCAAACAGGCGCATCGTTCACAGGCGTCACAGTGATATCGACCGGCGCGTCGACCGTCCCGCCGTTGCCGTCGTCCGCCCGGACTGTACAGGCAGCCGCGCCATTCCAGTCAGGAGAAGGCGTCATCTCAAGAACGTCGCCGACAATCTCGCAGTCTACCTCAGCAGGGTTCTCCGCTAGAATGCTAAATGTTAGCGGGTCTCCATCAACGTCATCAAAATATCCGCCGATTGCAACGGGCGTCGTGCCAGAATCTTCAGCAATCGTCTGGCCCGGTATGCCCGTTGTGCTCGGCGCGTCATTGACAGGGCTGACGGTCACCCTGATGTCAGCGCTCACGCTCAAGTCGCCGTCGCTTGCCGTGATGGTGAGGTACATCACGCCGTTCCAGTTTGCAGGCGGCGTTCCCGTGATAAGCCCATCCTCGTCTATGTTGAAAACGGACGTGTCGTTCAGCGAATACAGGAGCGCATCTCCATCAGGGTCTGTTGCATTGACATCATAGCTCAGCGCCGTGTCTTCATCAATTACCTGGTCGGTCGGGACCTCGACCCAAACAGGCGCCCTGTTCACGTTCGCGACGGCAATCGTCCAGCTCTGGGTCGCCACTCCACTACGGCCGTCCGTCACCTCTACTGTGACATTGTGGTCTCCCGCCTGCTCATAATCGGGCGTCCATTCGATAAGGCCGCTTGCAGAATCTATCGTCATTCCTGCCGGTGCGACGCTCAGCGCATACATGACCGCATCGCCATCCGGATCCATTGCGTCAACATCATAAGTATACAGAACGTTCTCCGTTCCTGTCGTCACAGGCGTAGAAGTTATGACCGGATCGCGGTTTACGTCGACAACGGTTATAGTAATAGTTTCGTCATCGCTCTCCAGCCAGTCGCTGACCGTAAACGTCACATTCGAATAAACACCAGCCTGGTCGTACGTCGGCGTCCAGCTGAATGTCCGAGTCGCTGGGTCAAACGTAGCGCCAGGCGGAAGACCGGTTGCCGCATACGTCAGCGCGTCGCCGTTCGCATCCGTGGCTGTTATCGCAAATTCGAGCAGCTCGTTCTCGTTGACCGTCTGGTCGCCAATAGATCCGAGCACTGGCGCCTGGTTGAACGTAACTGTCGCAGGCTGTGAGTTTGCCTCGTTTCCGCCCATGTCACGCGCTTTTGCCGTGTAAGAAAACACGCCAGACGCCGTTTTCGTCACGACGTGCACGAACGTGCAGCTTGCCATTCCGCCGCAGTTCTTGATGGCAATCTCAGCGCCGTTCTCGTATAGCTTTATCCACTGTATGCCAGCGTTGTCAAGCACGTCGACCGCAACAGCCGTGAGCGTCACATTCGTCGTGGCACTGGCCGAGCTAGCAGTCAGCGAAACCGCCGGCGCGGCGTCAAGCGCCCATGCCATGCCTGCGGACAGCAGCACGAGTGCCAAAACGAACCCAAGCATCGCGCTGCTCCCAAATCCCCTGCCGCCTTTCATCACGCATCACTCAAAATCTTAGGTTGACGCCTCCCACCACGCTCCATGCCTTCTCATCGCTTCCCGAACCTTCTTCCTCTTTCAGCTTTTTCCAGTCGAATCCAAGATACGCATCAACTTCATTGCCAAAAGGCACCTGAAGCGCCGCACCTGCCCTGTCAAACTGCTTCCCAGTCTCACCGTAAAATACGATCTCCCCTAGAGGCGCCCCGTCGATTTTCGAAACCCCGATAGTCGCAATGCCGTATGCGCCGCCTTTTCCATGCTCCTGCTCCTTGTAGCCGATTTCCAAAAAGTTGCCGTTAACATTGCGCGCAAGGTCCCGTAGATAGTCCTGCCATGCCCACTCCTTCTGCTCGGCTGTCAGCGTTATGTCATAGCCGAGGTCAAACCTGCGCTTCAGGTAGTCAGCTATCGCGGCATGCGAGCCGTCGCTGACTATGACTCCGCCAGACGCCGCGCCATCTCTGTAGCTGCCCGCAAAGCCAAGCACGACGCCATCGTCAGGAAACGCCATGGTGAAAAATCCGCATCCGCCGACTTTATGCTCGATTCCGTCTCCCTGATTTGTATAAATGGAGGCATACGCTGCCCTTTCGGTATCGTGCCATGCGACCGAGCCGCCGGCCATCCACGCCTTGCGGACCTCGTCGAGCACCTGCGAGCCGTTCAGCGATGCCTTTGCCACGGCTTTGGAATATCCGCCGAACAGCCCGGCCGACAGTGCTTCCAATCCTATGATGTCAGAAACCTTGCGGTCATATCGCCCGAACACCCCGAATTCATCTGTGCGGACGTCGACATCAGCAGCCACAGGAAATGTTATCCTTGTGCTGTCTGTCCTCTCCAGCCCTTTGCCTAGCAATGCTATGGTGCCATTGTCATCGGGAAGGCGGATCCTGGCTGCGCCAGAATAAAACAGCTCATCGATCTCCTGGTTAGAAGCCTCGGCCGCCGAATCGGTGACTTTAGTCAGCTCGCTGGCTGCAACATTGCCGCGGATGTCGAATGCCTTGTAGCCTACATTGAGGCAGCCGCCAGCCTCTTCCTTTTCGGTTTCAGCAAAGGCATATTCATCTTTGCGCCTGAAGCCTACAGCATAGCCATCCGCGCCAAGCTTCCACGCATCACCGAGGCCCCAGCCCGTGGAAGCTCGCGCGCGCCAGTTGCCGGCGCCGCCACCGCCCTCGGCCTTCACAAAGTCGCCATAGAGTTCATGCGGATTGTAGAGCTCCAGCTGCGGCTGCAGGGCAGGCAGAGCATTCAAATCGCGCAGATTTGCCCTGCCCTTGGCTTGCGGAGCGGCTTTTTGCACGCTCTTGCTCTCGCCCTTTCCGCTCTGAGGCGGCGGTGCAGGAGCAGCACAGGTTGGCTTGCCCTTGGCGAGCTCATCGTCCACGCTTCGCTGCTCCGCGTCCGAAAGCTCATAATACGACCTGCCATTCCTTGTAAGCTTCGAGTATTCATTGCGCACCTGCGCAAATCCGCGAGTGTGCTGCGCACCGAGCCTTTTGCCCTCTGCAAGCACGTACAACGCATATGCCGACCTCAGCGATGCCAGCCGCTGCTCCAAAGGATAATCTTTAATGGTGCCGCGAAGGTATGCGTCCATCGCCATGCGCGCAAGATTTTCCTCATCCTCGCGCTCGAGGTCCTGCGCAGCTTTCTTCTCCTGCGACTTTGGCGACGCCTGTTCCTTCGAAGGAGAAGGCGCAGCGCCTTGCTCACCGCTCGGCGCGGCCGGCGCATCTTGAGGAAGCGGAAACATCACCTCCGTTGGCGGCATCGCACTTGCGCCCTTCGCCTCGTCTTGAGCCAGGGCTGGAGAAGAATAAGCCGCAAGCGCCAGCGCAGCGCTTCCGAGAGCTAAGCCCGCATACCTGCTTGCATGGCATAACAAGCAAAGTGAGCCGTCTCCAATCTCGCGGATTGCCGCCAGCGCCTTCGATATGTAAGCCACACCCACACCCACATAATCCAGCTCGCTCATGCATATGTCAAAAGCGAGCCATCGATTCGACTCGTTGCCATGCGCCCTTTGAGCGAGCAGCTGTTCGGCGACATGCGAAAGGAGCGCCGATAGCCTTTAGTAACCTCTGACGAGTAATTATAGCCGAAACATTCTTAAGGTAGTGCATGCTTGGCGCGGAATATAGTGGTTTAAGAATATTTCGCTTGCCCAGCGGACATCTGAATTCGGCAGATTTCACAAGCATAGAATTTGAAAAAGAAAAAGCAAAGATGCGTGGTTCCGCCTGTTCTTACAGCAGTCCCCAGATTCCCACAATCAGCGCGATTATGCCGATAATCGCTTGGAAAGCACCCAGCTTCTTGGCTACGCTCTCGAGCGACCTTCCTATTGCGGGTATCATCGGCAGGACTCCCGTCAGCAGCACCAAGCCTGCTACGATGGCGACAATTCCTTGCAGGCCGTAAGCGAAGTTCAAGACGCCCAGGACCAGGACGATGATTCCGATTATTGTCTGGAACGAACCCAGCGCCTTCGCCAGCTTCGCTATGTGCTTTCCCATCGCGGGCAACGCTTCCAAGACTCCTGCTGCTAGGACGAGGCCGGCAACAATGTTCATGATTTCCAACAAAGCCATGCTTTGTCACCTCCTCGTGTACGCATATTGTTTTCCGCAGCTTAAATATGCCTAGCCATGGCAAGAAAATTCTAAGCTGTTTATGGCGTTTTCGGCGCTCTGCGAATCCCGCGGGTGAGACTTGAACTCACAACCTTCCGGTTTCTATCATAACTCGCTCATCTTTACACGAAAGCGAGCTACTTCCATGCGATAACTCGCCCACTTTGTAATCTAACTGCGCTCCGCTCTACACGAAAGCGCAGCTATTTTTGCATGACGGCGAGCTATCTCCATCACGAGCATCTGCTGGTGACAAGCTCTCGGCAGAGCTCATCTACAGCCGGACGCTCCACCACTCCTCCAGCCCTTTGCTGCTGCAAAAGCGTTGACGGAAAACACTTTTCCTGCGCCAGCGCCTTCTTCGCAAGAAAGGGCTGTTTGAGCTACCGCGGGTATGATAACTGCAAAGCGGAGCTTTGCAGTTATCTGTTATTCTGACTGCGCTGCCACATATTTAAGCATTCTACGAGCATGCCGCGCAATCACCACAATACTTATATACCGCCTGTTTGTCCAATACTGCTGTACATAAGTATACAACATAGGTGTCTAGCGGTGGCGGGCTACGCCAACGGCTTTCTGAAAGAGCGCATCATCGAAGCGCTGAGGCAGCATCCCGAAGGCCTTACCATTCAAGACATCTCTCGCATCATCGGCGCGCACCGCCATACCGCCACACGATACCTGGCCGAACTGAAAGGCGCCGAAATGGTTCTCTGCAGGCCGGTTGGGCCTGCTGTGCTTCACTATCTTAAGCAAGGCGCGCGCCCCGCAAAGATGCGCGCAGAGGTACTGAGCTAGATGAAAGGAGACCTCGCCATCGCATCGTTGACAGCGGCTTTAGCAGTAGTCATCGCGCTCGCCAGCCTCTGCGGCTTCAGCGTAAGCGCAACAGAACTCCCGCTTTTGGAGGAAGCTTCAGAAGAAGCCCTGCAAGAATCGCCAGCGCAAGCGAACGCAAGCGAAGCTGCAGAGCCGCAACCCTTTGCACTGATTTCGGAAGAATCGGCCCCGGAAAAAATTCAGGAGCCAGAACCCCTTCTCAAGGAGAGGCTCGTATTGATCACAGATGAAGACGACAAAGCTACATCCGCAGACGTCACAATCACGAGCAAAGCATCCGGTGAAGTCGTCTCCGCGATAGCAGAACCCGAGCCGGATTACTACACCATCGAAATCAGACCGGCAAGCCACCCGATAAAGGAAATTATCATCAACGATGCTGTCCTGAGCGCAGGCTCGGAAGCCGCCATGAGAATCGACGACGTGCCCGAAGATATCATCACAGAATACCAGTTCGTCGAGGTCTACGCCATCGACCCCACGGCGCTCAATTTCACAGAAGCCACCGTCACTGCGACCGCAAAAGGAACCGAGCTCTGGAAATGCAAGGACTGGAATTTCGAAGCAAGGCGATGCGATGGTGAATGGGCATATCTGATGAGCATAACCCCTGGACAAGATTACACCTTCACGCTGACATCCGAAGACCCTGGCTATGCTGAATTGTCGCCGCAATACATCATCGAATGCACAGAAGGCGGCGCCCCAGGAACATGCACTTTCGCCTATCTAGCAACCGACGACACGCAATATGAGCAATTCAGGGTAGACAAAGGGGCGGTAATCAATCGGCTGAACGTTTCTGTGAACAGCACCTCCGTGCCGACGAATGCAATGATAACCAACGCGACTGTCTGCATCCTTGCTTACCGTGACTCGACTCTTGGCGACGATGCGGGCGATGCCTGCGGCATCTATGCCGGCGAGAATGCGACGGGCACGCCTACGTACACAACGGCTGTTTCGAAAACTCAGGCAACGTGCCAGCTTTGGACTACAAGCGTTGGCAACCCAAACCGCGTTTGCGGCGAGATAACAACCTGGCTGAACGGCAAGGCAGATCCAATAGCTTCGGCGCGAAAGCTCATCATCGTGTTTGACGGCACAGAGCAGAGCGACAACAATGTCGATTTATGGATCGATTACATGTATGCGAACATAACTTATGCTCTCAAACCAAACGTGACTTTAGTCTCTCCAAGCAACGGGAATGTAACTTCAACCAAAGATGTCAACTTTACTTGCAATGCGACTGATGACTTGCAGCTAAGCAACATAACCTTCTATTGGAATTATAGCGGCTCATGGCAAGCCAATGGCACCGTTTCGGTTTCGGGAACGGCCAACCAAACGACATTCCAGAGAACAGACTTAAGCAACGGTGCGGTATTGTGGAACTGCTATGCTTGCGACAACGAATCCGCATGCGCTTTCGCTCCTTCAAACTGGACGGTCACCGTGAATTATACGGCTCTAGACAGCCCACCGGCAACAGCGCTAAACGAACCGGCAGACAATTATTGGAACGATTCTGCTCCGTATGCTAATGTAACTTTCAACTGCTCCGCGACCGACGACATTCAGCTTGCAAACATTTCGCTTTACATAACAAACTCTAGCAACCAATCATTCGGCCTCAATCAGACATCAGTCATTTCCGGGACATCGAACAGCTCGGAGTGGACCCTTGCGCTCGGCGTTGGAGCGTACACGTGGAATTGCCTGGCTTGCGACAACGCGAGCCAGTGCGCTTTTGCGCCTGCAAACAGAAGCTTGAAAATAAACTGGACTTCCGCCCCCCAAATCCTCCTGAACCAGCCCGCAAATAACACACAATTCAACAACACGCAGGACATAAACTTCAACTTCACGGCAACAGACGACCTTAGC
>JAWCMQ010000010.1:0-6816 GCA_039091255.1 Candidatus Aenigmatarchaeota archaeon
GATTGGCATCGCGTTGTACTCGAGCAATGTCACCCTGATAAACGTGACTGCCCAGAACAACACGCAATGGGACATCTGGCACTACGGCAGCAACGTCACCGCCGTCAACTTCACCTCTTGGCAGAACAACCTCGCATTCGCGTTGGAGAACGTCTCGCTCAAGGGCATGCAGACAGGCGAGATCCCTGGCAGCCTGCCCGGCGACAGCAAGACAATCGGCTACGCCGTCAACGCCACCAACAACTCGGCCGCCAGCTGGCTCTACATCAATTTCAGCTATAGCGACAGCGACTGGTGGGCGGCAGGCATAGCGGAAAGCACCCTGCGCGTCTGGAAATACAACGCCAGCGGCTGGACGAACGCCACGTTCTACAGCTCGAACGGCGTCAACACCACAGCCAACATCGTCTACGCCAACATCACCAACTTCGCCAGCATCTTCGCGCCCGCAGGCGGCTCATCTAACACGACGATATCAGGCTGCGCGAACTTAAACGAGTCCGGCGTGACCTACTTGCTCACATCCGACATCACGAACGCCGTCGGCAGCTGCATGAACGTCACAGCAGACGGCGTCACGCTCGACTGCCAGGGGCACATCATCGATGGCGACCGCTCAGGAACTGACTACGCCGTGAACAACAGCGCCGGCAAAGACTTCGTGACGGTGAAGAACTGCACGATGACGGACTTCACGCACGGCGTCTACCTTGCCAACACCGCGCTTAACAACACCATATACAACAACACCATACGGCTGAACTATTCGACAAGCTACGGCGTTTACATCAGCTCAAACTCAAACTACACAAACATAACTAGCAACACATTCGACCTTAACAGCTATGCCATATATGGAGATGCAACCTTTTCGTTCGCCACAATCGAAAGCAACACCATCGCCAACAGCACAAGCTACGGCGTATACACGCCCAATCCTAGAAATACAATAAGATGGAACAATTTCACCCAGTCTGCAGGGTCAGCGGTGTATCTGTCCTCGAACACCACCGTCTCTGGGAATCGCATCATCATGACAGGCGGAAACTATGGAATCTATCTCAGCGGCAGCGATGACAACAACATCACCGACAACTTTGTGCGGGCGCCGACCGGATTCTACATAGTGAGCGGCTCAGATAGAAACAGGATTTACAACAATACGGTCTGGAACTGCACGAGCTATGGCTTTTACATCAGCAGCAGCACTTTCAACAATTTCACGTTCAACAACATCACAGCAAACCCAGGATACGGCGTGTACATCACATCAAGCTCGCACAACACTACGCTCGCCAGCAACACCATCGCCTCCAATGGCGACAGCGGAACGGAGGCAGGCATCTACATCACAGGCAGCCAGAACACCACGATGACAGGAAACAACTTGAGCGGAAACTGGTACAACCTCTGGGTGAACGACTACGAAAGCAGGCAGGTCATCGACACCACAAACACCGTTGAGGGCAGGCCAATCTACTGGCTCAAGGACGTCGCCGATGCGGTCTATGACAGTTCGACGAATGCGAGCCTCTTCGCCTGCTTCCGCTGCCGGAATGTCACTGTCAAGGATGTCAATCTGAGCACAAGGAACAGGATTGGGCTGCACTTCGAGTTGACAAATGGCTCTCTCGCCCATAACGCAACCGCAAACTCCAACTACTACGGGATGCTCATCAATGCCAGCCACAACAACACCATCAACCTAAGCACCGCAAACGCGAACGCCCAATATGGCATATGGCTCGCCTCAAGCACCTCGAACAACATATCATACACAGCCGCAAGCGCAAACACCAACACAGGCATCTATCTTACATACACAAACTACACGAACATAACAGGCGGCAACATTAGCAATTCACCGCAGGGCATCTACCTTTACAACTATAACTACAACAACACAATATCAGGAAATTCAATATCCAACTCAACGAGCTACGGCATCTACTTCCAAAGTTATGCCATCAACAACACGATTTACGGCAACAACCTGAGCAGCAACGTGCAAGGCGTGCGCATATACTCCAGCTCTTTCAACAACACCGTCAGCGGAAACACCATCCGCGGACCTGCGCAGGAATACGGCATCGTCCTCGAATCCGGCTGCCACGACCACATCCTGTACAACAACACGATCATAAACAGCACCTACAATGGCATATACGTCTACGGCTCGTACAGGAACAACATCACGCTGAACACGGTAGTCAACACGACTTCGCAGGACGCCATATACATGTATAGCACGTACAACAATACTGTCGAAAGCAACACTCTTTACGCAAGCAAGCGGTATGGAATCCGCATCGCGTCGTCGAGCAGCAACACATTCGCCCGAAACAACATTACGGCGAATGACAACCATGGCATATATTTCGACGGCAGCTCCAGCAACACGTTTATAGGCGACACAGTCCAGAACAACACGGGGTATGATTTCTATCTCTACGGAACGAGCCTCAACATCACAGGCATAAACATAACTTCGTACCAAAACCTGATTTCCTTCAAGGGGGACAGATTCGGCCTCAAGGGCATGCTGCCATCCCAGGCGCCCGCGACCCCTTCTGATAAAATAAGCCTCGGCAAGTATGTCAACGCAACGCAAGTGTCCACAGGCGCATGGCTCTGGCTGAACTTCTCCTACAGCGACGGCGAAGCCGGAGACGAGTCCGCACTGCGCATCTGGCGCTACAACGGCACTGCCTGGACGAACACTACGTTCTACCCCGCAGGCCAGTATGGCGTCGACACCACAGCTAACGTCGTCTACGCGAACATAACGACGTTCAGCCCGTTCGGCGTGTTCGAAAGCAAGAATATCATAAGCAATTGCTCGAACCTGGCGGCGCCGGGAACGTACTACCTGAACCAGTCGCTGTGGAACGTCTCGGGCACCTGCATGAACGTTTCCGCCGACAACGTCACGCTGGACTGCCAAGGGTACACGATAAGCGGAGACAAAAGCGTAAATCCCAGGGCTATAAATGCCACAGCAGATTACTTTGTAATAAGAAATTGCAAATTATACAACTTCTCTAACGCCATCGTGACGTATGGACGCTACGGGCTTGTGGAGAACGTCACTGCAGCTGCCAATTTTGCTGGCATAAGCGTCAACAAAGGCGCGAATGTCACGATAGCGCAGAGCAACATCAGCCTGAATACGCATGGCTTGAGCATATCGGCAGATAACTGCACGGTTTCCAACACCGTAATCAACAACAACGAGTTGGAAGGCGTGATTGTATACACCAACTTCAACAGGTTCATCAACAACACGGCCAGCTTTGGGCGCACAGGCTTCTACCTATACGCAAGCTCCGGCAACATCTTTGAAAACAACACCGCAAACTCAAATTACTGGCACGGTTTCGATGTGTTTTTCTACTCGAACTCTAGCACCTTCATTAACAACACCGCGCAGAACAATAGCATATGGGATTTCCGTGCCCTCTACAACTCCACAGGCAATGTCGTTGTCAACTTAACCTCCTGGCAGAATCGCATCTCATTCCTGCCCAATGAGGTTGGTTTGAAGGGCCTTCAAGCAAGCGAAATCCCCAGCATGCAAGGCAGCAACCGAACCATCGGCTACGCGATCAACGCAACAAACCTGTCCCAAACGGGAAAAGCTCGGCTCTTCCTGAACTTCTCCTACAGCGACGCCGACTGGCAGTCAGCAGGCATAGACGAAAGCACCCTGCGCATCTGGAAATACAACGATAGCGGCTGGACGAACGCAACGTTCTGGAGCGTGAACGGCGTCGACACAGCGAACAACATCGTCTACGCCAACATCACCAACTTCGCCAGCATCTTCGCGCCCGCAGGCAGCCCCATTCCCTTGAGCGGATGCGGAATTCTCAACGAGACAGGAAAGACCTACAGCCTCATCGCGAACATTACAAACTGGGTAGGCACCTGCATGAACGTTTCCGCCGACAACATCACGCTCGACTGCCAGGGGCACACGATAGACGGCGATGATAGCGGTGAAGGCAGTGGCATCGTTAATTTTGGATACGACGGCATTACAATCACAGGCTGTTTGGTGTCGGACTTTTTCAGTGGCATACATCTCTCCAACGCCACAGAAAACGCAAACATTTTCAACAACACGCTCACATCTAACACGAATTACGGGATTATGGTGTCCGGCAGTTCGAACAATGTCATTTCCAACAACACGTTCACCTACAACGAGCGCGGAATCCGACTGATGCATAGTCGCAACATAACAATCGAAAAAAATGTCGCAAATCTGAATTACCTAGCCGGCATTAGCACGTACAACAGCACATCCAATAACCTCACGCTCAACAACGCATCTCTGAATGGCGAAATCGGAATAGAGTTTTCGTTGTCCCACAACAACACCCTCACAAACAACACCGTCAACTCCAACAGCTTCTACGGCATCTATCTCTCCTCCAGCTCCAACAATACCTTCACCAACAACACCGCCCAGAACAACACGCTCTGGGATTTCCGTTCAAGCTCGACTTCGCTGAACAATACCGTCATCAACCTCACAACCTGGCAGAACCGCATCTCGTTTACCTCGCGTGATGTCGCTCTGAAGGGCATGCAGTCGAGCGAGATTCCAAGCGGCATGCCGGGACTCACCCGAAGCATAGGCTACGCCGTCAACGCGACGAACAACTCGGCAGACAGCTGGCTCTTCCTGAACTTCTCCTACTCCGACAGCGATTACCAGTCCGCCGGGGCATCCGAAAGCAGGCTGCGCATCTGGAAATACAACACCAGCGGCTGGACGAACGAGACGTTCTGGAGCGTCAACAATGTCAGCATGTCTGAAAACGTCGTCTACGCCAACATCACCAACTTCGCCAGCATCTTCGCGCCCGCAGGCGAGCCTGTCGGCATAAACGACTGCGGGCATTACGTGGAAGAAGGCGCGACGTACGTCATGACGTCCGACATCTACTGGAACGGCACCACGTGCATATGGCTCGAAGCTTCATCGACGCTCGACTGCAACGGCCATTGGATAGTTGGAAACAACACGCTGGGAACTTATGGCGTGTACTTCGACAACGCGAACGGCATCACCGTAAAGAACTGCAAGATAAAGTTTTTCGATAGGGGCATATACGCCAAAGATACGCTCTATCACAACTTCATCAACAATACCTTTGACTCGAATATGTATTATGGCATTCTGCTGCAAAGCGTCGGAGGAGCGACAATCCGCGGCAACACAGCGGTCGGCGCTGAAGACGACATAGTGCTGTCTTCGCAATCCAGCGACAACGTCGTGGAGCATAACGTGCTGAATGGAGGGGCCATGATTTCAATCTCCGGGTCCCACAGAAATTACGTGCACAACAACACGCTAAGCGGAACGAGCACTTACGGCATATCAGTCGCCGGGAGCAGCCACAACAACACCCTCTTGAGCAACCGCATTTCGTCCAAAACAGGCGCTGGCATCTGGCTCTATAATGCAGTCGGCACGAACCTGACTGGCAACAACGTGACATCCAGCGAATACGGGATATGGCTTGATATCGACGTCATCAACAGCACCGTCCAAGGCGGGCGCATAACATCGAACGGAATCGGCATAGAAGTCGAGCAAAGCTCCCACAACGTTTTCAAAGACACGCTGGTTCAGAACAACACAGTATACGATTACAGCTCGGACGCGTATTCTTACAGCAACACCGCCATAAACATGACATCGTACCAGAACTCGCTGTCCTTTGCGTCCTACAGGATTTCCTTGTCCGGGGTTCAGCCATCCGGAGCGCCCATAGGCGCGCCGCCGGGCAAGCGCGCCCTCGGAAAGTACGTCAACGCGACATCGGGTGGCAGCGGCGCCTGGCTCTTCATAAACTTCTCCTACACCGACAGCGACCTTGGAACGCCTGGCGCACCAAGCTACATCAACGAATCGACGCTCTTCGTATGGAAGTACAACGAAACCTCCGGCGCATGGCAGAACGAGACGTTCTACTCGGCCAACGGCGTCAACACCGCAGCCAACTACGTCTATGCCAACATCACCAACTTCGCAAGCATGTTCGCGCCGTTCGGCAACTCAGACTGTCCGGCCGCAGACGGCAACTTCACCGTCTACAGCAACCAAGTCTATACGCTCTCATCTAACATAAGCTGCACGAACGTCATCGTTGAGCCGAACGCCACGCTGCGCATCAATAACACCATGGCAGGATACAAAACCATACTCATAAACGCTACAGAATCCATCATAATCCATACCACGGGTGTCATAAACGCCATAGGCACAGGCTTCGCAGGAGGCACGAGCCAGCAGCCCGGGACAGGGCCAGGCGGCGGCAGGTACAACTCATCGTATGGTGGCGGCGGCGCAGGCTACGGCGGCCGAGGCGGATACAGCAACGACACCGCAGGCCTGCCTTACGGCAGCTCTCTTGACCCATCCGACTTGGGCAGTGGAGGCGGTGGCGGATCCACCACATTCGGCGGCGCAGGCGGCGGCTCGGTGTTCATTCGTGCGAACAGGACAGTCATCAACGGCACGATAACGGTCAGAGGCGGTAAAGGCGGCTCAGTCTTTTCTCCCTATTACCCAGGAGGCGGCGGCTCAGGAGGCACGATAAACATACTCACAGGCGTGCTTGAGGGCGCCGGCTCGCTCATAGCATCAGGAGGAGAAGGAGGCAACCGCGATGGATCTCCATTTGGTGGCGGCGGCGCAGGCGGCCGCATCATAGTCCGCTACAACACAAGCACGTTCCCCATAGAGAACGTCAACGTCTCCGGCGGCGCCGGATCGCTCGGAAATGGCGAGCCCGGCACCGC
>JAWCMQ010000011.1:0-5839 GCA_039091255.1 Candidatus Aenigmatarchaeota archaeon
AGACGGGAGAGAGTAGCTTGAGGGACGTGGGAGAGACGGGCGAGTTCTCTTTGAGAGAGATTTGAATAATGAAGAGCTATAGCGAGCGCACGCGCAAGTTTTGTTTCTCTTTCTTTGTGCTTCAATCCTTTTTTCATTTCGCGTTTTGCGATCTTATCAAATACTGTTTTGAGTTCTTTTTTCGAGAGCGGTGGCCGATTTTTTTCATTCCAAGCTTCGAGCAAGATCCACGCGATATGCCAGTCCTCGGTAGGGAAGCAGCCGAGGAGCTTTCCGGCGACTTGGGTGGCTGTAACGTTACGAAAGCCTTCGGGGACGCCACGAATGACTTGCTCGATCTTGGAGCGCTGCTCACGGACTGGGGGGATCTTCAGAATGCGCTCAGGGATCGGGCGCGGCTCGACGTAGTTGAGCCATTCCTTGTATTGACTGGGAGGCACGATGACGAACCGACCTAGGCCTATCAGCTCGATCCGGGGATTGTTGCTCAAAACCCTAGAGGGGACTAGGCCCTCTTCAACAGAGAAGTAAAAGTGAAATCCCCGCCGCGTCCTTGCGATCATCGTGTTCGGGATCCCGCCAGTGAGCTGATCGAGCGCCACCCAAGCAGCTTCGGAGTTATCGTCAAGGTCGAGAGCACAAAATCTCTCGCCCGTCGCGATCCCTATATTCCAATCGCGATTCTCGAACAGACGTTTGATTCTCTCTGCATCTACTGTCGCGTCTCTATAGCCGTGAGGGGTCGCGGGGTGCTTGCCGGGTGCTGTGCAGTGTGGGTTTTTACAGGAACAATTCCCGCGACTGTCGATTGTGTGGACAGGGATCACCGGCCAGCCATTCCCTGCAAACTCAAGTGCGGCTTCAAGAGGCAACATGATGTCACACCCCCAGGGCGAGGGCGAGCTGGCCACGAGCGGGCGGGGCTTCGCGAACGAGCTTGAGCGTCGAGATCGAGACGAATCTCGTGCGTGAAAATGTGATATCGTCGCCGTGAACAAAGCCCTGTCGCTCAAAATCTTCAGCAGCGATCTCGAAGACGCGGCCGTCGTCAAAAGCAAATCTGACCAAGCGCACGCGATCTTTGAGGGCGCGCCAGACATGCTCGTCGATGCCGACCGCCTGGCGTGCGCGCCAGATGTGCTTTGCGCTGCACCGCTTCGTGAGCACGTCGTTCTGGCAGGAATATGGAGCCGCGACTTTGCCATTGGGGGCTGCTACCTTGACTTTCTTTGTTTGTTTCGATATATTGAACATTGATATCACGTCCTTTCGTTTCGTTACTTTCTTTGTGCGCGCCCAGCCCGGCGCGCACTTTCTGCTGTTATTATAACTATGGGACGCAGAATTTGCAAGTCTACAAATGACAAAAACCCCAGATAGTTGACCTTTATTTTGGCCAACTATCTTACATTTGGCTTGGCAAAGGGCTTTGGGTTTGCGTGTGCAATAGTTGTGGGCTGAATGCGGGCAACTATCGTGCGAGCCGCATCAGGTCTTGCGCTTGGAGCGGCACGATGGACAATATTTGGGGGCTTTCCCCGTAGTGGGGGCGCCTGGCTTGGGGATGTAGATGTTTTTACATCCCCGGCGCTGGCAGCGGATCACGCGCATGTGATGCTTGTAAACGCGATAGACCCCAAAGACCAGCTTGGCTATGAGAGGCCCGATATCGAGCTGGTAAGGGGCAGCGCTCTCTGAGGTCTCAACAATCCCCTCCCCCCAGACAAGCTCCCACTGGGTGAAATCAATCGCCTGGAAGGGGTCCTCCTTGAAGCCTTGCAAGCTCCCGCTCTCTCGGTGCTTCAGCAGGAGCAAAGGCCGATGCTGCTTGAGGTAATGCTCGAGTTTGGCGAGGTGCAGCCCTTGAACCCTGGTCGCGATGTAGGCGTCAACTAGGGCTTTTATATCCCTCCACAGAATGGTGAAATTTTTGAACCCCACCGAGCGATACCATTCAGGCTTTGGCCATCTTGGGTCAGGCGTGTGCCTTCTCAGAAATCCTTGGATTTTTTCTTTGTCAGATTCGGAATTGTCAAGATGCAAGTTGTAGAAGTCGACCAAGGGTTGCAAGTAGCGCCACAGAGGCAAGCCTTTGGCTGGGCCACGTTTAGATGCACGGCTCATGGAGATCTCCCCATAAAGCAAAAGCCCGCCATCCCGCTCAGGGTCGCACCTGCACCCTGGAGAACAGCGGGGAAGATTCTAACAAGAATATAGCATACGATAGCCAAGTCTGGCAAGGCCCTGTGATGTTAGCAACCATTAGGCTGGCCCTTCGTCGAGTTGATAAACCGCCAATCCGCGTCGGAGTTTGCGTCTTTGCCGTTGGGACAGCGAGACCAGGATCGAGCATCGTTTGCGGTGTCGCTTGCCTTGAGCGTGCGATCCACTTCTTGACGATGAGCATTGCGTAAGACCAACAGCTCGTCTTCGTTATCAAGCCATCCGCTACGTTCGACAACGTAGTAGCTTTTGCCCTTCAATATGGTCTTGGCTGGGATTGCGACCGTAACCGTATCACCGTGGGTCGTCGAAACTGTCCAACCGCCAATATCTACGTCTTGATCGCTTACGTTGAACAGTTCCACCCATTCAAGCACAGACCGATCATCTCCTGGTGGGTTGAGATCGAACTCGTTGATGACGACCTGCGCCGAGGCGGTCGAGCAAGCTTGCCATAAGCCTCGTGGGGCAGTCCGAGCCTCATTTTCCAGAGCATTCACGCGAGAGGAGAAAGCTTGCTCTTCGGGGTATTGCACGTTGGCTTTCGTCAACCCTTGCGAGAGCATGATAGCCTGGAAAAGTGCTTGCTGGTCGCTGTCCAAATAGACAAAAGCAAGGAGTTGGTTAGAGATCACACGCCCTTGATGTTTAAGCCAGACCGTGTGGCCTAGCAAAAGTTCCAGAGCACCTTTTGTAGCCTCGGCCCCAAAGCATTCCCCGGTTTTAGGTGCGTTAACCAAATATGCCCGAATGCTGGAAGGCAACCCTTCACCACCACTTACGTAACTTACCTCGAAAGTATCACCGTCTATCACCTTCGTGACTACACTGATGGCAAGCTTAAGGGGCTGAGGCTGTGCAGCAGGCCAGAATGTGAAGCCTGTCAGCAGAAGCAAAGAAGCTGCAATCTGTAGGAGCCTGTGCAGATTTGCATTATGATCAGCCTTTATTTGACTGTCGCTCATGCGCTTAGTCCCATAGTGCGTCGAGTATCACCTCTCCTTTGCGAGTATAACAATTACTGAGAACCTTGGTCAAGAGCCCAGCTGGTCATTCTAGCTAGTTCACCCGCTAACTTTGAGGCCAGCGGCCTGGCAGCTGTTTCCCAGTAAGAGGCCCACATGTATTAGTTACATGTGACAATAGGGCTTGAACTTTATTTTTATATAATACTTAAAACAAAAGGAGGGATTACGATGTTGAAGCGTGTCCTCGGTTTAAGCATGGCTTTCTTGCTTTTCAGTGGTGTCTTGGCGCAAGCTCAGAATCTCGTTGGTATCGGTGCACGTATACAAGGCACTGCGCCTATTTTGCTCGCTGAAGCACGAGTAGGGATGTGGGGCATCTCCATAGGTTTCAATATAGAAAGCTGGACAGAGTCCTTACTGATTGCAACTGCCCGGGTAAGTGCCATAACTATACAGATCTTGGGAAAGCTGGTTTACCGGTTAGGAGCATTCCCAATCCTGCCTTATCTCGCTGCTGGGCCAGTTGGTATCTTTGCTAGTGTAGATGTAGATACAATATGGGGCTCAGCTCATGGCTCTGGCTTCGTTCCCGGTTTTCAACTCAGTGGTGGCTTGGAATATTCCCTGCCTTTTTTCCCTTTTGCGGTGATGGTCGATGTCGGGTATGTCACAATAGGTGATCTTCATCTAGATATTGCAGGAGAAAGCTACACTGTCCCCATTGCCATAAGTAGGATGCTGTTCGGTATAGGGGGGCGATTGGATTTTCGTTTTTAGATAGTATCAATCACGAAAACATTATGATCATAACGATATCCGATTCAATGGGAGTGAGCAGAGTTAGGCGCACTTCGAGAATTTTGAGAATTTTCCCCTCTCTGGAAAGTGGGCGTTTATGCTCTTCCAGACTGCTTTATCGCATACAAGTCCTCGAAGAGTCCCAAGTCCAGCCGCCTGTGGCAAGAGCACCGCGCACGGCATGAGAAACTACGTCATGCTCTTGCTCTTCATAAACTGCGGGCTATGGCCCTATGAGCTTATAGGCTTACGTCTGAGCGACGTTTCATTAGCCCAGAGATTGCTGAAGATCCACGACAAAAGGGCCAGAGATCGGATCGTGTTTATGGGAGCGAATGGCGACCAAAGGCTCTACGGCGCTAGCTTGATCTGCGGGGCTATAAGACGACATACTCCGACGCGCTCTTTATAGACTGCAAGGGTGAGCCACTCAAGCCCCACTGGGCGCAGCAGGTCATAGCCCGCTGGAGCTAAGGCGGGGATTAAGGGAGTCAGAGTCAGCTTGTATTGCTACATGATGCAAGGTTCACCATTTGTCTACTTGACTTAGATTGATTTTTTTAACTAAAATAAGCCTTGAAAGGTTTGCTATGGAAGAGGTATTAAAGATTATTTTGGGGTTGGGTCTGATTGTGTTGCTTATAGGTTTGCTTATTGCATCATATCCTTCAGATGAAGATAAAGTTCAAGTTATTAATGCTGATTTCGATAGAGTGTTTAATGCTATTGTAATATTGCTCAACCAAAAGGGGTATCCTGTAGCTATGGCCAGCAAAGATACAGGAGTAATTAACACAGAATGGAAGGTAGAGGCATCTTTCTTATCGCTTTTTACAGGGAATTACTCAAGGGAGAAGCTCAATATAATTATAAGGCGCATTGGTTCGCATCAAACCCAAGTTCGATTGCTTATAACGCAAGAGAGCTGTTCTTTATGGTGCTCTCCAAGCTTCTTGGGTGCTAGCAAATTCGAATACCGAACATGGTTTGATGACATCCGAAGGGCTGTAAGCATTTATCGCGGGTCTAGTAGAGCCTTCTTAGGTATTGTCCCAAAGCTGCTTTGGCTCTCAGGCAATGGGAGCGCACTCTAGAATTTGTTTAGAACATTCCCTTAAAGCGGAGGCATCTTTCCTCTAAACATCGCTATACACTGCTGGCTTGAAGCTAGCCAGTTCGAGTGCGTTCTTTTTTCAGGACGCACAGCTAGTAGTCGAAACTATCAATAACGATTTTGCCGCGAACCAACTTACTAAGCTAAGGTGTAACTGGTGCTTGTAAGACTTGACTTCGACAGGGTTAGGCATGATATGATGTGTTAGCAAACTTTGAGAGGCCAGCGGTCTTTGGCATGGTGCGCACGAGGGCTGAACGTGGGGGAAGCTCTGATGGCAAGCGAGATTCCATCGCCCCGGCTGGATTTGAACCAGCGACCTCTGGCTCCGGAGGCCAGCGCTCTGATCCCCTGAGCTACGGGCGCACAAGCTACGCTTATTTTAGCAGCAGTAGATGCTCTCGTCAATAGAGCAACTATTCTTGCAAACAAGCTCGCTTTACGGTAATGTTACTTATAGGGTAACAATGGCTATACGGAGCTGGAAGCATAAGGGCCTACGAGAGCTCTTTGAAACAGGCAAGACCGCAAAGATAGCTCGACGCCACCACAGGGTCATCGTCATGATCTTGGATTTGCTCGACAATATTCATAGCATCAAGGATTGTATAGGCGTCAAAGACTTTCACGAGCTTAAGGGAGATCGCGCTGGGGCGTATGCTATGCGCATCAGCAGAAATTATCGGATCACGTTTCGCTGGGACGGTAAGGACGTCTACGACGTTAATTTTGAGAA
>JAWCMQ010000002.1:0-2943 GCA_039091255.1 Candidatus Aenigmatarchaeota archaeon
TTGTCTATCAGTTCAGACTTCTGCGCAAGCAGCTTTTCTATGTCGATGCCCATGTGCGATACCTCGGTGAAAAACTACTAAAGCAAAATTGAGAAGGCTTAAAAGCTTGCTATCAGTAATCTAACGAGCTCATTCAGGATTCGAAAGCGAGCTATTCGTCGCATGGCAATCTTGCGCAAGATTTGTGGTCGAGAAAATGTCTGCACCCTATCGTCGTGGATGGTCGCATGGCACCGAACGTGGCCATGAAGGAACGATAAATTGTGGCTTCTGCGGGCGGCTTGTTCCGCGCTGGAAGACGTTCCCCGTTTTCAGGCGCTTCGGCATAAACGATCCGCTGGTACGCCAGCAGATCGATCCGCGACGCATGTCCCTCGTCGAGCGCAAGATGTATGCATGCCCATCATGCGCCCGCTTCCGCGGCATAGTCAAGATAGGAAAGTCCAGAAAGACCCGTTCTGCGCAGTAATCTTAACCTAACGAGCCGCTGCGAAGCGACGAGCTATTCGTAATCTAACGAGCAGCGCCGAAAGCGCTGCGAGCAATTTTTTAATCTAACGAGCCTGCATGGATTTCGAGAACGTGCTAATTTGAAAGAAGATGCTATCGCTTCAGCCTGCCGTAAAGCATCTTGTTGATGGCATGCATGTAGGCTTTTGCGCTCGCGTCTATGATGTCCGTGCTGACACCCCTCCCAACATACCGGTTGCCATCATCGGCAATTGCAACTGTTACCTCGCCAAGTGCCTCCTTTCCTCTGCCTATGGCCGCGATGTTAAACGCCAGAAGCTGCGTTTCGATTCCAAGCGCACCGTTTATAGCATTATACAGCGCGTCTATGGGACCGTTGCCTGTGGCAGTCTTAGTTACAATCGCACCCTCCTTCACAAGCTCGACATAGCCGATTCTCGTGCTGCTTCCGCCAGCAGCATATGCGCTCTTCAGCGCCACGACCTCAGGCGGCTTCCTGACTTCGTCCTCGAGTATCGCCGCAAGGTCTATGTCGCTGAGCTTTCCTTTCGAGTCTGCAAGCGGCTTTACAATCTTTTGCATGTGCCTGGCTTCCTCCTCTGTAACGCGGTAGCCCATGTCTTCCAGCGCTTTCTTGATGCCCTTGCCGCCGGAACGGGCTGTGATGACAAATACCCCCTTGCTGTCCCAGCCCCATTCTTCCGGTTTCATGAGCTCGTAGGTAAGCCGCTCTTTGCATACGCCGTCCTGATGGATGCCTGAGCTGTGGGCGAATGCATTCGCGCCTACAACGGCCTTGTTTGGCTGGACGGGCATGCCAAGGAGCCTGCTCACATGCCTGCTGATCCTGCCGATTTGAGTCGTGTCCACACCAGATTCCGCGCTGTAATATGCCTTGCGTGTCCTCAGGTTCGCCAGAACCTCTTCCATCGCAGTGTTGCCGGCCCTTTCGCCGACGCCGTTTATCGTGCATTCAATCTGCCGCGCGCCGCCAGTGATGGCTGCCATTGCATTGGCGGTTGCGTTTCCAAGATCATTATGCCCATGAAAGCTCCACATAACCCTGTCGCCGCCTTTCACGCTTGCGCGCAGGTATTCGAACATCTTTCGCACCTCATCTGGTTGAGCATAGCCTACGGTGTCTGGGACATTTATCACATTCGCGCCGGCCTCTATGACGTCCTCATAGATGCGCTTCAAAAAAGCCGGTTCAGCCCTAAACGAATCCTCACCCGAGAACTCCACCTTTCCTTTGCTGCCAAGCTTTTGTCTTGCGAAGCGAACGGCGCTGATTGCCATCTTTCGAACCTCATCCGGAGACTTTCCAAGCTTTTTCTCCATGTGAATGGGAGAAACCGCTATGAACGTGTGTATGCGCGGCCGCTTCGCATCTTTCACGGCATCATAAGCTGAATCTATATCCTTCTCCACGGCTCTTGCAAGTGCGGCGACCTCACTGCGGCTTATGCGCCCCGCTACATAGCGCACCGCATCAAAGTCTCCGCCTGATGACGCTGGAAAGCCCGCCTCGATGACATCCACGCCCACCTGCTCGAGCAGCTGAGCGATGGAATATTTCTCGAGAGCGCCCAGCGAGCCGACGGCCGATGCCTGTTCGCCATCCCTCAGCGTGGTGTCGAAAATGCAAACTTTCTCAGGCATAGCCGCTATACATCACGAGAAATTTCTTAAGCGTGCGCCAAACCTTTATTATACCCCTTCCCAATTAGTTCTTACGATAGTATGCCTTTGCTGAAAAGGCGAGCCAAACCGGCTCAGGCAGTGGAATCTGACAAGAGAGCCAAAGCAGCCGACAAGGATAGTGAACGAGTCAGCAAGCTCGCTGAAATCCTCGAGCGGCGCCAGGCGCAAGCGCCAGCGAGGGCTTACCCTAAGTTCGCCATCGCACCCCAAAAGATAGCAGTAATACAGCCTGCTGCAAAGACGGCGACCTATGCCCTGATACGGCCGTACGCCTATGCAAACATCAAACCCGACAGTGAGGGCCGCCTTGTCTACACAGTCGTAGAGCCTGAGCTTGGTGAAGAGGAGAAAGGAGCGCTTGCGCGTCTGAAAGAAGGGCTCATTCAGGTTTTGGACATCCCGCTCTCAGCCATCAAGAACGAGCATGCAGTGATGGAGCTGCTCGAAAGCAAAATCCGCGACCTCATCGGCGCATTCAAGTTATCGCTCACGGACGACCAGTATCTCCGCATAATGTACTACATCTACCGTGATTTCGTCGGGCTCAACGAACTAGAGCCGTTGCTGCGCGACCCGTACATCGAGGACATAAGCTGCGACGGCACAGGGGTCCCTCTCTACATCGTCCACCAGCGATTCGGCCAGATGCCCACGAACGTGGTCTTTGAGCCAGAAGCTTATCTCAAAGAGTTTGTTGTCAAGCTCGCGGAGCGATGCGACCGCTATGTCAGCTATGCCGAGCCCCTGCTTGACGGCTCCTTGCCTGAC
>JAWCMQ010000002.1:3040-14348 GCA_039091255.1 Candidatus Aenigmatarchaeota archaeon
ACGGCACGCGCGTCCAGGCAAGCCTCGCAGGCGACGTCACGGCCCGCGGCCCGACGTTTTCGATTAGAAAGTTCCGCGAGAAGCCGTTCACGCCCATTGACCAGTTTAACCTCAAGACCGCAGACCTGGACATGCTTGCCTACCTATGGTTCCTCGTTGAGCATGGCGCGAACATCCTTGTGTGCGGCACGACGGCAAGCGGCAAGACATCCTTCCTGAACTCTCTTGCGTTCTTCATGCCGCCAGAAGCAAAGGTCGTCAGTATCGAAGACACGCGCGAGCTAAACATCCATCACGAAAACTGGCTGCCGGCCGTCGCGCGCTTGGGCTTCGCCGGCACGCGCGTCGGAGAAGTCACGATGTTCGACCTGCTTAAAGAGGCCTTCAGGCAAAATCCGAACTACCTTATCGTCGGCGAAGTTCGTGGTGAAGAAGCGGCGGTCATGTTCCAGGCCATGGCATCAGGCATAACATCGATGTCGACGATGCACGCGGGCTCCGTAGAAGATGCGCTCAAGCGTCTCCAGACGCGGCCGATATCGCTGCCGCCCGCGCTTCTCGAAACGCTTGATGTAGTAATAATCATGTCTCATGCCGTAGAGAAAGGCGCATCCGCAAGGCGCGTTCGCAGCATTGTTGAGATCGAATCCGTGGACCCCGAAACATCTCGCGCAAAGTACAACATGGCTTTCGAGTGGAATCCGGCAAAAGACACGTTCGCGCATAAGAAAGACTCTGTAGTGCTTCGCAAGATATCCGATGAAAAAGGAATCCCGCTTGCGACCATAGAAAAGGAAATCGCCCAGCGCCGGCGCGTCCTGGAATGGCTGGCAGGCCAAGCGCTCGATTGGAAATCCACGGCTGAGCGCATAGTCCTTTACTACAGGGATAGGGAAAGGCTGCTCGAGATGATGTCCCAAAGGGAGCGGAAAAAGAAATAGCCCTAAGCTCGGCGGAAATGTCAAATTCAGGAGAATCCGACATGACAATCCCGGACTTTTTTGCGGAGCTTGCGCGCACGCGCTTCGCCAACCGTTTCTCGTCGCTGAAGCGGCAGCTGGCGCAGGCTTCGCTCGGCATGCTCTTTGAGGCGTACATCGCACGCATGCTCTTTTATGCCACGGTCGGGGGGGTCGTTGTTTTTTCCTATTCAATCGTGATGCTGCTGCTGCTCGGCATTTGGCCGGTATTGGCTATGCTCGCCTCACTGGCAGTCGGTACAGTCGCAGCCGCAGCAATTGTTGGGATGTTCTACCTCTATCCTTCTTATCTCATCGCATCGCGCCGAAAATCGATAGAAAGCGCGCTTCCGTTTGCGATAAACCACATGGGAGCGCTCGCGGCGTCCGGCGTGCCGCCTCACACCATGTTCAAGCTGCTCACTGATGCTGAGGAGTATGGTGAAATAGCAAATGAAGCTCGCCGCATAGTCCGCAACGTTGAAGTATTTGGCATGGACATCACGACGGCAATGCGCCAAACTGCGGAGCGCACGCCCTCGGCGGAATTTCGCCAATTCCTCTCTGGAATGATAGCCACGATATCAACAGGTGGCGACCTGCGTGCTCATCTGCGCCTGGCAGCCAAAGAGGCCCTGGCAGACTACAGGCTTAAGCGCGAGCGCTACATCGCAAGCCTTTCTACATACGCAGATTTCTACGTCGGAGTCCTGATAGCTGCGCCTCTGTTCTTCATATCCATACTGTCCCTGCTTGCAATTATAGGAGGCGAGCTCGTTGGTCTGCCAATAAGCGTCATCCTAAACCTCGGCATATACGTTGTCCTTCCACTCCTCAATATCGCATTCATACTGTTCGTTCACATGACGCAGCCATCATTGTGATGCGCATGAAGCGAGAAGAGCAGAAGCCGAAAGGAAAGCCCGAAAAGGAAACAAGCCAAAGCAAAGCGGGAGATTCGGCAGAGGCGGGAACCGCAAAGGAAAACAGGGCTGGAGAAACAAAGAGGCAGGCAAAGCCTGAGGCTTTGCAGCTCAGGCAAAAGAGCATTCGCCTTGCGAAAAGCAATAGGATTGGCGTATCTTCCCATTTGGATTGGAGAATTATCAGCGCCATAGCGATAGGCATTGCCATCGCATTGTTCTACACTAACGCTACGATGTTCACCGGACGGCCGCAGCTGTTTGCAGCGCTCAACGGCATAGCCGTTGGAATAGCACTCGGCGTTCCTGTCTACGTCCGCTACCGAGAATACGTGCGCATAAAAGAGCTGGAGCAGATGTTTCCTGCCTTCATGCGCGACATAACTGAAAACATAAATGTCGGTATGTCGCTTCCGAAAGCCATCCGCACGGCATCTGCCAACGACTACGGCAGGCTCACGCCCTATATCCAAGAAATCGCTGCAAAAATAGACTGGGGTGTGCCATTTGAGAAGGTGCTCCTGGGATTCGCTGAAAAAGCCAAATCTGCAGTGCTTAGCCGAATAGTCAAAGGAATCATCGAAGCTCACAAGTCGGGCGGGACCATTGGAACGGTCATGCAAGCAATGACTGCATCGGCCGTCGAGCTTGAGCGCATAAAGAAAGAGCGGGCGGCCAGAATATATTCGCAGATGGTTACGGGATACTTCATCTTTTTCCTCTTCCTGGGCATCATGCTTGCGATGTCCAAGCTCCTCATACCGATACTCACATTCCAGCTTGCGGGCGCAACCGGCATGGCTGACATATCCCGCGTGTTCACAGAGACGTTCCGCTCGCTTGTTGTAATACAAGGCATATTCGCTGGACTCGGCATCGGAAAGATGTCGGAAGGCACGATAACAGCAGGGTTCAAGCATTCCTTTGTGCTGACTGTAATCGGATACACGGTGTTTGTGATATTTTGAGGTGATAAATTGGGAGCAAAATCGTTTCTGCCAGCAATGCTGTCCGCGCTTCTTTTATTACCTGCAATCGCTTCAGCACACTCTGTGGCAATCAATTGGCGCTTTCGCATTGCAGACATCGATGATGAATTGCACAACTCTACCTACTACGCCTCGTCAGAGCGCGCCGGCACGCTGGCCGCGCTTCTCTTTGCAGGTTCTCGTCTCATCGGCATGACGGTTGATGCGAGAAGCGTGCCATATCTTTTCCATCTTGAGCAAGACGAGGGACAAAACCGCGCACTACTCGTGTTCACTGCCGGCACATGGCGCGACATCGAACGCATGCCTTATGGCAAAATTCCAGCCCAAACCTTTGGAAACCTAACGCCACCCTCTACTGTTCTGCCGGGCCTTGCGCTCCAGCTTCAATGCGACTCCATCGATTTGTCAGGCCATATAAGCCCGGGCCAAATCCTTATCAGGTCACTTAGCAGGCCTCGCCTGCCGCTGATAGGGCTACAGGTGGTCGGCTGATGCCAGAACTCGTGGCTCACGTGATTGCGCTCAGCCTTGGCATAGCGGCCATAGCTACAATGGCGGCCATACTCAACGCTATTCGTACAGACAGCAACGAAGGTTCCGCACAAGCCTTATCTGAAAATGTCTGCGCGCAAATTAAAATCGCCGCCGAGCAGCTTCAGCCAGGAGCGCAGTCATCGGTCATCCACCTTGCTTTGCCGCGAAAAATAGGCGGTGAACCCTACGATATTAGGGCAAACAACCATGTGATATCGGTCGTATCCGCCAGTACTAACCATAGCTGCGTTGCAGGAACCGCAGCGCAACTTGCCGGCAACATATCAGGCGGAGCCATCCGGCTAACCTTGCTGGGAGACACTATCAAGCTGACTGCATGAGGAATCAGAATGGCATCCGCATTTGTGGATTACACAATTGCACTCGGCATCATCATTGCAGCATTCGGAGCGACTCTAAGTTTAGCGATCAGCACAGCAGCTGCTGCACAAAGCAGCATTCGGCTTTCGACGCTCCACATGCAGGCGGAATCGCTCCTTGGCCTCTCGAACCGCGCACATGTTTTTGATGAGTCCATAAGCGGCCTTGGGCTGGCAATAAAGAAGGTAAACGCCTCGGCAACGCCTCCGACAGAGGTGGTTGTAATAAGCGCGGCCGCGCTGGAGCGCCTTGCATCGAAGCCCTATTCGCAAATCAAGGAAGATTTCAATTTCCGCATGCGCCTCCTCGACTCGTCAAATACGACTGTGTTCAGCTATGGCATCACGCCAGCGCTAGCCAATGTAGTCGTGCTCCAGAGGCCAGTGCTCTACGAATCGGAAGATAGCATGCGGAGCGGAATGCTCATCGTCGAAGTATGGTAACATAAATTATGGGTGCAATGAAATGAAAGGGATTGTACACGTAATCGAAGCTGTCATTGCAATCGCGATGATAACAGTAGCGGCAATATTGCTCTTCAAGCCTCTGCAGCCTGCAGACTACTCTGCGCAGCTCGTTAGCGCAGGCTATGCAGCCCTTAGGCACCTCGAAAACGTGGGCAATCTGAGACCTGCTGTAGCTAACCATGATGTCACTGCAATCCGCAATTCACTAAGGCCGCTGTTGGGCAGCTTCGAGCTCGAAATCTGCGACCCCGCGTGCGTAGGCACAACTCAGCCAGGCGCAGCAGCGCTGGACTACTTCATCGCGGGTGATGGAAACTACAACCCTGCACACCTGAGGCTGTATCTATGGTGAAAAATAAGGTAACTGCATTCGGCATTACGCAGAAGCGCAGCAATTCGTAAAATGACGAGCTATTCGTGATTAATATGAAAGGAAGCAAAGGACAGATTTTTGTCGCAGGAGCAGCGATGTTCATCGTGCTGCTCGCGCTCATCTCAACGAGCCTCTCGCCTCCACCGAGCTTGCCGCCAGTGCTTGCGATAGCGCCGCAGCTGGAAAACCTTGCTCAGGAATACAGATATACAATAGGGCTCTCGGCACGTGAGGGCTCAGACAAGCTAGACGACCTTTCAGCCTATTTTCGCGATAATGTCCAGGGCTTTGATGCGATATATGCGCTTGTCTCTACAGGGCCCGAAGCATACAGCCTGACAATCGGAAATTTTCTGCGAAACACGGCGAGCATAAGAGTCTCGGCCAAAGGTTCCGCGCCTTCGTCCGTCTCCGGAATACTCGAAGACGGCGAGCGCAAAAGTTGGGACTTTTCAGCATCGGGAGATGTCAACGTAACAATAAGGTACGCAGTCCAGGGCATCGAATACTCAAAATCCATCCAATTTTCAACTAATACAAACCAAACAATCGGATGGTTCAACATTGGCATCCGCGTAGGCAAAGACTACGTTAGAAAATCTGATGCGTGGTCTATAGCAACATAAGCAAGCGTGGTGAATGCAGGTGCAATCAAAGCCAAAGGGCGTCAGCGTCATCATATCATGGCTGCTTGTAGCGATGCTCGTCATCTCCGGCATAGGCATCGTCATGCTCGCGACCTCCCCGATGCGCGCCCAAGCAGAGGCCGCCTCGGCGTTGAGCCAAGCCGAGCAGGCGCTCGAGCGCCTCGATGCTGCGATTCTGTCTGTAAGCCGCGAGGGCATCGGCGCAAGCAGAATCGTAGCGCTTCCAGCGTTGCCTGGGATGTGGCAGCTTATCCAAGAAGACGACACAATAGAATTCCGCCTCCCGCTGAGCATCCTCGAACCCCTTGTCCGACGCATCCGGGATGACATGGTTTACATTTCTGGATTCGATGCGAACTGCTCGCTTGGAAGCTACGCCGGCGTGCCTGCGCTGGTCATGGAGAACAGTTATCTCAAGGCCTATTTGCAGCGCGTCAATGGCACGATTGACACGTCACAGAACGTCCTTGCGCTGCACTCGAAAGTCACGAACATGACCATAGCGCCGGCCGACAGCTCGATAGAAATCAACGGCGACCCGCTGACATCAAGCGGCACCGGCTTCAGCGAGATGCGAACAGGTGTCGGCATGCCGAAATGTCGCGCGCACTTTTTCGTAGACTCGGCAGCAGGCCTGAGCTACGACATATTTTACACACTCTACTCCGGCGCAGACTTCCTCGTTGTGGAGGTCAGAAACATAACGTAGTCTGAATTCATCCTGCGGCGAGAGCCGAAAGGCAATCGGGGCACATGCAGCTAACATACATGCATGCAACTGCTTCAAGCTGTGCGCGCTCAAGCTTTAGCATCCTACACCAGCAGTCAGCGCTTTCAGCACACTCGAATTCAGCACCGCAACGCGGGCAGGTCTTGCGCGCCATGTCTGCTCGCTCTCCGACACTACGCCTCGTACATCCTCCTTGCGCACCTCGAGCAGTACGGCTTGCCGGCAATCGTCTGCATGTGCCGCACGCACGCGAACTGGCCGCAGCTCGAGCATCGGATGCGAAGCGTCGTGGGCTGGCCGCACACGACGCATATGTTCATCGCAGGCGCGGCAGCTTGGCGCCGCAGCAACCTCGCCAAAGCTGTCGGCACGGCAAGCCTGCCTATATGCTTAAGATAGACAGCGCCGCACGCGACTCCGACGATGGCAAGTATCACAGCCGCAATCTCCAGCAGTGGCGGTGCGGGCAGCTGCGGAGCAGCCGCAGCGGCGTTCTGCGCCTGCAATGCAAGATTGCGTGCACCCTCATAATTCCCCGTGCTGAACGCATCGTTAGCCTGCGCAAGCAAGGCTTCGGCGGAAGTCACGTTCTTGCCGGCCGACTTTGCGCTTTCGACTGCTGCCCGTGCGCTGGCAATCGCGGCACTTGCCGTAGGCGCATCGATGCACGAACGCGTTTCGGTGAACTGCTCCCACACATAGCCTGTCGCATCACTGCACTGGTACGCGGTCCTAGACTGCTGCGCATTGGAGCACGCACCCCAAGCACCAGGCTCTGGACTGGGCTCGGCGCAGCAGTTTTGCGTTACAGTTTTTGGCTTGCAGGTAAAGTTCGTCGCAGCGCCGCACTCATACTCCGTGCGATTCTGCCTGCCCTTGCCATCGGGCCCTGCTATGCATACACTCCAAGGTCCGGGCTCGGGGCACACTGGGCATGCAGCCTTCTCGCCCGCTATGCCGAAATATGAAAAGCCTGGTGATGTTGCTTCGTAGCGTGTATATTTCGCATCCTCAGCGAACTTTGTTGTGTTAAGTTTCGACCACGAAGTTCCGGTCCAGCGGTACAGCGCTATGCTGCTTTTGGCTATGTCGTTGCCCGAAATCCAGCTGTTCTCGACGGCGAACTCTATCTCAAGCTCGGATACGCTGGCATCAGCAAGCGCGCTCGTTCCTGAAGTCGCATTGAAGACGAAGTACTGGTAAGCGTTGGGAAGTGCGGCCACACTGGCTGGTAGCGAAATCTTGCACGACTGCACAAGAGTGCTCTGGAGATTGGTTTTTGGCACAAAGTATATGCGCGTGATTTTGAACAGAGTCGCATTGGGGTTGAGCCACTGCACGAAGTACCCTGCAGGCAAGTTCGATATCGTGAAGTTGGCGCAGTCCTGGACTATATCTGCCCTGACGATAGTTGTGGCCCAGCTGCTCGAGCCGCTGCCGCCGCCCTTGCCTCCGCCCAAGGTGCAGCCCGAAGTGTCAAATTCACACTCATCGGTGCAGCTCAGAGCCCCGCCGGCATAGCCAAGGTCCTGGCAATCCCTGCCCTTGAGGTCATCGCCATCGCAATCTTCACCCGCTTCTGCATTATTGTTGCCGCAGACTGCTGGTGCGCTTATCGTCAGCGAGAATGCTGCCATTCTGACAAGCCCTCCGCCTGTTGCAGTAAAATTAATCGCATAGCTGCCTGTCGGTGCGTTTGAAGCAACGGATATGTTTGCGACAGATATATTGGTCCCGTTTGGCGGTGGCACGACACTCACAGGAGCAAAGCTCACATTCACCTTGCCAGCGAGCGCGCCGGGCAGCACTTTGCCCAGTGCTGTATAATTAGTATAGCCAGCAATAGACGTCACCGTAACGGTCGCCGTACTCCATTTGCCCTGATCGATCGTTCGGCTCGCCGGTGAAACGCTGACCGTGAAGTCCGGCACAAGAGGAGCGGTTACGTTAAGGCGCAAATCGCCGCCAATAGGCGTTTCATTAACGCCTTCCACAGCCCATGTTCCAGAAAAATCATACATCCCGCTTGCGTCTGCTGGCACATCGATGTCGTAGCTCAGTGAGGCATCTTCGCAGCCCTCTACGCACACCCATTTGATGTGACCGGCGTGCGCTGTCCAGTTGCCGCCGCTGCTTGCTCCTGTCACGGTCCAGCCGGAAGGCACAATCTCGTCGACTGCATAATATCTCGCGCCGTTAAGTACGACTGCCAGCTTGACGTTAATGCTTGCGCCAGCCGTGACTGTCGAGGGCAAATCGCGCGTCACCCCTGGTGCCGCAAGTGCGGGTGCTGCGATTAGCACCAAAGCCAGCAGTGCAAATGCTTTCAATTTCAAAAACATGTCCATGATTTCTGCCTCAATATCTTCCAGCCTTCCAAGCTGCAATCGCGCGCATCAGGTCCGCCATCTCGAGCAGCCCCATCTTCCACTTCTCTATCGCGGCTTGGAGCTCTTCCCACGATATCCTGCCGTCCTTGTACGTGTCGGCAGGGTCGAACACCTTGACTATAAAGCTCATCTCGCCAGTCTCGGCGGCGTTGCCGCTGTAATCTATGCACCAAATCCGCCATCCTATCGTTGTGGACCAGCCGACCGTTTCGCCTGCCCCGATGCTCGCGTTCTGCCATGTGAAGTTAGCCCACGCGGATGTCCCGCTTAGCCCGAGCAGACTGACGTTCGACCAAGCGCCCGTTTCGTTTGTTTCCAGCCGCGCCTCTTTGAGCATCGTCTCCTCGCTACACAGCGCTGACAGCTCAATAGAGTCTCCCACGCCTATCATCGCATCCGTTGTATTCCCGATCGCATCGGTCCATCCTTGATTCGCAACGGCAGGTGCCTGAGTGTCAGCAGCAACTGTGAACGTCATTGCATCTGTGCCGTTCACCCTGCCTGTCGTGTCGTTCGCCCAGATGCGCCAGCCCACGGCCGTCTCGGGCGGAGCCATTGCTTGCAAAGCGAAGCTTGCGCTTTCGAAAGGCGCCCCGCTGTACGCGGGTGTAAGGTTTTCCCATGCCCCTGTCATGTTCGTCTCTAGCCACATCCAGTCGATGAGCACGTCATCCGACACGTCTGCGCTCAGGCTGACAAACCCGCCGTATCCAGGCATGTCGGAGCTTTGCATCACGTTTGAAAACTGCGGCGCAGTCTCATCCGTCATGTTGACGGCAATCCATCTCGTAATGCGGGCAGGATTATAATTCGCGTTGCCTGCGAAACTTGCGGTGATGTTCCATCGCCCTGTGCTGAGCGAAAGGCCGAGCGTGCCGAGCGTAGTAGTGACGTCTTCGAGCCACACCGTCTCGCTCACGGTTGTTCCCGACGGGTCCTTGATTGTCAGCGTCCTCGACCCTTCGATGTCCATCGTCACCGCTATGGTCGGGTCATCCGTCGTGCTTGCAAGCTTCGACCTCGGCTGCCCGTCAATCAGAAGCTCGAGCGTGGCGTTCGCCTTGATAATTTCGTAATCTCGTGGAGTGGTCGAATACCACTTGCCAGCCGTATCGTTCGCCCACCAGCGATAACTATACAAGCCTGCTCCGAGCGTTCCGACTTCACGCGTGCACGTGTCACCATCTCTGCTTGCCGTCAGATTAACGCCGTCCAGCTCGAGTAGTACGTCAGACACAAAGCCCTCGCATGTGACGCTGAATGTGTGCGTGCGCTCGGCGTAGGCAGTGCCCGAGGGCGGGTCAACTGTTGCGTTCAAAAGCCTTACCTCAGCGACTGTGAGCATCAATGAACTCGAGTTAGCTGTCCAGTTTTCATTGCCGTCGATTGCGGCCTGGATTTCGTAAGCGCCTCGGCCGATTAAGCTTGTGTCGAGCAGGTAGGATACGCTGCCGGCTCCGGCCGCTATCTCATCCATCACGCCCGTAAAGTTCGCCATGAGCCTGACCGTAAGCTCGGGATTGGCAGAGCTTGCTGCGCTTATGAGGACAGATGGCCCCACGGAAACCAGCCTGTCCGCGGCCTCGCCGTCAATCGTGAAGCTGAGCACGCTAGACGCCTTGCTGACGGTATAGCCCCACGCCGGCGTTTGGTTTGCAACTGCGCTTCTGTTGAACCCGGACCACCTGTAAGTGTATTCGCCTGCAGGCAGAGTCGGAAACGTCACCGTGTAGACGATGTCCCACTTGCGTTCAACCTGGCCTGCTGAATATGCGTAAGACCTGTATGCAAGACCGTCACGCCACATCTCGAACAGCACGTCCGTGGCTCCATACCACCATATTGAAAACGTGTAGCTTTGGGCAGGGTCGTACACGGCAGGCGAAGGCGGGATTGTGGTGTTTTCGGCCCACGCTACTCCTGACGGCACAGCAGGCACGAGAAGCAACGGCGGTATTCCCAGCTCCAGCATGTAGCTTTCGGACGTCATCGTTCCGGCGACACCCGCGACAGTCCACACATTCGTAAGATAGTTCGGTGATGTAAGCACTCCGAACGCCTGCCCCGCGACAAGCATCATGTTGAAGTTCGAAGAAGCCGCAACAATCGGATAGACGAAAGCGGGCCTAGGCGCGGGCACAAGCGGCGCAACCCCGACCATAAGCCGCACGATGTTCGGGGAAAACACTACCAGCAGCAGGACAAACAATATGCCGAGCTCCCATGGAGCAATGAGCCTTTTGGCCAAAGAACTAGCTCTTGCGGCTTTCGCCGCACCCCTTGCCCAAGATTTTTTCGCCAATATCAATCACCGAGATGCTAGTCGCATACGTAGAGGCTTGCCAACGCCGTCCGATACATGACAATCGCCAATTGTGTCGAGGTCGTATCATATCTATAAAAGTCGTCGTAAAGCGCTATCACCGGACTCGTCTCCGAATCCGTTCTCATTATAAGAGTTTGTGCACTATCTCCGTTGGTGCCCCTTGTTTCCCCGCAACTGACTTGCGGGCATGCGGAGATGGCTGCCCACTTGCCCCTTTGTTGCGTGTACCATCCGAACGCGGTGTACTGGGTCCAATCATCAGTAAACCGTATCAGGCACGGCACCCCGCTCAGGCACTTCTCCGGAAGGCTAACCGGGCATATCGCATTTCCCCTGCAGGTGCCTATCAGTGTGCATCCGCCCGCAGCCCCTTCCACATTCAAGCTGCCGCTGACCGTCAGGTTTCCGTCGATTTTCACATTGCCCGCGACATGCAGCTTCTCGGCCGGCGCGATAGTGCCGATGCCGACGTTGCCAGAATCATCAATCGTCAATCTGACCGAGTCTTTCAACGCATCTCGAACCAAGAGCATCCGGGAAGCTGGAGGAGATGTAGCTCTGATATCCCACAAAAAGTTAGTTCCGT
>JAWCMQ010000002.1:14442-16349 GCA_039091255.1 Candidatus Aenigmatarchaeota archaeon
ATAGTGCCGATGCCGACGTTGCCAGAATCATCAATCGTCAATCTGACCGAGTCTTTCAACGCATCTCGAACCAAGAGCATCCGGGAAGCTGGAGGAGATGTAGCTCTGATATCCCACAAAAAGTTAGTTCCGTTGGCAAATACGAGCCTCGATTCTCCTTCCATGCTAGTAAGACGAAGTTCTGCGCCCTCTTCAGAATAAATATGCAAGCCTGGTACGCCATATGTCACGTTGCCCACAATGATGCCCTGATCTGCTCTAATCATGCCGCCAATCACGTCCAACTTTGTTGCTGGGCTCGTCGTCCCTATGCCGACGTTGCCTTCGGGCGTTATCCTGACCCTCTCAGGACCGCCAGCCAGAAACATAACCGGATAGCTGCTCACTGTTCCTATACCGAGATAGCCGGGGCCAGCATCGATAATAGAATTGCTAATTCCGCCATTCATAAGGGTGATTCGCGCATAACCTGAACTGTCAGAATTGTTAATCGAGATTCCTCCTATCGGCGCATTTACCTGTATGCTCAATGTATCGCTAGGGCTCGCAGTGCCTATGCCGATGTTCCCGCCCACGCTCACCAGCCCAGGCAGCGCCAGCGCATACGGCGCCGGAGTCAGCCGCTGCCGCGGCGCCAGCGTCTCCGCACCCACAGAAACCTCAAGCCAGTAATCCTTGTCGAACGCAAGGCCAGAACCAGAAAGGTCGAGCAAGGTGGTAAATAAGCCATTCGTGGCGATGACCGTTTGCGGCCCTATCGTCGCAAGCGCAGTCCCGCCTGTTTCCGCATCATAAACCGAGAAAGTGGCATCGTACGGCCCGCTCAGCAGCAATCCGGCGGGGTTCTTCAGGACGCCCTGTACCGCCATCACAGGCGAAACCTGCGCTAGCGCAGGGGCTACTAAGATTAAGGATGCAAGAATCAGCGCCGCTGCAAACGGTGCCCTCATGCAATAATAGTGAGCCAGAGGTGTATATTAAGGTAATGGAATAAAAAAATATGCCCATGGAGCATCGCACGCACATAGCGATTATAAGCATATTTATCGTCGCCGCCGTGATCATCATAATCGCCGCATCCAGCTTCCAGCTCATGCCGGAGCCGAGCGGCTATTTCCGCATCGCCCCGCGTGTTGAGCCTCGAGCTGACGTTTGCTTCGACACAGACGGCGGCGCAAACCGCTTCGTGCGTGGCGCAACGAGCTACTTGAACTGGTCTTTTGTAGACGACTGCTCGATTTTTGAGACTGCCGAAGGGACGTTTGCGGTCCTCTACGAAGGCTACTGCGAAGCGCCAGACCGCCCAGCCATTGCCCAGTTCAACTGCACCCGCGGCTGCGAAAACGGCGCGTGCGTAAGATGACGAACCAGCGAAGCTGGCGAGCTATCTGCAGAGATGACGACGAGCGTAGCGAGGAGCTATCCGTAAAATAACGAGCGCTGCGGAAGCAGCGCGAGCTATTCGCAAGTCATTTTAATAGCCCCAGCCAAGTATTATCATGTCAAGCATACTGTCGGTCATCGCATTCGTCCTCGGCGTAGTCGCGCTGCCTCTCATATTCGCGAAGTTCATCTATCCCGACCTGCTAAAGAAGAGGCCGATATTTGCTGCAATAGCGGCAGCATTCTTTGTCCTCATCGGCTTCATCGCCGCTTTCTTCGTGTTCGCCTCGAGCATGTCCATCGCAATGGTCGCGTTCGGCTCGCTGCTGCTCTTGCCCTTCATAATAAAGATACTCGAGCCCAACACCGAATACGTCCCGCCCCGCGGCGAGCCAAAAAGCGTTTCGCACGTCTTCAAAGAGCACAACCGCCTCATCGTATTCTACGTATTCCTGTTTTTCGGCATGGCGCTTGAGTACATGCTGCTGTTCGCCATGCTGCCGCCTGTGCTCGGCGATGCCGCA
>JAWCMQ010000002.1:16448-19814 GCA_039091255.1 Candidatus Aenigmatarchaeota archaeon
AAAGCGTTTCGCACGTCTTCAAAGAGCACAACCGCCTCATCGTATTCTACGTATTCCTGTTTTTCGGCATGGCGCTTGAGTACATGCTGCTGTTCGCCATGCTGCCGCCTGTGCTCGGCGATGCCGCATTCTCGAGCCAGCTCGCGCTTATGGGACCAGCTGGCCAGTTCAGCGCGCCCGAAGCTTTCGTCGCCATCCTTGGCAACAACCTTATGATACTGATTATCGCGTTCGCCCTATCCATATTCTTTGGCGCAGGCTCAATCTTCGTGCTGAACTACAACGCATCTATTGCGGGAATGCTCTATGGCTCAGCGTTCCGCACCTTAATATGGGGTGCGCCGCCCGTGGCCACTAACCTGGTTCTTTTCCTTCCGCACACGATCCTTGAAGTGCTGGCATACCTGCTCGCAGCCGTCGGAGGCGGAATCCTTGTCCGCGGCCTCGACCGAGAGAACATCCGAGACGCAGGAGTGTTATTTATAGTTTCGCTTATGGTGCTCATATTGGCAGCATGGGTAGAAGTCCTAGTGATGCTGTAATTTAATGAGCCGCGAGCAATTAGCAAAAGGTGGAAGAAATGGCAGACATCCTGATGGTAATCGCGCCGAAAAACTTCCGTGACGAGGAGCTGCTCGAGCCCAAGGAGGTTTTCGAGCTGCACGGCTATGATGTTGCAATCGCATCAGAAAAAGCAGAAACTGCCAAAGGAAAGCTCGGTACGGAGGTGGACGTCGACGCCGATTTGCACGACGTGGACGCCGCGGATTTCGTAGCTATAGTCTTCGTAGGCGGCGGCGGATGCGCGCAATATTTCGACAACGCCAAAGCCCTTGACCTCGCCAAAAAAGCCGCAGACCAAGGCAAAGTTGTTGCAGCAATATGCATCGCGCCGACAATCCTCGCAAATGCTGGCGTGCTTAAGGGCAAGCGCGCTACGTGCTACGAAACGGCGCGAGCAAGCATAGAAGCAAAAGGCGCGAAGTTCGTTGACGAGCCTGTCGTAGTCGACGGCAGCATCGTCACCGCCAACGGACCTGAAGCCGCACGCGCATTTGGCGAAGCCATAGTTAAAGTCCTCAGCGGCGCAAAGCCCGAACCAGAGGCGCGCGAGCGCCATAAAGAAGGCGAAGGCCGCCACAGGCGAAAAAGGCACGGCCGCTATTAGCGCTGCAGTGAGGCATGAAACATTTATATAGCCCGAAGCGAATGTATCATAACGAGCAGCGCCGAACGCGCTGCGAGCTATTCGTGATTCGCATGAAAGGCATATCGCCACTAATCGCATCCGTCATTCTGATTGCGGTGACGTTAGCCATAGCAGGCATCCTGTCTACGTGGGCTTTCCAGTTCGTAGGCCGCACGCAGGCAGGCATAACGGCGCGCACAGAGTGCATCGGCGCGCTGCAATTCACCGTCCCGCCAACGTTCTCAGGCGGCACGCTCAGCGTTTCTTACATCAACACAAAAACAACGTTTGCGCTGGAAAACCTCACGGCAATATACACATTCGCAAACGGCCAGGTCGGACAGTCATCGCTGGGCACGCTGGGGCCGGCACCTTCGTCAGGGTTCAAGTCCATACCCGATCTTCCTAGCAAGCCTGTAAACCTGAAGATAACGTCCCCAAGCTGCGAAGGCATGTTCCTGGCAGACACGGCGATACCGTAATTCCAGCTCGCTCACCGTGGACCCGAAAGCGAACCAGTCAATCCGTTTAAGCTGACTCGCCCGCACAAACTTCAAGGGCGAGCTATTCCTCGCTTGATGGCACCATCTCGATTTTTAGCGCATGCCGCCTGCTCCGCATTTTAATACCAGCTAAGCGAATAGGGATTTTATGAAAGGCTTCGACCCGCTCATCGCGACCGTCGTTCTCATAATAATCGCCGTTGCGGTCTCGGCTATCATAGCGAACTGGCAGTCATGGTTCCTGCCGAGCTACGCGTCACGCATAGAGCGCGAAAGCCGCTCCGCGCTCCAATGCTCGCGCGCCAGCATCGCGCTCGAGAACGTCACGTTCGACTGCCGCGGCAACTGCCTGCCTGGCGTGCAGCACATGCTCACCGCGACAATTCGCAACACAGGCGACATCTCATTGCCGCTCTACGACCTTCTTCTCGAGAACGCCGCAGGCGCCACGCTCGCCTTCCCGCTCAATACGATCTTGCCCATCGACCGTGCGCTTGATTACACCAACACCTCGGCCGTTGACTGCCAAGCGTTCAGCCGCTCTGTCACGCGCGTCATCGTGACAACCGCCTGCGCCAGCATGCCCTCGGCGTTTGACGGGAGCATCGTGACATGGATAAATTGTTAGCTGGCATCTCTTCGTACGCCGAACTTCGGCGTTTGGCATGCCGCTTTTATACCTTTCGCTGCGCATTATTTCTCGGAGGCTAGGTCGGGCGGGTAGCGGCCGCCTGTGACCGTCAGTCCGCTACAGTCGGGACCGAAGCCTGAGGGCGGCAGCGCGCGCGGGTGTGCCCCGCGATTGAAGCGTCGAAGCTCAGCCCTCTGGGATCGCTGTATAGTAAACCCGGCCAGGCGGGGAACCGAGCAGCCGTAAGCTATATTTGCCGATGCTCCGAGGAGTCCTGAGTGGAGCAGAGACCGCGGCCACGTACGCCTGTGCTTCGTTGTCCACCGAAGGCGTGCCTCCGTTTATTTGTAACCTAACGAGCCAGCGGAAGCTGGTGAGCTATTTTAATTCGTTCGTTCAAACTTCTCACAAAAGCATCTTTCAGTGAGAGTATGGAACCACGCGAAATCCGGGACATCGCAATCTCAGCAGCCGTACTCGCCTTCATCTTTGTATATCAGGGAATCGGCCAGTTGGCAGCCACGCTGCTGCTCCTCCCCATAGGCATTCTCACAGTCTCGACCAGTTTCGTGCTGCACGAACTTGGTCACCGCACTTTCGCTCGCAAGTACAAGTTCCATGCTGAATACCGCATGTGGCCGCAAGGGCTGCTGCTCGCGGTGCTGCTCGCAATCGCAAGCAGTGGCACATTCTTCTTCGCGGCGCCCGGCGCAGTCGTGATTATGCCCAAGGCGGATTTGTGGGGGCGGTTTCGTCCGCTAAGCCGCCGCACATACGGCATAATCTCCGCGATGGGTCCAGCAGTAAACATCATCCTGGCTGCCGCATTCGCAGCGGCGGCCCTGCTTACGGGTATCGGCGTGCTGTGGTTCGGCGCATCCATCAATGCATGGCTTGCATTCTTCAATCTTCTGCCAATCGGGCCGCTCGACGGCACGAAGGTGCTGGCGTGGAACAAGCTCATTTGGGTGGCTTTGGTTGCGACGGCTGCAGCGATGCTCATCGCAGTGCAGATAATCTAGCGGCAGGCGGGAGCATTTTTG
>JAWCMQ010000002.1:19913-28824 GCA_039091255.1 Candidatus Aenigmatarchaeota archaeon
AATCCGCCCGACCAGCCAAAGCCGGCTATTGGCACCCTTCAGACGACACTGCAGGCAAGCGGCGGGCAGCTGCTCAAGCAGTTCATCATGTCATGGGATGAGATAAGCAAGGTCGAAGAGGTAGACTACGAAGGCTTTGTCTACGACCTCACAGTCCCCGACACCCACAACTTCGTTGCAGCCAGCTCCGACGGGAAGTCTGGCATCATATGCCACAACAGCTATTCGATGGGCATCCTCACGGAAGAGCTGCAGAAGTTGCCCGAATCTGTAAAGAACAATCTTTGCGCCTTAATGATCGACACGCAAGGCATATTCTGGACTATGAAGTCGCCTAATGAAAAAGACTTGCCGTTGCTTGCGGAATGGGGGTTGAGGCCGCAGGGCTTCACGACTCACGTCTTCGTGCCCGAAGGCCAGGAGCGCACGTTCGCAAAAGCTGGGGTGATGTTCGACGGCGTCTTCTCCGTCGCAGCAAGCGAGCTCACAGCCGAGGACTGGCTTAGCGTCTTCGACCTTGACCCCAACCAGCCGCTCGGCATACTGCTACAGCGCATAATAAACAAGCTAAAAGCAAGCGGCCGCGACTATTCGCTCGATGACATCACCAAGGAGCTGGCTGCAGCCGAAGGCTTCGAAGCGGAGAAGCTCGCGCTAGAGAACCGCTTTGAAGCCGCCAAAGGCTGGGGCATTTTTGGCACAGCAAAGATGCCAGAGATACTGGAGCCAGGCAAGCTGACAATCATCGATGTCTCGCTCACGCCGCAGAACGTGCGCGCGCTCCTCATAGCTATGGTTAGCCGAAAGCTGTTCGCGGAACGCACCGTCGCCCGAAGGAAAGAGGAGCTTGCCGAAACGGAAGGCCGACCCATAAAGCGCACGCCGATGTGCTGGTTGCTCATAGACGAGGCCCACAACTTCATTCCTGATGAGGGCCGACCAGCCTCGCTTGAGCCGCTTCTGAAAATCGTCCGCGAAGGCCGCCAGCCAGGGATTACGCTAGTTCTAGCGACGCAGCGACCCGAAAAGCTCCACCCCGATGCGCTCGCCCAGACAGACCTCCTCATCTCGCATAGGCTGACGGCGAAGCCCGACATCGACGCGCTGAAGCGGATAATGCAGACATATCTTCTCTTTCCCATCGAAAAATACATGAACGACCTGCCGAAGCTCAAAGGTGTCGCCATAATACTTGATGACAACTCAGAGCGCCTCTACAGCATCCGCATGCGGCCGCGCCAGTCCTGGCACGCAGGCGCCAGCCCCGTCGCCCTCTCGCATTAAGCTTTAATTCTCCAGCGGTCATACTATAGGGCATAATAAGGCATAACGGAGAAGCGCAATGGAATACGACAGTAACGTCAGCCCGTCTGCAGCTACCGCGGTCTTGCCGGCCATCGACGTTCGCACCTGCAAAGGCTGCGACCGCCGCTACATAACGAGGGGCGATGGCGAGGATGTTCTAAGCAGCAAATATTGCAGAACATGCATCGAAACGATGAAGCGCACGCCCGTCCCGCCGTACGACAAGGAGCTGCGAAGAAGAGGAATGCGCATATAGCATAAACCAAAAACTTAGGAGATTGTTTTCTTGCAACTGTCTCGTAAGCTCACACGCGGAAGATGTAGCCCGCATTCTTGCGGCCGAAGTAAAGTTCCATGCCGTCCTGCAGCTTTGCCCCGAATGCCGCGAAGTTCTCCCGCTGAGAAGCCTCTCTCAGCGCAGCAAGGAATGCCGTAAGGTCGCTCTCGTACTTCTGCAAAGTTTCTCTGTCGAGCTTTACGCAGCCGACCGAACCTGCCTTCTGAGCATATTTGGCCTCAAGATGAGAAATTGCCACCTTTGATTTTGTCATCGTGTTGTAGACTTGCAAAAGGTCCGGCCTGCCGGGCGCCTTGAGCCACGTGCCGTTCATGGAATGGTCGACGATGTAGAAGCCATCAAGGTATTCAAATATTGTGGCATGATAGCGCGAGACTCCGCGATCGTTCCACAAAAAGGGCACGAACCCGCGACCCACCACGAAAAAGCCTTGCATGCGCATGACCTCGCTCATGTCGCATTCGGCATTGCTGCGCGGGTCGATGATTTTGGGCATACATCTCACTCGCTACCAGAGCGCCTAGCTATGCCACAGCCTCGCATATGCGCGCGCGGTAGGCTTCCAAATCAGGTTCGGCAATCTCGGAATATTCTTTCACAATCTCGGTGAGCTGCTCATGCTTGCTGTTCGGCCCTTTCGCAAGCGCCTCGATGTAGCGCCCGCATGCCTCTTCGCCTGCCCCTGCCACGAGATACGCATCCATGGCGCTTTGCGGCCAGATTTTCTCGAGCGCTTGGGGCATAGCCGCGAGCTTTCCGATGACCCGGCCGCAGACAGCCGGCAGCGCCCTATAGAGCTTGCTGCCAAACGGGTAGTTTTCGGCCCTGAAAAGCCTGTTCGCCAACCCCAGCGTCTGGACAATCGGATTGCTTTCAAAGCTTTTGTCAAGAACGACTGACTGTACAACTCCGATGTTGAAGCCGTACTCTTTGGCAATAAGAGCCATTGCTGACATGTCATCAAGCCCCGCCTTGGTATACGCATCGAAACGCTCAGACCATCTGTCTGTGCTCTCGGGATAGTTGATTCTATCATAAAGCTCGATGAGATAGGCTAGCGCTATCGGCCTTATCGAGGGCGTTTCGGCGCTCACGTTCACAGCACGCTGCCGTACCTCCGAATACTTCCAGAACGGATTCATGATGACGCCAAGCCTCCGCCCTCTGCCCATGGGCTTGAGGTCGCTATACATAGCCTCGAAGTCGCTGAGAACATTAGCTATCCACCCGCCATCGACAAGAACGTAGCCTCGCGTAGCATCGCCCAGGATGACTTGTGAAATAGGAAGCTTTTGCGGCCTTTGCGAAATTGCCGCGCGTACCATATCGGCGGAGATTTCCCCTCGAGCGTCAGCAATCACCTGCATGCTATCCACAAGCCCTAAGTTGCCATGCGCTGTGCGACCAAGGATGTAGCCGGGAGGCAACTGCCTCGCCTGGATTTTGTCAGCCACATTTGGAGGTACGTGCAATGGCGCGACCTGTACAAACTGCAGCACACTCGCTGTCTGCCCATAATCATCGAGTAGTCTCACCACAGCGCCGAAGTCATCCGCATTCTGCGGCTTGTAAAACATCTCAAGCAATTTTGGAATCTCGTTATCGCCCATAGCCACGCCTCATCGCACCTCAATAGATTATCCCGACCACAACGCCCTTCACCTGCCCGAACCGCACCTTCGCGGGGTCTGCGACCGCATTGTTGTCGCCCTTCGTGACGGCATACCACTCGCCGTCGTTGCCTATCTCTACGATGCGATGAATTACGGCATTGCTGCCATCCATGTACGAAATGATGTCGCCAGCGTGCAACTCGTCCGCACTCTCCGGCACAACCTCAATGACGGTCGCCTCTTCATCCAGCGCAGGATCCATCGAGTTCGTATCTGCAAGGCTGACAAGGCGCGCGTTCAAAAGGCCGTTTATTCTGACGCCGCTCCTATCGACCAAAATCTGCTCCCAGCTTACGCGGTCGGCAGGGCTCAAACGCTCGGGTCCCTGCACCGGGACATCGACACCATAGCCTGCTCCTGTGTAGCCGAGCGCAATCGCAGCCAGCGCAAGTAGCGAAACGGCAGCAAGCGCTGCGCCTATGGCCTTAATCATGCAACCACACCGAGGAGGACAGCCACCACCGTAAGTTGTCACTCCTTGGAAGTAGTTAATACCAAAAGGCTTAAAAAGGTTCCGATGCGGCGGCAGAAGGGCTTAGAGCCGCTGCTTGCGGCAGAACCAGCCTGCGGCAAGCCCCGCCGCCAGCCCTGCGAAATGCGCGCCATAAGCAATGTCAGCCGGCCCTAAGAATACGCCAATGAGGTTGTAGCCGACGTATACCATCGCCAGAAGCACCAGCGGAAGCGGCGAAACCATAGGCCAGCCGCCACCTGCCTCCAGCTCGAACGGCCGCACAAGCGCGGCCGCACCGATGAGCGCAAACGCGCCGGCGGAAGCTCCAAGCGACAGGACGTCAGGGTCGTATAGCAGCGCCGAAGCTGCCTCGCCCGCAAAGCCGCCGAGCAAGAAAATCAGCCCTGTGCGCTTTCGGCCGAGCTCTTTCTCAACAGCAAGGCCGAAAAACCACAGGACAACCAGGTTGGCGACTATATGCTCAAGGTCTGCGTGCGCAAACAAGGCAGTGACCGCAGTCCATGGATGCGCACCACTCTGCGCAGGCGAAAAGGCGAGCAGCTCCAAAAGCCCCGGAAACGACAGCTCGAGTGCGAAAACAGCAATCATGATGGCAAGAAGCGCGTGCGTCAAGCGCGTCTTCGCCAGCGCACGCCGCAACTCGTTCACTTTGCTTCGCTTCCTCCTCAAAAGCAAACGTCTTGCGGCACGCATCCGCTTCACGCTTCTCAGTGCTCTAACACTCAACCGCATTTCGATCGCATCCCAATCGCGATTGCGTCAAGCGCCAAATTTCTTCCACAGTTTTCTTTGCGGCAAGCTTTCATACGCGACAGGCTTGCTGCTCCTTGCGGCGAGCTGCTCCCGCATTATTATGAGCGTCATCGCGGTGGCATAGATCAGGCTCCCGAGCACGACGAAAAACGATATGCCAAGCCAGCCCTCAGCGCCTGCGACGCCCTTCGAAATTGCCAGCATCACCAGCACAACGACCGACAGGTCCTTGGGCACCATGCCTTTCATTATCCATAGCTCCTGGCGTGTGACCGACTTCCGAACGAGGGAGAACTCCACCGCCGGCATGCGCAACAGTATGAGCGTAATCAGAATCGCGATTCCGTACCACCATCGCTCATCAAACGCGCCCAAAGCCGCCGCTCCTAAAAACACGAAAAAGAACGACCTCATGAACAGCGAAACCTCGGAGTAGAATTTTTTGAGAAACGGGCTTGCAGCCTGCTCCCGAAGCGCCCCGGCGCTGCGCGGCAGCTTTCTGGCATTGGCCAGCATAAGGCCGTAGACCAGCACCGTGATGCCGGCGATGCCGCCAAGCCAATCGGCTGCGGCGTAGCCGACTAGCGCGAGCCCGAGTGTCAGCACATAATTGTAGGGCTTGCCTTTTACGAACCTGGAGCCAGCAAGCCTCACGGCACCGATTGCGGCTCCCATTGCCACGCTTATGAGAAGCCCGCCGCCTATCGCTTGCAGCGGATTCGGGGCAGCTGCTGCGGTGTATGCGCCTATGAGCATCACAGCAACCGTGAAGCAAAGCATATCTGATATCACGGCCTCAAGGTGGAGAAAGTTTCGGAGCTCTTCCCTCATCCGAACCTTGTAGATAAGCTCTTTGACGGGTATGGAGCTCACGTTGCTAATCATTGCCCCGAGCAGCAAAGAGCGTATGAAATCGAGCCCCAGCAGCGCATGAGCGACAAGAGCGACCCCGATTGTCGATAGTACCATCGTCGTAACGGCAAGGACAGTCGTCCGCGGAAGCCCGTGCATAAGCGTTCGCACATCGGTGTACAGGCCGAACTCGAAGCCTATCACCGCTGCGGCGAGCGCGACGAGCGCAGGCGTGAAAGCGATAAAAGCCGACGCAGGCAGCGGCCCAAGCCAAGCGATGACAACGCCGAAAAGAATAAGCCACAGCGCATCGGGTATGCGCGTCCTCTCGAAAATCCAGTTGCTGGCATAGCCGAGCACAGCGACAAGCCCTGCTATCGCGACAATCAGCGTTGCATCGACCATAACCTAACCGCCCTGCTTTGCATGAAAGCGGCAATAACGTATCGCAATTGCCCTCCCTTGCGTAAAATCGGTCATTTCACAAGCGCGAACTATTTGATTCGCTTTCGTTAGAATAAAAAGAAGACGGGGCAGCCGGTGCATTTGACTGCACCGACGAGAGAAGGTCGCAAGCGACTAGCGGTTTCCCGCCGTTCGGTACGACCTTTTTCTGCCAGCGCGGCCACTCACGCCGGCTGCCCAATCTTGTGGGGTGTGGTTGCGTATGATGCAACGCGAAGCGAAGCTTCGCGTGTACATGCGAACTATTCGTCTCTTTTTTTCTGCCGCGTTCAGCTCGCCTCGCTGGCGAATCGCTTCGCGATTCTTGCTCGGCGGCTTCACTTGGCTACGCGAGCACCTCGATGCCAAGGTCTTGGGAAATCTTAGCCCTCGGTCCGACAGCCATGGCGGTCGGGCGGCTCTGGCCAAGCACGTACGGCGACTTTACGCCTGTCACAATCGAGATGACCTGGAGCTTGCCATCCCATTCGGGAAGGATGCGCGCGCCCCAGATGACTTGAGCGCTTGGGTCCAGGTGTGCCTGGACTATCTCGCCAACCTTGCTGACTTCCGCCATCGTCAGGTCAGGCCCGCCAATGACCTGGATGAGAGCGCCATTTGCCCCGTTGTAGTCGACATCAAGCAGCGGGTGGTTGAGCGCGCGGCTTATCGCTTCTTGCGCGCGCTCGATGTGGTCATCCGCGTCAGACGTTCCGACGCTTATCGCGGCCACGCCGCCGTCGCGCATCACCGCGCGCACGTCCGCATAGTCGAGGTTGACAAGCGAGGGCTCGCTTATCGTCTCGGTTATGCCTTTTATCATAGTAGCAATCAGGCCGTCCGCCAGGCCGAACGCCTCCTTCAGCGGCCTGTCGCCTGCCAGCTTCAGCAGCCTTTGGTTTTCTATTGCAATCACGGTGTCGCAATTCTTGCGAAGGTTATCGAGCCCCATTTCGGCCTTGCTTATCCGCGCCCCTTCAAGCGTGAACGGCAGCGTAACGCACGCAATCGTTATCGCGCCGCATTCCTTGGCGATGCGCGCAATCTCGGGCAACGAGCCCGTTCCTGTGCCGCCGCCGAGGCCGCACGTCAGGAAAACAAGGTCAGCCCCTGAAAGCACCGCCTTGATTTCGTTTTTGCTCTCGAGTGTGGCCTGTTTGCCGATTTCGGGATAGCCGCCAGCGCCAAGGCCCCTTGTGAGGTTTTTGCCGATGAGTATCCTTTTGTCCGCCTTGGTGATTTGGAGGTGTCGCGCATCCGTGTTTGCAGCGACCGTCGTTGCGCCTTTGATGCCCATCTCCGTCAGCCGTGTAATCGTGTTGCTTCCGGCTCCTCCTGCGCCGACGACAAGAATCCGAGCCTTGTGGGACTCGAAGTCCTGCACGTTGTCAAAATATCCTTTACCTCCAGTTTGAGCAGCTACAGTGCTCAGCACATCCACCATTTTCAACCGCCTTTCGTCATATATTTTCTAACATCTAGGTTTGCCAATCGAAAAGCACTTTTAAGCTATCTCGATTGATACCTTTAGCTAACTCAGAACTAGCTGCCCTTTCGCATTTGCCCAAATGCGAAATTCAAACGCTTGCCCAAAGCGTTCGGTTTCTTTTCATTTTCACTGCAGGAAGAGTGCCCGCTCTCAAGCAGCGAATGAAATTACCCCTCTCGGCTGACTTTTAAGCATTTCTATATTATGCCAAATGCTTGCATTTGGCACAATTTGCATACAAATGGCTGCAAAGCCTAAAATTTCGCTGCTCTGCGCATGTCTTCGACGAACTTTGCCCTGATTTTTCTGTTCCTCATCGCCGCAGCCGGATGATAAGTCGGCAGAAACCGCAATTTTTCTCGCTTCAAGACATGCCCATGGACACGAGCCAGCTTTTCTTCAGGCCCGACCAGCGCCCGCAAAGCTGTCGCCCCCAGCAAAACAATAAGCCGCGGCTTAACGCGCAAAATCTCCCGCTTCAGCAGCGGCGCGCATGCTGCCATCTCGGCATCCGTTGGCGGCCTGTCCTGTATTTTGACTCGCCCGCCACGACCACGAGAGCGAGCTATTTTAACTGCGCCCGCAGGCGCAGCTATCCGTAACCTTACTCGTTCGCCACGGCCCCCAGAGCGAGCTATTCGCACAACTCGCGTTGGCCTGAATTTGACCACATTTGTAATATAGCACGCCTTGCGTGCTATTTTAACTTCAGCCAGAACTTTGTCCAAAAACCTGCCGGCCCGTCCGACAAACGGCCTGCCCTGTGCGACTTCTTCTCGGCCCGGCGCCTCCCCAATCAGCATCAGCCGCGCGTGCCGCGGGCCTTCGCCAGGGACCTGGATGCGGCATTTTGGCCTCATGCGTTTTTCCATAATCATCTTCCTCAATCGCTTCAAAGCTCATCGAGCGGGCTCTTGATTTTAATCATGTTCGGGGATGCCATATGAATGTAAATCATCGTCGTCTCCGGGCTTTTGTGGCCCAGAAGCGCCTGAACATCCGAGACAGAATAGCCGTTTTTCAATCAGGTGCGTGGCAAAACTATACCTAAGCGTACGAGGATGAATTTTCTTACCGATTCTCGCTTTTCTCGACGCTTTCTTCAATATCTGCTGGATGGTCCTCGTATTATATTTCGCGCCCCTGTTGCTGGTGAATAGATGGCTCTCCGAAACAAGGCACTCTGTTTCAATAAGTTCCCTTATCTTGTCTTTCAGCTTTTCGGGCAATATGAATATTCGGTCTTTGTTTCCCTTCCCCTTTCTCACAAAACCGTAATTTTTGTCGATGTTCAAATTATTTACGCGCAAGTTCAAGAGTTCCGAAACCCTCAGCCCTGCAGAATAAAGCAATTCTATCATAAGCCTGTGCTTCGAATTTTCTATCATCTTTAATAGTGCCTTAACCTCGTCTTTTGTCAATACCACTGGCAAGGTCTCCGGAATCTTCGAATAATGTATGTCAATCCAGATTTGCTTGTTCAAGACCTCTTCGAACAAGAACCGTATTGCCATGTGGTAGACGTTCATCGTGCTGCCAGCCCTTTCCTTCTCGGAAAGGTGCTCTAGAAATGCCCGCACGTCCGGCTTGCTTACCCTGTCGACTGTCTTGCCCGTAAACTG
>JAWCMQ010000002.1:28921-43451 GCA_039091255.1 Candidatus Aenigmatarchaeota archaeon
CGAACAAGAACCGTATTGCCATGTGGTAGACGTTCATCGTGCTGCCAGCCCTTTCCTTCTCGGAAAGGTGCTCTAGAAATGCCCGCACGTCCGGCTTGCTTACCCTGTCGACTGTCTTGCCCGTAAACTGCAGAAACCTGTTAATGCAAAAGATGTAGGTTTTGGCCGTTCTTTCGCTGTACCGCCTACGCTTGCACTCCTTGCGAACGGCAGCTTCGATGTCGATTGGAATGTAGGCCATAAATCACTTGTGCAAGCGGCGTTTTAATAGGGTGAAAGCCGTTCCGCAGGCGGCAACAGCTTTCGTGGGAGAACCAAGGCGATTTTTCCGAGGCGTTTATTGTATTCTGTCTCGTCAAGCCCCAAAACCGCAAAATACGCCGAATTTCGCTAAAAGCCTGTTAGGCGTAATTCAGAATTCGGCTTCCCCCGACCACCCACCCCTGATTTGAGAGGGGTTGCTTACAAAACTGAAAAATCCTTCGCTTAACCTTCACAACGAAAAACGAAAACTCAATTTGCTTCGCAAACAAAGTCTAACATTGGTTAAGCGGTTTCGCTCCGCTACACTCAAAGATTTTTTAATAAAAATGGGCAGGAGCTTTAACAAAATTTATAAACATTCTAAAAATAATAAACTTAATATGAACTTACCAGAACCATTACCCAAACAATTTTCAAGTTTGATGGATGATATATCCTCTGGCAGATTAAAAATACCTCAATTTCAGAGAGAGTTTGTCTGGGAAATTAAAAAATCTGCCGCTTTATTAGATAGTATAGTCAAAGGTTACCCTATCGGAACATTTATCTTCTGGAAAACAAGAGAAAGATTGCGTTCTGTAAAAAATATTGGTGGTCTTAACTTACCCGAACCACCAAAAGGAGATTATGTTCATTATGTATTAGATGGACAGCAAAGAATAACGAGTTTGTTTGCCGCCCTTAAGGGTGAAAAAATAGTAAGAAGTGACGGAAGAGAAGAAAATTTTTCCGAAATATATGTTGATTTGGATGCAAAAGATGATGAAAAAATAGTTACTACGGAAATTGAGGGTAAAAATAGTGACCAAATAATAAAGTTAAAAGAACTTCTTTATGGCGGATTAACGGCTCTCACAAAATATCCCGATAAATACCATAAGAAACTTGAAGAATACAAAAAGAGGATAGAATCTTATAATTATTCTGTAATCCAAGTCAGCGAAGTGCCAATTGATGTTGCAACAGAAATTTTTACCAGAATTAATGTTGGTGGAAAACCACTATCCCTGTTTGAGATAATGGCCGCCAAAACTTATGACTATGACAAAGATTTTGATTTGTCGCAAAAATTTGATGAGTTGATTGACACATTAAAAGAGGTGAATTACGAGACTATTCCGGCTTCAGTCGTTCTTCAAGTCATTTCATTAATCTTAACAAAAGAATGTAAAAGAAAAATCATATTGAATTTAGACAAAGAAAAATTTATAGAAACATGGAACGACGCCATTGACGCAATTAAAAGTGCAATAGAGTATTTCAGAGGGTATTATAGAATACCAGTATCACAATTACTTCCATATAACGCATTAATTGTTCCATTCGCTTATTTCTTTTATCACCATAAAAATAAACCAACAGGAGATAAACAAAAATATTTACAAGATTTCTTTTGGAGAGTTGCATTATCTGGCAGGTATTCATCGGCGGTTGAAAGTAAATTGGCTCAGGATGTCAAAAGAATTGATAAAATTTTAAATGGCGAACTACCAAAGTACGATTGGCCAATAAATACCTCAATCGAATTTATAAAAAACAATGGTTGGTTTAGTGCAGGAAGAAGTTATGTAAAAGCTATTTTATGCATCTATGCATACCATCAACCAAGATCATTTATTGACGACTCAATTGTGAATATCAGTAATTATTGGCTAAAACAGGCAAATAGTAAAAACTATCATCACTTCTTTCCAAGAGCATACTTAACAAAACTCAATAAAGATGAAAGAATAATTAATCATATCCTTAACATTACTATTGTTGATGATTTTCTGAATAAAAGAGAAATCAAAGATAAACCGCCATCAAAATATATGGAAAAATTCAAGAAAGTAAATCCCCATTTATCAGAAACTATGAAAACTCATCTAATTATGGATTTGGATAGTTTTGGTGTGTGGTCAGACAATTATGAGCAATTCATGAAAAAACGTGCAGAAATTGTCAGTAAAGAAATTGAAAAGAGAATAATAAAACAGGAAGTGGATGAAAAACCACAAGCAGATTTAATAGATGATTTTGAACACGACGAACATCAAACCGAAATAGAATAAAAGCCCCTGCCCTTACGCAACCCCTCTTTATTTTATAAAAAATTGTGCCTTCCCGCCACCGCCGAATTCTGAACTCAAAATTACTTCGTAATTTTGCCACGCCCTGCGGGCTTTCACTTCGTTCAGGGCGCCTAACAGCGATTAGGCATAATTCAGAATTCGGGAAGCAAGCTATCGCGCTTTAATTCTTTCCAAAGCGCTAATTTTCCCATGACCGGCCAAGCAAAGAAACAGTTCGAAAAAATCTCCCTCGAAACCGTGAAGCGCGTGGCAGAAATCGCGCGCCTCGATTTGAGCGAAGCCGAGCTCAAGCGCGCCCAGGCCGACCTGAACGAAATCCTTTCAGCCTTCAAAATCATCGATGAAGTCGACACGAAAGGCGTCGAGCCGTCGTTCCATCCGCAGCCCGTCGAAAACGTCGTCCGGGAAGACAAAATCGAATCGCCGCTAGGCCAAGAAAAAAGCCTTGCGCAAACAAAGCACAAGCACGAGGGATATTTCAAGGGGCCAAGGGTGGTATGATAACTTGCGCTTGTGAAGCGCGAGCAATCCGTGATGCTATGCCGAAATTCAACATCTCCGTCCGCGAGTTTCTGGAGCGGTCAAAATCCGGCATGTTCGACTACATGTCGTTTGCTGATGCGCTGATGGATGAGCTCGACAAAATAAACAAGAAGTACTACTGCCTGCGCGAAGTCGTGGACATCCGAGTGCGACTAAGCATCCAGGGAAACCTGCAAGGCCTGCCTATCAGTGTAAAAGACAGCATCTGCACCAAGGGCATCGGCAGCTTCGCCGGCTCCAAGATACTCGAAGGATACGTCCCGCCTTTTGACGCTACTGCCGTTGCTCGCGCAAAGCAGAGTGGCGCGATAGTCATTGGCAAAACCAATCAGGACGAGTTCGGCTTCGGGACATTCTGCACGAACTGCGCTTACGGCACGCCGAAAAACCCGCTCGACCCGAAGCGCGTCTGCGGCGGCTCTAGCGGAGGCGCGGCAGCCCTGACCGCCGCGCTGGACATGCCGCACGTAGCGGTCGCCCAATCGACCGGCGGCAGTATAAGTTGCCCGGCTGCTTGGTGCGGCGTTGTCGGCCTCACGCCGACGTACGGCCTCGTCTCACGATGGGGGCTCATAGACTATGCGAACTCGCTTGACAAGATTGGAGCAATCGGAAAGACCGTCTATGACGCATCTTTGCTATTGTCGGTGATGTGCGGCAAAGATCCAAAAGATTCGACGTCACTCGATCACCCTGCCCATGATTACACGCAATTTGCAGGCAGGAAAGAGCTCCACGGCATAAAGGTGGGAATCCCAAAAGAATATTTTGCAGAAATAGACAGCGAAGTCGAAAAGACCGTCTGGCAAGCCATCAAAAGGCTCGAGTCGTTGGGCGCATCGTGCAAAGAGCTCTCGCTGCCGCTGACAAAATATGCGCTCCCGGCCTACTACATAATTGCGACTGCAGAAGCCAGCACAAACCTTGCCAAGTTCTGCGGCCTCCGTTATGGCATGCACGCAGAGCTCAAAGGCAACGCAACAGAATACTTTTCGCGCGTTCGCGCCTCGGGCTTTGGAGAAGAAGCCAAGCGCCGCGTTATGCTCGGAACGTTCGCCCGCATGGCGGGGTACAAAGACGCCTACTACACGAAAGCCATGCAGATTCGGACGCTCATCATCCGCGAGTTCAAGCAGGCGTTCAAGAAATGCGACCTGCTTGCGGCACCGACGATGCCCATCCTTCCGCCGAAGTTCGACGACATCAAGAAATTAACGCCAGCGCAGGTTTATCAGATGGACATGCTAACAGTCCCGGCGAACCTTGCAGGCCTGCCTATGATAAGCGTGCCTGCGAAGGCCGGCACGCCTATCGGTCTTCACCTCATTGGCGACCACACGCAGGAGCCGAGGCTGATTGAGGTCGGAGCGGCGTTCGAGCAATCAAAATAGGGACCGTAGTCTAGCTTGGTCTAGGATTCCAGCTTGGGGCAGCCCTTTGCTGGCGCAAAGCGCTGGCGGAAACGGCTACAGCCTGCTGGCGACCGGAGTTCAAATCTCCGCGGTCCCATCAAGCCCAGCGTGCGCGCAAGGGAGCAAAGCGACCGCAGCGAGCTAGCTGGGCGCGATAGCACTCGCGATAGAGGTTTCGTATGCAATTCGGCGTCAACATAAACCCGTCAAAGCCACAGGCGCAGGAGATAGAAAGTGTGGCTAAGTGGGGAGTTGATTTCGTAGAGCTGTACATAGAGCCCCCGTTCAATACACACGACGTGCTCATCAAGAAAGCTCCGCTCATAAAGAAAGTCCTTCAGGGACACAACTTATTCGCAGTCGGCCACGCGCCTCCATATTGCGACCTCGGAAGTCCTGACATCACCGTTCGAGCGGCATGGCTCATTGAAATGAAGCGTACTATAAAAGCCGCCGCAAAGCTCGGCCTGAAGCGCCTTGACGTGCACGCGCATTCATCTGGCATGGGCTTTCTAACAGCAGAGCTGGACAAGGTAGTGATGGAAAACTTTATCGCAAGCTTCGCATTCCTGGTCGAAGCGGCGAGGCCTCATGGCATAATTATATCAATAGAAAACACCGGAGAATACCCGAAGGAGTTTGCTTACCTGCTCTCAAAAGTGCCTGGTCTTCATGCCACGCTCGACATCGGCCACGCCTTCATGCGCGGCGGCGTAGCCGCCATCAAGGCGTTCACCGGGATAAAGGCAGTCGACCATCTTCACATAAATGACGCTACAAAGACGCAGGACAATCTGCCGCTGGGCGAAGGCAAAATCCCCATGAAGCAGGTTGCGGAGATGCTCAAAAAGCGCGGCTTTGCGGGCACGGCTACCGTCGAGGTGTTCGGCTCGAAGGCGGAAATGAAGCAATCGCTGGAAAAGTTCAAGGAGCTTATGAGATGACGGCGAAGTTTTCGTTCGTAAGAGAGGTGCAATCATGGTTCGCATAGGATTGGAGGTCCACGTTCAGCTCCTCACAGAGACGAAGCTTTTCTGTGGCTGCCCCAACCGTTTCGTGCGCGAGCCTAACACGTACGTCTGCGAGACATGCTTGGGTTTTCCAGGCAGCAAGCCGCGCCTTAACGCCCGAGCATTGGATGCAGCAATCAAAATCGGCCTCTCGCTTAACTGCAAGATGCCGCAGCGCACATGGTTTGACCGCAAAACGTACTTCTATCCCGACATGTCGAAGAACTTCCAGATTACGCAGTATGCCGCGCCGTTCGCCGAGAAAGGATGGCTAGAAATCGACGGAAAAAAGATACGCATAGCGCGGATACAGCTCGAGGAAGACCCCGCCCGCCTCATCCACGTAGGGGGCGGCATAGCAGAAGCCAAGCATGTGTTCATAGATTACAACCGGTCGGGCACGCCGCTGTGCGAAATCGTGACAGAGCCTGACCTAGAGAGCCCTGAGCAAGCGCGAAAGTTCCTCCAGGTGCTTTCAAGCATGATGGAATACATGGGCATCTATGACTCGTCCATCGAAGGCTCGATGCGCGTCGATGCGAACATATCCGTGGACAAGTCTCGCATCGAAGTGAAGAACATCTCGGGCTTCAAGGACGTCGAGCAGGCTCTGAATTACGAGATAATCCGTCAGCGCGCCCTTGTGAAGCAGGGCCGAACAATCGCAAGGGAGACGCGAGCCTGGGACGAAGCTTCTGGCGTGACGCGCTCGCTGCGCGCCAAGGAAGAAGCCGAAGAATACGGCTACATAACTGACACCGACCTACCGATAATAACGCTCAGCGAGCAAAAGCTTGCCGCAGCCAAAGCCGGCCTGCCAGAGTTCGCGTCCGCCAAGGTGCAGCGATACGTTAAAGAGCTTAAAATCCAGCGCGAGCTGGCCGCGGCGATAGTCAGCGAGCCAGACATTGCTGAAGCATTCGAGCAAGTGATAAAAGCCGTGCCATCAGACCGCGCAGCGCCGTTCTTTGCAAAAACGCTGAAGAAAGTCCTTAACTTCAACAACCTGCGCCTCCGAAGCACAAAGCTCACGACAAGTCACCTCGTAAAGCTTATCCAACTTGTGGAGCGCGGAGCGCTGACTGACCGCGCTGCGGAGCTCATGCTCCGTGACCTTGCCACGAACCCGAAGCCGCCGGACCCTGAAGAGTTCATGAAGCGCAGAGACATGGCAAGGATATCTGACGAGGCCACTCTAGCGCCCTTCGTTGAAAAAGTCCTCTCGGAAAACGTCCAAGCCCTTGCAGAATTCCGCGCAGGCCGCTCCGAAGCGTTCGAGTTCTTCGTAGGCCAGGTCATGCGCGCTACCCAGGGCCGCGCAGACCCCAAAGCGCTGCGCGAGCTCCTGAAGAAGAAGCTTGCGCGGGAATAAACCAAGATGCAAGGCGAAATCTAAGATTTCGCCTGCACAGCAGAACTCCTAGAGTTCTGCTAGTGGGCCCGACGGGATTCGAACCCGCGACCTCTTTATTCTAACTGGCGCTGCGTCATGTTCGCCAGCTATTGGTCCGAAGCCAAGCGCGCTATCCTGGCTGCGCCACGGGCCCAAGTAATTTAACGAGCCAAGCCTACATAAAGCACGCGGCTTGGCGAGCTATTTCAACGTAAGAACTTTATTAAAGTTCCCAGCAAGTTCATTCATGCTCCTTCAGCTCTACAAGTCCCTGCGCAGGCAATTCGGCCCTCAGTCCAATTGGTGGCCTGCTGACAGCGGCCCCTTGCGCAAATGGGAGATATGCATCGGCGCTCTGCTGACCCAGAACACGAACTGGAAAAACGTCGAGAAGGCGCTGGCAAATCTCAAAGCAGCAAAAGTGCTTGCTCCCCAAAGGATTGCCACGATGCCTTTGCCGAAACTGCAAGCACTAATCAGGCCAAGCGGCTTCTATCGCCAGAAAGCTGCGCGCCTGAAAGCCCTGGCAAAATTCGCCCTCTCATTTGACTCGCTTAATGATTTTTTCAAGACCGCCACGCGCGAGCAGCTTCTGGCGATTAAAGGCATCGGCCCAGAGACTGCTGACTCGATCCTGCTCTACGCCTGCGGAAAGCCCTATTTCATCGTTGATGCCTACACGCGCCGCACGCTCGCTCGCATGAAATTCATAAGCGGAAAAGAAAGCTATGGCGGACTCCAGAACATGTTTCACGCTGCGCTGCCGCGCAGCGTCCGCCTTTACAAGGACTTCCATGCGCTCATTGTCGAGCATGCCAAGCGCTCGTGCAAAAAGAAGCCAGAATGCGGCACGTGCGGCCTAAAATGCCCTAGTCGCACCTGATTTTCCTCATGCGTTCGCGCAGCTTATGCTCCTGCGTCCGCTTTTCGTCATAGATGTGAACGACCTTGTGCCTGCGCCGCACAAGCGTGTCGGATATGTGCCGACGATGGCATTTGAACCACAGGAGCTCCGCGCACATGAAAGCCGTTGGAGCACCCTTTGCGAGAGCCAGCAACTCCTTTATCCCTTCGCGGTATGCCTTCGTCCTCATGTACTTCTCGTATCCGCCTGTGCGAAATCCGCCAAGCTTCTCAAGCCAGAAATATCCAATGCCGTGCTTGGGCAGCTCATTCTCCAGATTCTCCCGATTGAATTGCGGATTGTGCCGCGATGTGGGAAAGTGACGCACATCTGCGAGCTGCACTATGCCATAATGCTTCAGAACTGCAATCAAATCCTCAAGCTTGCGCGTAGAATGGCCGATTGAGAAGAGCTCCATAGCAATAATGGCGCCGAAGCAGCCTAAATAGTCGCCGCATCGACTTCTTCCCCAGTTACGCCATCTATCATCAGGACGCGCTTGCTGAGTCTAGCCCTGTAGAGCGGATAATAGAAAGGCTTGAATTCCACAATATCAGTCATCGGGTTTTGCGCCTTCACAATGGCGCGCACCTGCTCCTGGCTTATCTTGTGAGGCGCGCAGTTGCCCGAGAGCTTGACGACTTTCGGCAAAGCTGCGCCAAGCGTCAGGCTGGGCGGTTTAGCGTCAATCAGCCGCGCATATTGCCTGGAGCGCCCGACCTTGCCTGAGCACGTGATGCATTTCTTCTTTTCAAGTGAGCGCAGCGCCTCGCGTATGGCATCCTCGCCCATGCGCGTCTTTGCCTCGATTTCCGCGACCGTGCGCTGCCCATCAAGCGCGAACAGCACGCGCAGCTCATCTTCGCTCAAGCCTACGAGAGACGAAAGGCCTGGCCTAAGGCGGAGCCCGTTGTTAACCTCGGCGATGTTCCCCGAGACGCCGTCAAGTATGAATGAATGTTCCCTAATGCGCTTGAAAATCCCGTACGCGCCTTTCGTCTTGACGTACACAAGAGGATAGCAAAGCATGTCCACGCTCTCAAGTCTTTCCTCGCTTCCAAACACGAGGAATTTCTTCTTCCTCTTCTTCTCGGCGAGCTTGAGCACATCCTCTCGCTTTAGCTTCGGCTCGATTCCCACAATCTTGCTCGCAACACTGGATAAGTCGGCAGGCATAGAAAGCGGGCAAGCTTTTTCTTCGGCGGCAGGCCTGGCAGACGCCTTTGCCTCTTTCGCTGCGCCTTCGGTGCGCCCAAGCCTCAGCTCAGGCGTCGCGCCCTTGTGCGTAGTGATGCGCTCGACAGAGCGCATCCGAACCTTCTTGCCGCGGCTCATCATATAGAAGAATCCGGGCTCCAGCTTGCTCAGCTCAACCAAGTCGTCCCGTGAATCGAAAAACAGCTTGACCGCAGCCAAGTCGTTCTCGGTAGTCAAACGCCCAATGAACTGCATGCCGCACTGCGAAAGCACGTTCTTGTTGACGATGGCGGGTCGCTGCGTTGCTACAAGCAACCCGAGCCCGCGCTTTCGGCCCCTTTTGGATATCTCCTCTATCTCCTTGAGAGAGTCTTTGCCCTGCGGCACAAACTTGTCCGCTTCTTCCAAAATGAGCAGATAGGGCACGCGAAGCCTCGTAGCAGCCGCATACAGTGCCTTCGCAAGCTCCGCCACTTTAGCGCGCTCGTCGCTCTCCGAGACGTCGAAAATCATCGGTATGTTTTCGCGCATGGCGCGCTCGCAAAGCGCTCCGATGTCCGCGCTTTCGATGTCCTCATCGGCTGAGCCAGCAGGCCCTATCCACAAAATGTCGAACTTCTCCTTCAGAGAATTGTATTCGCCTTCCGTATCTACTATACAAAAACCTGCGCCAGCCTCGAGCATCTTTTCGCACATGACGGCAATAAGGTAGCTCTTGCCCGCACCAGATTGCGCGATTACGCACGTTCTGCCCGTGACGAGCTCTTTGGCATCAAGAAGCGCATCGCCCTTCCCGGACTTGCCGATGAGCAGCTTTGCTTCAGCCATGCCTTGAAATGGGGTGGAATGTTTTAATGCTTACTTAAAAGCTGAATAGTGCCAAGAGAGCCGAAGACCTTTCTGAGTCGTCCAAAATTCTTGGCATTGTCCTGCCAAAATCCGCTACAATCTCTCGATCTCAGTGACTGACTTCTTCAACACAACAGAATTTACCTCTAGAAATGCGACGTTTTGCGACAATAAGCGACAGAATAACGCCATTTTTATGGCGGAATTTTTCAGATGCTGCCGCTAGTCCTGCGAGACAACTAAGCAGATACGTTTCGTTCAGCGACAGTTGCATCCTTTGTTCGATGGCTGTGTGGTCTACAAGTACCACCTACACTATCGCTTGAGCAACCAATTCCTCGTTGCATCCTTTGTTCGATGGCTATGTGGTCTACAAGGCTGTAGTAGGCGTCGCCGCCGTCATAGACGACATGGGTTGCATCCTTTGTTCGATGGCTATGTGGTCTACAAGCATGCGGAATATTTTCTATGCCCTTGCTGATTGCAATCTGTTGCATCCTTTGTTCGATGGCTATGTGGTCTACAAGACTGTTAAGGCAAAATACGCCAAGCGCCGAAAGTAAGTTGCATCCTTTGTTCGATGGCTGTGTGGTCTACAAGGCCCTTTTTGATTTTGATTTCATGTCCACACATCACGGTTGCATCCTTTGTTCGATGGCTGTGTGGTCTACAAGCGTCATTTTAATCGAATAGATAAATGCGATGTTTCTGTGTTGCATCCTTTGTTCGATGGCTGTGTGGTCTACAAGTATAGTAGCTTGTCCTCTCGAATGAGCCGATGAATCAGTTGCATCCTTTGTTCGATGGCTGTGTGGTCTACAAGGGTATCACAATACCAGCCTGCAGCGCATTCCGACGAAGTTGCATCCTTTGTTCGATGGCTGTGTGGTCTACAAGAGCGGCGCGCAAACGCGATACATGGCTAGGAAGTACAATTTACGAATGGTCGCTGACAATTTCTACAATTTGTGCAGTGACTTTTAAATGTAAGCCACCATTGAACGGTTCTTTCCTGCCGAAGCGGAAAGTTGGGGGCGCTAGCAACGGGCGCCCGTTGCGTGCGACAACGTGGGCCTCACGCAACGTCCTCGCCGAAACGAGAACTATATTTATGCCAATTAAAGCTAAATCACATCCATAGCAACTATGGATGTTCACCACTAAGCTTTGAGAGCGGAAGATTATAAAAGCTTTTCGCGATGTTGAAAGCCGCGTTAAAGTCGGCATTATACTCTTGGGAACATTTTGTACATCTGAAAATGCTCTGTTCGGGCCTACTTTCACGATCGACATGGCCACAGATATGGCAGGTTTGGCTTGTTTTTTGGGCGTCAATAAACAAAACAGGAATTCCATTGTCCCAAGCTTTGTAAATGATAAACGTCTGAAGTTGCCTGAAATTCCAGCTGTTTAAACGTCTATTCATCTTTCTCATATATTTTCGATAGCTTTCAGTCGTTGTCCGTATATTTTTCAGATTTTCTAAAATTATTGCGACGTGGCGACCTGTTTTTGAGCGGAAATTCTTAGCAGCCTCGACAATCTCATGAGAAATATTATGATTGACGTATTTCATGTATGCACGCTCCCTGCCACTCTGAGCTAACATAAAATTGTGCATAGCCTTTCTTTTTTTACGAATTGCTGGCTTATCCATACCGGCCTCCTTCATTTTGTTGATATTGGTATCAGCCCCTATTCGGGCTCTCATTTTTGCATAAAAATCCCGTTTCCAGTTATGCCTTCTACTATTCCAGAAATGAACGTACGCCGGTTTTGAATTTTTGTCTGGTATAAGTACGGCGACTGCAAAATTTCTCGCAATATTCATGTCTATACCCATGGACGCGAAAGTGCGCTCCAATTTCGGCAACCTTAGCTCTTTCCTCAAAGGAACATGAAGATAAAATTCATCACCTTTCATTGTTATTTCTGGTTGTGAAATTTCGTATTTCCCTTTGACAGCGTTAACAAGATTTGTAAGTTGTAGTTTTCCACCAATTAATCCGAACTCGAGAGACTTATCCTTCGACGTTTTCAATACGAATTTACAACTCTTGTCATCGATTTCAAAATGATACGAACCTTTCATCATTCTAATAACTTTTTGTTTAAAAGTTGGGACTTTAATTTGCGTTAGCTCTTTGATTTTCTTTTCTAAATCAGCAATATCATTGCGGAGAATAGTTTCTGTATAATCCGGTCTTGTGTATATGCCCTTCTCGATGCGTAAAGAGTCCCTGTGTTTATGGACAAAATGTCCAACCTTAGCTCTCTCCTTTTTAATTTCAATTCGGTTTTGTCCATCAAGAAGCTCGTGAAGAACATCGAGTTTTGCTTTCAATCGTTTTGCACGGGAGTTGCGCCAATTTTTAATTTGCTGATACGATTTATAGGCTTCACCGGCCTTCTGAAATGCTGTAACGCAAAATTGTGGCGTAAGATTACATATTAGTTTGATATCTTCTTTGACTTTGCGTTTCGAAGTGCTGTAATGAAGTTTTCTCACATGTTTCCATCCTGTCAAACGACCCCAACAACGCGGGCAATATAACTTGCTTCTGCACATATATCTTAACTTAGTTTTTTCACCCTTGCTTTTACAATCGGGATCGGCACATTTCCCCGTTTTTTGCTCTTCAAGTTTCTTGAATTGGCGTTTCTGCTCATCTATCTTTGAAAGAGCAAAATTTACACCCTTACTAAACTCAGTGATAAGTGCGCTCAAAGCTTGCGATTGTTCCTTACTAACATCAAGCTTAAAATTACAAGTCTTTGTTACATATTTCTTTTTTCGTGCCATTAGATCGCCCAACATACCCTTCTATAGCAACAGTCCGCACATTTTCTTTCAAACTTGGTGGGTTTTGGCAAACATTCGTTTCTGACTATATTTTTTATTTCATCCAAAATAAAGGCAAATAGCGACCTATCCTTCAAATCCACATTAACCACACCCCCGCCTTTAAGAAACTTAATAAACCCGGATTTGACTGTATAGCCTATCTGTTCTTCTATAAGCAAGGCTTCCATCATAAGTTGTGCCCTATAATTCATATACAGTTTCCTCGGTCTCTTCGCCCACTTGACCTGCAGCGGCCACGCCTGCTTTTTAGCTTCATCGATGAGTATGCAGTCTACCCGTGTGTGTAGCCCGAGCTTTTCCGAAGCAAGGTAGACATCATACATCTTGGACAAGCCTGGAAAGGCGCTTGCTGCTTCTTTTAGACTTCTTTCTAAACTCGGCATACTTTTCCCGTCCCTTTATCTCCTTGGCGGTCGTGGCCTGAGGAATTCTCAAGACATGCTCATAGTAAGTTATACGTGGACAGTAACAGAAGTTCATCAAATCCTTAGCCGACAGCAGATTACCCTTCATTCGAACCACCTACTATGACAAAATCCTTCTTGCGAATGCCGTCCTCATCGAAATCTCCGCTGACTATCTTGCCACCGAAGCACTCCTCGCACGACGGCATAACAAATACCGCATCGCTATCGCCGAGAATGGACTCGACCTCCATAGCGAGCATCTCAGCCCGATTCTTCGTCAACTCGCCGATGAAGGCGCTTTTCTGAACCCTTCGTAGCCCATAGTTTTTGCACTTGGACGCAACCTTTGCCCTTATCCCATTATTGCTGATGTCGTATATTACCCAATAGAGCATTTCTTGCCGCCTCCCAGAAGGAATGGCTTGTAATCGTCCGTCTGACCCAGAACGAACCGCGCAATAGATCGCGCTTGGCTCACAACCACATTCTTGAATCTTTTTGTTTTGTTGCCGTTGTCGACCTTGCCATAAAGCCTGCGCATGACGGCCTCAACGACTTTCTTTCTGCCGCGTTCGCTCAAGAAAAACGTTTCGCCATTCTTTTCGAAGTCTTCTTCAGAGACCTGTTTTCGCGAAAACAAGTTTATCACGGCCTTGTCGGCAATCGGCGCCCTGAACTCCTCAATTAGATCAAGGACCATGGACGGTTTGCCATACCTGTCGGTGTGTAGGTAGCCGAAATACGGGTCAAGGCCAGCCAATATGCACGCCTTCTCGACTTCAGAATACATGATTCCGTATGCGTAGTTCAGCATTGCGTTGAAACCGTCTCCGCCTTTCCTATCGCGTTTTTCTATAGGAACTATCTTAGAAAGCGCCTGGAAGTACTCATTCGCAGAATTGCCTTCGAATCCTAAGAGCTGTTCTCTGACATCATCAAGTTGCCCGGACTTGATGGCCTCTATCTGTGAAATGGACGCTTCCATTCGGGCTATTTCCTGCGAGAAATCTATGCCTGTTCTCGTTTTTGCCAGAGCCTTGAGCACGGCAACCTGGTTCCGTATCTTGGCCTCGATAAATTTTTTGGCAAGTGCGAACCCTTTGTCTGAAAAATAGGCTTCAAGCTGACGCTTTCTGGTGAGCGTCGTCCCACCAAGCTTGCATGGATATATCCGTCCAGCCGGCTCGCCTCGATGCCTCATAAGAACGATATCAATCCCTTTTTCCATAGCGAGCTTTATCGCACCTATCGAAATTGAAGAAGCTGCGGATATAATTATCTGGCTCACATCGTCCGCACAATACTCTTCCTTGCCGCCTTCATGGACAAGCTCAAACCTATTTTCTTTCTTTCCGATGAATGTTTTCCAGTTATCAACTATAAGATGCATAAGTCACTACTGTAAGGTAAACATTCTTAAACGCTACGATTGTGTGCTATTTCACCACCCTGCTCACATTCCCCTCCTTGTGGAAGCGTATCACGTGCTCGACGAACGTGTCTATCTTAGGCTCGTGCGACACGAGAATAGTCTGGCGTAGGCCTAGCTCGTGGAGCACGTCGCGGATGCGGTCTATCTGCTCGGAGCTGAAGCCATCAGTAGGCTCGTC
>JAWCMQ010000002.1:43549-45798 GCA_039091255.1 Candidatus Aenigmatarchaeota archaeon
CGAGTATGATTAGGTCCTTTGTCCTTATGCTTTCTATCAGCGTGTTTATCGCTTTGTTCAGGGCAAGCCTGTAAGCCAGCGCGACAGCCGTCTTCTCGCCTCCGGACAAGTTTTGGTACTCGGTCTGGTAGCCTTCCTGCATTATGACGGGCGCAAACTGGTCGTCGACCTCTACGCTCAGGTTCTCGGATCCCATAAGAATCCCGAACCACAACTGGAATACGCTGTTGAATTCTTGCTGTATCGTCGCCATGACAGTCTGTTCCATAAGCTGCATAAGCGGGATGAACGTCTGCTCCAGCCAACTCGCAGTGGCGCTAAGCTCGGCTATCCGCAGCCGCATGGCCCGCTTGTCGGCTATCTCTTTCTCAAGGCGGCCAAGCTCTCGCGTCATGCTCTCTATCTGGCTCTCCGTCCTGGCAAGCGCCTTGTCAGCTTCTGTTTTCTTTAGCTGCGCTTTGCCAAGTTCGGCTTTTGCTTTTCGTTCCTCGGCCTCAAGCCCGACGAGCTTGCTAAGCTCGGTGCGCAATCGCGAAAGCTCCTCCTCTGCCGCGGCGATGTCGCGCTCGTTCCGCTCATGCTCGTCCGAGAGCTCACGCAATTTTGCCTGCTTCTCTCGCAGTTCGCGCTCGCCGGCCTCGTAAAGCTTGAGCTTGTAAGAATAGTCGCGAAATTCCGCTTGCTTCCTTTCGATTGCGCTAAGCTCCGTGGCTATGCGCTCTGCCTCAGACAGAATCCTCGCAAATTCCTGCTCACGCTCGCTCACGCGCTCCGCAAAGCCATGGGCGCCCGCGACGCTTTGCCCGCAAAACTCGCACCGGCCTTTCTCGAGTATAATTTTGTAGCGCCGGATTTCGCTTTCAAGCAACGAACGGCGTGAAATGACCTCAGAGCGCCGCGCTTCGAGCTCGCGCCTTTTGGCAGCCAACTCCTGCTCCGTTTCGGTTGGCGCAGGCGGCTTGGCTCCCAGAGACTTTTCGATTGAAACTATCCGCTTTTCCAGTTCCGAAATCTCATTCGCAATCCGCTGGTTTCTCGCTTTGCGCTCCCTTGCCATGCTTTCCTTCATTGCCGCAGCCTGCGCGACCCTGCTCAAGCTCCGTATTTGCTCCGACAGGCGCTCAACCGCAGCCGATTTTATGCAAAGCTCTTTAGCTGCGGCTTCAGCGGCAACTTGCTGCTGGGCACGCTCCTTGCCCAGCGCCTCGAGCTGGCCGCGCATGGTTTCGCAATCGATCGTGCGCTGCTCAAGGTCGGAACTGAGGCTCTCCAGCTCTCTCTTCATTGCCCGAAGCTCCCGCACAACAATCGCTTCGGCATTCGCACGTATGCGGCCATATTTGTCTATCTGGAATATTTTTCGAAGTATGCCCAACCGCTCGTTCGCATCAGCAAAAAGTATGCGCTTCATCTCATCTTGAGGCGTGTAGACGGTGTAGCGGAAGACTATAGGATTCTTTGTTTGGTATTCTGTCGGATAGCCTAGCAACTCAAGGACCATAGCACGGAGCTCGCTCGCAGTCTTGCTCTGGCGGATGCCGCTAATCTGAATCCAGCCGCTGCCCTGCGAAACTCCTTTTTTATCGCGCTCCAGCGACCTGAAAATTACCACTTCCTTGCCTCCGACCTCAAAGCAGAGCTTCACCGAACCTTCGGGCTTGCCATGCCTGAGCAGGTTCCCGCCGGCCAGCTCCCCGCGCTGTATGCCGAAAAGCGCGAACTCGACAGCCAAAAGCACACTAGACTTGCCGCACCCGACGTCGCCTGATAGTAGCGTTGTTCCGAGCGGGAACTCTATGCGCTCCTTCACATAGCTGCGTATGTTTTCCAGCTCAATCCATTTCAGCAGCACGCAATCACCCTCAGATGCCCAACACCTTTTTCACGTTGCTTTTGACCTTTTCCTCGTACGTAACGTTCTTTTCGTCTTCCGCCTTCTCCACGGCCAGCGCATCCATAAGTTTGCGGACAAGTTCGCCTTTTCCGCATGCGTTCTTTTCGATTATCGCCCTTTCGATTTCCTCGAGTCCTCCGCTCACCTCAAGCGGCTTTGCCAGCTCCGTTTCCTTCGCCGACAAGTGGACAGATCGCTTGACTGCAAATGCTCCGGCCGATTGTGCGCGTTCTGTGATGGCGCGCCAGTTTACGTCTGAAGGCTTGCCCAAAATCATTCCGCTTGCCTTCAGCAGGACGATTTTCCCGCTAACATCGCGCGAGGAAATAGCCGCCAAAAACTCGGACTCTATGCT
>JAWCMQ010000002.1:45897-54763 GCA_039091255.1 Candidatus Aenigmatarchaeota archaeon
CTGTGGAGTCTTGCCCTCGCAGCCTATCGTTATCGTCCGCACGGGTGCAAGCTGTATCTGTAGCGTAGAAACGCTCGTCCTCCCGCCTTGCACGTCGACTATGCAAAAGCTTCCAACGCCGAGCTGCTCCAGCTCGGAGAACTCGGCTGGAAACAAGGGACCCGGAAACACGAGCGGCTTTCCCCCATGCATGTGTACCTTTGGCGCATGAACGTGCCCCGTGGCGTAGTAATCGAATCCTTTCGGAAGCGCATCCAGCGGTACGCCGGCCATGCCGCTTATTTCATCTACAGCCGAATGGAACATGAAAATATCGTAACTTGCCTTCAACGGCTCCAAAAGCGCGCGGTCCATCTCCTCTTTGAGCTTGCCAAAAAGTTCTTTGTCAAGCCCGCCGCGCAAACCCTCGACTCCGAAGATGCGCACGTCGCCATCCTCGAGCCATTGCATATTGGCATTGCGAAGCAGCCCAGCGGCCTCAAGGACGCTCAGCATCGTCCTTCCTGTAGGAGAATAGTCATGCGAACCTGCTATGGCGTACACCGGAATATTGGCTTCCTTCAGCCGCCTAAGCTGTTCCACAGCAAATCGTATGACATCCACCGCTGGCATCGAGCTGTCAAAGAAATCTCCAGCAAGAAGCACAAAATCTACGTCAGAATCGAGGATCCTGTCGATTGCAGCGGCAAGCGCCTTCAGTGGGAGCTCCCGCAACTCGGGATGGCTTCCCCACGCCCCGAGATGGCAATCGGCAATGTGCGCAAACCGCAGGTCTGGCATGAGCCATTCTTAGCCCGAACCTTTTAATTCGCGAATTCTGTAAAAATCGATAATAGAAGAAATAAAAGAAAATCACAGACTCGTTTACTGTCCTCGATTCCTGTGACCGCCTTGACCGGACTGGATGGTTGTATTAGCCTCGACTTCTGCGCCGACCTCAAGTTCTTCCTCTGATTCGGTCTCGTTCACTTCGACCTCGCCTTTCGCCGCCTGCAGCCGCTCTCGCATCCTGCTTAGGACCTCAGCCCTCACTTCAGCTTGCTCCTGCACACGGGCTTTGACAGCCTCGAGTGCTTCGGCCTGCTCTGACCTGTTCGCTGCGCGTGCCGCTTCTATTTGCTGCTCAAGGTGCGTCAGCTGGCGCTCAACGCGCTCGGCAAGCCGCTCTTCGAGGCTTGCAATCCTCCGCCAATGCTTCTCAAGCTCCGAAGCCAGCCTTGTGCGAACTCGCTCTTCTATCCGTGCCTGGATTTGCTCGTCTGTGAGCTCTCCTCCGACAATGGCCTCAACTTGCGCCCTTATGCGAGCCTTTTTCTCAAGTGAGTTGTTTATGGCTCGCTCTATCGCAGTTCTTGCCTGCTCAGGGACCTTTTCCAGCACAAGCTGCAATACGAGCGCAGATTTTGCTGTCGAAACCTCCGCGTCCTTCACAAGCTGAGAAACGTTCGCGCCTATCTTAATCCGTTCTCTAAGGCGAATCTGCACGTCTCCGAGCTCTGACTCGTATTCGCGGATTAGCTCAAGCGCCTTCTGCGTCCTGTTTCTCGCTGCCATGAGGTTGGCTTCTGCAAGGCGTTCCTTGGCGAACTGCATGCGAAGCCGCACCTTTGCATCTGGGTCGAAGGTGAAGAAGTCCGAGATGGCTTCTCCGAGCCTCTTGAATGGGTAGCCGATGCTTTCGGCATCTGTCGTCGTATTGTACTCCTCCTCAACGACGCTGAGCTCGATCTCACTGACAGTTTCGTCTTCGAAATCGAGCGTAGCCGCCTGCTCGCCTACCATTTCCTGTGCGCTCACAGGAACCGCCAGGATAGCCGCCATCAGCACGATAGCAACTATCTGGGCTATTTTGGGTGACTTCATTTCATTTCACCTTTCTATATTGTGAATGTTTCGGAGTAATAATGCTGTCGTGAAACAATCCGAAACAATCAAAATAGCAATTTAAACTCTCTTGGCAAAGCAAATTCATGAAGCGGTCACTACTCGCAATTGTGCTTCTGCTTTACGCAAGCCTCGGATTCGCGCAAACGATGGCGATAGAGAAATATGAAATTCGCTTCTCTATATCAGAAGATTCAGTGCGCGAAACGATTCAGCTCACACTTCAGAATCCGGCTGAAAGCATTCGCTTCGCAACACACGGCGCATACGACACATCGGCTAGAAATTCGCAGGGTCCGATAGGCTTCAGCATCCTGCAAGAAAATGATGTATCAATAATCGATGTGTTTCCAAAAAACGACACTTTCGTAGAAATCTCGTTCAGCTCCAGGGAGCAGATAATGCGAAGCGGCAACACGTTCCAGTTCTTCAACGAACTTTCGCTACCTACAGATGTGAAATCGCTGCACATAGATTTTGTGCTTCCGCCAGGATTCGTCGTAGAAGACTATTACCCCAGCGAGGGCGGAATGGTGCGCTCAGACGGCAGAAGCATAATAGTTTCTTGGGATTTCGCAAACCCCGCCTCTGCTCCGCTGTTTGTCCGCTACAGCTCGACGCAGCCATCACCGATGTTGGCGATGGCTACTGCAATCGCGGCAGCGTGCATGGCTGCAGCCGGCCTTTTCTATTACCGCAGGCGCGCAAGCCGCGAGTTCTTGAAAGGGCTCTTCGAAGACGAGAGTAAAGTCGTGTCATACCTGATGCAGCACAAAACCGCCTACCAGAACAAGATTGAAAAGGAATTCCGCTTCTCACGCCCGAAGATGACGCGCATCGTCTTCAGGCTGGAGCAGCGGGGCTGGGTTAAGAAAGAACGCCGCGGTCGCACGAACAGGCTGACATGGATAAAGGGAACGCCCGAAGAAAAGAAGATGGTGAAGATTTTTGAAGCCCGCCGCAAAGCAGAAGAGCAGAAGAAAGCTGCTGGAAAAATAATGGAAGGGAAAAATCTCTAGCCCTATCGCGACTTTTTAACGCCGACGCGCTTGCAATATCTTCGAATCGCGCATCTCGAGCAAAACGGAGAGACGGGCATGCACGTTGTCTGGCCATGCCGAACGAACAGCTCGTTGAGCTCGATCCAATAGCGTTTAGGCACCGCTTTCATCAGCGCAACTTCGGTTTCTTCTGGCTTTTTCGTCTTAACCAAACCAAGCCGATTGCTTACGCGGTGTACATGCACATCCACGGGAATCGCTGGCTTCCTAAACGCGTAGACGAGTACGCAATTGGCTGTCTTTCGCCCCACGCCGGGCAGCTCGAGCAACTCCTCAAGCGTCCGAGGCACATAGCCACGATGCTTTTCCAATAAAGCGCGAGAAAGTGCCTTCAGCCGCTTCGCCTTTTCGCGATAGAAGCCTACGCCATAAAGTTCCTTCTTTAGGCGTTTCACCGAAGAGCGTGCGAAGTCTTCAGGCGTCTTATACTTTCTGAACAGCCGCCTAGCAATAGGGATTGCAGTCGTGTCTTTAGTGCGCGCGCTCAGCACCGTGCTGACAAGTATCATAAACGGATCGCTGTCGCTAAAGCGTTCGAGCATCGTCGGCGTGTGGGTGCGGCGAAGTACCGCAAGTATCGACCGCACGTCATGTCGCATAAGAACACTATGCCTCAGCATACGATAAATATGCCTCTGCCCAGCCAAAGGCGCCGTTTGTATTACTTTTCAAGCTCGTCAATAATGCGCACGGCGTCAGTCCGCTGATCAAAAACGAGCCACTTCCTCTTTCTTGCAAATGCAACGCACTTAGGCTCGGCGCTAAGCAGAATCGGCCTCTCGACCTGCTCCAGGAACAAGAAATCGTCAGCCAAGTTTCCAAATCCTACCGAGCCCTTTAGGCTCATGCCCGTTCCTTTCAGCCACTCGCGGAACGCCTTTAACTTCGCTTCCCCCGAAGCAAGGCTCCGCTTTACTTTGCCAGTATATCGACCGTTCTTTATCTCAAGCTGCGAAGCGAGCACATCATCGAATGCAAAGATGTCCTTGAGCGCTTCCGTTATCTCCTCCGTGTTTTTTGTTATGGCAAGGGTTCTATAGTATGAGTTTGTCCAGTTGAACAGGCGCTTAGACCGCCCGAAAACAGGCACCCTGCCTTCTTCAACGAAGCTGCGAGCCAGCGCCTTTACATCCTCCACCATCTGCCCTTTTAGGCCGTCGGCATATAACTCCACGACTTTAGCGACGTAACGATCGTATGTAATGCTGCCTTTCTTATGGGCTGTTCCGAGGATCTCAATCTCCTGCCATGCCTTTTTGTCGAACTTGCCATTGAGTGCAAGATATTCTGCAAAAATCTTCACAAGGAACTCATCGACTAGCGTGCCGTTCACGCTAAATACAGCAAACTCGCTGAATTTGAAGTGCGACATAATCCGTTCGCGCAATTGCCGCGCAATCTCACTGTTCCTCATGACGCTGATTTTAACATCAGCTGGCTGCTTGTAGACCGAATTGTAAAGGTCAGCGACGCTAAGCTCGGCTACATTTTTTGTGTTGAGGTACAGCAACTCCAGCTTCGTGCGCAACGTCTCTGGCAAGTGAAGTTGTACTACGACATCGCCGAGTACCATCGTGTCGCACGTCTCTGCGCACGGCACCCCTGTCTGGACGCGCACGAACCTGTTGCGATAGTAATCTGCGCACCATCTGTCGATGGGCTCGTCGCCCGCCACGAGCATGAATGCCTCCGATTTGGTTTTTGTAGCCATGTTCATTATGTTCAGGGATCGCTCCGAAGCGAAAAGAGGCGAGCGAAGGTGCCTCGACATGCCGCAATAAGGCTCTTTCTTGCCCTCCGCTACGAGATATTCCCATTGCAGTCGCTTCCTATAGTTCTCGGCCTCTTCGAGGTTCTCAAAAGTAAACGACCGGCTATCGCCCTCGTGGAAATCCTTAAGCCTGAGCAGCATGATGGTCGTCTTTCCAGCGTAACCCGCCTTGACCTTGTCTGCGAATTCGCACAGCCGACCGAGCCAGTCGTCCGAAAGCACGTATGCTTTTCCCTCGCGCTTCAGCACGCCACGCGCGGCAAGCTGCCTGCATGCCTTGTGCACGGCATGGTAGCTGATGCTGGGTCTGTGCTTAAGAGTGCGCTGGTACAGTTGCTGTACACTCAAAGGCCATTCTGTAGCAAGCGCTCTGATGATAAGGTCTTTTGATCCGTTCACCAACATATCGTCAGTCATCATCTTGTCTCCGCAGGCACCACATACGGCCCTAATTTCTTTCCTTCGGGATCGTATTCCTGAAGTTTTTTTGCCAGCGCTTTGGCGCGTTCAAAAAAGCTAGATTCGCTGGAATGTTCAGATTGCTTGAATCCGAAAGCAGAAAGCAACTGCTTTTGCGAGTCGCTGTCGATGGTGTTTATGAAAACGTCCCAATTTCCGTTGTAAAGCGTTTTGTTTATCCTGACAATTTCACGCTGCTCAGGCATCAGCCTACACCAGTATTCCCAGTGCTCTCGCGGGTTATTCACATAGTTGAGGTAGAGCTCTAAAGGATCTTGGTCGCGAAATACGAGCCATAGGTTCTTTCGCGCCTGCTCCTCGAATGATGCGACAGGGTTTCTGAGCACGGGGAATCCCACCACATCGAACATATAAGCGTCATGAGGGCTATCGCCAAGAGCTATCGATGTTGAAGCGTCAATGCCGTTTTCCTTTACGTATTTTCTAAAGGCTCTTGAGCGCTGAAACCAATTAAAAAGATTTTTCCCGCTTTCGATCTCGCCTGTATAAATTCCATCGCGCGATTTGAAGTCCGTTGCAATTATATCGTCAAAAGGAAGCGGCCCAGCGCTCAACGAAGCGGCTATGACATAAGGCTCTGCAGTCACCGCCACAACTTTGGCAAATTTGCGAGTGGCATCATGAATTTCTTTAGATTTTCTGTTTATCGCAGCCCCCTTGGACACAAACGCATCCGCTGTTTCCTTAAGCCATCCTACTTTTTTGCCGGCAATCCACTTTCTGACAATCCTCTCCGCCTTTTCCGCATATTCTCTGTAAGATATGTCTCCAGCGCGAGCCCTTCGCTCAAGCTCATGAAACTGCGTCGCGTACTGTGCAGAGCTCCTGTCGCGCGTAGCTACAAAATTTATAAAATCTAATATGACATAGCCCATGTACGCAGTGCCATCTATGTCCTCAAATGCGACTCGTTTGCGTCCGTCTTGTGCTGCCGTATCTTCCATGCGCATCAGCTTTTTGTGGTAGGATTCGCGTAATCGTTGCTTATCGCAGCATCGCGCCATATTTGGTAAAGCTCGTTGTGCGGCTCTTTGGTGTATACCTCGTCCTTGCGCTTGAGCATGCACAGACCTGTAACGTATTCTCTCCATGCCGAGCAGCACCGTAATCCAGGCTCGGCACTACCAAGGTGCTCCTCGGCAACTTCATTGACTTTCGCGATAGGCTTGCCACCAAGCGAAGAGCTGAATAGGGCAAAAGCTTCATCAAAAAAGTCCTCTGGCGTCATGCCATTGCCTTTTCGCCTGTTTATGAGATTCCTGGCGCTGTCGGCGCTGCTGCCATCAACCACACCTTTTTGCGACAATTCTTCGATGAAATAGAGCATGTTATGCGTCTCGGCATACTTCTTGATCGTTTCGATCTCACGCCTACCCGCCGCGGCATCGGGCGTGCTCATTCTCTTTCGAGGGTCGCATTGATTCTGCCCCATCGCCATTTCAAATCACCTCAGCCTCTGCCGAAACGGTGTCCCTCATCGCGCTTCTGCTTAGGCTGCTCAGAACATTTCGGACTTTCTCGAGTAGCTTCCTACCATCATTGGCAGTATAGATAGGCCAATGGTTGCATTTTGCACGCTCTGCGAGCTTCTTATCAGGGCTGATTACAAATGGAAATTTCACGCATTTCAGAAAAGCAGAATAATCATGATAGCAGCCTCCAAAGCCTATCAAGCCATAAGCGTAACTGCCCTCTGACCGTAGCCAATCCTCAAACGCGAGATGCCTAGCATTTGACAGTTCGATGTTGAGCGCCGCCTTGCCAGTGAATGCGCCATTCTTAGCGCCGATTTCGCTAGTTAGCGTGACATCAACAGGCAGCATTTCGCTAATGCCATCTGCTATTTCTTGTGGCAACCGTGTAATGGTCACAACTTTGCAAAAGGACCTCACAAGATTCAAAAGCCTCAGCGAGAATGTGTAGACATAATTTTGCATGTTTGAGCGCAAGAAATTAGCGGCAACGCACTTAACATCTTGCGGCTTAGATTCTCCGACGGCTCGAGCGCAAAGCACAAGCGCCTTATTCGCAAACTCGTCTTTCGTAATCTTGCCTTTTTTGAATTTTTCGCAAAGCGTAAGCAGAGCATTGCCGTGACTATTCTGAATCAGCCCACTCTTGTACAGCTCGCTGGCGACATCAAGAAAGAAAGCCGGGTTTAAAATCACGAAGTCCAAGTCGAATACCGCGACCTGTTTCATGTTGAAATGGTTGAGAACTAAATGCCGGAGTTGGTGCGCAATTTCTGCGTTCTTGGACACGACGAATCTTACTTTCTCTGGGCTCAGATAGACAGACCTATAAAACTCCGGAACGTTTATCTCAGAGATGTTTTTGGCGCGTGCATAGACATCCCGAATAATTTGCTGAATCTTGTCAGGTATATAGATTTGCGTGACGACATCCCCCAAAATCATCATTTCGCAATTTCCATTGGTCGGGATACTTACGCCTGTTTGTACACGCACAAACTCATTCCGATAGTAGTCTGCGCACCACTCATCGATTGGCGTTTGCCCCGCAACTACAAGATAGGCATGGAGGTCTGATTTTGCGAGTGCGCTCAATACGCTAAATGAACTTTCAGAATACACCACCGGTGTGCGTAGATGCATTGCGATGCCGCAATATGGATGCCTAGCATTCGGTTTTGAGCAGTACTCGAGTTGCAGCTTCTTCCTGTAGGCATCGGCTTCTGCGAGGGTTTCGAAGACGAACGTCCGCGAATCGCCATCCTTGAGGTCCTTTAGGCTAGGCAACGCGACTCCACCGGGCTGCTGCCTTGCCCTTATGCCATGCACAAACGCATGCACATGCTCAATCCATTCTGCATCAAGAAGATAGCCTGTCCGCTCACGCTTCAGCACACCCTCCCTCACGAGCTGCTGTACGGCCTTATGGACGGCATGATAACTTACACCAGGCCGCTGTTGCTCCACTTTTGCATGCAACTTGCGCACATTGAGTGGCCACTCCTCGCTCAGGAAACGTATAACGCAGGCTTTGACAGACTTGCCGTTCCCAAGCTCGAGCAACGGCGCCAAGTCTATGTTATCCACACCACACACCCATTCCAAAATAGATGTGCAATCTTCTTAACCTTTTGGTAAAAGTGAATTTGACATGGTCTTTTTCTGCTGCCAGCCCGAGTAAATGTATGGATTTACGTCCTCTACACTCAAATGCCTCGAAATTGCATTCCTTTCTGAAGCATTTTGCTCTTGACGTAGACCCAAATCGTCTTCCGCATGCGCTGTCTGTTACAAAAGCAATCGTTGAAAGGCAAAAGCCTAAGTCAGGCTTTGTGTTCAAAGTGTTGCTTCAGCAATTAGATCGTGAAATAGACTGGCGCCTCGCGACCGAGCTCGAAAACACATTTCTGAGCAACTGAACAGGTGATACGCTATTCCCAGGAAGCCGAAGTACGCGAAAACGCAGATACAGACGTGGAAGTGTGGGCATTGCGCATTCACATGGTACTACAAAACCGTCAAATGCCCGCTCTGCTCCTCGCTTGAGCTGGCAAAGATAAACTAGCGGAAGCTGCAAAGCGGCAAGCAGCAATCTGCGAAAATCGCGACCTAGAGGTCCCGTGCTGCAGAAAAGCAATATCAGTTTCATGGGCTCGCAATCGGATTAAATCTTTTGCCCAATTTCTAAATAGCAGATA
>JAWCMQ010000002.1:54862-60134 GCA_039091255.1 Candidatus Aenigmatarchaeota archaeon
ACCACATGCCAGACGTCACTCTTGGAGAGCGTGTATACGAAGTCGAGCGGCGCACGCCCGGCCACTTGGAGGTGCCGCCTGGCTTCGTGCACAGCAAGACGCTAGATGAAATCAAAGATTACTATTTCAAAATAGACCCACAAGTGCGACTTCGGTATTCCAAGATTAGCTTCCCTCAGGATGGCGTATCCTACAGATTTACGTCGAAGCGAAAGGAAGGCGGAGAAGTTGTTGAATTCGAATCAAGCATGGGAAGCTTTGAAGCCGTGAAAAATGGCCTCTACGCCCTCGCAAACCCTGTTGTTGTAATAAGCGGCTCGCGTAGGGTATTTTACAATGAAGAGCGCGACATGTCATTGCACCTTGATGAAGTGGACGGACTTGGAAAATGGACGGAGTTGGAAAAGCTTGTCGGCGATGCGCATAGCAAGGATTTAGTTGCCCTCGAGCTCGAGGAGCTTATGAGGACAATAGACCCGAATATAAAAATTGAGCGCAGAACGTACGTCGAAATGAAGCTTGAAAACTTGATAATCAATCACATTTTGCAGTCCGAGATTCCGCCCACCATCGAAACGCTCGCTCGAACATTTCAATGCGACCCTTCAAGGATAAGCGCGATATGCAATTACGCATGCGAGCAGAGCCACCGCATAAAGAAAATCGGCGATGAATTCTGGCCAGATTAGGGTTAAAGCGTTTAATAATTTCACACCCCAAACATACCATGCGGCTCATCATTGTTCTCGGCGGCATCTTCTCCGGCGTCGGCAAAGGCATCGCGGCCGCATCCATAGGGCGCATCTTACAGGCGTATGGCTTCTCGGTCACGGCCGTCAAAATCGACCCTTACATCAATTTTGACGCCGGTACGCTGCGGCCGACCGAACATGGTGAAGTTTGGGTAACGGACGACGGCGGAGAAATAGACCAAGATCTTGGCAACTATGAAAGATTCCTGGGGATATCCATTCCGAAGCAAAATAACATTACAACAGGCCAAGTCTATTGGCGTGTCATCCGTGACGAGCGAAAAGGTCGATACCTCGGTCAGACCGTCCAATTCATTCCGCATGTGCCAAACGAAATAAAGCGTCGCATCAAGCAAGCGGCCAAGGACTACGATTTTGTTGTCGTTGAAATCGGTGGTGTAGTGGGCGATTACGAAAACCTTCCATTCCTCTTCGCAATGAAGTCTTTCGAAGTGGAGCTGGGAAAGAACAACGTTGCTTACGTCCTCGTCACGTATCTTCCAATTCCTAACAACCTAGGCGAGATGAAGACAAAGCCAACACAGCAAGCTATTCGCCTCATGAACGAAACAGGGATTTCTCCCGACTTTGTAATTTGCCGTGCTGTCCGGCCCCTCGACGACATCCGCAAGCACAAAATCGAAACATACGCGAACATACCTACAGACCACATAATCTCAGCGCCCGATGCAAAGACAGTCTACGACGTTCCTATCAACTTTGAGAAGGACAATCTTGGAATAAAGCTTCTGCGCCGCTTCAACCTTCAGCCAAAGGCGCTGCCAGACTGGTCAGGCTGGACCCGAGCGCTGAATAGAATCAAGAACCCAAGCCGCAATGTGCGCATTGCAATGGTCGGCAAATACGTTGCCAGCGGCGACTTCGCGCTGCCGGACTCGTACATCTCAGTAAACCAGGCGCTCGAGCACGCAGGCGCCGAACTTGACATAGGACCCTGCATAACATGGATAGATTCAGCAAAGCTGGAAAACCTCAGCGACCATGACGTGCACGCCAAGCTGAGAGAGTTCGACGGCATCCTTATACCAGGCGGTTTTGGCTCCAGTGGCGTAGAAGGGAAATTAGCTGCCATCCGCTATGCCCGAAAGAATAACGTTCCCTTCTTAGGACTTTGTTTTGGCTTCCAGCTTGCAGTCGTAGAATTTGCCCGAGATGTGTGCAAAATGTCTGATGCTCATTCGACAGAAATAAACCCCGCGACACCTTACCCTGTAATAGACGTTTTGCCGAATCAGCGCGCTTTGCTGCAGAAATCGCGATATGGCGCATCTATGCGGCTAGGTGCATACGCTGCTGTGCTTCAGCCAGGCTCGCAGGTCCACAAGGCGTATCGTGACAGTGGCCGTTTAGCGAAAGACTTGGAAATAATCAAAAGCATGGCATTAAGCCCTGGGCAATCATTCAGGCTCGGCACTGCAGCAAACCAGCTTAATTTAGCAAGCTCCCCTCTCGAGGCAGTAGTAGAGCGTCATCGCCATCGTTATGAGGTGAACCCCAAATTTGTGCCGCAGTTAAGCAGCGCAGGCATCCTCTTTTCAGGCTGGCATGTGCGTGAAGACGGCACGCAGCTCATGGAATTTCTGGAGTTGCCAAATCATCGCTGCTTCTTAGCTACGCAAGCGCACCCGGAATTCAAGTCGCGTCTCAGCGACCCCGCTCCTCTTTTTCTCGCTTTTGTCAAGGCGTGCGCGGAACGGTAAGCTAGAACGCACCAATAAGTCAGAGCCGAACAAAAGCAAATCTAAGCCCTTCGGCTGGCTTCTGCTCCGCAGAAGCCGCAGAAAACAACACCACGCGGCTTTAGCGTAATAAGCCTACCGTCCTTGCACTTTCTGCAATGCTGTATTTTCTTCATGCAACCACAACCCTTGTTTTAGCTGGCGTGTCAGCGCCGGCAAATATGGTCTCGCTTTCAGCGCGTATGCGGCTCGCGCAATTCGCAAAAGGTAAGGGAGTCGGGGTCGCATCAGCGAGCCCCCTCTCGAGCTGGCATGGCTTCCTGACAACAGCCATGCAGCCAGCTACGGAGTCCACACCCCTTACGCTTCTTGAGTCTGCAACGCAAGCTCTCCAGAAGCGCCGCAGACTCGATTATCGCTCAGCTTGTTAACTCGCAGAAAGCCACACCCCATGGCATATCTTCGAGCACCACTAACATGGCAAGCTGCCCTTATATTTTTTATCAATCTCGGGAAAGGATGTAGCAAACGATATCTCGACTCATCTATATCAGCTAACTTATATTCTAAAAACTACTCTATCAAATATATATCTCATAAGTGTTATTTCTTACGTGTAGCTACAGATCAGAAAACTGTGCAAGCGCAACGGTTTACGCAAAAAGTAAAGTTTGGCGCCAGCTGGAAACTTTAAATAACTGATGTGCATATTGCTACCGACGTTTGCGGCTAAGCGGCTCGCAAGCAAAAGGTGCAAACTATGCACATGTCATACCAAGACGAAGACGAAGAAGAGTTCGATGAAGAGGAAGAAGAAGAGTATTAAATGGCATTTTAATTTTTTTCTTTTCCACAATGCAGAATCTTTTTTATTGAAGCTTTGCTCGCCCTTTTCCTAATGCTTAAATAAGCTTCTTCCAGATATAGAAGCGGTTGGCGACCAAAGCGGAGGGGCTAGACCCGTTCCCATCCGAACACGGAAGTGAATCCCTCCAGCGGTGTGAAAAGTAGTGGCGAACAGCCGCCAAATTCACAACGTTGCTAACCACTTTGTTTTTTCGCTGTCGCAACCGGCTTGACAAACTCTTAAATATGCTCCATGATATTCTAACAAGCCGACGAAAGCCTCGGTGGTGTAGCGGTCTAGCATAAGGGCCTGTCATAAAATAACGAGCGAAGCGAGCAATTCGTCGTTGTGAGCGAAGCGAGCAATTCGTCGTTGTTTTGCAGCTCGCCCTTGACTCGGGTTCAAATCCCGACCGAGGCGTTGGATTAAATTTTATGCTGCTAATGGTGGCTGAGACAAAGCGAAAGCACGTACATTGCCCTTGCAAAGGACGCAAGCGCCATGATTTTCTCAATTTATATTTGCTCGTTGTTCCAAATTATGGCAGGGCCTGTAGCTCAACCTGGTAGAGCACCGGCCTTTTATCCAAGCGAGCCATGCAAGCAAAGGTTTCGAGTGCGCAGCATGAAGAAAAACCGCAGCGAGCTAGGCGAGCGCGAAGCACCGCTTGAAGATAAAAGACCTTAGGGATCTCCTGACCGAGATTCCGATGACGAAAGCAAGCCGGCTGTTGCGGGTTCGAATCCCGTCGGGCCCATCAAGTCCAGCGTGTGAGCAAAGAGAAAACCGAAGCGAAGCTGAAGTTTTCCGCAGCGAGCTAGCTGGATGCAATAGCGTCTAGCATAAGCGCAATAGTGGAGTTACACAAATTTAGAACGCATGGTTAAACAGCCCCAAATTGCCCATCATCATCCTTAAATAATTTACATTATGATTGTGTGGCAACAATACGCCGCGCTGGTGGTTGTTTGGTCGCATATCTTCTCAACCTATTTGAAATAATCGGCTAGGCGCATAGCTACGTTTAGCGATCGGCATCCACAGCGCCGCGATGGGCAGCGTGAGCGCATGAGCGAAGAAATCGACATTTTCCAGTCCGCACTGGTGCCCAAGCATGAAATCCTCTCCGAGGCCGATGCTAAGTTGCTTCTTGAGCAGTTGCGCATCTCCGAAAGCCAGCTCCCCAAAATAAAAGTCGCTGATCCTGCGGTCAAGGCGCTAGGCGCTAAAGTTGGTGACATTTTGCGCATAACGCGTAAGTCGCCGACTGCAGGCGAATGCTTATATTATCGGATTGTTGTTCCTTAGGTGATAATCTGAAAGAACTTATCAAAGCGTTTATCGACAACGTTGGCCTAGTGGAGCACCAGATTACTTCATTCGACGAATTCGTCGACTGTAGGTTGCAAAAGATAATCGATGACATCGGCGAAATTGCGCTAGAGGTTCCCGAGATTGCAGAATTCAAAATCAAGCTTGGCAAAGTAAGAATTCCAAAACCTTCCCTAAAGGAGGCTGACGGAGCTGTTCGATTTATAACGCCCATGGAAGCGCGGATACGAGACCTAACTTACGCTAGTCCTGTTTTTGTCGAGATGATACCGATAATCAACGGCGTCGAGCAAGAACCTCAGGAAGTTCAGCTATGCGAGCTGCCAATCATGGTAAAATCAAAGCATTGCTCGCTGTACGGTCTCTCTCCTGCCGAGCTCGTCGAGGCTGGGGAGGATCCCGATGACCCAGGTGGATATTTCATCATAAATGGGACAGAGCGAGCGATGGTGTTGGTCGAAGAAGTGCTCTCAAACCGGCCTATTGTTTCGGCCAAGGAAGGCATCGTAACCGCCCGTGTGAATTCCGAAGTCGCATCCTTTGTACAAAAGCACCTTATAGAATACAAGGATTCGATAGCGACTATCTCCTTCGCCAATCTGAAGAAGCTGCCACTCACCATCCTTCTGCGAGCGCTTGGG
>JAWCMQ010000002.1:60230-65629 GCA_039091255.1 Candidatus Aenigmatarchaeota archaeon
GGAATGGAAACAGATGAAGACATAATAGCCGCAATTTCAAAGAAACGGCGCGAAATAGAGGAGGTTTTCTTCAATATCGTTGAATTCGATGTCCACACAAAGGAAGAGGCATTTGAGTACATAGGCAGCAAGCTGAAAATCCCGCAAAAGGAATACCGTGAGCAGCGCGTCAACGACATACTCGACAAATACCTTTTGCCCCATCTTGGACAGAGCCCCAAGGCACGGATGGAAAAAGCTCAGTACCTCGCCAAGGTCATGCGTAAGCTGTTGCGGGTTGCGCTCGAGGGGCTCGAAGAGCAAGACATCGACCACTATGCCTACAAGCGCATCCGTTCAGTAGGAGACTTTTTCGAGGTTCTGTTCCGTTCGCTGCTGCTTGGAAAGTATGGGCTTGTTTCTCGAATCATATATTCTTACCAAAAACTTGTGCGCCGCGGAAAGATGCCAGCGATAAAATCCATCGTCGAGTCAGATTATCTCACGAAGCGTATCAGCTCGCACATGGCAACAGGACAGTGGATAGGCGGCCGTACAGGCGTGTGCCAACGTCTAGAGCGGACGAACTACATACGTACCCTCGGTCATCTGCGAAATGTTATATCGCCGCTTAGCAGCTCGCAAGAGCATTTTAAGGCTCGTGCCCTTCACCCAACGCAATGGGGCAGGCTTTGCGCAGAAGAGACGCCAGAAGGCGTAAACATCGGCCTCAGAAAATATCTTGCTCTAATGGCGGTAATGTCAGAAACAGCACCCGAGAAAGACCGAGAGTTTATCGTGAACCTCGCTCAAAAAGAGACGCCAGGAGATTTCGCGATTTTCATGGACGGTCGTTTTGTCACAACGACTTCCTCGCCCGAGCGCTTTGTTCACCGCATTCGTGACAAGCGCAGGGCAGGGCTTCTGCACCCGCATATATCGATTGGATTTGACCCCACATTTCAGGAAATAAACATCAACACAGATGCAGGACGCCTTATGCGACCGCTTATAGTCGTTGACAGCGGCAAGCCGAGGCTAAAGAGCGCCCACGTCGAAAAGGTAAAGAGCGGTGAAATGCTATGGTCGGACCTTCTACAGCAAGGCATCATCGAATACCTTGATGCCGAGGAAGAGGACGGCGCATCAGTTGCGCTAGACCAAGACCACATCAGTGCAGAAAGCACGCATCTCGAAATAAGCCCGATTGCTATAATGGGGCTTTCGGCTTCGCTGGTTCCATTCGCGCAACACAATCGTGGAGACCGCGTCAATTTCGGCGCAAAGATGTCTGGTCAGGCGCTTGGAATCTACGCCAAGAACTTCCTCTCAAGAAGTGAAACAAAATCCGACGTACTGATATATCCGCAGGAGCCGTTGGTGCATACCACAACCGCAACATCCCTCCCGCTGCTGCAGGGGCAAAATGTTGTTCTTGCTCTGCTCTCCTTCTGCGGCTACAACATGGAAGATGCCATAATTATAAACAAAGCGTCACTGGAGCGCGGCTTTGGCCGCTCGCTCTTCTTCCGGTCGTACACGACCGAGGAAAAGCGCTACTTCGGCGTAGAGCGCGATGAAATCAAAATACCAGACAAATCAGTGACAGGCTACCGCACCGAAGCGGCATATGCCAACCTCGCGGAAGACGGAATAATAAACCGTGAGACATCCGTGGCGTCAGGTGACGTCATAGTCGGCCGTGTATCGCCGCTGAGATTCTTCGGACCAGCAGCGGAGTCATTTATGGTTGGCACCGAAAGCCGCCGCGAGACGTCGGAAATCATACGCTACGGTGAAGAAGGAATCGTAGATAACGTTGCAATTACCGAAACAGCAGCCGGAGACCGCATAATTAAAGTCATTGTCCGAGCGGAGCGTGTGCCAGAACTAGGAGACAAATTCGCATCGCGCCACGGCCAAAAGGGGATAGTCGGCCTTATAGTGCCAGCCGAAGACATGCCATTCACCGCAGATGGCATAGTGCCTGATGTAATCGTCAATCCCCACGCCATCCCGTCGAGAATGACGATTGGACAGCTTCTAGAGCTCATTGCAGGCAAGGTAGGAGCACTGCTCGGCCAGCGCATAGATGCCACACCGTTCATGTCCGAGCATACGGAAGCTACGCTTCGTGCCGCACTTGAGAAGCTAGGATTTAGAGGCGATGGAAAGGAAACTATGTACAATGGCTTTACAGGCGAGATCTTTGAAGGCCAGATACTTATAGGAGAATGTTACTTCCAGAAGCTGCACCACATGGTTGCAAACAAGATTCACGCCCGTGCGCGCGGACCTGTGACGCTTCTCACAAAGCAGCCGACGGCCGGACGCTCGAAGCAAGGCGGTCTTCGATTGGGAGAGATGGAAAAGGACTGCCTGATAGCGCACGGCGCAGCCCTCTTGCTCAAAGAAAGATTCAGCTCAGACCGTGCAAAAATACCGATATGCATTAAGTGCGGCTTGCCAGCAATTGACGATAGGATAAAAGGCAAAATATATTGCCCAGTCTGCAAAAAGGCTGACGTTCGTTTTGTCGAAATGGCGTATGCTTTCAAGCTTATGCTTGATGAGCTGAAATGCCTGGGCATTTATCCGAAAATAGTTGCCGAGTGACAGAATGAAAGCTTGCGAAAAAAGTCGATATGGAGTGACCACCTGATGCCCATAAAGTCCCTGGAATTTGGTGTGCTGTCGCCGAAAGTAATCAAGGAAATGTCCGCCGTGAAAATCGAGCAGCCTGAGCTCTATGATACGGATGGATTTCCCATCACCGGCGGACTCGCAGACCTGCGGCTGGGTGTTGTCGACCCTGGCCTGCGCTGCAAAACGTGTGGCGGAACGGTCGGTCACTGTTTAGGGCACTTCGGTCATCTTGAGCTCACAAAGCCTGTAATCAATCCGCTCTATGGCAAAAAGGTATACATGATACTGCGAGCTACATGTCGTTCGTGTTCTCGCATGCTCGCTGCGCCTGAAGCAGTAGCGAAAATGAAGCACCCGCTGAACGAAATCGGAAAGGCGCGTCCAACTACCTGCCCTCATTGTGGAGCGAAGCAGAAGGAACTGACATTTGTAAAGCCAACCTCGTACCGCGAGGGCAAAGATGAGCTAACAGCCGAACAAGTCCGTCAGCGGCTGGAGAAGATTCCCGATGAAGACGTCGCGGCATTGCGCATCAAAGGAGGAAGGCCTGAGTGGCTTGTGCTGACGATTCTTCCAATCCCGCCTGTGACAGTCCGTCCATCGATAACACTTGAAACAGGCGAGCGGTCTGAGGATGATCTCACGCATAAGCTTGTTGACGTGGTGCGCATAAACGAGCGCCTGAAGAAAAACCTCGAACTTGGCGCACCCGACTTTATAATCGCTGATATCTGGGAGCTGTTGCAGTACCACGTCTCGACATACATGGACAACGAGATAGCCACGCTGCCACCGGCGCGCCATCGCTCAGGTCGCGCACTGCGCACGCTTGTCCAGCGCCTCGGCAAAAAAGATGGACGCTTCCGTGGCAATTTGAGCGGCAAACGCGTGAACTTCTCTGCCAGAACGGTTATCTCTCCCGACCCTTCCATATCAATGTCCGAAGTAGGCGTACCGCAAGAATTAGCAAAAGAATTAACGGTCTCGGTCCGCGCATCAAAAGGAAACCTCGAAGAGCTCCGCAGACTCGTCAAAAATGGACGCGTTTGGCCGGGAGCAAACTATGTTACCCGTCCAGATGGCATTCGAAAGAAGATTACTGATGAAAACAAAGACGAAGTAGCCAAAGAGCTCACCGATGGGTATGTCGTGGAGCGGCATCTCCAAGATGGTGATATTGTCCTTTTCAACAGGCAACCATCGCTTCACAGGATGTCTATGATGGGGCACCGCGTGCGCGTTATGCCTTACAGGACATTCCGCTTGAATTTGACTGTGACGGTGCCTTACAATGCAGACTTCGATGGCGACGAGATGAACCTTCATGTGCCTCAGACAGAGGAAGCGCAAGTAGAAGCAGAGCAGCTTACTGCAGTCGAGAGGCATATCCGCTCGCCACGTTATGGCCTGCCCGTAATATGCTGCAAACAGGACCACATAACGGGATGCTACCTTCTCACGCGCTCCGAAACGAAGCTGGAAAAGAAAGATGCGGCTCAGCTGCTAGCGGCAATCGGCATGGAAGATAAGATCGAGAGCCTTCCGGACAAAATATCAGGCAAAGATCTTTTTTCGCTCCTTCTCCCTCCTGATTTGAACATAACGTATAAAGCATCCTTCTCGGCCTGCAAATGCGAACCCGACGAATGTACGCATGATGGTTGGGTTGTAATCAAGGACGGCCGCTTAAAAAGCGGCGTAATTGATGAAAACTCGCTGGGCGAAAAGAAAGGAAAACTCATTAACGCCATCGAGCGATTCGGCCCCGAGGTCGCCCGCCAATTCATAGATCGCATCTCTCGCCTCGCGCTGGAATACGTCTCGCGCTACGGATTTAGCATATCAATTTCAGAGGTTGACATAAGCGAACGCGCAAAGCGACGCATCAAAGAGCTGCTCGCAGAATGCGAAAGCAAAGCGCGTCACGCCATCCGCGACTTTGAAAGCGGACGCATGTCCAAGCTTCCAGGCCTGACCCTGCGCGATGTCCTTGAAACAACAATGCGACGCCTGGGGAGCGAAACAAGCAAAAGCGCCTTGGAAGTAATCAAGGAAGATTTGCCTCTCAACAACGCTGTCCTCATGGCTCGCACGGGAGCTCGCGGTTCATATGTCAATCTAACGCAGATGTGCGCATTCGTAGGGCAAGAAGCGCTTGAAGGCGAACGCATACACCGAGGATATACCGGACGCACGCTTCCGCATTTTGTGCGCGGTGATGTGGGATTGAAAGCTTGCGGCTTCGTAAGCCATAGTTATAAAGAAGGGCTGGACCCGTTCGACATGTTTTTCGATGCCATGAACTCGCGAGAGAATCTCATGGACAAGTCACTGCATACGCGGCACTCTGGTTACATGGAGCGCCGCCTCATTAACGCTCTTCAAGACCTCAAAGTGGAATATGACATGACTGTTCGCGATTCGCGAGGCCATGTCATTCAATTCCTTGCCGGCGAGGATGGCATCGACCCTGCCAAATCTGATGCAGGAAATGTGCCGATGCCTACCGTATAAAAGCAAAAAGTGGGCTGTGCCTAAACTGCTGCGCGACGGCCAACCTTCGCAACAAAGTATGAAACGTGTGATAACATGCCAGAGTTGACTCCCAAAATGCTGGAGCTCTTCGAAGCCTGGTGCACAAGGCAAGGCATCGAAGGAAAGGAAAAGAATGAAAAATTTGAGCAGTTCAAGGCGCTTGTCCAGCGGGCATCATACGAGCCAGGGGAAGCCATCGGCATCATAGCTGCTCAGCTGATATCTGAGCCAGCAACGCA
>JAWCMQ010000002.1:65728-97079 GCA_039091255.1 Candidatus Aenigmatarchaeota archaeon
ACTGCCGCGATTGATAGAAATATTCGATGTGCGCAAGACATTCGAAAAAAACATGCGAATATACCTTAAGCCGGAGTACAATAACAAGGAAGCCGCCGCAAAGCTCGCAGCCGCGATAAAATCAAGGAAAGTCGCTGATGCCATAATCTCGGACTCCATAGATCTAACAAACATGCGCATCGAATTGGAGCTGGAGCACGCAAAGGACCGCGACAAGATATCCCAACTTTTCGAAAACACGACGATGGAAATAAGCAGCCGAGAGAACAAGATATGGATAAAGCCGAAGAAAGGTGACATAAAAAACCTGCGCAAAATACGCGCAAAGCTTCTCAAAGCGCAAATCGATGGCATTAAAGGCATAGAGGAAGTTGTAGTCGTCAAAGATGGTGAAGACTGGGTTATACAAACGGCCGGCACGAATCTCAAGAAGGTGCTGCACCTGCCAGAAGTGGACATAAGGAGGACAACAACAAACGACATAGAGCAAGTGTACGAAGTGCTTGGCATTGAAGCCGCTCGAAATGCGATTTTCAATGAGACGAAAGTCACGCTGGACGAGCAAGGTCTTGACATAGATGCGCGTCACCTTCTGCTGCTTGCTGACATCATGACTGTCGATGGCGAGGTGAAACCCATAGGTCGCTATGGCGTGTCTGGTGAGAAGGCGTCAGTCCTCGCAAGGGCAAATTTCGAAGAGACAAAGAAGCATCTGGTAAACGCTTCGTTCTACGGCGAGCGTGACGACTTCAAAGGCGTCATCGAATCCGTCCTAATAGGCGGCATCGTGCCCATCGGCACCGGCATGGTAAGACTGGGAATCGATGTCAAAAAGATGCAGGAAGCCCAAAAGCGAAATAGTAGCGGATGATGCAAATGGAAATGAAAACTATTGACCATCTCCCCTCAGGCGGCGTAATCGGAGCAAAAGAAGTTCAGAAAGGCATTAAAGACGGCAAGATCAAGCGTGTAATCGTGGCGAAGAACTGCCCAGATTGGCTCGTGAGCAAAATGGCATGCTTGAGTGAAGGGCAAGCAAGCGGCATCGCACTCGAGCGCTTTAATGGCAATGCCCGCGAGCTCGGAACAGCCCTGGGCAAGCCGTTCGCCGTTGCTGTGGCAGGATTCGAAGAATAATATCAACGTGTGAAGTGAGCTATTCGTTATGCAGTATGCAACAAACCTGCAAGCAATGCATAGAATGGCAACGAGCGATTCGAGTCGCCATTCGTAACAAAGCGGAGAATTATGAAAGTTACCTTCGATACGGAAGCGATAAAAACGATATCGCTGTTTCAATCAATGACAGGCGCAAATGTAAAGGACTGCGCCGAAACGCCTGACGAGATGTATTTTGTTGTAGGCGAGGGCGAGTACGGCCTTGCCGTTGGCAAAGACGGCTCAAAAGTTAAGCATGCTGAAGCGGTTTTTAAGAAGCCTATTAAAATATTCGAATACTCACCAGACCTAGAGCGGTTCGTTCGCAACTTGATACCTGAAGCCCAAAGCATTTCGATAAAGGAACGCTCAGTAAGGGTGCGCCTTAAGCCGAGCGACCGCGCAAAAGTAATCGGAAAGGGGGGTACTCGCGTTAAAGTGCTTGCAGCTTTTGTTGCCCGCCTTCACGATGTAGAAGATTTCAAAGTAGTGTAAAAGCTGCTTTTATACTTTATCGTGCGGAATGCTTGCATTCGCACAGTATCCGAAGATAGCAGCTTTGCAGAATCAGGAATTGAGGAAGACTGAACCTCAGGTTGCGTTGCATATGGCAGGAGAATTTGCCGCGCGAAAGATGATGCGAACAAGGCAGAAGTTTCGCTGGGCCAAACCGCGCTACAAGTACCGCGCGATGGGATGGGTGAAAACAAGGAACCCACTTGCCGGCGCGCCGCAAGCAACGGCGATCGTGCTTGAAAAGCGCCAGGTAGAGCAGAAGCAACCGCATTCAGGGCTCATCAAGTGCGTGCGTGTCCGCCTCCTCAAAAACGGCAAGGAAATCACTGCTTTCGTGCCGCGCAACAAAGCAATCGATGCGATAGCGGAGCACGACCAGGTAACCGTTGAAGGCCTGGGAGGCGCACAAGGGGGTCCTGTAGGCTCAATGTGGGGCGTAAAATGGGCTGTCACAAAGGTTAATGGCGTCTCGCTCGAGCAGATACGCCTTGGCAAGAAACAGAAGCCGACGAGGTAAAGGTAAGTTAAGATATGTGCATATGTGAAGCATGCGAGCAACAAAAGCAAAATGAAAAAAACGCAACAAACGTTATCCGCCTCCACGGCGGCTGATGATCCGTGATACTGTATGCGCAAACGTATCGAACGTATCAAGGCCATAAAGCGGCCAGCCGAAAAGGCAGAGCCAGCAAGACCGAAACCGCAATTGAAGCTTTTCGGCCGCTGGGACTGCGCAGGCATAGTTGTTAACGACCCAGGACTGCGGCATTACATAAACCTCGATTCGCGGTTCGTGCCGCGCACAGCAGGCAGGCTGCGACGGCCGTTCCACAAGTCGAAAGCGCACATCGTTGAGCGGCTGGCGACTCACATGCTAGTGCCTGGCCATGCTGGCCGAAAGCATAAGCTCACATCAGGTCCAATGGGCGGAGCGTTCTACACCGTCCTCAAGCATGTTGAGCGCGCACTAGAGCTTATAGAAAAGGCTTCTGGTAAGAACCCTGTGGAAGTTCTAGTTCGCGCGATAGAAAATGCGGCGCTCCGCGAAGAGATAATAACATATCAGGTTGGTTCTGTCGTAGCGCGAGAAGCGGTCATCACATCTCCGCAACGCCGCATAGACAAGGTTTTGCGCTTCCTTGCGCAAGGCGCCTATCACCGCACATTTGGAAAGAATTATTCCCTTGCGCAAGCTCTAGCGGATGAGATACTAGCAGCCTATCAGGGCAAAGATTGCTTTGCAATGCGCGAAAAGGAACGGATAGAGCGCGAAGCAATGGGGGCGCGATAACAGCAAATCCTTGAACCAGCATTAGAAAAAGTAAGAGGTAATCTCCACAGGGCGGTGAAGGCAATGGCCAAAGACAAAACCGAAATTATCGCGGAGGTCATGCATAAACCAGAATTTATCCGCAACATAGGCATAGCCGCGCACATAGACCATGGCAAGACAACGCTCAGCGATTCGCTGCTTGCAGGCGCAGGCATGATATCCGAGGAGCTTGCAGGCACTATGTGCTACCTGGATTTCACGAAGCAGGAGCAAGACCGTGGAATTACGATCTGGGCTGCAAACGCCAGCATGCTGCACAATTATGATGGCCAAGATTACGTAATAAATCTCATTGACACCCCTGGGCACATCGACTTCAGCGGAGATGTAACGCGCGCAATGCGCGCCGTTGATGGAGCAATTATACTGGTAGACGCTGTCGAGTGTGTAATGCCGCAGACCGAAACCGTCGTGCGGCAAGCTCTCCGAGAGCGCGTGAAGCCTGTTTTATTCATAAACAAAGTCGATAGGCTCATCCGTGAGCTGAAGTTCTCGCCGGAACAAATGCAGGAACGTTTTGTAAAGATTGTTGGTGATGTCAATCGCCTTATAATGAAGTATGCCGAAAAGGAATTTGGCGAAAAATGGCAAGTCAAGATTGCAGACGGTTCCGTTGCTTTCGGCTCAGGCTACCGGAAGTGGGCGATATCGGTGCCGGCGATGAAAAAGCTCAACATAACATTCAAGGACATCATAGCTTATTGCTCGCAGGAGCGTGACCGAGAACTTTCAAAACTTGCGCCAGTGCACAGCATTGTGCTTGACATGGTAGTGCGTCATCTTCCGAATCCTAAGCAGGCGCAGGCATATCGCATACCAAAGATCTGGCTAGGTGATCTTACATCGAAAATAGGCAAGGACATGCTCGACCTGAATGAAAACGGCATCCTAGCAGGCATAGTGACAAAGGTCGTGCCGGATCCGCACGCCGGAGTCGTTGCGACTATCCGCCTATTCTCAGGCACTTTATCAAGGGGTCAGGAAGTCCGGCTTATAGGTCAGCACGTTAACCGCCGAGTCCAGCAAGTCGCAATCTACAAAGGGCCCCAGCGCATACAAATGGAATCCATCCCAGCTGGAAACATCGTCGCTGTCGTAGGTATGCCTGAAGCCTTTTCCGGCGAAACTATCTGCCAGCCAGACCTGGACATGACGCCATTCGAAGCGATAAAGCACCTGTTTGAGCCTGTCGTCACCAAGTCCATCGAGCCAAAAAACCCGCAAGACTTGCCTAAAGTAATAGAGTTCCTGCGCCAGGTCAGTCGCGAAGACCCAACGCTGGCAGTCTCGATAAACGAAGAGACGGGAGAGTATCTGGTCAGCGGACTTGGCGAGCTTCATATCGATGCAAAAATAGAGCGCCCAATCCGCGAAAAGGGCATAGAAATAACGACAAGCCCTCCCATCGTTGTTTACCGCGAGACAGTCAAAGGCAGCAGCAGCGTAGTCGAAGGCGTTTCGAGTAACCGCCACAATCGCTTTTACGTGAGCGTCGAGCCCCTCGAGCCAGAGATACTTGCAGCCATGAATGAAGGCAAAATACGTCAGGAGCACGTCAAGAAGTACATCAAAGAAGTCTCTCAGCAGCTTATCGATTGTGGCATGTCGCGTGATGAGGCTAAGAATCTCGTTGACATACACAATAAGTGCGTGCTAATTGACGCGACGAAAGGAATCCAATACCTGCATGAAACAATCGAGCTCATAACCGAGGCGTTCAGAAACGCTATGGATAGCGGCCCGCTCGCAGGAGAAGAAGTCATAGGGGTTAAGGTCAAGCTCGTTGATGCCAAGCTTCATGAAGATGCCATCCACCGCGGTCCGGCGCAAGTCCTCCCAGCCGTCAGCGGCGCGATACGCGATGCGATGAGGCAGGCGAAGGCCACACTTCTCGAACCCATACAGATAATCCGAATAGACGCTCCCGAAGACCTGATGGGAGCCGCAATCGCCCAAGTCCAGAATAGGCGCGGCCAGATAGTCGACATGCAAACGGAGCTTGGAGCAGCCGTCATAACCGCCCGCCTGCCAGTGGCAGAGATGTTCGGCTTCGAGGCGCAGCTGAAGTCTGCGACGGGCGGAAAAGGCTTTTACTCATTGATAGACGTCGCCTTCGAGAAGATACCAGAAGACCTTAGGTTGCCGACAATCGCCAAAATCCGCGAGCGCAAAGGCATGCCAAAAGAAGGCTAAAAGCTCAGTTTATTAAGCAAGATTGCGAAGCAATCGAGCAATTTAAATAGATTACTCTTTGAAAAGTAACGCTATTAATAACGGAGCTTTCGCGAAGCGAAGGCAAGCTATTTGGTGAACAAGTTTTGGAGGTTATGAAAATGGCAGCAAAGCCGCACTTGAACCTTGTAACAATCGGTCACGTAGACCATGGCAAGTCAACGCTTGTAGGTCGCATCCTCTACGACACTGGAGCTATCCGTGAAGAAGAGATGAGGAAGCTGAAGGAAATTGCAAAAGAGCTTGGAAAGGAAACTTTCGAATTTGCCTTCATCATGGACCGCGTTAAGGAAGAGCGTGAGCGCGGCGTTACCATAGACATTATGCACCAGCGCTTTGACACGAACAAATACTATTTCACCATAATCGATGCGCCAGGTCACCGCGATTTCGTCAAGAACATGATTACAGGAACATCGCAGGCAGATGGCGCAATCCTCGTTTGCTCAGCGAAGGAAGGCGTACAAGAACAAACAAAAGAACACATATGGCTGTCGAAGATTTTCGGCGTCCAGCAAATGATAGTGGCAATCAACAAGATGGATGCCGTAGGATACGATGAAAAGAAGTTCCAAGAAACCAAGGATGCCGTCTCCAAAGTCCTGAAAGGTGTCGGCCATAAGGTAGAGAGCATACAGTTCATTCCTGTGAGTGCATACATGGGCGACAACGTTGTGAAGAAATCCGACAAAATGCCGTGGTACAAGGGCCCAACGCTGGTCGAAGCTTTGGACAATTTCCAGGTCCCGAAGACATCGGTTGACAAGCCGCTTAGGCTGCCAATACAAGATGCCTATTCCATCACGGGTGTCGGCACCGTGCCGGTTGGCCGTGTCGAGACAGGTGTCCTTCGCACAGGCGATAAAATAATTTTCATGCCATCGAAGGTCGTAGGTGAAGTGAAGTCCATAGAGATGCACCACGAGCAGATATCCGAAGCGAAGCCAGGTGACAACATTGGCTTCAACGTTCGTGGCGTGACGAAAAAGGACATAAAGCGCGGCGACGTTGTGAGTCATGTGGGCACGCCGCCCAAGCCTGTGAAAGAGTTCACAGCACAGATACTTGTGCTGAACCATCCATCCGCCATAACGAAGGGGTACACGCCAGTGTTCCACGTGCACACGGCACAGGTAGCCTGCACAATAACCGAGATCGTCAAGCAACTTGATCCCAAGACAGGCGGAACGCTCAAAGAAAAGCCAGATTTCATAAAGACGGGTGATGCAGCAATCGTAAAAGTGAAGCCAACCAAGCCTTTAGTCATCGAGAAGCAGTCCGAATTCCCAGAGCTTGCCCGCTTCGCTGTGCGTGATATGGGCATGACTGTTGCAGCAGGCATTTGCCTTGACACAGTGCCGGCGGAGTAGCAGCCACGTAAAGTTTGAGTCGGCGAGCCGCAGCAAAACATCAAAAGTCTAGTGAGTGAAGCGGCAACAAACTGTTTCTTCTTTTCGCTTTCAATTTAACGAGCCATCATGGATTTAGGGAAGCGGGCGATTTCGCAACTTCGTTCTTTGCTGCTTTAATACTTTACTATAATAGTAACGGCTAATTTGTGGCCGTTACGAGAGGTAATGGCTGTGCGCAAGGAGCGTGGTGCCAGTGCAAACAGCGCGCATAAAATTGACGGGCAAAAACCCACAGGAGCTTGACAATCTCTGCAAGGAAATAAGGGATATCGCGGAAAAAATTGGAGTAGCCGTACGCGGACCTATACCACTCCCAACAAAAATCTTGCGTGTGCCGTGCATGAAGACACCATGCGGCGATGGCATGCACCGCGGCGGAGGCGGCGGAAACTGGGAAACCTGGGAACTGCGTATCCACAAGCGCATCATCGACGTCGGCGCAAACGAGCGCGTTCTTCATGGCATAACGCGAATCCGGCTGCCGCCTGACGTCAACATCGAAATCGAACTCACTGATTAGGTGAATCAAATGGCCGTCGAACGCACACTTGCGATAATCAAGCCCGACGGAACGGCTCGCAATATCATAGGGGAAGTCATCTCGCGATTTGAGCGCGCGGGACTAAGGCTTGTGGCGCTGAAAATGGTTAATGCTGACATGGATTTGCTGAAGAAGCATTACCCTGACAGCATGGCCCGTTCGGTCGGCGAAAAGTCCGCCAAAGCAGGCGAAGAAGAAGCGAAAAGGGATCCGCAAGCATATGGCATGAAGGTCCTCGGCTGGCTGCGCGAATTTATGGCAAGTGGCCCGGTCGTTCCGATGGTGCTCGAAGGAGAGAATGCGATAGCAGCAGCCCGCGAAATAGCAGGCTACACGGATCCGAGCGCCGCAAAGCCCGGCACAATCCGTCGCGACTTCAGCACTGATTCTATCCTTGCAGCCAACAAAGAAAAGCGTCCGGTGCGCAACGTCGTACACCTTTCAGGCAACCCTGAAGAAGCAAAGGCCGAAATAGCTATATGGTTCAAGCCTAGCGAATTCGTAAAGCGGTAATTTGGCGGGCGCGAAGTGGCGAGCAAGGCGATTGCCTGTATTCTTAAGCCTTGTTTTACATGTTATCGCCATGCATCGCGGTGGTTGCAATGCAAGAGCAGCTGCGCCAGCCTATAGTCACTGTCCTCGGCCATGTAGACCATGGCAAAACAACTCTCCTTGACAGGATTAGGCAGACCGCTGTTGCCGAGCGAGAGCCTGGCCAGATTACGCAATGCATAGGCGCATCGCAGGTACCCGCAAGCGTCCTACAGAAGCTCTGCGGACCTCTTCTCAAAAAGTTCAAATTCAAAATAACAGTTCCGGGCCTTCTTTTCATCGATACGCCTGGTCACGAGGCGTTCACAACGCTCCGCCGCCGCGGCGGGGCGATAGCCGACATGGCCATTCTGGTCGTCGACATCGCAGAAGGGCTAAAGCCTCAAACCATCGAGTCGTTGGAAATACTTCGTGCTGAAAAGACCCCTTTTGTTATATCAGTTAACAAGATAGACCGCATCCAAGGCTGGCGCTCCAAAGAAAGCGCGCCGTTCTTGGAATCCTACGAGCAGCAATCTGACCTTACAAAATCGGCATTCGAGACGGCCTTTTATAAGGTTCTGGAGCAGATATCCCGCTACGGCTTTGCTTGCGACCGCTACGACAGGATATCAGACTTCACAAAAACCATAGCGGCCGTCCCGACCTCGGGCAGAACAGGCGAAGGCGTCCCTGACCTGCTCGCCGTGCTTACAGGCCTTGCACAGGCATTTTTGCGCGAGCAAATCCGCCTAACAGAACTGGCACAAGGCTCAGTGCTAGAAGTAAAGGAAACGCCCGGCCTCGGCATGACTTTAGACGTTATATTATATGATGGTATCCTAAGGCGTGGCGACTGGCTTGTCGTTGGAGGCCAGAAACCGCAGATTGCCAAAATCAAAGCCTTGCTTATGCCTGCGCCAATGCGCGAGCTTCGCATCGAAAAGAAGTTCAACCAAGTAGACCTTGCAACCGCTGCCTGCGGCGTAAAGATAGCCGCCCCTGGCCTTGAAGGGGTAGTCGCAGGCTCGCCGATTCGTGCAACGGCCGAAAAAAGCGAGGCAGAGCGGATGCTTAAGCAATTTGAGCACGAACGCGAAGAAGTGGAAATATCAACGGAAACGGAAGGCCTTATACTGAAAGCTGACACCATCGGCAGCCTCGAAGCCATGGAGGTGCTGTTTAAGGCGTACCCGATAAAGGAAGCCACGCTTGGAAGCCCGACCCGAGAAGCCGTGATGCACGCCGATGCAAACAGCGACCCCCTCCACCGTGTGCTTATAGCATTCAACGTGCCAGTAAGCGATGAAGTTCGCAAACTCGCAAAAGACCGAGGCATAGCCATCCTCGAATCTAATATCATATACCACCTCATCGAAGAATACCAAAAGTGGTGCGCCCAGCGACAGGAGGAGATGCTGCGTGAGCGACTAGCAGGCCTTCCAAGGCCGGCAAAAATCCGCATCCTACCTGGCTATGTCTTCCGAGCCAGCAATCCGGCCATAGCGGGCTGCGAGGTCGCCGGCGTAGCAAAGGCAGGTTTTCAACTATTCAAGCCCGATCGCGGCCGCATCGGCCAGGTCCTGCAAATCCAAAAAGAAGGCAAGACCGTTGAGCAGGCCGCAACAGGCGAGCGTGTAGCAATAAGTATTGAAGGCCCCACCATCGGCCGCCAAGTTGATGAAGGCGACGTGCTTTACACAGACCTCACTAGCGAAGAATACCGCAAGCTGAAAGAGCTCTCGCAATTTTTGTCCGAGTCCGAACGTACCGTCTTGCAGGAAATCTTCGAATTGAAGAGAAAATCCGACCCGAGGTTTGGGCTGTGATCTGCTAGCTAGCAGAGCTGGCGAGCGATTTTATGAATTTGAGAATGGCACGAGCTATTCTCTGATGTTAAGAAGCTCATTTCTTCGCTTCTTCTTTCTTTTCTGCCTTCGGCAAAAGTTCGGTCAATGGCTTAGCCCCACGCTGCTCGACGCGGCAATTTATCTGCATCGTGTCCGCGGAAATCGTATTGCCTCGGACGATTTTTCGCTTGCGTATGCCCTCCCTAGCCTTTGCCTTACTCTTCTTTCTGCGGCCGCGCAGCTTTCCGCTGAACCCTATGCCTTTGGTGAGCACAAGTTCTTTGCGGCCCGGCCCATCTATGTCTGGCCGCATCGGCACGCCGTCCTTGTCCGAACCCCCCGTAATCTTCAAAGTATACCCTTCAAGCCCCAGAAAGTCCGCAGCAAACGTGTCTCCTATCTTCTTGCCTATCAGCGGGCAGGCCGACTGGTCTTTCTCAATCTGCCTGGATTCCTTTCCATCGCTTACAACAAACCTAAAAACAGGCATCTTTAGCACCATGCCAAATAGTTCTTCTTACTAAATAACAAAAGGATTTAAACCGTGCTTCCATCATAAGCCCTATGCCTCCAGAAGCATAGCTTCTGGACAATTGCAAAAGGGAGTTTTGCCGATGCCTAAGGTAAAGGCGCACAAAGCGCACCAAAAGAAAAATAAAATGGCTGCAGACATCGAAGCGCAAGCGGCGGCTACTGGAAAGGGCACGCTTCTAACCGAGGTTAACATTGGTGTTGTCGGCCATGTCGACCACGGCAAAACAAGCCTTGTTCAAGCGCTCACCGGCAAATGGGCATCTGTGTACAAGGAAGAGCTTAAGCGTGGAATCACCATCCGCCTAGGATATGCGGACACTACGCTATACCAGTGCCCCAAAGATGCCACATGGTGCACAACCGACAAATGTCCAAAATGCTTCGGTCCAACCGAAGCAAAACGGGCTATATCAATTGTGGATGCGCCGGGTCATGAAACACTCATGGCGACCGTGCTTTCGGGAGCATCGCTGATGGACGGTGCGATCCTTGTAATTGCGGCAAACGAAGACTGTCCACGGCCGCAGACTGCCGAGCACCTCAAGGCGCTCGACATTGCAGGCATAAAGAATGTAATCATCGCCCAGAATAAGGTCGACCTAGTGTCAGAAGAGCAAGCGCTGAAAAACTATGAGCAAATAAAGGCGTTCGTAAAGGGGACTGTGGCAGAAAAGGCGCCTGTCGTTCCCATCAGCGCTCTTCACAATGCAAACATCGACATGCTTATCGCAGCCATCCAGGATACAATCACCACTCCAAAGCGCAACCTCGAAGCCGAGCCACGCTTCTACGTTGCACGTTCATTTGACGTAAACAAGCCAGGGACACCTATCGACCAACTCAAAGGTGGCGTCATCGGCGGTTCGCTCACGCAGGGCAGGCTATCCGTCGGAGACGAGATAGAAATTGTGCCCGGCCCTAAGGTAGGGGCAACATACAAGCCTATCAGAACGAAAATAGTTTCAATCATACAAGCCGGTGCGCCCAGGCAAACGGCTATGCCAGGCGGACTTGTGGCGCTGCAAACAGAGCTTGACCCTGCGCTTACGCGCGGCGATTCTATGGTTGGCAACATCGCAGGCTTGAAGGGCAAGCTTCCTGCATGCATGGGCATGATCAAATTCAAGCCGCATTTGTTCGACTATGTCATTGGTGTAGCTGGCAGGCAGCCCGTAGAGCCAATAAAAACAGGAGATGCGCTCTTGGTCACCGCCGCAATCGCAAAAAGCGTAGGTGTCGTGACAAGCGCAGCCCCAAATCGCTGCGAGCTGAACCTCAAAATCCCGATTTGCGCCGAACCTAGCGCAAAGCTCGCCATTGCCCGCCAAGTTGCGGGCCGCTGGCATCTCATTGGCTGGGGAGAAATTCTGTAAGATTATAGGAAGAATAAAAGACGTGATGATAAGAAAAAGTGACGATAGGTTTTAATCTCTGTACGCTACGGGAGGTCTGTGCTCCACTACCCGACCTACTTCTCCTCTTCCTGCGTGATGAGCTTCTCGACTTCCTCTTCGAGGTTGAGCGCCTCGGCGATTTCCTTGTAGCGGTTGCGTATTGTGACTTCCGTCACGCCAACGACGTCCGCAACTTCCCGTTGCGTTTTACGCTCGCCTTCAAGCACGGAAGCGATGTAGATTGCAGCCGCGGCGCATCCGCACGGCCCTTTGCCCGAAACAACGTCCTTTTCCTTGGCTTTCTTGAGTATGCGGATTGCGCGCATCTGGATCTTGTCGCTCAGCTTGAGCATCGAGCTGAAGCGCGGGATGTACGTCTCGGCGCGAGCAGGCAAAATCCTCAAGTCAAGCTTTCTCGATATGTACCTATAAGTGCGTCCAAGCTCGCGTTTGCCGATGCCTGAAGCCTGCGAAATTTCCGTCAGTGTGCGAGGCGTTTCATATTCGCGCGCAAGCGAATATACGAGCGCGGCGATTATGGATTCGATAGAGCGTCCACGTACAAGCCCTTTCTGAAGAGCCATCTCGTAAAGCTTGGCCACCTCTTCGTGAAGTGTCTTAGGAAGACCCAGATAGGACACAAGGCGCTGAAGTTCCGAAAGAGCAAAGGACATGTTGCGGTCCTTGCTCGTGAGCAGGCGCTTCTGCCACTTGCGTATGCGGAAGAACTGCGAACGTTTCTTTGCTGGAACCTTGAACAGTTCAGTTGCTCCCTTTCCGATTTCAGTCGTAAGCCCTTTGTCGTGGCGCTTGTGCGTCAGCGGAGCACCAGTGCGAGCGCGCTTAACACGCTGCTCATAGTCAAAAGCGCGCCAATCCTGCCCGACATCAACCATAGATTCCTCTACAACAGTCCCGCACTTTGCGCAGACCCTCTCTGCGCGCTCAGGATCGTGGAAAAAGTGCGTTGAACCGCATTTCGGATTCGGACACTTCATCTTCTTCATGAATAACACCAACTTGCCGCCCTGCCCGGCAACTCCCCACAAGATTTACCCCCGAGCAGTAACGGGAATTACGTAAGCTGATATGTTCGAACATAAAGTATTTAAATTTTGCGTTTTAGGCAATGGGTATTTAAATGGCGTTTTACACTCCCCCATAGTTATAGACTTGTCTTCTATAAAATATATATAGAAATGTTATTTTGTAGCTTGGCGAGCTTCTGCACCATGTTGCTTTTAAAGATGAATCATCTTTATTCAGTTGAGATTCATGCAAGCGATAATTCTTGCGGCCGGAGCTGGCACCCGCTTGGAGCCGCTTACGCTGACGATGTCGAAATGCATGGTGCCTCTGGCAAATAAGCCCATGCTCGAATGGGTTGTCGAGACCGCCCAAGCAGCCGCAGACAAGGTGTATATCGTTGTGCGCCGCGATCAGCTCGACATCATCGACCACTTCAAGCTCCGCCCTGGCGTAGAGTTCGTCTACCAGGATAAGCCCTTGGGCACCGGCAATGCACTCCTTCAGGCAAAGGATGTTTTAACGAACCCCCAAAGCAAGCGAGCTAATAAAATGGCTGGCGAAACCGGAAACAGCGAATCCGGCGCCGCAAGGGATGCTGATTTTCTGCTCATGAATGGCGATGTTCTCACAACGCCTGACAATGTGGCAAAGATAGCTGCGTTGCCAGCACCAGCCATAGCTGGCTTCGAGGTGCCTAACCCGCAGGAATTCGGCGTGCTTAATATAGCTCGAGCCAAAGACGCGGGCAATGGTATAGCGAGCGAAGCGAGCAATGCGTCTGCGAGCGCCGAAAGCGCGGACTGGAAGGTCGTAGGGCTTACAGAAAAGCCTTCAAAGCCCACCTCGAGCATTGTCAACGCCGGCATATACAAGCTCAACGCATCGGTGTTCCCCATATTGGAAAGCCTGCAAAAGACGGCGCGGGAGGAGTACGAGCTCACCGATGCGCTCGCACAGCTCCTGCCTATGAACTTTTGCAAGCTCTCGTCATGGGTACACCTGACATACCCCTGGGACATCCTTGAAGCGAACCGTTTCGTGCTCGATAGATGGGGACCGCAGCTCGGAAAAGCCGAAATCCGGCCTGGCGCATGTATCGAGCAGCCCGTTGCAATCGGTGAAGGCGCAGTAATAGGGCCGAATTGCTACATACGAGCCTATTCATCCATCGGTGCAGGCTGTAAGGTCGGCAACGCCGTGGAAATCAAAAACTCCATAATCATGCCACATTCGTTTGTTTCGCATCTCAGCTACGTCGGCGACTCCATCGTCGGCCGCAATTGCAACATAGCGGGCGGGACGATATTCGCAAACCTGCGCCTTGATGAGAAAACCGTGAAGATGCAAATCAAAGGCAAAGTGATAGACACTGGACGGCGCAAGCTGGGCGCCCTCGTAGGCGACGGCGTGCGGTTTGGCGTCAACTGCACGGTCATGCCGGGCCGGCGCATCTGGCCAGGCATCATGATACCGCCATGCACGATAATTAAAAACGATGTTACGAAGCAGCCCTCCCTGAAAAGTTGGAAGAGGATTCTGACATAATCAACAAGCCACTGAGCAGCGGGTCGTTAGTTGCCGTTCATCCGAGCTTTGCCCACCGGCCGTCTCTTTTCTCATAGCCCCTCTTTATGGCGGCCCATGCTGTTCTAAACGCTCGTACCTCATCGCCGTCTGCTCATGCGCGCTGTTGAACGCCTTGCTGAAAATATGGTTTGTGCCGCCGCTGGCAACGCTCGTCGGACAGCTGGAAGCAGTTCACGGTTGGCTTTATGCGGCATGATGACAATAATCCTCGCAATAAAAATGGTTGAGCATTCTGTTTTATTCTTTATTATGCTATTTCTGAAAATGTGCGGCATAGTCGGAATGGTCCGCGAGCGGCCATTCTCGGTTTCAGACATCCTAGCAGCCCTCAAGCGGCTAGAGTACCGGGGCTACGACAGCTGGGGCATAGCTACTGCTGATGGTGTCCTGCAAAAGGGCATCGGCACGATGCCATCGGCCTTTGCGCAAGAAGCCTCTGCAAAGGCGGCGATTGCCCATACCAGATGGGCCACGCATGGCGGCGTCACCGTGGCCAACGCCCATCCGCATGCTGACTGCTCAGGCTCGCTGCTCGTCGTTCACAATGGAATACTCGAGAATTACAAGGAGCTGAAAGAGAGTCTCGAGCGCATCGGCCACGCCTTCAAGTCCCAAACCGACACCGAAGTCATCGCTCATTTCTTTGAGGAAAAGATGAAGCAAGGCGAGACCATCGAAGAATCGGTGCCCGAATTCCTCAAAATCGCGCAAGGCACGTTCGCGATACTGCTCATGAAAAAAGGTGGCGACCGAATCTATGCCCTCAAGCGCGACAGTCCGCTGGCAATCGGCCAGCTGGCCGACGGTTTCGTCATCGCAAGCGATATCTATGCTTTCAGCTCGATGACTGACCAAGCCGTGTGGTTCGAAAACGACGAATGGGCTGTAATAACTGCAGGCGGTTGCGCGTTCTTCGACGCCCAGGGAAGGCACACCAAAAAAGCATGGACATCCTTCATCTGGCCCGAGGTGCCCGCGCAGGTGGAGTATGAGCATTTCATGCTTAAGGAGATCCATGATGTGCCTGCAGCGGCAAAGCGGCTCCTCATGTCGCTGCAGGGCGAGCAAAAAGGCCGCATGCAAAAGCTCATGAGCATGGTCAGCAAGGCTCGCCGGACGATTTTCGTCGCATCAGGCACATCCTATCATGCCAGCCTTCTTGGGGTCTACTTCCTCAGCAAGGCAGGGATAGAAGCCCAGACTATCATAGCCAGCGAATTCAAGGACTACACGTTCCTCGACAAGCGCACGCTCGTGATAGCAATCAGCCAAAGCGGAGAGACTATGGACGTCATAGAAGCCTTGAAAATCGCCCGCGGCCGCGGAGCCAAGATAGCATCCATAGTGAACGTTCCATACTCCACAGTCCAGCGCATGTCAGACCTGTCCTTGGAGATACTCGCAGGCCAGGAAGTCTGCGTAGCGGCGACAAAGTCGTTCGTGAGCCAATCGCTGCTCCTGCTTGCGCTCGCTGAGGAGCTCGGATGCAAAATCAACGGCGGCGTCCGGGCGGTGGCGAAAGACCTCGAGCAGGTGTTCGCGGCAGAAGAAAGGATAAAGCAGCTCGCCCATGAACTCAAGGACGCGCACGACATCTACATACTCGGGCGCGGCCTGGCTTACCCGATAAGCCGCGAAATCGCCCTCAAGCTCAAAGAAATCTCGTACATCCACGCGGAAGGCATGATGGGCGGCGAGCTCAAACATGGCACGCTCGCCCTAATCGAGCCCGGTGTTCCTGTCATAGGCCTTGTCGACAACCACGAAATACTCTCGAACCTCAAAGAAGTCGAAGCAAGAGGCGGCAACGTCGTAGTCCTATCCGACAGGCCGACAGAATTCCCAGGCATTCAGCTTGCGACCTCGAGCAACGTCTCATTTGCCCTTGCCGCAACCGTAGCAGGCCAGCTCCTGACATACTACATCGCAAAAGAAAAAGGCCTCCCCATTGACAAGCCGAGGAACCTGGCAAAGAGCGTGACAGTAAAGTAGTGAGGGCAGGCCGCAAAAGTTCTGGTAAAACTAATCTTTATAGATGTACGGCACTAGACCGTTTGCTTGGCGTATTTGCGTATTTGAGTAGCAAGTTTGTAAATTTTCTTTTTAGCAGCCTTGTCCAGCTCAGGGCCTGGTTGTGTTGTTGTATAACCTAGATAAGACTCGAAACGAGGAACCGTTATCTTCTCTCTATCGATGTTAGCCCAGCTAAAATTTTCAGCGCCATGGAGACTTGATGGATAATGCCTTTTTGTGACCACGAGCGTTTGCCCTTCCACATTCGGGTCTTTCGAGTTGAGCATTGCAAAAAAACTCGTTACCCTTCCATATCAGAGGAATCGTTCTGTATTTTTTTAACAAAACCGCAATATCTGCAATCTTCAGGCATTTTCATCGAATAAGAACGAGATAGAAATTTATTAGAATCTACTTCTTGAACCGTTTTCGTTGTATTCTAACGAGCCGTTGCTTCGCAACGGCAAGCTATTTCCTGAATCGTTTTTGTTGTTTAAACAGCCGCTCTATGTCGCTGACAGTGTTGGCGTCCTCTGGCCCCTTGTCGGCGGGATCACGAATACGAAGCAGCCGCGGGAATCTCAGCGCATAGCCAGTCGGGTATTTAGGCGAGCGCTGTATCTCCTCGTAAGCAACCTCGACGACCGTCACGGGCTTTATCTCGACTGTCCTCCCCTTTTCTGCGATTATGTGCTTCTTCAGCTCTTTCGTGAGCTCCTCGAGCTGCTCCTCAGTGAAGCCAGACCCCATCATGCCTGTTGGCACAAACTTCTTCGCTCGGGGATCGCGCGCACCTAGCACAAAGCTGCCAAGCAATCGCGTGCGTGCACCCCTGCCCCACTCCGCTCCAACGATGACCAGGTCCAAAGGCTCCATTATAGGCTTGACCTTGAGCCAGAAGCCAACCCGCTTGCCGGGCTGGTAATGCGCATCCATGTTCTTGACTATAACGCCTTCCTCGCCTGCCGCAAGCGCCGCTTTGTAAAACTTGTCAGCCTCGGCAAGGTTTTTGGTCTCTATGTGCTCCACGAGCTGGAACCTGCCCTTCTTTTCATCCACGACCTGCTGAAGCTTCGCCCAGCGCTCGCTCAGCGGCTCATTCATAAGCGACTGGCCGTTCAGCCACAGCAGCTCAAACAGGTCTATGCGGACAGGTATCTCTTTGACCATCTCCTCAATGCCATGCTTTCGCCTTATGCGCCGCGATAGCTGCTGAAATGGCCGCGGCTCGCGCGTCTTCGGATCGACAGCCAGTATTTCGCCCTCAACGATGCATTCGCGCGCCCTAAGGCAATCCTTAGCCCAGTCCACAACGTCAGGAAACTGCTTGGTAACGTCTTCAAGGCGGCGAGAAAATATCATAACCGTGTTGCCGCGCTTGTGTATTTGCGCCCGGAATCCGTCAAGCTTTACTTCGCATGCAGGCTTGTCGAATGATTTTAAGGCCGTTTCAAGATCCGGCGCACGCTCGGCAAGCATGACGCGCAGCGGCCTGAAAAGCTCAACCTCGGCCCTCATGCGGCCTGCTCGAGCCATCTCAGCCACTCTTCCAAAGTCGAGGACCATGTTCCAGACATGCTCGATTTCTGCGGGTTGGCGACCGAAAGCCGCAGCGATGGCATCGCGGACAGCCCCATGGGACACGCCTATCCTCATCTGTCCCAAAGTGGTCCTGACAACGTATCGGGCTTCCGCCGGTGACGCAGCTGCCAGCAACTCCGCCACAAACGCAATTTTGCGCTCCTGCGAACCGGCACCTTTTATGCCGGACAGCTTCATGAGATTGTCGAACACAAGGTCGATAGTTAATTCCTTGCGGCCTAAAGGTTGAACCTTCCTATGTTCGGCAAACCATTCAGCAACGGTGCCCAAGTCTCCTTTTTCCTTGTATTTCTTGATGATGTCCTCCTTTTCAGCCCCGTATGTCCGCTCAATGATGCGCAGCATCATCTCGCTGGCTATGCCTATCTCCTCAGCTGCAGGAACGGTGCCCATCGAGAGATGTACGACTTTGTACAGCTTATCAGCCGGGCACGACTTATACAGCGCTGCCAGAATGTCGCGTTTCTCAATCTTCTTTGTCGTTCGCTCGAGCTGCTCATATACCTCGACAAGCTTGGAATAGCGCACAGTACCACAGTAGAATTGTTGTACGCCGAAATAAAACCTTTATAAGACTTGTCTCCGATGATTAGCGATATTCAGCGGAAGCTGACGGCTCCGTTTTTGGGAAGTACAAAGACGTTTTCCCAAAAGGGATTTGTATGGCAATCAAGAAAATGTGGTACGAAATCGTTGCGCCAGCGATGTTCGGCTCTGGCGTCATAGGACAGACGCTGGCCGCTGAGCCGAAACAGCTGCCCGGCCGTGTCCTAAATATACCACTGCCAGACTTGGGCATCCAATCCAACAAGTTCTACCTAAAAATCAATCTTGCCATTGATGCTGTTGACGGCACAAAAGCAACGACAAAGTTCATCGGCCATGAGTGCGTTGCAGAGCGCATCTATCGCATGGTGCAGAGGCATGTACGCCGTGTGGATGCCATCCAAGATGTTCAGCTAAAAGATGGCAAGCTTCGCGTGAAGGCTGTGCTCATCATCCCTCGGCGAGTCAGCACATCCGTGAAGAATGCGGTGCGCGCCAAAATGAAAGAAACTATTCAGCAGCTTGTGTCTGCAATGACAGTAGAAGAATTCGTCCGCTCCATCATTGATGACAAGCTCCAGCTCGCGATAAAGAATGCCTGCAAGAAGATATACCCCGTCGGTATGGTCGAGGTTAGGAAGAGCGAAATTCTCTAAAATGCTAAGCGTTGCTACGCGGCATATTTCACCACAAGTTCGCTTATTGGTGTCCTGAAAGCTATCTCTTTTCTGCCTACAACGTCTTCAGCTGGCAAGAATGCGCGTATGGATTTTTTCTTGTAATCTACGTCCACCGCCACGCCCGTTTGGCCTGGGTCTCCGATTGAGAGGTACAGCTCATAGTCGTATTTCAGACCTTTGCCAAATGCGGGGATGCCTTTAAGCATGCCTGCGCGTTCCGCATCGCCGAGCATTACGCACGCCTTCTCCTCGCTATCCTCATACTTTATTTCCATCTTAGCGCCCCGTTCGCTGCGCTACAAATTCAAGCACAGCAGATATCGCAATGTCAATTCAAACCAACAAAACACTCAAGCAGGCCCTACGCCACGGCAAACCGTGTGCTTTCGGTCTTGCGCTCTTCCTGCCTTGCGTTGACCGCAGAAGATATCCAGCACATTCCAGCAACGAGGATAAGCAAAAATGCTATGAGAGCGGCAAGCCCATAGCTTACGGTGTTTGCGCCTTCAACCCACTCGATGTTTCCAGCCATCATGGCGCCTGCGAAGGCGAATAGGGTCCCGACTATCCAGAGCCCATGAACATACCAGTCGAATCTTTGCATGGTTTCGCACCTTATTAATAACTGGCGCAGCATTGCACGCGCCAGCTATTTCACAGCGTCCGGCGCTGCATTACAGCCGCCAGCTATTCGTTACCACTATCTAATAACACCAACAGAAAAGCTTTTAAACCTTTGCTAGCATGCCGAGCGGCGCAGCCGCGAGCAATAGCGTAGCTACTTCCCTTTCTTCGCAGGCTTGGGCTTCTCTGCGAATATGGGTTCTATTTCGCGAACGAAGCGCCGGACGTATTCGCGCATGAGCTCTATTTCGCGCTGCGGGATCTCCTTTACCTTTGCCTCGTCAAGTGCTTTGCGCATGCCCACGACCTTCCTGAAAACGTCTACAAAATAAGGGTCTATGCGCCCTGTGTCGATAAGGTGCTTTTTGATGGCTTCCGGTAGGTCTTTGGGATCCGGCGGCAGAACATCCATTTTTTTCAAGGCCGCCACAGCCGCCTTTATCATAACCTCATAGTTTTTCTCGACTATGCTTTCTTTGCGCTTTTCCTGTAGCCGCGCCAGCAGCTGCTCCATGCGCTCGACATAGCGCTTTGCGCTCTCTACGAATACATCGAGCTCTGCGCCTGTTATTGCCTTTATGTCTTTGTGTTCCACACCTTTGCGAAACTCGACGACCTTGTTCAGGGCATCAAGGTATTCCTGCTCGAGGAGCTTTTGGTCGACGAGATGTTCCTTGACGGCTGCTACAGTTTCCCTAGGCGTTGGTGGATTTTCGCCGAGGTACATGAGAACCGCCTGCGAGCTGTTCAGCATCGCATAGTAGAGGTCTTCGGCAATCATCATCAGCTTGATGGACTCTACGCGCTGTATTTTCTGCGGTGCGCCCTCCATGAAGCGCTCAACTGCCTCAAGCGTAGCGGGGATTTTGCCCAGCTCGAGCAGCTTTCGAACAGGTATGAAAAAGCCCGTGTCGTACAGCGCCCAGCCATCGCGCACAATCGTGTAAAGCAGCGGATGGCCTATGCGCGCCATGTCCCAGAACTCGCTCAGCGTCCAGGCTGGCTGCACGGATATGTCTTCAGATATGTGCTTGCCTATGTCCTGGATTGTGATGTCGAAATTCTCCTTCTGCTCTGGAGAAAACCGCGTCAGGACGTCATCAATGATGACCAGCATGTCGATGTCTGACTTGGCGTGGAAATCGCCGCGAACAAGCGAGCCGAACACCACGACGGCCTTGACGAATTTGCCGTAGCGCTTGATTATCTCGTCTTTGAATCGCTCGGCCAGCTTCAGCTTTTCCTTCCTTATCTTCTCCATCTCAGGCGTCAGCTTCTTCTGGCCCTGCTCTGCAGGCGTTGCCTGCGACGGCGCAGCAGGGGCGGCTACTCTGGTAGCCGCTTCCTTTTTATGCTCTGTTTTAGCCTTATCAGGCTTCGCCCGAATTTTTCTGGGCATGAAAGACACATCCAACTAATTACAAAACCGCGATTCCCTTTAATAGCTTCCTACGCACCGAAAGATTTAAATACTACTTAAAGGTAGTGAAATTATGGCTGATGAAATCTTGGACGTGTACGAATTCCCAGAACAAGATATCAGGTATTATGCCGAAGCCTGCGCAAAGGTAGCCGGCGAACTAAAAAGAGTTTCTCCGCACTCAATTGTGTGCCCTCTTCGAGGAGGGTACCCTCCTACGCGCATTGTGACAAAGCTGTGCGACTACAATGGCCGCGTCCATCTATTGCCGACGTCGGCTTTCGTAAGCGGAAGAGAGGACCTTGTGAAAGAAGGATTTGACCGAGCGTTCCAGGATGCGAAGGAGGAAGGGGTGAAAGCGCCGCGGATTGCAATAATCGACACTGCGATAAGTGGGACTTCGCTAAGAAAGCTAAATGAAGAGCTTAAGCGCGAATTCCCGCAATTTAAGAAAAAGTATGGAGACATTTCAATCTACATGGCAAAAGTGTGGAAAGCCAAGTCCCCAAATCAGCTAAAAGGCGGTCGCTTTCGCTTCGATAAGTACAACTCCGAACTTCCCATATACCACGCTACTGCATTCGTCAGAGAACTTCTATGCGAAGACAGGCCGGAGCTTCTCGGCATAGATTACCCATTCAGCACAGATAGAGACAGAAAAAGCTCCTATGCCGAACCTGTATGTGCTAAAAAGCAAATACGTGTCAAGCGTGATGGCTCTGTAACAGAATATGCGCCGTGCCCGACCACAGCCGATACGCTTGTAAACATAGTATGCGTCTATGCCCGTAAGGGTGTATGATTTAAATTTTACTACTCAATGGTATCTATATGGACGAGTCCATCCCATCCAAGCGGACGGAACCTTACAAAATGAACTTCGAGGACTGTAAAGCATACGCCGAAGCTATCAAAGCAATAGGTAGGATTATCACCGACCTGAAACCAGACGTGCTCTATTGTCCGCTTCGTGGAGCTTATCCTGTTGTCAGGTCTCTGGATCCGCTCGTGCGCAGATATGTAAACGATGTAGTCCTCGTCCCAACATCAGGATTCCTCTCGGGAAGAGAACGCATAATCCAGAGTTCGTTTGAAAACATTCTGAAGCAGTACAGAAACCCGAAAATAGCGGTCGTCGATACTGCCATCACAGGTTCGAGCATTCGCAATTTCAAAAACCTTGCTAAACGTTACCTCCAGAAGCTCGCAAATGGTCTAAAGCAGGATGTTGACATCTCAATAGTTAAGCTTTGGCAAAATCGACAATTTCCAAACCAACCTCCCGGTATACAGAAGGACGAAAGGCTCACATGGCGGGATTACAACGTAGGTACAAAATCGCTCTTGTGCGAAGACCAGCCGGATTTGCTGGGGATAGACTATCCATACGAGGTTAGAACCGGAAAGAAATATCCTTTCGCCCTCCCCGTTAAATGCAAAGCGCCTATAGTCGTTTTAGCGAACGAAGGAGAGAAAATTTTCGAAGCGAAGCCATCGACAGCAGAGACGTTTGTAGAATTAATCCACCAACTTTGCGCATACGATCGGCTTGGCGAATGGCAAAATGCCCAAACAATCTCAATCAATGATTCTGGGGTTTGTCATCCGACTGACCAGGACCTCGAGCATTACAACCCAAATTGGCCGGACAAATTCGACGATTGGATTGAAGATCACATTTACCGAAAGAACGGCGGCTGCAAAGCGTGCCGTGAAAAACTCGAAGAGATAAGGGTGCGAAGAGCATCGGAGCGCGACTCTCCGTACGCTTAAAGCCAAACGCTGCCACAAACTCTAATTTTCTTACCTGTATCTGCCACGCTTCCATTCTTCTGCCTTGCCCTTCTCGATTGCTGCCCTTCCCAGGAATGTATGCGTCTCCTCCGGTATTGCAATAAGGCCGGATATAGGCGCCATGAAGTTGTCGCGTATGGCCACGCGCTGCCGTGCGAACACGGCTTCGTTCTGCTCGGCGACGCCATAGAAGCTCGCAGGTAGCTCGTCTGGCTTCGTGCCCTTCTCGAGCTCCGCCGCAATCAGCCGCAACGCAAGCACCGAGTCCTGCATGACCTCAAGCGGTGTCTGCCCGCCCCCGCGCTCGAAAATTATGTAGCCATCGGAAAAGCCCTTTTGCTTAAGGGCCCATAGCCATTTGTAGATGACCTCCTGCGCGTGGCTGCCCCGCTGTATCGGCACGTGCGCAGTGCCGAAGTAAGGGATAGGCCGTCCGAGGTGGAAAAGCAGGATCTGCTTGCCTGCATCCTCTGGCAGCTTTTCTATGACCTCGTCCGGCCTGAGCTTGTTGGCAAGGAGGTGCTCGAAGTCTATACACTGCTTGATGAAGGGCGAATTGAGCTTCTTTATGAGGTAGTAGGCATGCCTAGGGTCGAAAAGCCTATACATTCCTTCCTGCCCCTCCTCGGCGTGCGGAGCCTCGAAAAGAAGGTATATTTTTTTCGCGTTACAGAACTCCTTTATTGACATGCCTTCCAGGAGTTCCTTGTTCCATCTGCTGGACTTGGTCGTAAGGTGCCCTTCGATGTACTTTGCAGCAAGCGCGGCGTTGTATTCAGCCTGCTTGGGCATGTAGACCTCCTCGACTCTCTTGCCCCCGACGATGTTCGACCACAACGGATCTCCGTCATGTATCATTAGGTTTGCAACAATCTCGTAAGCTCCTATCTCGGAGTTGTCAAGAATATAGCGGCTGAAAGGCGCAGCCTTCCAGCAATTGTAGACGAATTCCCTCGAGTTCATTTCGGCATGGTATTCGCCATGCTCCCCCCATATCCTGTTGCGGACGCCATCCCGCACATCCTCCTCCCACTTGCGCTTTTCGGCATCGGGAAGCTGCCGGTAATGCGGGTTCTCCCTCAGCTTATTCACCTCGCGCTCGGCATCCTCTTTCTCTTTTTTGCGGTATTTTTCCCTCAAAGCCTCGTCGGCCTTCGTTTCGCTTATGGCGTCATGCCTCGTTCTCCAGATGTTCTCGAACGCTACTTCTTTTGCAGCAGGCACCTTGTCGCACACCGTCGACAGCGGCTGGCCGTCAAAGCTCACCACAGGGTATTGGTAGCCGAAAACGCGGAACCGTGCCTCCTCATGCAGCAACTGTGGTTTTGTCGACAAGTGGACATTCACATACGTAAAGCCGAGGTCTGCCGCGTGCTTAAGGGTCTCGCAAAGCCTCTTCTGCGCCTGGTCCCAGAGGCGCCATTCGGCGGACTCAAGCGCCATCACCTCTCCTAGCTCGGCGTGCACACCTACTTCCATGCCGAGGCTCTTCACGCGCTCGACCTGCGGCTTGAGGCCCGGCTCGAGAAATTCGCTTGTCGTTTCGAGGTCTACCTGCACAAACGTCACGCCTGCCGTTACGCCGTAGGCTATTTTAGCCGCCAAGCCTAGAAGTTCCGCCGGCCTTGCAACCTTCCACCAGCCTGTGGAGATGCCGACTCTGTAAGCCATAAAGTACTCATGCTCGCCGCGTGGCTTAAGCGTTGCGGAGATTGAAATGGCGAGGAAAGGCGTAGTTTCGGTTGCCTGCTGTCCATGGCGGAAGAAGAGCGGTCGATCTCGTTTTGCTTCTTACGGCCTCCCAAACCCAAACTTCTCCTTCAGGAATCCGCACGTGGGGACAAAAAGCGTCTCCGCGACGGCCTTGGCATAATATTTCGTCAGGCGCTCTTCGAGCATGCGCTCATAGGGCCCCCCGGGCCTGAAAGCCATCATGCCCCAAGGAAGCTTCGGCTTCCAGCGCTTCTTTGGAGTCTCAATCTTTTCAGGAGCCTCGGGCTTGGGCTTTATACCCAGCAAGTTATCTATATAGCGCTCCATCGTTTCTTGCTTCGCCTTGAGCTCGAGGAGCTTTGCGAGCAGCGCGTTCTGGGACATCATCAAAGCGTTTACATCCCACACCCCGTCTTCGACCTCACGGCCGTCGGCGCTGCGCATGTTGGTCCTGTCAAAGGTTATTTCCAGAAAGCCGTAGTAAAGCCTGTGCGGCACCATCCAGCCAGAATCGTACATTATCCACTCCGCCGTCTCATCCGCCCACGTCTTACCAGACGGCATCTTCCCAGCAATCCAAGGATATTCTGCCACAAGTCCCCATTTCGGGTGAAAGATGACGTTCTCTTTAAGCCAATCATCATACGCCCCGCCTTTGATGGGTTTTTCGGCCATCAGCTCGGGAGACATGCGCTTCAGCTCGGTTGGCTGGAAGTCCTTCCACACCCACAGCCGCACGCGCGATGTCGAAATGGCGTGCCCCCCAGCGCGCATGAAGGATGTGGATTCCGCCTTTCTGCGCTCTGGCGACTCGAACGCCTGCTCGAGCATCTTGAAGCGCGTGACGTACGGCTTCAGCCACTCCCTATATTCGTTTATCGACACCTCGCGGCTGCGAATGAGGCCCTCTATGCGCTCGAGCCTGCTGTTGACCTCTTTGATGAACATCTCTTTCCATTCGTTATAGAGCTTGTTCTTCGTCACGAGCACTATCGCTTCGGCTTTTGAAATGTTCAAGCGGCTCTTGACCTTGTCCGGGTCCGTGTCTTCTGGCGTAAGCCTGAGAAAATCCGAGATGAGGGTGGGCCATCTCGATATTATAGACCTCATCGAGATGCCCTCGCCTGTATGCACATCCACCTGGTCTATAAAGACGGCGCGGAGCGAGTGCTCGTCTTTCGTCTCGTAATATTTCTTGAACTCCCTGTACTTGCGCTCATCGTGCCTCAGAAGCTCATAATCGGAAATCGCCTGTGCTGCGCTAGCCAACCCTGACTTGATTTTCGCTTCAAGCTCCTCTTTCTGCTTCATCGTAAGCTGGTAGTATTGCGCATGCACCGGCGAAACTTCGATTTCCTCGCTTGCTTTGTGCACTTGCATATCCCACTTTCTTAGCTGAAAGCACAGTGAGAAGTATACGCCCGAGCACATGCCTGGCGGCCCTGTTAGGTTGAGCTTCGTGTGCGCCTCGCGCGGCCCGAGCACGACTATGTGTCCTAGGTTCTTGCCTGTCCACCAGTCAAGCGTTTTGTTTAGACCAGGAACTATGGCTCTGAGCTCCCCGGCATCATTTTTGGTCACGTCCCCAAAAATCCAAGCCATAATCTATTCTCGCAACTCTGGCAATATAAAATTGAGCGAGAAACAGCGCAAAAGGGCATAGGCGGCCTTTCTGCTCATTTCGGCGCCGTCCTTAGCTCCTCAGCAAAGTCTTTTAGCTTTCGCTCGAAATCAAGCGTAGCTTCCTTCGACCAATAAAGATAGTTCATGCGCTTCCTGTGATAGTAGAGGCGATGCCAGAAGCGTCTGAGCATCTCGTAGAATATCGACTGCTGCCAAATCGTATCCTGAGGATACTCAGTGATGAGGCGCGGCTTGATGACTACGGAAACCTTCCCTTCACCCTCCGCGCTCACGAAGCCCTTCATGTCTATCTCAAGGCCAAGGTAGCTGTAGATATCAAATATCTTGGTAACCTCCCACCCGACTTCGAAGCGCTCAACATCCTTCTCCTTCTCCCACTTGTACTCTTTCTCCTGAATGTAGCCCTCAGGAACGTTGAATATGACCCTCAGCAGCTCCTGAACCTTTTTGTAAAAGAAATCCGGTCTCCTACCGGCAAATTCAAAACGGATTTGCTTCACAGGCTCGAATACATAATCGTATATCATTAGGCGTGTTCGTGCCCATACCATGAAAGACACCGTGTCGAGCAAAGCTACACGATAGGCTATTTCTATCTATCACCAAACGAGATATTTATAATTTAACTCGCTCTCCGAGGATTCGGAAGCGAGCAATTTAAAATTCAACTCGCTCTTACAGGATTCGAGAGCAAGCTATTTGCAAGTTGTACATTTGGCCAGCACAGCGAGTTATTTATTCTAGTGAGCTGCTAGTATTTTTCAGAGGGCAATCTGCCATGGGCCTTAAGCGTGACATACTCATCGGAATGGCGGTAGCAGGAGTCCTTCTTCTCATAATCGCCGCAGTGGTGGGCCTGGTTTTGTTGCTCTTAAAGGCTGTTGGCATCTTGCTTTTGCTAGCCGGCGTGTTTTTAATTGTGCTTTTCCCAGACATCGGTGAATTCCAGCCTCACAGGATGTCAAAAACGGGCATTGTTCTTGGTGCGATTCTGGTCGCACTCGGAGTTCTCCTGCTTGTAATGTAGCGCCGGTGTGCGCATCTTTAAAGTCATGCAGAACCATAATGTCTCAAACGGGTTGTATAGCCATGAGCTGGGAAGGCGAGGTTTCCTTTCGTGAAGATATACTTGCTCCCGCCAATGTGATAAAAATCGAATACGCCGGCAAAGATCCGTTTTGGATATGCGCCAACGCTCTCCGCCTCATGCGAGAAGTGCTGAAGCTTTCGAGCAAGGACCTTCGCGAAGACGACGTCAGATGGGATGTCACAAGCGAAAATAGGGAGTTTTACGGCGTATGGCGGGCTAAGCGCACCGAAGACAGCTACAGCTCAACATGGGTAAAAATAACTGCGCATGGCTTCATAAACCGAGAGAGGGTAGGTAGCGTCAAAATAAAAATCGAAGGCTGGCTATCAACAGACTTTGAATGGAGCAATCCGCTAGCGCGTTGGGCATGGATAATGTTCAACTACCTGTTTTACTGGCGCCAGCGCAGAACATACATCGACAAGTCAAAAGACGACATAATGACAATACGCGAAAACATCCTCCGCGCCTACAAAATCTTGAAGGAGTAAACCACGCACTTCAACTTTATTAAGGCCGAAGAAGAAATCATCTCAAGTGGTCGGTATGCTTTTCGAAAAGCTGCGAAACAAGCTCGTCGGCCGCGTAGAGCCGACCCCACCAGGGCCAGAAGCAATACACGCGCATGTGCTTGGCGAACTTCATCCCCCACGGGAGCCTCCTTTTTCTCCAGCGCCGGCAACTGCGGCGATGCCGCGTGGGCGCTACGGCGCAGAGTTCGAGGGCGAGCGCCCAGTCGCACCATCCGAAATCGAAGCGCTGAAACCGCCATCAGTCGAAGAATTCCCGCGACCTCCAGAGCGTCCGCCTGAGCCGCCACGCGAGTTCGAGAAACGCTTCGAGGAGCGCGGCATGTACGAACTAATAGACCGCCTCGCTGTCATAGAAGCTCAGCTGGCGACCATACGCGCACAGACGGAAACACTTAACGAGCGCATGAAGACGATAGAGCTGTACATCCGCTCGCGGATGCCGAGGACAACGTTCTAATCTGACCGATTTGCGCATAACTGGCTATCGGCGAAGCGTCTAAGTGCTATTTTCAGATTTCCTTGTAGCATATCACTTCATCGATGTATTTGTTGCCATATTTCGTGGCTTTCGGAATCTTCCCAACGAGCTTGAATCCGAGCTTTCTGTGAAGCGCCGCAGACGCGTCGTTATCAGCAACATAGCTGGACTTCAATATCTGTGTCTTCCACTCCTTCTTAGCAAGCTGGAACACAAGCTCCGAGATGTAGGCAGCGAGCCCCAGTCTTCTAAATGCTTTTGCGACCGATATGTGATAGCTGGCAACGTGCGTGTCGGCGGCATTCGAAGAGAAGCGCCTGTCTACCCCACCGATTGCGCAAATCTCTTTGCCGCAAATGCCAAAGGCGGTCAGTGTCGTTCCGTTCTTCAGCGACGAGATTGTCCTTTTCAGCCACTTTTTCTCTTCCGCAAGCGTAATCCTCTTAGTCAGGAGTATGCGCGCACCTTCATCAATGAGCGCATTTATGTAGCGCATGGCCAAAGTCGCGTCGCTCATCTTCGGAAACCTGAAGACCACTCGCTTGCCGCCGAAATCTTTGGAGGCCAACACAAGGCCGGGTTTGAGCCACACGATGCCATCACGACATTAGTCTTGCATTATTATCCTATTTATAGCCGCCTTAGCATCCATCCAGTCGACGTGGCTGCGGCCGTCCGTGCGAACGACAAGCCCGCACCGGTCAGCCACGCGCGCAACGAGCCACGCATCGTGGTCCGCTACAATCACGCTCCGCTTCGAGCGAAGCAACTCTGCGACTACAAGGCGCTCTTCGGCCGTAAGGCCTTCGCTCGGCTGGTCCAATATGTAAAGGTCCGCATCAGCGCCCAAGCACCGCGCAATTGCTATGCGTTGCCTCAAGCTCAGCGTCAGCCGCGGCCTGCCGCGCAGCGACACCCCAAGCGCTTGCAGCAGCTCTTTCGATATGCCTTTCAAAACAGCCCGCTGAGAAAGGTGCTGAGGCTTAAACGATACGCTAGGCTTGCCCTTTATGATGCCGGAGCATTCCTCCTTTCCGGCGAGTATTTTGAGCAACGTCGATTTGCCAGAACAGTCTGCGCCGAGTATGCCTATGCGCTCGTTCCTTAAAATTTCGCCGTCAACTTGCAGCACATTTCCATTGAACTGCTTCTGCACGCCTGCAAGCTGTATCATAAGCTCCCTAGGTGCCGCCATGCGCTTCTCGCGCTGCCTGGGGCTTTCCCCTGGCTTGCTTTTGGGGCGGATGCGCATGCCGTCGGGCAGCATGCCGGACACAAAAGCGCTGATTGCCTCCTTCGCGGGATAGAGCTGGGAAGGCGCACCCCATCTTCCATCGCCGTAGAATATCGCTATGTCTGTGCATGCCCATCTTAGAAACGTTATGTCATTGTCAGAAACCACGATAATCTCTCGTTTCCCTTTCTCACGTATCATATTCGCAACCTTCGCACGCTGCTCGATGTCGAGGTGCTCGCTCGGGCAGTCAAGGAGGTACAGCTCGGCGTCCTTTGAAAGAGCGGCCGCGATAGAAACGCGCTGCAGTGCGTTTGTGTTGAGCTTTTCGGCATCCCACGTCTCGTATCCGCCGAGTTTCAGAGCCTGCGCAACGTCAAGGTCAATGTTCAAGTCTACAAGGTTGCGACGAAAATCAGGAAGATGATGCAGCCGCTCAACGGCCTGCGGTTTGTAGCTGGTTCTCAATTCCTGTGCCTCAAGACTGCGCAATGCGTCTGAAAGGATACGGTAATGCGCACCAGCTGTGCGAACGTCATAGCGCTGCCTTAGGGCGTACCAGCCGCAGCTCGGGTCTAGCTTGCCAGCAAGAATAAGCAGCGCCGTTGTCTTGCCAGCCCCGCCAAGCAGCCCGACCACGCCCCGCTCGGGCAGCTCAGGCAGCCCGTGCAGCTCGAAGCCGTTCTCCCATTTGTGGACGGGCGGAGCTTTCGGTTTTGTCGGCATGGAAAGCTTCATGCTTATAATCTTCTTGCGCCCGATTTAATAGCTTTTAAGCGCACGCTCCAAATCAAATCGGTTGCGATGCTGCACTGGTTCGTTTTTAACTTCCTCGTGCTGCTCACCTGTGCGTTCGTGATATTAGAAAAGTCTCTAGAATGGGATATCAGCCTGTTGCTGCCGTTGGCGTGGCTCCTCTTGGCTGTGACTGCGCTGCTGATAGCAAAAGATGCCCTGCTGATGCGTTAGAGGATGGCTATGATAGAACTTGCGCTTGCGGGCTGCCCGTCGTCGGGAAAGTCTACGTTCTTCAAAGCCTGCACGCTCAAGGACGTCAAAATCGCGCCATACCCCTTCACGACTACAAGCCCGACGGAAGGCGTAGGCCACGTCACTGCAAAATGCCCGTGCGCCGAGTTCGGCCTGAAGTGCAATAAGTGCATCGATGGCACGCGCCTCGTGCCTATCAAGCTTTGGGACATCGTCGGCCTTGTGCCTGATGCCCACCTCGGTCGCGGTCGTGGTGTTGCCTTCCTCGATGACATACGGCAGGCGCAAGGACTCATTCACATCATCGATGCTTCTGGCAAGACGGACCTCGAAGGAAATGCGACCACAGGCTTCGATCCAACGGAAGCAGTGCGCATGCTTGAGCGCGAGCTCGCGTGGTGGATGTTGGGTATACTTAAGCGCGGCATTGCCCTCGCGCCAAAAGGAAAGCCCGAGCCCCTCACGCAGATAGCCGCCAAGCAGTTTACAGGACTTGGAATAAAAGCCGCACAAATCGAGCGTGCGGTTGCCGAATGCTCGCTCGACGTCAGCGCATATCGCGCATGGTCCGATGATAAGCTGTTTGCGTTCGTAGACCAGTTGCGCGCAATCTCCAAGCCGGCTGTCATTGCAGCCAACAAGTTTGACCTCCCGGAGGCGCAGGCGAACCTCGAGCGCCTGAAGAGAGCATATCCTGACCGCATAATCGTGCCAACATCAGGCGACCTGGAGCTCGCGCTGCGCGAAGCAGCCGCGGCAGGCATAATAAAGTACATCCCTGGAGCGAGCTCGATCCAAATCCTTCAGCCCGAAAAGCTCTCAAGCAAGCAAAAGAGCGCCCTTGACTACATACAGGCTTTCCTCAAAAAGAAC
>JAWCMQ010000002.1:97178-112646 GCA_039091255.1 Candidatus Aenigmatarchaeota archaeon
GGTGGCACAGGCGTTCAGGCCGCGCTTAACGCAGCGGCATTCAAGCTGCTGGACCTCATTGTTGTATACCCTGTAGCAGACCCGCACAAGCTTACAGACAAAAATGGAAACATCTTGCCGGATGCTTTCCTCATAAAGCGCGATTCCACTGCGCGTGACCTTGCATTTGCCGTGCACGAGGAAATCGGAAAAAAATTCATATCCGCCGTAAATGCTCGCACTGGACAGAACATCGCTGCAGACCAGCCACTAAAAGACGGGGATATAATTTCGATAAGAGCGGGAAGGTAGCACAGCGGCAAGCAAAGCAAGAAGCTCTTCGCAGCACAATCGCCTCCTTCGAAAGGCGAGTTGGAGGCTCGCTATTCTGCGAACAACGTTGGCCAGCAATCCGTGAGCTGGATGAATGCATCAAGAATCCGAATCTGCTTGATTACATCCTTTCTGGCGCGGTGATCCCGAGCATCCCAAGGCCCGAAGCCAAGACAGCTTTCACAGCCCTTACAAGTTTCAGCCGCGCCGCCCTCGTTTTGGAATCGGCGCGCAGCACAGGCAGCACCTCGTAAAACTTGTTGAAGGCATCTGCCAAGCTGAAAAGGTATCCCGCAACATAATGCGGCCTCATGTCTTCTGCTGCACGACGAAGCACATCTGGATAGCGCGCGATAAGCCGCAACAGCGCCTGCTCGCGCTCATCCGAGTATAAGCTGGCTGCGCCTGAGGGCGCAGCCATTCGCTCGCTAGGTATCTTCTCAGCTTTCCCGGCCTTCACCTTCGCTGCTTTGGCTAGGATAGCACAGGCTCGCGCATGCGTATACTGCAGATAAGGTCCTGTATCGCCCTCGAGTGCAAGTGCGGCATCCCAATGGAAGTCCACAGGCTTCTCAGGCCCGTAGCGAAGGATGAAATACTTTATTGCAGCCATCGCATTTGCGCGTGCATGCTTGAGTTGCTTGGCGCGCGGCAGCTTTGCCCACTCAGCCTTAAGTCGCGCTTTCCACTCAGGCTCGCCGGCTTCTGGCGTCATGCGTGCGCAAACCTTCTTCACGCCCTCGGCAATCAAGTCGTCCCAAAGCACAATCCGCCCAGCGCGTGATGACATCTTCTTGCCCTCTAGCAGCACCATCGAATACGCAAGATGCGTGGAGCGGCGCGCAAGGTCGGCGTAGCCGAGCAGCTCGAGCGTTTTAAAAAGCTGCTGAAAATGAAGCTTTTGGTCTTCAGCAACAACATAGACGTTGCGCTCAGGCTTCATCATCTCGTCACGCCACAGCGCAAATGCAAGATCGCGTATCAGATAAAGCCCTGTCCCATCCGAACGGAGAATTATTGTGCTCGGCATGCCATACGACTCGAGATTAAGCACAGTCGCGCCCGAAGACTCGAACGTAAGGCCCTTCTCTCTCAGCGCTTCCGCAAGTTCCTTGCTGTGCTTTACAAACTGGGACTCAAATATTATTTTATCAAACCTCACGCCCATTTCCTTCCAGCTTTGCTGGAAACCGCTCAAGCACCACTTTACAAGGCGTTTGCTGACATCAGCATATCCTTTTGTTCCTTTCTCGCACTCGCGCAGCAGCTCTTCGATGCGCTCCTGCATTGCAGGGCTGTTCTCGGCCGCAGCACTGGCACGGAAATATAGTTGGCCAAGCCACACGTCTGGCTTGCCGCGAGGCCTCTTGCCTTTCTCATAAGTCAAATAGCCCAGCAATGCAACCGCCGCCTGGCGCCCCAAATCGTTGATGTAGCACAATCGCTTGACAGACCAACCCTGGCTTTCAAGTATGCGGCTAAGCGCATCACCGAGTATCGTCGAGCGCACGGTTCCCATATGGAACGAGTGCGCAGGATTGGGCGATGAGAAGTCCACGACTGCCGTCTTCCTCAATTTGCGAACCCAGCCATACTTCGGACCGGCGCTTGCAAGCACCTTATCCGCCCAAACTTTCCAATCAACATAGAAATTAACGTAAGGGCCGATTGCTTTGGTGGTGATGCCAAGAATCTCAATTTTCCCGGCGATTTCGGCAGCCAGCTCAGCTGGGTTTCGTCCCTGTGCCTTTGCCAGGTCGAAGCACGCCAACGCCCAGTCACCTAGCCCTGTTCGGTTAGGCTCCTCAAGCTGGACCGTCCACCCAAACTCTTCCTTTATTTCATCGATGATAAGCTCTCGAAGCTCGTTCCAAGGGTTCCGCATATGCATAATCTAACTGCCTTTCTTTGCGCCAAATCAGCTATTCTTGACAGGACTGCCTTTTCGCATCGAATCGGTTATGTCCCATTTGCAAAGCGAGCATTCTGCGGCACAGCATCCTGCCCTGCTAAACGCGCCTACTTGTAAAAACAGATTGCGGCTGCGATTCTTAAAGCCGATGCAGCCATCAGGAGCTATTCCTCGGATCGGCTTCCGTTCAGATTTCCTTGAGCTTTTTTGCCACGAAATCTATAACTTCCGGGTTTAGCGGAACCGTCACAGACGTCTTGTAGCGCTTCTCACCGGTAGGCGTGAAAAAGCCGCGGCTCACGGAGATGAATATGTTCTCGCGTTCGCCGTCGACCGCCTTCTTACGCGCCACCTCGATGAAATTGTTGTTCCCGAAAGGAACGTGTTCCGCGGCAATCGTCTCGAATTGCACCATGTCATTTCCCCTCACAACAACGGGTCTGCAAAATTCGAAAGCGAGCTGTTCCAATTAAAACAAAAGATTAGCCCTTTTTCTTTGTGGCCGGCTTGGCAGCCTCGGCTTTCTCGCGCGCCTGCCATTTAAGATCTTCCCATTCTATCCAGGCAACGATAAAGCCGACGAATATTAGCAGCAACCCAAACACGCCGATAAAGACCGTTTTTAGCGCGCTGATGGCGGATGCACCAATCCAACCAGCGACGCCGTAACCGACATAGTCTGCTGCATACCAGTATAGTCCTGCCAGCGCAATGATAAGGCCAATAACAAGCTTCACTGCCGAATGCATCTGCTCACCTCTCGTGCGAGAACTATCGAAAGAATGCTTAAATAACTTATTTGCATCATCTTCGGAGAGTGGAGCTCTTGGAGGTGCCCAGCAAGCAAAGCTCATTCGATGCCCGTAGCATCGAAAATTGCAACCCGTCTGTGATATTCATGAAATCTTCATACAAACATATCTCTGGCGTATGGAAGCGTCCAGCCGGCCTGCTGCGCAAAAAGACGCTCGCGTGGCGGAGCCAATCTGTTGTAGCGCGTATTGAGCGCCCGACGCGCCTTAATCGTGCGCGTGCGCTTGGTTGGCGGCCAAAGCAAGGCTTCGTGCTTGCGCGAATCCGCATAGCAAAAGGCGGCCGCATGCGGCCACGCCTGCGAAAAGGTCGCGGACCGTCAAAGTCAGGTCGCCGGTTCACGCCCGAAGCATCAAAGCAGGCCATAGCGGAGCGCCGTGCTGCGCGTGCCTTTCCCAACCTTGAGGTGCTCAATTCGTATTATGCCGGGGAGGATGGAGCATACCGCTACTATGAAGTCATTTTCGTCGATCCTCATCATCCCGCTATTCTCGCTGACCGAAGAATTTCCTGGATTGCTAACCAGCGCAGGCGAGCTTTTCGCGGTCTCACTTCGGCCGCTAAGAAAAGCCGTGGCATCGCAACGCACAGGCCGTAGCCTCAGGGAGTTGTAGAAGGCCGACTGAGCAGCGCGCTCGGAAGCATTTTTGCAGCTTTAATCTGTTTCTTCAATAATGTAATGATGAGCGCCTTGGCATTGCCCAAGTTGCGTATGGTACGCATTTCCGGTGGTGCGGAATGTTCTACGACCTCTACGTGCATACATCAGGCTCGATAGGCGAATCTACGCTGGATGACGTGACTGCGTGGGCCAAGAGACTTGGCATAGGCGGGCTGGGGATAGTCTTCTTTCCTGAGCAGCTGCAGAGCCTCCCCGCCCTTCCGCGTGGCGAGGTGGATCTTGCTTCGGTCTGCGTAATCAAAGCTAACACGCCATCCGAAATGGAGCAGCTTGTAGCCAGAAGCCGCAGCAAAGCGGAAGTCATAGCAGTCTATGGCGGCAACTACGACATTAATCGTGCGGCATGCTCGAACTCAGCCGTCGATGTGCTCCTGCACCCGGAACTAGGCCGTCACGACAGTGGGCTTGACCACATTTGTGCCCGCGCTGCGCATGAAAACAACGTAGCCATCGAGCTAAACTTCCACTCTCTGCTCGAAGCGCATCGGCGCCACCGCATTTCTGTGCTAGCTGCCATGAGAAAGAACATTATGCTTTGCAGGAAATACGACGCACCGATAATAACAGCAAGTGGTGCGCTTAGCAAATGGGACATGCGCTCAGGCAGAGAACTTGCATCCCTTGCTTACCTTCTCGGCCTCGAATTGGGCAAGGCTATAGATTCCGTTTCGCTGATGCCAGAGCAAATCGTTCGCATAAATCGGGAGAAGCTGGTTGGCAAGCGATGGGAAGGTGTGCGCATCGTGGAAGAGGACGCAAAAGGTGAGTAATCCGAGCTCAAAGCTGGCTCATAGAGAAAGCCGCAGGTGCATCTCTGATGGAACCGAAAAAGCTTCCGCCGAGTCTCAGGCCGAAGGCGCGATACGTCGTATTCGAGATAATCTCAGACCATGCTGTCACGCTAGAAGACTTTACGGCAGCATTGTGGAACTCTGTCCTCAATCTGCTCGGCGAGTTGGCTGCATCAGAGTGCAGGATATGGGTAATCAAAAACCTTTACGACGAGCGCGCGCAGCGCGGAGTCCTAAAATGCGCCCACGACCGCGTCGAGCATGTCCGCACTGCGCTCTCGCTCATAACGATGCTTGGCGAGTCGAAGGCCACAATCCGAGTTGCAGGTGTCACCGGAACGCTCAAATCAGCGCGCAACAAGTACCTTGGCATGCCAGACCTTAGAAGCTATCAGACATGAATGCCATTACATAAAATATATCTGGACGTGCGGCAAGCCGCACACATGTCCAACATCAGCCTTGCCAACGATTCCCATCTCGACAAGAATGCCTACAGATTTCTTGCCGAGCGCATTGATAACAGTTGCTTCTTTGATTGCCGCCGTGATCTCTGCTTCTGATGCCGGGCACTCGCCGTAGAATTCTGGGGATATGCTCACACTATTCTTGCCATCAGAAAATGTTTTTCCAATCGTGTTGGCATCAGCCATGGCAAGGAGGGTCTCATCGCCGCGCCTGTGCATTTTGAAGACTATTCGCATTCCTACACCGCTCTTACAGGCCTCCGAGCGCCGCATGCCTCGCACTTCAGAAACCACAAGCGATCCTGGCGCAGGAGTTGCGTATCAGGCTTGCCGCATTCGCCGCAAAGCACGAATTCCTTTGCGTAACCGCTAAGTCGACTGTTTATCTGCTCAGAACTGAATTTGCCCTGAAGTTCAAGGGATTCGCCAACACTGCCTGGCACAGCAAGCTCCTTGAAAAGGTATTTCGCTATGTGCTGAGGATCCCGCCGAAGCGCCTTCGCGACTTCTACAAAATTTCGAATTATTGTTCGCTTTCCGCTTGTCTGTACAGCTGCGCGCGGCATTTCCCAACGCTCGACCGCTTTGGTCGCTGGCATTGCTGACTTGGCGCGCCTCAGCAGTTCAAGGTAATGATTTTCTTGCATAGCCTTCACTATGCCTTTGCAGTTAAGCATTTAATAAGCTGCTTGTAAGCTGCAGCTTTCCTCAGGGAGCAATGTGCACCCTCTACAGCCACCGCACCGCCGTTTGCCCAGCGTGGGCTCTTGTAGGGCGTCCGCAAGCCCGATTGCGGCAAAAGCCTTAAAATCTCCTGCGCATGTCGGTTTAGGCCGAAACGTTGGAATCTGCTCGCAGCTGCCATGCACCGGTAAGCCTGTGCAAGCTCTGCGCCGGCGTAGCGCTCTGGAATGTTTTCAACTATCCATCCCCAAAGCTCGCTGATGTCGACATCGCCATCCCGCCGCTGAAAGACTGCATCTAGCATGCAAAAGAGCTTCTCTATTCTGTCGCGGTCGACGTTCTCAACTGACTGCATGTCTACGCTCTTCAAGCTCTCCAGAGCTATCAGCGCCCAGCGGATATCGCCATCGCTGCGATGCGCAAGCTCGAACAGCGCCCTCTCGCTGTGCGGTATGCCCTCTGCCGCGCATACGCGCCTTAGAAATGCTGTAAGTTCGCTTGTACCTGCCTTTTGAAAGGCTATAACCTTGATGCGCCTATCCTTCCGAAGCTGGACCAGGCTGCGCTCGTATATGTCTTCCGTAGTCAGAACAACGGGCCATCTGCTTTCTTCTATCAGCCTGAACGCGTCATTCGAAGACATGCCAGCATCCAGGTCTCCCACAAGCACCTTTCCTCGCCGCAGGATGCTCGATTGCCTGCTTGCTGCTAGGAGATCATCAGCATCGCCAAAAACCACCTCGAGCCCAAATTCCGCAGCAACAAGGTGAATAGCAAGCGTTTTGCCGCACCCAGGCGGGCCGCTGAGAACAATTGCGCAGCCGCGCTTCCACGCTGAAATCGACCGTCTAAGCTCAAGCGCAGGGAGGCGGTTCGCAACCATCCCAGAAACCGTTTTTGGCCTGTATTTTTCGAGAAGCATCATATGTAAAACTCTCAGAAAATCTTCTTAACAATATGGCATCCACACGGCTGTACAAGCCTAACACGAAAGGTTTTGCCCTATACTCTGAACTTCGCGACCTCTGCAAGAACGTCTTTGTGCGTCAGGAAAAGCGCCCTACAGCAGTAGCGCTTAAGCCCGAGGCTGTCGAGCACCTTGCCGGGCTTCTCGCCCTTCTCAACTCGCTCTTTGTACTCCTCCCAAAGCTGCGCAAGTGGCTTGCCGCAGCTTATGCAACGGACAGGAACGATCATTCTCTCACCTTCCAATTCTGCCAACATTCTCCGTATCGGAGCAGCTGCCGCATTTCTCATCTCCTGCTCTGCTGTTTTGTTCTGCGTGGCCCAGCGCTAGAGCGCGATGGCTTATGCGGCTCTGTCCTGCGCGAATCTGCAACGAGCAGCGTTCTGTCGTAATCGTGATAGATGCGGCGCAGCTCCTTGCTTCCAGACCACTTGACGAGGGCGTTTGCAAGAGCAGTTCTGGCCGCATCGACCTGCCCCCATATTCCACCGCCCTTTACATTTATATCAACATCAACTTTGCTCACAAGCTCTTCAGGAGCGAGCATAAGAGGCTCCCGCAGTCGCATACGGACGTACTTCGGTTCCACAAGCTCTAGCGCCTTGGAGTTCATCGTGATGCGACCGCTCCCGGGGCGTATCGTCGCCCGCGCTACCGCGCGCTTGCGCGTTCCTGCGGTTTGTATTGCTTTTTTTCTCTCGGCCATTCTACGCCGCCTCCTTTCGTCCTTGTATGCTCACTGCGTGCTCACAAATCTTGGTTTGCAAAGGCCGATAAAGGGCTTGTAATGCGTACGGCTCGCTAGGCCTTGCCGGCGCAATCCATGAGGTGTGCATAAGCATGTATTTCCTCATGTTCATAATGCGCCTCTTTACGCTCCAAATCTTTCGCGGACGACTTCGTACAGCACATTCCCTATAGTCTCTTTCGCGGTTGTAGGCAGCACGCTGGTCCGCAAACGGAGAGCCGATGCGATACTGCTGATTCGGCATATCCATCTGACAACACCTTTTGCTGTCAAGCATTTACTGTGCGAGAGAGTTCTCCTACAGTGATGAACCGGCTGCGCACCTTGCGCCGCATCGACTTAATCTCGCCTTTGGCTTCTGCGGGCGCACCCTGGAACACACGCAACCTGCGCAACGCAGCCAGACCTTTTGCTTTTTTATATGGGAGCATGCCCCTCACTGCGCGTCGCACAATCGCATCTGCGCGCCTTGGGAAGTGTGGTCCATGCTGAGGCGAGCCTAGCCTTAGCTTCTCGAGATATCGCTGCTTGATAAACTGCGGGTTGCCTGTTATTATCGACTTTTCGGCGTTGATTATCACAACCTCCTGACCAGCAAGGAGAGCTTTAGCTGCCTGGCTTGCAAGGCGGCCCAGCACAGCCCCCTCGGCATCTAGCATCAATGCCATTTTAGCATCACCGCAAAGCGTAATGACCATCTTTCACGCAAACGCTTAAAAACGCGAATCTTGAAGATGCGGGGTGCAGGGTTCGAACCTGCGAAGGCACTGAGCCACAGGATACCATAATGAGCATCGCTCTGCGGTGCGAGCTATCTTGTCATCGGCTACCGGATTGTCGTGCAGCAAATGAGTTCTTCGGTAACGAAGACGTGCTGCACAAATTGTGCCAAAGAAGTATCATACCGAATTACTTCTTGGAGCACAATTGCCTCAAAACTTAAGCAGCATGCTTAAGTCCTGCCCCTTAGACCACTCGGGCAACCCCGCATATCATAAGTCGCGCTGTTTTATGTTTGCGACCTATTCTGAAGATAACTCTAGAACAGGCTACTTTAATTCCTTTTTGGCGGCCTTCGCAAACTCATCGGCCTGCGCAGCAAGCACGTCAAGCGCCTTTTCAAAAACTTCCGCTGCGCTCAAACCGCACGTGCTTTCTATGCTAAACGTAAATGCGTTTCCGCGCTGCTCGTATCCGACGATCGCTGCCTGCCACTTTGCATGCTCGCGGCCTAGCCCAAGCTGCGCAAGCGCTGTCAGCTTGATGCTCTGGTTTTCGAGGAGTTCGACGATAGGAACATTCGCATCCATTGGCGCGACATCTTTGTCTTCAGGCACAAGGTCCGCTGCGCGCACTGTAGCAGGACCGCTCTTTTCCAGCGTAAACGCCGCCTGGCACTTGCTGCAACCTTTGCCTTTGCACCCGCATTCGGAAGGAAGGTTGTATCGTCCGTCAGGCCATTTGAGTGGAAGCAGCCCAAGGCGGTGCGCTAGCGTTTCGTCGACAAGACCCGAGCTGTTGGAAACGATGTCAACATGCTCTATTGCCATGACGGGTATCTCGCCCATCATAATCCTGCGCAGCGCATTGGCCATCGCAAAATCTATGCCCTCTATGCGCACGCGCATCGCCCGCTCGCTCTTCTCAAGAACTTTTACGTCCATAATTTACACCATCTGTTGAGCCTTCGCGTACTCGAAAAGTTCTCTCGCAAGCATTTCGAAGGTCGCAGTCGGTTTTGGAAAGCCTCTCTGCTTGCCACCGCTGCTTTTCCAGTACTTCGTTCCTTCATCAACGACAATCTCCAGCATGCCATCGGGGAAGTTGACTACTTGTCCCCCTTTCTTTTCATACCGATTCTGTGCCCTCTGCGTATCTGGGTTGAAATAATATTTCTCCCCAGGGTCCCTTACGATGATGCCGCCCTTCGTCAGCAATATGACTTCATGACTTGTTCCTTCTACATTAACAAAAACCGCTTGCATACTACACCCTCCTTCCCCTGCGCCCGCCTTTCTTTCTGCAGCTGTCATGGGGTATCGGCGTAACGTCCTCAATGGAAATTATGCGGAAGCCTGCGCGTGCCAGAGCGCGAACAGCGGGTTGCGCTCCCTGCCCAGGAATCCTAGACTTGTTGTGCCCCGGCGCTCGTATGCGAATGTGCAGCGCATCAATGCCCATCGCGCGTGCCTTATCGGCCGCCTTCTGCGCGGCCCTCATGGCAGTGAAAGGCTTGCCCTTCATCATGTCGCGATCCGTGACCATGCCACCCGACACCATCGCAATCGTCTCGCTGCCTGTAAGGTCGGTGATATGGATAATTGTGTTGTTCAAAGAAGAATAGATATTTGCGACTGCTGCTCTCATCATTTCACCTATGCGTTCGCCGCCGCAGCGAGCTTCGCCTTGATTTTTGGCGAAACATCAATCTTGTCATCAAGCCCTACAGGCACCAGCGCGCTGGGCCAGCGCACAACCTGGCCATCGACAAGCACATGCCTGTGAACTATAAGCTGCCGCGCCTGCTTGGCGGTTTTGGCAATGCCACGCTTCACCAATCGCGTCTGCAGGCGACGCTCGAGCACGTCCTCTGTCTTGAGCGCAAGCACGTCGTCAAGTGTGTTGACGTTAAAACCGAGCTTTCGCAGTCTGGCAAAAAGCTCCTCTTGGAGCTTCGGATTTTCTACAGCGAGCAGCTCTCTGGCGCGCCTATGAAAATCTCTTACGATGCCCTCGGCGCGCCACAGCTCGTGCTTGCGCCTGAGGCCGAAATCCCGCATAACTGCGCGCTCACTTTCGATGCGCGCCTTTTCAAAAGGTTTCAGCGGCCTCGACCACTTTGCGCGATGCTTTCTTGGATGGCCCATTAAACATCACTTCCATTCTGGGCTGCCACGAGGCAACCGCGAGCTGATGGTGTCATTTCTTTCCCTCCGCTTTTGCAGGCGCTGCTGCGGCCACTTTGGGGGTAGCAGCCGGAGCTGTAGCCGCCTTTGGTGCGGCAGCCTTGCGCATGACTCCTACGCCGCGTCCTTTGCGCCCCGTTGAGCGAGTGCGCTGGCCACGGACAGGCAGGCCGAGTTCATGCCGAATGCCGCGCCTACAGCGCATTCTCTTCATAAGATTCACGTCCTCACGCTGCTTAAGAGTAAGTGTTGTACCTGTGATGTGCATGCTTGCACCGTCCTCCGGATCTTTCCTCCTGTTGAGCATCCACGTTGGGATTGAGGGGGCCTTTGACTGCTCGGCTATGAACCTCTGAAGCGCATCTATTTCCTTGTCATTTAGCGCCCCGAGCACCTTCCTTCCGTCGATTGCAGTCGAACGACAGATTGCGTTTGCTAGCATGAAACCTATTCCTGGAATGCCCTGCAGCGCCCTTACAGTCGCAAGCGTGCCATCAAGGTCTGTTGCGGCTATGCGAACGATGCGCTTGACATCGGGGCTGACGGCCTTCGCAGGCGCTCTCTCCTTCGAGGCTACTTCGGGCGGTTTGGCCTCCTTCGCCTTTTTCGCTCCGCCCTCGATTTCTACCTGAACCTCTGGCATAGCCGCTACCCTCCTGCTGCCCACTTTAGCTTGCGGGGATCCCTTCCCATCTCCTTCGCACGCTCGCATTTTGAGCTGCAAAACCAAAACGTCTTGCCGGTCTTTAGTATTATCGCTTTGCCTGTCCCTTCTTCGATTTTAGCCGAGCAAAAGGAACATTTAGGCATAATCATCGCACCACAAAACCACCGGCTTTAAAGCCGATATATCCGAATCTTCCAAAAATTTTGCCGCGTCTGCTTAGAAATTCATGGGTTTGCAAAGAGAATCGCCTCTCGAAATTAGCATATCCTTCAATCGTAATTCTTACCTCCTTCCAAAGCTTCCTGTGCTTTCCATCTCGGTCTCGCGAAGCATCAATACGTCTCCCAACTTCAGCGGGCCAATGACGTTCCGCGTTAGTATTTTGCCTTTGTCCTTGCCCTCAAGGACGCGAGCCTTGACCCTTGTGACGCCCTTTGCTCCCACTCTTCCGACTATCTGTATCACTTCGCTAGGTGTCGCATCCTCAGGCATGGAACATCACTTCTTCATAATTTATTTGTTTCCCAGCACATCCGCAAGCTGCTTCTTGGCCTCGCCTGCATCAACAATCGAGACGGCTGTAGTGCCTACGTCTATGCCGGCTGCACGACCGAGCTCGATCTTTGACGGCACTTTAACATACGGCACCTTCTTCTCATCGCATAGCACCGGAAGGTGCATCACTATCTCTGGCGGGTCAACGTCCTCAGCAAAAACGACTGCTTTTGCTTCCCCGCGCTCGAGCGACTTGGTCACTTCGTTCACTCCGCGGCGTATCTTGCCTGTCTCGCGGGCAGCCTCGATCACCTCGAGAATTTCCTTCTCTTTCATTGGATCACCTGTAATTTGACTCGCTTGCCGTAGCATGCAAAGCGAGCTACATCGCTTATGAGAAAATAGCTCGCCTGCACAAGCAGCTCCCGCAACTTCATTGCGGAATGCAGCATGCAAGTTCATCTTTGGATTGCCTATTTCACATTCAGAACCTTTTTAAAGTTTGTAACATGGTGAAAGGTGGTGAAACCCGTGGCCCAATTCCTGAAAATGAAATGCGAGAAATGCCACAATGAGCAAGTAATATTTAGCCGCGCATCCACCATAGTCAAGTGCCTTGTCTGTGGCGAAGTTCTTGCGGAGCCAACAGGCGGCAGCGTGCGGCTGAAAGCAAAGCCCGTAGAAATCTTCGAGAACAGATAACCTAGCCGCAAAAGTGTGCCGTTTTACTCTACAATCTCGAACTTTGCCTCGATGTTTCCGGCTTCCGAAACGATCTTGTTCAGCTTCTCAACAAACTCCTTGCCGCCTTTCTTCGGGTCGAGCGTTCTGTATTTTACAAGATACTGCGGCGCGGCTATGTAGCGCACCTCCAGCTTAGCGCGTTCCGCCCTCTTCAGAAGCTCGCGTATCGCAGAAATCCCATTCGGCTCATACGACCGCAAAAAGAGCTTCGCGCTGAACTCAAACTCCTTCTGCTCTATGGACTTTTCGGCGACTTCAGCGATTGCAGAAACCCACTCTTTCGGAAGAACCTTCTCGAGCTTATCCGGCTTCGATAGCGCCTCCTTGAATGCAGCGTACATGGAGCCGAAGCGCTCCTGGAGCAGGAACCCTGCTTCTTCATACCCCTGCTCGAGAGTTTTGCCAAGCTTCTGCGCAGCCAGCTGCAGCATTTTCTCTGCGCGTTTCTCAAGATTGTATTCTTTCAGCTTTGCGTCCCTCGCCCGAGGATTGACGCGCTTAATCGAAAGTGAAAGAGGCTCCTTACGAATGACAAGTGCCACAATCTCTTGGTCTTGCTTTATGAAATGCCGTATGTCGCGCACCCATCCTGACGCGACCTCAGAGATATGTATCATGCCTTCAACGCCGTACTCAACCAGCTGCGCAAACGCAGAATTAGGGTTGATCTTGACTATCTTTGCAACAACGACCTCTCCTTCCGAAGGGAGGCCACGGCGACGCGGCATGACGATTGATATGACTGTAATGCTTTAAAATAGCGTTGCGCCGTGATGCAAGGTTTAAATTGCCGGAAGGAGAATAATAGTACCAGATGTTCTGAACCGCAACTGGAAACTACAGCCCTGCGGAATATCAGATGATAGAAGCTTTGGTGTTGCAATGGAAACGACAATTCTACAGTTCGAGAAAGTCAAGCTGAAAAATCCCATTCTCATCGAAGGCTTGCCAGGCATAGGCAACGTTGGCCGTGTGGCTGCAGGCTACCTAGTGTCGGAACTTAAGATGAAGCACTTTGCAGACCTCTATTCGCCTCATTTCCTGCCGCTTGTCATCCTGCACCCAGACGGCACCGCGAGCATGCTCAAAAATGAATTCTTCTACTATAAAGGCAAAGAGAACGACATAATCGTCCTGAGCGGCGATACGCAATCTGTAAACGCCGAAGGGCATTATGAAATATGCTCTAAAGTGATATCCTTCGCCGAGGAGCTCGGTGTAGAATTTATCATAACGCTGGGTGGTTTTGCGGAAGGAAAGGAAGTTCGCGAGCCGCGCATAATTGGCGCCACAAACAATCCTGCGCTCATAAAGAAGTACGCGAAGTTTGGCGTGGATTTTGGAAAAGGGCATCCGATTGGCACAATCGTTGGGGCGTCAGGCCTGCTGCTTGGCATGTCGCGCCTACACGGCATCGACGCCATATGCCTCATGTCTCAAACCATGGGCTTCCCGATGATAACGGACCCAAGGGCTGCTGACAAGACCCTTCACGTTTTGTCGAATATTCTAAATTTGAAGATAGACTTGACAAAACTCGAGGCAATCATAAAGGAGATGGGCGAACGCATCAGTCGCGCAGAGAAGATTCATAAACAAATGATTGAGCAGCTCGCCAAGCCGAAGGAAGAAGTAAGGTATATCGGATAATCCGTCAGGGCTCCGATGAGCGGAGTTGTTGAAGCGAAGCATGCGCGAGGCTGCCTGTACCAAGCGCCGTTGTCCACTAGAAACGCTTATAATGTTAATGTAACAGTTATTATCCGCTTCTGAGGGGGGGGGGTGCGCATGGTTATCGAAATGACACGCTTTGAAAAAACACGCATACTCGCCGCCCGGGCGCTGCAAATAGCCATGGGTGCGCCGATCCTCATTAAAACAGACCTCACGGACCCAAAGGAAATAGCCAAAGCTGAGTTTGCAGAAGGCGTGCTGCCAATAACCGTGAAGCGGGCTGTCTGAAAGTGCTTCTAGAAATGCCGAGAAACGGCTTTTATTTGGCGCAATCCAGATAATTATTGAATGCCAATAAAAATCCAGTCCGTGGACTTATACCCCATATACGATTCCTCAGGAGGGCAAACGCTCGAGGCCGCCGTAAACGGCGCTACAGCCTCAGCGCCCGGAGGCATCTCAACCAGCGCATACGAAGCTAAGACGGTTCCAATAGCGATGGCGCTTAAGGCATTCGAAAAAACGAAAAAAGAGCTTATCGGCACCTTCAGCCAATCGAGCTTCGATGCCAAGCTCGAGGATCTCATGCCGCAACTTGGCGCGCAGGCAACGACTGCCCTCTCCCTTGCATTTTATGCAAACGAACAGTCGCTGCGCGCAGCAGCTGCGACCTATTCGCCCGCAAATACATTTCCAAACCTCATTGGAAATGTCCTTGGCGGTGGCAGCCACACGCCGTTCAAGGGTGGGCTCTCAGTGCAGGAAATACTTATCATCCCAAAATCAAAGACGCTTCCAGCCGCTATAGAAACCAACTTCAAAATATGGCGCGAAGTAGGCGATGCCCTTGCTAAGCGCGGACCCTGCGGCCTGAACTACGAAGCCGCTTGGACTGCCGATATTTCAGACGATGCAGCTCTTGCTCTAGTCGCGAGGATAGCAAAGAAGGCGCGAGCAGCGATAGGCATTGATATTGCGGCTTCGCAGCTCTACAAAAGTGGCGAATACGTCTGGAGCAACCAAACACTGAAGCGCGAAAGTCACATCGAACGCGTACTTGAGCTCATCAAAAAATACAAACTCGTCTACGTCGAAGATCCTGTTCAGCAAGATGACTTTAGCGGCTTTGCGACGATAACTGCAGCGGTTAGCGGCAATGCGCTGATATGCGGCGACGACCTTGTCGCAACGAACCTCGAGCGCCTAAAGCGCGCAATCCGCGAGAAAGCAATAAATGCGCTCATAGTCAAGCCTAATCAAACCGGAACTGTTAGCGCAGCAGTCGCAGTAATAAGCCACGCAACGAAGAACAAGCTAGTTCCTGTGATGTCTCACCGCTCGCGCGAAACGTCTGATACTGCCGTTTGCACACTTGCCCAACTTTGCCCGCTTGCGAAATTCGGCGTTGCAGGCATTCGTACAGCCAAGCTTAACGGCTTGCTGCGGCTTTGGCGCGCCGCGGTAAAGCCTAAGCTCGCCGCCCCCGCATTTTAAAAGCTTTCTTCTCAAAATTGAGCAAACCAAAATGACACGCACTGCATGGCGCAAGAAATGCGTGCAGCATAGGAATTGCCAATCGTGACGATTATGCCAAGAAAAGCTCCTG
>JAWCMQ010000002.1:112743-119256 GCA_039091255.1 Candidatus Aenigmatarchaeota archaeon
TACAAAAGAAAGACTAATGATTCCGCGCACAATGTACTTGGCAGCGGGCACGCATATAGGCATGACGTTCAAAACAGCCTCAATGGCACGCTTCATATACAACGTACGCCCAAACGGGTTGGCGGTCCTGAATATCGGTGAACTCGACCGGCGCATCGGCCTTGCTGCTAGCATGATTGCCAACGCGAAGACACCTTTGATTGTATGCAGGAAAGACATCGGCTGGGCTGCTGTGCGCAAGTTTGGTGAAGTGACAGGCGTAAAGTTTCAGACTGGGCGGTTCATGCCCGGTTCGCTGACAAACCCAACCTATGCTGAGTTTACAGAGCCAGACCTTATACTAGCGATAGACCCAGTAGCAGACCGCCAAGCTATATTGGAAGCCGCAAAGGCGCGCATACCAATAATCAGCCTCGCAGACACCTCGCACGACACATCGTACATAGACCTTGTCCTTCCCTGCAACAACAAGGGCAAGAAGTCGCTCGCATTGGTGTTTTGGGGCATCGCTAGCCAACTTGCCGCCAAGCAAGGAAAAGAATTCACGCTCAAGGTAGAAGACTTCGGATGGGAATAGATGGAATCAAAAGGATAGCAAGCAAATAACAGGCCTATACGGCATGCATGCGATGTACAAATGGCTTGCGCCGAAGACGCGCGCCATAAATTGGATTTGTGGTGAACACTATGGGTCTAAGACCAGGGCGATGCTATCGCACACTCCACAGGCCATATACACGGCAGTCTACCCGCAAGCCTAGAAAGAGCTATGTCAAAGGGGTTCCTAGGCCCAAAATAACAGATTTCCAGGCAGGCGAGCGCGCGAGTTTTCCCAAGGTTGTCTGCCTTATAGCCAAGCGTGCAGTTCAAATTCGAGATAATGCCTTGGAATCCGCCCGCGTCGCAGCAGCACAGTCGCTAGAAAAGGCGTTCGGAAAGCCGCAAGGGTACTTTTTCCGCCTAAGGCCTTATCCGCATCATGTATTGAGGGAAAACCCCCTCGCAACAGGAGCGGGCGCAGACCGCTTCCAGCAGGGCATGCGCCAGTCGTTCGGAAACCCTATAGGCAGCGCTGCGCAAGTCGAAGAAGGCCAAATTGTGATGGAAGTCTGGACAGATGAAACCAGCATCAAGCGCGCAAAAGACGCCCTCAATTCTGCGCGATACAAGCTCCCCACGCCATGTAAGATTCTAGTCAAAAATGCAAGCGAGGTAGGCCCTTTAGTTTAGTTGCCTGCGAATATTGCTGGGCGCTTCCAGCTGCGCATTCTACCGCCTATAGCCGCACCATGAGCTCATCACTGCGCTGAAAAGGAGGGGCGTTATGATGACAGTGATGAGCACTAAGATGACCATCGAGCCGTATATCTCGTTTGTTATGGCGCCTAGTGCCAGGGCGATTTGAGATACCACGATTCCGCATTCGCCGCGTGGTATCATGCCTGCGACAACTATGGCCCTGTCGCGGTGCCTGAAACCGATCCGAGCTGTGACAAACCAAGAGCTAACGACCTTAGTCAGGACCGCAGCAGCCGTTAGCAGAACTATAAACCACCAATAGTCAGCGAGGAGGCCGAGGTCTATCACAAGAGCGCTGTAGGCGAAAAATAAAGGTATGAAAAAGCCGTAACCTATCGTTCGCACCTTTGGCGCTATGACCGTCTCCGCAAATGCCGACTTTGCCATTGCAAGGCCGGCAAGGAAAGCGCCCACGATGGAAGCAACGCCTATGTTCTCAGCAAAGAACGTCACTGCAAACACTATCGCAAGCGGAATCGAAAGGAGTATTTGCTCATCCTTAAGCCTTTGGACCACTGACAAAAAGCGATCGACGGCCTCCGCCCCTACCGTCACCACGGCAAGTATGAAGCCAAGTATCACAAACAACAATGTAGCAGACGACCATGCGCTTACAGTTCCGCTGAAGTAGCTTGCCAGGAACGAAAGTCCTATTATTGTTATGATGTCATCTGCCATCGATGCCGTGACCAAAAACTGCCCAACGCGACTCTGGAATTCCCCGCGCTCCAGAAGTATCTTTATAGGTATGGCAGTTGAAGTCCCCATAAGTGCTATGCCCAAAAAGACACCGGCATCGATGCTCTCGAGCACAAAATAGCCGACGGCAAAGCCGCCAGCAAGCGACGCTGCGCATGCGGCAATAGCAAGCACGCTGCCGCTATACACATGCCCTTTCATGTTGTCGAAGCGTGTTGACAACCCAATAAGGAAAACAAGCAGTATGATGCCTATGCTTGCCAGCCCCTCCAGCAACGGCGTCGGGCTTACCCACATCAGAACAGGTCCAGCCACAAGCCCTGCAAGGACTTCGCCGGCAAGGGCATCAACCTTCAGCCGTTGGGCTGCCTCGCCAAAGACTTTGGCGAAGAAGAGCAGCACCGCAATGCTTAGTAACACGCTTACGTCCATATGCGCACCCATCAGCGAAATGAATAGTATCCCCTGAGGATGTCGCGTGCCCTTGCAACCCCCAGAATCTTTCCGTTATCTACAACGATAACCGAGCGAACACCATTTGCGGCCATTCTTTTTATTAGGTCCTCGACGTCGCTTCCAAGGCCTGTAGCCATCGGGCTGCGTGTCATGATTTCACTTACGTAGCGCCCATCGATATGCTTTGGAAAATCGTTTACAAGCACTGCGGATACCCCCGCAACAGGTTGCGCCCGCACAAGCTTCAGCAAGTCTCTTTCGGTCACAACGCCGACAAGTGAGCTTTCGCCCACGACAGGCAAAATATCGGCATTTTGGCGGGCCATGAAGTCGAGCAATTGGCGTATTGTGGAATCTTTGGCTATGGCACGAACGCGCATTGTGGCGCCTTTAAGGTCTCGCAGTTCCATAGCCACCTTTTGGCAAAAGCCGTATATAACGATTTCTCGACTTAGCGCGAATCCGCAAAGCAATGCTTAAGAACAATGGCGCATCTCATCTATTGCCTGCCGGGGTCGCATAACCTGGTCATTGCGCCAGCCTGGAAGCGTTCCACCATTTCGAAACGCAGAAAGTCGACCGAAAGCTGGTGGCCCTTTGGGCCGTGTGAGTTCAAATCTCACCCCCGGCGCTTTGCGTAGCAACAACCCTATCAACCTTTATCCTGTTCTTGTCAGCCCGCCCCAGCGCAAGAAGCTCGGAACCGGTAGAAAAAATAGCAATCAGACCCTTCTCGATGTTACCGTGCCTTTCCACAATCCAGCCTTCGCGAATAGGGATTCCGTTTAGCACGGCGGCTTTTTTTGCGTCCGCTACAGCAACCTTGGGAAGATGGGCAACTGCTCGTTCAACCGGCAAAACTATCTGCGCAAGCGCAGCGCTGTTGCCAGCTGCGTCCTTGATTTCGTCAAGCTTGCGCGCATCTTTTTCGAAGAACGGCCCACTGCGCGTTCTCCGCAACCCCTTAAGATGCGCGCCGCCAATTTTCAAGCCGATATCACTTGCGAGTTTTCTGATATAAGTCCCAGCTTCGCATACGATGCGCAGCCGGACATCATTTCCATCTCTGCCAAGTATTTCGATGGAGTAAATCATTCGCGTCCGTTCCCGTCTGGCAACGGCAGATTTTACTGGCGGCCTCTGTTTCACTGCTCCTACAAATTCGCCGAGCACGCTTCGCAGAATGCTATCGCTGACGTCCTTGTGAAGATGCACGACAGCTGTGTATTCCTTGTCCAGCCGTTCGAGCGCAGGCGCAACTCGCGTTGCGCGGCCGAGCAGAATCGGCAGCACACCTGTCGCACTCGGATCTAGCGTGCCGACATGGCCAGCGCTCCTCGCGCCCAACAGCCTCCTGACGTCCTCGACAACCGCCCGTGATGTCGGCCCTGCCGGCTTGTCTAGGATCAGCAATCCGCTCTCAAAGGGACTAGAAGCGCAGCGAGGCATGGACTCACGACCGTATTCCATAAGCTGCTCTAATCACGATAGCAAGCGGCACGGAAACAATAACGTACCACCAAATCCACCCCAGCTGCCACCCTCCAATCAGCGGCAGCGGCGGCAGCACCGCCGCGACCAGCGAAAGGCGGGCCTTGCCATCGCTTCCGGTCGAGATTTTCCATATATTTTTGGCAAGTATGACGTCGCAAGGCAATTGGCAATTCACTCGTTCGCCATTCCCCTCTATGCTTGCCGCGCCTTCAGAAACGGATATGGCGTAGCTGCCGTCAGCAGACAGCTCAAAGCTTCCAGCGCCATCGGTAAGCGTCACTTCAACATCATGATAATATGCGCCAAGCCACGGCAACAGTATGGCGACAGCAATGAATGACAGCATCATTGGTTTGATGTTCATGCGCATAAGCTCGCGCTGCTGAGCCATCGCCTGCGACAGCAGCTCCTTTTGGCGCTCCTGCGGAACCTTGCGAACTTCGGCATTAAGCTCCTGCACGCGAGCCTTTATCTCCGCAGCGCGTTCCTGGTTCACGAAAAGGCGGTAGAACGCGTTGATTATTGCGAGCAGCAACCCCGCGACAATTGCCACACCCAAAGCCGCATTCAGGCCATCAAACATGCTTCAAATCCTCCCATGCGTTGGTAATGCCGAAAGAAGCGGGCAAACAATGTCAGATGTCACCGCAAACGCGGCAAAAGAATTCGCCCCTGCTTCTCGTCCATACCAATCAGTTTCACAATTTACGTCCTTTCGACCTTTCTGACGCGAAAGCCCTTGCCGATAGGATGCGACTTTTTGCACTCCTTGCACCTGAAGCGCCAATCGACCTTGCGCGTCGGTTTCTCGCGGCCTTTTGGGTTTTCCTTCGGGAATGAGCCATAGCCGGTCATCTTCCTCAGAAATCGGCGCTGGCCGCGCGCGAGAGTGCGTCTGGTGCGCCGCTTAGCATCCTCCAATGTGTGCTCGGTGTGCCTTCTGCAAAAGTTGCAATACCTTATTTGCGTTTTAGGAACTATCATCGCCGTCACCTTGCTTCCACTATCGCTCCATCCTTCTTCAATATCGCTGCGACCTCATCCGGCAATTCGACTTCTTCGCCAACCTTCAGCTTGTACTCCTTCAAGTCCGGTCCAACGAAATCGACCGCTTTTACAACACGCCATGCCCTTCTGCAAACCACCTCAGAATGGCCGACCTGTGCCGTTGCCGAACTTGCCTTGCCAAAGAAGTCCTCCCTGAACCTTTTTAACCTTTCAACTATCGCCCAAAAAAGCTCCGCCTCGCCAGCCGTGAGATTCTCGGGTGGAAGGCCTGTGCGCGCGGTTATAATCGCCCCATCGACCACTTTGCGCTCGCGCATCTCGAGCAGCCGCGCCACAGTTCCTTTGACCGCCTGCAACTCCATGACATCCTCTGGAGAAGCTAGCTTTTCCTTCGTTGCAAGGTAGTCTTGAATCTCTGCGACAAATCCATCAGGTATCCGCTGTAGCTTTTTGCTTTCGCGCTCCGCACGCTCAAGGTCTCGTATGGATTCGAAGGTTATCATGTTTCAACGCCCCTATTGCGCGAAAGCGACTGTATTTCTCCACAGCAAGAAAGCATTAAAAACGATTTCATCCGCCATGCATCCGCGTCTTATGAGCTGCCAATGCGCGTAGCGTCTTGAACTCTCGCGCACACTCATCGCAGCTAAAGCCGCGCATAACATAGTTCGACTTTACTTTCATTTTATCATAACGAGCCGGTGAAGCCGCTGAGACGTTTGCGGCGCAACTTGTTCCTTCAGCATTCGCAGGCAACCCATGTGTAGGGCGATTCTGCTGTTTCATGGCCCAACTGTTGCTTTTCCTTCCGATGCCAAGCTTCCTAAAAGGGTAGCTTATGGGGTTTTTTATGGTGACTTCACCGGCACGGTTTTTGCAGAAGCCGTCAGGTTGGCATATGCCGATGCTTTTGTAAAACAGGTCATTCGAGCAATTGGCTGGATTGATGCTGCGATTTTGCTGCATTGCCCATCTCAGCTGACTAAGCAGAACAGACTGCGGCAACTGCGGCGAATTCTTCACATTCCATTCTTGAAGCTTGCCCTCGATTTCATGCCACGACCAATTGGCAAAGCGCAAAAAGCTAATGAGAGTAAAGCCAGACCGCTTCTTGCCATCTTTGAGCCCTGCCAAAATGTTTCTAATGCAAGGTGGAAAGTCCGCTTCGGATACCTTTCCCTCCAGCCTTACTTCCCTCCGCACAGCAGGTTGCTCTTCTTTTTTCTGCACCGCCCACCAGTCGAGCGCATCCAGCAAGAGCCCTTCAGCAGAGCCAGGCTCGGCGACGAAAAACGGCTGTACTTCCTTCGCCTTCAGAACGACATCAGCCTTCGCGACTTCAGGGGAAAATGTAGCTAGCTGGTCAGGCGCTATTGGAAGTGACACGTTCCATGTTTTCTCGTTTAGCGAATAGGGTGCGCGCACGAGATGCCGCGCACCCCAGTCTTGTTCTATCTCGACAAAATAAAAGGGGCTAAGCTCGGATGGCATGACATCGAGCACCTCGAGCATCTCTTTCAGCGGCCGTCTCTTTAGGAGTTCGTCCATAAGTGGGGC
>JAWCMQ010000002.1:119355-121816 GCA_039091255.1 Candidatus Aenigmatarchaeota archaeon
AGCAATTTTCGAACGTATGAACCGCGCAAGTATGCGAGCAATGCGAGGATAGCCAACCTCGGCAGGCTTGTAATCTATCGTTTTGGGAAAGGCGTTCCATGGCAGGCAGATGTGCCAGCCCCGCCTTCCGGAGAATTTTAGGCCATACCTTTTGATGCCGTACTTCTGGAACAGCTTGCAGATAAGCTGTGCTGCAACCGTTGATTCGCCAAGGCCAAGCTTGCTGTCTATGTCGATAACAAAATCCCATCCTGTGCGCAATGTATCATAACGAGTCTGCAAAGCAGACGAGCTATTGGTGTTCGCGCTACCTGCCGCAGCCAACTGCATCGGGAATCGCCAGCGCTCAACAGATATGTGGAAGGACGTTATGCCTTTGCGCGCAAGCTGACCAACATCAGCCGGAAACTGTATAACGTTCGGGCGTGAATCATAATGCCCACTTGCGTACACGCCTACTGCTTCACGGCCCACCGCAGCCTCGGTTATTGCCTTGGCGATCTTCTCGTTAGAATAATACTCTATAATGCTGGCAAGCTGCATGCTGCAAGTTTGGAGCGAGTCTTTAAAACCAAATTTGCCCGCGCGAATAGGCAAGCAGCAACTAGCCAACTATTATCTTTGCGCGCTCGATGGAATAGGTCCAGTCTTTTGGCAACTTCTTTTCCTTAACATAAAATCTTGCCAAGCGCCGTATCTTCGACTCTATGCGATCGAGCGCATGTCGCGCCTTTGAGTCCTTCGGCTTCGCTGCAAGGTGCCTGTGCACCTTAACAGCCTGCTTCAGAAGGTTTAGCATATCTTCAGGTATCTTACGAGGGACTGCCGCGTGCGCCACCTTCGAGATTCTTATTCCATACTTGCGCACATCCGGAATGCCGTACTGATCGCGCAGCAGCTGGCCTATCATTGCGCTGCTATTGCCCTCTTTGGCAAGCTTTGCCACCAAAGCCTCAAGCTCGTCCTTTTCATACGTCACCCAATCAGCTTTCTTCGGCACGGTCTTCACCTTCTCCGACAAGGCTATTCGCCTGCCCTTTAACATCGCTAGTTCGTTCGATTTGGAACTTCTCAAATCGCCCAGCATTCTTAGCCATCTTGGCGAAGTACTCTTTATCGAGCTCCATCCCAAGTAGATCAGCAAGCTTTATAAGGTAAATGAAAACGTCTGTAAGCTCTTCTCGCATGGCGGCCCACAGTTCTTCTGCCGGTAAGCCGCGCTCCTCGTGGCGCACCACCTTCTTGAGGGCGTTGGCAAATTCGCCAATCTCACCCGTGAGGCATACCACGCCGTGCATAAGGCCGTCAATCTTGTTTCCCGTTCTCCAGTTCCAGCCGTGGGACTCGTCGAACTTCCGCTGGAAATTCGTTATTTCGCTGATTGTTGTCATCGCAATCGTGCTACCATATCTATTCTGGTGAGCGCCGCCGAAAGTGGCTATCATTTCAGCGCTCTCTATAGCGGCCTCTCTTCTCTATCGATGCCAAGGTTTTAATTACATCCTCTGCCTGACTAAAACTTTCTCTGTAGCCAGAAAGGATGGCACGCCATATTTTATCCAGAATTTGCCAGTGTGTCGACTCTATGGCATGGTAGAGCAAGTAAAGATCAACCGCCTTGTCCTCAATCTTCGAGCTGCTAAAGCCGAGACCAAAATCGATGAAGCAAATGTCGTTGCCGCGAATGATCATGTTAGAAGTCGTCAAATCGCCATGTATTATGTCATACGTGTGCATCTTCCCTACGGACGTGCCAATCTTTCTTCCTATCTCTTCGCAATTGTCAGGCCTAAGCGCCTCCTTCACGCGTTCGCCTTCCACCCACATCATCCTAAGCGTAGTGCCCGAAGCATCGAAAACTTGAGGCGTGCAAACGCCTGCGCGCCTTGCGGCGTTCAGCAGCTCTGCCTCATGAGCAGTTCTGCGCTTGCGCAAAAGCTCATCGAGCCTTGCCAAGCGGTAGCCCTTCTTGACCCTTTCCTTCAAGAGAAGGCCGTCTTCACGAATAAGTATGGCTTCGGCGCCCTGCGCTATTTTTGCCTTCATTCAAGCCAACTTTCAGCAATGCGTTTTTATGCTTTTTTGGCGTATGATAACAAACTGACGTGGTCGGCGAGTTATTCGTACGGTTTGTGATATCATGACATGGGCGCTAGACAAGTCTAAATGCCTGAAATGCGGCGGCTGCGTGGCTGTCTGCCCAGTCGGCGCATTGGAGCTCGTAAATTTTCCAGAAGTCAGCAGCAAATGCACTAGCTGCCAGACATGCCAATGGACATGCCCCGTGCGGGCGATAAAAGTCGAAAAGTAACTAGCTTGCTCTCGCAAGCGAGGAAAGCAATCTATTTGCATGATGACCGCGCCATCGGGCGCGGCTATTTGTGATGTAAATGCAGCAATTCGATGCCATCATCGTCGGCGCAGGGCCTGCGGGCAGCGCAGCCGCAAAGCGGCTTGCCGA
>JAWCMQ010000002.1:121915-142033 GCA_039091255.1 Candidatus Aenigmatarchaeota archaeon
TAGCGGGCTGACTGTCGCCGTCTATGACCGCCGAGAAGAGCTTGGCGTGCCTGTTCGCTGCGGCGAAGGCGTAGAAAAGAAAATCGAAGATTTCACGGGACCGATACCCAGCAGAGCGATATGCCAACGCGTAAAAGGTGCCCGCATCTATGCCCCAAACGGCCGATTTCTCGAAGCCCCTGGCTTGGGCTATGTTCTTGACCGCAAAGTTTTCGACAAATGGCTAGCCGAAGAAGCAGTAAAGGCTGGTGCTCGCATTCAGGTAAACACGCTTATAACCGACCTGGTGATCGAAGGCGGCAAGGTCTGTGGAGTGCGTGGAATAAGCATGGGGCAGCATTTTGAGTCGCGCGCAAAAGTCGTCATCGCAGCAACAGGCGCGGAAAGCCCTCTTGCGATGCAGGCAGGCATTCGCACGAACTGCCCCATGCAACTTGTCGATACGTGCCTCGAGTACGAGATGTCCGGCATAAAATTCCGCAGGCCAGATGATGAAGAATATATTCACATTTATCTCAACAACGACATAGCGCCACGCGGCTATGCGTGGGTGTTCCCAAAAGGTTCTGGAAGCGCAAATGTTGGCCTCGGTGTGGCACCGAGCGTGGATATTGCTAAGTCCGCGCGCGCTTACCAGGACAAGTTCGTATCAGATAACCCAGATATGTTTTTGGGCGCATCAATACTCGAGGTCAAGGCAGGCGTTGTGCCTGTAGGGGGCCTGATAAGAAACATGGTTGCCGACGGCTTCCTTGTGTGTGGAGAGGCTGCGCATCACGTCAATCCTATTCATGGTGGCGGCATCAAAGAAGCTGTTGTCAGCGGCCAGATAGCGGCAGACGTCGTCGCAAGGGCGATAAAGTCCGGCGACGTTTCAAAATCTGCGCTCGCTGAGTTCAACACGCAGTGGTGGAATACCCGTGGAGAGCACTTATCAAAGGTAGAAAAGCTGCGAGAAGTTGTGGAAAAACTCACAAACAACGATCTTAACAGCCTCGTCGATGCTCTTAAGCCAGAAGACATAATAGAATTCAGTCGCGGCGAACGCCTGAGCGTGCTCGCGAAAGCGCTTATGCGCAAGCCTAGCCTTATCGCGTTGGCTAGGCATCTGATTTAATACGACGTGCGCTAAGATGATGCTCAGAGCGTGAGCAATTCGGTGACGCCATGGAACTAGAGCAGTTCTCTGACGAATTCGGACCCGAAAAAATTCTTGAGGTGTACGACCCGAAAAGCGGTATGAAAGGTGTCGTTGTCATAGACAACACCGCTCTTGGCCCTGGCAAGGGCGGCATACGCATGACACCTACCGTCGATGTGGCAGAAGTCTTTCGCCTTGCGCGCACAATGACATGGAAATGTGCGCTGGCTGGCCTGCCGTTCGGGGGGGCCAAGTCTGGAATAATATTCGACCCTAAAGTCCACCCACGCGAGAAAAAGAAAGAGATAATTGAGGCATTTGCCCGCGCGCTGCGACCGGTTTGCCCATCCATGTACATAGCTGCGCCAGACATCAACACGGGGGAGGAGGAGATGCGTTGGTTCGCGGAAGCAAACGGTGATTGGCGCGCATGCACGGGAAAGCCAAAGGATATGTGCATCGATGCTGAGAAAAAGCGCTGCGGCATACCACACGAATTTGGCTCGACGGGATTTGGCGTTGCGCATGCGGCAGCTGTCGCGGCACAGCACGCAGGCATTTGCATAAAAGGTGCCACTGTTGCAATAGAAGGCTTTGGCAACGTCGGCTCGTTTGCGGCGAAGCATCTGTCAGAAATGGGAGCAAAAATCGTAGCGGTTTCGGACAGTAAAGGCGTGATGTACAATGCCGATGGGCTAGACTTCGAGCAGCTATCGAAGATAAAAACCGCAACGGGCTCCGTTACAAACTATAAGCCAGGAAAGGTTCTTCCCAACAAGGAGATATTCGAACTTTCTGTCGACATACTCATACCAGCTGCGCTGCCGGATGTGATAACGAAAGAAAATGTAGGCAAAGTAATGGCAAAAGTCGTTGTAGAAGCGGCAAACATTCCAATGGTGCCAGAGGTGGAGCGTATGCTACACGACCGTGGCATACTTGTCGTGCCTGATTTTGTTGCAAATGCCGGAGGAGTGATAAGCAGCTACGCGGAATGGCTTGGAGAAACGCCAGAGCGCATGTTCGACATAGTCAAAAATAAGATCATGGCGAACGTTGAGGAAGTTCTGGAATCATCGGCAGCAGAAAAGGTAATGCCGCGTGATTCTGCCATGGCTATAGCCAAAAGGCGTGTTAGGGAAGCCATGGACAAGCGGAAATGACACCATTTTGCATTTATAAGCTTTTCTGCCGGAGGAAATTATGTTGAAAATTTTCAACAATCGTTCAGAATAATGGACAATAGTTTCCATGCCAGAACTCGAAAGCTTTCTCGGAAGCAAAGGCCGCATTGCGATACTTCGCAAGCTTTGCGAAGATGCGCAAAGGGACTGGAGCATATCTGAGCTCGCGGATGCGATAGGCGTAGATAAATCCCTGGTGTCACGAACAGTGGCCGGCTTAGAAAAAGCGCGCATTGTGCTCGTGCGCAAGAGAAGGAACCTTAAGCTTTGCCAAATTAATAGGGAAAATGGAGCTTATCGCATTCTCGACCAGCTTTTCGAATCAGAGCGGAATCTAAACGGAAAGAGGAGATTTTCATGGTTCGCCTAGAGCGCATGATACTGCAAAATTTCAAGTCTTTCGCAGGTAAGGTGGCCATACCTTTCCCATCCGGTTTCACTGCCGTGTGCGGAGCAAACGGAAGCGGAAAAAGCAATATCGTCGACGCCCTAACATTTGTGCTAGGAGTTCAATCCGCTCGGGCAATACGCGCTCACAAGCTCCAAAACCTTATATTCAACGGTGCGCGCACAAAGAAAGCCGCAGATTTCTGTGAAGTAACGCTCGAGCTAGACAATTCTGATGGGAAAGTGCCGGGATACGGAAAAGAGCTTCGCATCACTCGCCGCATTACCCGCAGCGGAATATCTGTTTACAAGATAAACGGCCACACAGCCATCAAGTCAAAGGTCCTTGACCTGCTCTCGCAGGCGGGCCTGTCGCCTGATGGCCACAACATCATCATGCAAGGCGATATTATGCGCATCATCGAGATGTCGCCTAAGGAGCGCCGCGAGATAATCGACGACATTTCAGGCATATCCGAGTTCAACCAGAAGAAGGAGGAAGCGCTGCGAAAGCTTGAGCGAACGGAAGCTCGCGTAAACGAGGCGCTTGCAGTCGTTGGTGAGAAGCAGCGCCGCGTTGAACAGCTCAAGCTAGAGAAAGAAAACGCCGAAAAATATCAGCGCCTTAATGCCGAACTTAGGCAGGCCCTCGCCTCATCAATACGCCTTCAGCTCAGCGCGGCAAGGAAAGAATGGGAAAGCCTCAGAAGCGAAACAAAAGGGTGGCAAGACAAAATAAAAGAGCTTGACAAAAGCCTGGCGCACATCGATGCCGAGCTTGCAGATCGGGAAAAAGAGCTGAAGGCCAAAAACGATGAGATTATAGCAAAGCGAAGCGCGGAAACGCTTCGCGCAATCGACAAGGTGGAGGCGGAGATTCTACGAAAGCGAGATCGTGCGGAGTTCATCAAAAGCCAAATCGAGCAGTTCAAGGCATTTGTAAGGGCGGAGCGCAAGGACATATCTGCATCGCTTCCAGTAGAGGCGCGCTCTTTCTCATCCATTATATCAATACCTACCGAATATGCGACCGCAATATCTACCGCAATTGGCAGCCATGGCAAAGATATTATAGTAAAGACCGATAGCGATGCCGTCAAAGGCATAAAGTGGCTGAAGGAGAACAAGGTAGGCCGTGCCAGATTCTTGCCGCTTAACAAGATACGCGCAAAGGTGCGCCACGAGCTGCCAGGCGCAAAGGACAAAGGTTTCCTGGGCTGGGCCTTGGATGTTATAATCTATGATCAGTCTTGGTATCCAGCCGTTTCTCATGTGTTGGGGCACACCGTCATAGCATCCGACATCGAAGCCGCAAAGCGGATAGCGCAGCATGGGATAAAAGTAGTCACATTAGATGGCGACATAATCGAGCCGTCAGGCGCTATGATAGGTGGCTATCGCGTACAGCGGGAAATGCCTGCGATGGATCTGGACGCGCTGGCCGCAGCTCGCGAAGCGTTGCTAAAGGACATCGCAATCCTTGCAAAAGAGCTCGAAGAGCTTAAGAAAAAGGAGGCAGCCGAGCGTGAGCTGATAAAGGATCTTTACGCAGAGCGGGATGCTATGGAGAGTGTAATAGCCGAGGTCCGCGGACGCCGTTCGAAGATTGTCGAAGAAAAGTTTGCCCTCCAAAATCGTAGCAATCGCATCGAAATAGACAAGGCGAAAATTGAAGCCAGAATACAGGAGCTTGAGGAGCGCTCAAAAGAGTTCAAGGACGTTGAGCAGGTGCTAGACCTTGACGAAGCATCGCTAAGCGAGATTATTCGAAGCAGGACGGCAGCAATTCGCCAACTCGGGCCTGTTAACATGCGTGCAATCGAAGACTATCAAACCGTATCTACCGAATTCCAAGAGATGAAAGGCAAGCTCGACAAGCTTCTCGAAGAAAAAGCATCGATAATAAAGACCATAGAAGAAGTTGAAAAGCGCAGGCAAGAAAAGTTTGCGGCAACGCTTGCAACGATAGCCTCAAACTTCAGCACTATTTACAAAGACCTGACCGGCGGAACCGGAAACGTTCGCCTGGAAGACCCTGCCAACATCGATTCTGGCCTTGTCATAGAAGCCAGCCCAGCCGGGAAAAACGTCATCGATCTCGATGTGATGTCAGGCGGAGAAAAAACCGTCACATCACTGGCGTTCCTCTTTGCGATAATGCAGCATTACGCCTCTCCACTGTATATCATGGATGAAATCGATGCAGCGCTTGACAAAGCGAACACGCGAAAGGTGGCGGCCCTTCTGCGCAGATACTCAAAGTCCGTCCAGTTTTTGGTCATCACGCACAACGACATCACCTCATCGGCTGCAGACAAAGTTTTCGGTGTAGCGATGGAAGATGGCGCCTCAAAAATATTCGGCATCGAGATGCCGAAAAGGTGAAAACAAGAGGCCAGCACGGCTACAAACCGCGCGCGAGAGCAAGAAATGAGGATGATGCGCATGAACCAAGATAAGGCTGAAAGCAAACCGCAACCGGACTCAGCTTCGCTCATCAGAACGATTGTGCTGGGCGCCGACTGGGAAGAAGCGCTCACCTCGATTGTCGTAGAGCAGGGCATAGACCCGCTTAATATAGACATAGCGCGACTGGCCGATGCGTTCATGATATACCTGAACCGCCTCCAGTCCTTCGACTTTCGCATACCAGCACGGTTCATACTCATAGCAGCGATTCTTCTCAACATGAAATGTGAGGCGCTGCTGCAAAGGGAAGAAGAGCGCCTTGACAAGCTTGCGCAAGCAGCAGCGGCTCAGCTCGACCTGTCCGCGCCGCTGCTTACACCGCCCATCGGCCGCCATGCAGCGCGTCCTGTCTCGCTCGCAGATCTTATAGCTGCACTCAACAAGGCATTCGAAATAAAGCGCCGCAAGGAACCGCTTCTCGCAATGAAAGGTCCGCGCATTCAGTTTGAGGTGCCGAAACGTGCAGTGGACATAGAGCGCAAGATAAAAGAAACCTACGAACGCATTCGGCGCAAGGGCGTCATTAAGTTCTCAGACCTTGTGCCTGTATGGCGACGCGCCGAAATAATATCAACTTTTCTTCCGCTGCTCTACCTTGCAAACCGTGGAAAAGTGGTGTGCGAGCAGAAAGAGATGTTTAAGGACATAACAATAAGGTTAAAGTAGATATCCGAAAAATGATAAGCCGTTCATAGAAATCCGGTGCATCTGCGCTCGCCTTTCGGCATATCAGCAGCGAACGCGGTCAATAAAGACGAAGCGGCTCACAAATTCACCGCTTCTTTGGAAGTCACCATGCATTCATAGGGCTAACTAATTCGGTGAAAGCATGGAAATGCGCAACATCGAGCACCACCTGGCAAGCGTAGAGGCGATACTTTTCGCCACCCCAAAGCCGCTTTCGCTGCCAGAGCTTGCAAAGCTGGCGAAGTTGGACGAAGACAAAGTGCGGCGGCTTCTCTCGCTGCTGCGAGGCCGCTACCAGGACGAATCACACGGGATTATGCTCTCCGAGGTTGGCGGCTACCGTCTCATGGTCAAGCAAGAGCACCTCGAGCGCGTCGCATCGTTCACAAAGTCGGACCTTTCCAAAGGCCTGCTTCGCGTGCTGTCCATAATAGCCTATCACGAGCCTGTCAAGCAGTCTGACATAGTCAAAATCATAGGCAACCGGACTTACGAGTACGTAAAGCAGCTTGAAAAGCTCGGCTTTGTCAAATTCGAGCGCAAGGCGAAGACGAAGCTTCTCACTACCACGCCGCACTTCGAGAGCTATTTCTCGCTGAACAAGGAGCAGCTCAAAAAGGCCCTCGCGGAAGTCGAGAAAAGCCAGCCAGCCCGGCAGGAGCTGCACAAAGAGGGCGAGCAGGCAGAACAAAAGCCGCCAGCCGAACCACAGAAATAGCAGAGTCAGAAAGTTTAAGCGGCTCTTCACTCCGCAGTTGCATGCCTGCAGCCGTGTTCAGTTCAGGAATCAGTTCGGGCATCTAAAAGCTGGTTTCCATTCCTTTGCCATAGTCCTCGCCGTTTTGGCGAATCATCCGATGCGGGCAACCATCGCTACAGCCTCGAGCTGAGCGCTCTTTGTATGTCGAGCGCAACCTCTTCTGCGGTCTTGTTCGCATCGATGACAAACGTCCCTGTAAAATGATTCCTTAGCGAGAGGTAGTTCTGGCGCACCTGCGTCAGCTTCTGCTCATTCTCGAAAAGCTCGGCATGCCACCGCGCACCCTTCAGGCGGCCTAGCGCAATCTTTGGGTGAGCGTCAAGAATAAAAGTCGCATCAGGCTTGCGAAATGGCGCGTTGAGCTGCTTCAGGTACGCAATCGGCACATCAAGCGACCCATATGCCAGAGATGATAGCACATATCGGTCTGTAACAACGATGCTGCCGGATTTTATCACCGGTTCTATCACGTTTTCAAGGTGAGCTGCGCGGTCTGCGGCATAAAGCAGCTGCAGAGTCAGCGGATTCGTCTTCAGTTCCTTGTCGAGGCAGGAGCGTATAACGCCGCCTATGATGCCATTCGTCGGCTCTTTCGTCAGAACGACTCGCTTTCCCATCTTCTGGAGCCAGTCCCTCAGCTTGCCCGCCTGTGTGGAAAGGCCAGCGCCATCGATGCCTTCGATTGCTATGAACTTCAGCATAAGCGCACTGAGAATCGAAAGTTATATTTAAGCTTTCCGCTAATCCGCTACCGAAACTGCTGCGCATGCCGCTGCTCCGACTCTGCTTTCCATATCCCCCAGTCGCGCTTTATCCGCGCGGCTATCTCGGCTATCTCCTCTTCCTTCAAGTGAGAAAACCTTCCTTGCGCTTTCAGGTATTCTGCGACTGGCCTGCCAGTCGGCTCGCGACTTATCGTCAGTTTCTGCTTGCCGTCAACGTTCTCAATCTCGCACAGCACAAACGCGCCGCACTCAACGGCCATGCGCGCAATCTCTATGGTTCTGTTGGAATCGAATTTCCATGCAGGCGGGCATGGCGAGTGGACAAGCATGAACTTCGGGCCCTTTATTGAAAGCGCTTTCTTCACCTTGGCCTCAAGGTCGGCGGGCCATGCCACGCTTGCCGTTGCGACATACGGCGCGCCATGCGCGGCGATTATCTGGGCTATCGGCTTCTTGCCCCTCATGTTGCCGGATGCAGCCGAACCAACAGGCGAAGTCGTTGTCCATGCGCCGTATGGCGTCGCGCTTGACCGCTGTATGCCTGTGTTGGCATAGCACTCGTTATCGTAGCAGACATAAAGCACGTTGTGCCCGCGCTCCACCATCCCGCTCAGCGCCTGGAGACCGATGTCATAGGTCCCGCCATCGCCGGCGATGGCAATGACGTTAACATCTTGCCTGCCCTGCGCCTTCAGCGCAGCCTCGATGCCCGCCGCGACCGCTGCCGTGCACTCAAAAGCCACATGGATGTACGGAACGCCCCATGCAGTCCGTGGATACTTCGACGTCGTTATCTCGCTGCACGACGTCGCGTTCGAGACAATCGTGTTCGGGCCAGCCGCAGCCAAAATGTGCCGCAGCGCAATTGCCATTCCGCAGCCTGCGCATGCCGTGTGGCCAGAATAAAATAGCGCACCATGCGAAGCAGGGCGAGCTGTTTTGCCGTCAAATAACGGCTGTTCGCCCGCAGGCGAACGCGAGCTATCCGTATTGCTTACCATTACAACCTCACCTTGTCGCCCTCTATCCAATGGAAGCCTGTGTCGCCCGCGCGGAGCGTGTTGAACATCTTCTCAACCCACTTTGGCCCGATGTCGCGGCCGCCTAGCCCGCCGACGAAGCTCGCGACCGGCTTATCAACAAAGGCCTTGACCTCGGACCACAGCGCTCCGCCGATGCCAAGGGAAACATCCTTCTCAAAAACACCGACGTTCTTGGCTTCAGCCAGAGCACGCCGCAACTCTTCACTTGGGAACGGCCTGTAGCTCCGCACGCGCACGATTCCAACATCACGAATGCCATTTGCCTTAATCGCATGCTTCATGGTTCCAACAACCGAGCCCATCGTGACAATGACATTTGGAGCAGGCATGTTGAACGTCTCGATGAGGCCATCGCCATATTTTCTTCCAAACGCAGAGCCAAACTCCTCGTTCGTGCGGACTATAATGCTTCTAGCGCCATCCATGGCCTGCTGTTGCTCTGCCTTAAATTCTTGGAAATGTTCTGGAGTCGCGTATTCACCCAGCGATATGGGATTAGCCGGATCGAGAACGAACTGCGGCCTGTAGTCACCAACAAAATGTCTGACAGCAGCCTCAGTTGCAATATCAAGCGGCTCGTACACATGCGAAAGATAGAATCCGTCCATGCAAACCATAACCGGCATCTGAACGGACTCTGCAATCTTGTACGCTTGTAGCGTTGCATCGAAAGCCTCCTGGACAGACACGACCCAGAGCTGCGCCCATCCGGTGTCGCGGCACCCGATGGCATCCGACCAGTCGTTCCATATGTTCAGAGGTGCGCTCAGCGCGCGGTTTGTCACGCCCATAACAATCGGCAGCCGCATGCCTGATGCGACGTGCAGCAACTCCCACATCAGCGCAAGCCCCTGGCTGCACGTCGCGGTGTAAGTGCGCACGCCGGTGGCCTGCGCACCTATGCATGCAGCCATGGCCGAATGCTCGCTTTCCATGTTAAGGTACTCGGCATCCAGCTCGCCGTTCGCGACCAGCTCGGCTAGCTTCTCCACGATGTGAGTCTGCGGAGTGATGGGATAGGCCGCGATTACCTTGGGACCGACAAGCCTGACTGCCTCAGCCACTGCATGCGAGCCTTCCATCACCATTCTCATGTTTGTCCCTTTTCACATCCCGTTCTTATCCTTTCTTGACCATAATCGCCTTCAGGGGGCACTCCGCCGCACAAATCAGGCATCCCTTGCAAAAATCATAGTTTATCTGCGCTTGCCGACCCGCACCATGCGCAACAAGACGTATGCAGCCGTCTGGGCAGAAGCCTGCGCATATTCCGCAGCCCGCACACCTATCCGTTACGACTGGCGTCTCGATTCTCCACGAACCAGTCTTGTTTTCATCCGTTGGCTTATTTGCAATCGGCTGAATCATATTATTCCACCATACAAGCATCGTGCGCCTGCCTTGCGGCCTCCTTGTTGGCTTCGACCGTTTTCTTCGGGAACCTTTCCTCTATCGCCTTGAGCACGCTCTCCAGCGAAACGACACCTGCTCTGGCAACGGCGCCCAGCATCGCCGTGTTGACAATCGGCTTGCCCAGCACTTTCGTGGCGATGGCTGCCGCATCGGTCCTGTACACTTTATGCCCGTCTATCCTGACAGGCTTGTCAGAATTAACAATAGCGACCCCGCCTTCTTTGAATCCGTCCGTCGCCCCGAGGCCAAGCAGGCCAGGGTCCAAAACGACTATGTAATCCGGGTTATAGATAGGTGCGCGTACCTCGATGAACTCATTGTCGAAGCGGCAGTACGCCTCGACAGGCGCATTCCTGCGTTCGGGCCCGAAGCGCGGGAATGCTTGTGTCCATTTGCCGTCCAAAAATCCGGCCACGGCAAGAATTTCCGCCGCAGTCACCGCTCCCTGGCCGCCGCGACCGTGAAAGCGAACCTCAATCATCAAAAATCATTCGAGTAATTTTATCCATTTTCCTTAAATTCTTATCTCAGCGAGCTTCGCTTGCGCTTCCTTCGAATCTCCATAGCTAGCCGAGTCAAGCCCGCTTCGAGCCTGACAAATGCAACGCTGTGGCGATTGTCAGGAAGCTTTACGCCAAAGCGGGCTGCCGTCCTGCGGACCAGCTGAGAAGGCTCGGGGTCCGCCTTTTTCCACGCCGTCCGAAGCTCCCTTAGGAATATGTTCGCCGTGACATCCCCGATGCCTGGAAATTCTTTCAGCCGCCTCTCCAAGTCTCTAGAATCCGCTGCTTTCCTATGAATCTCATCAACCCTACCGCCATACTCCCTAATGAGTTTCTCCGCAATCGCCAGCAGCCTGTCGGCTGTCGAAAAGTCGTAGCGGACATAGCCGCCGGCATCGAGGATTTCAACGAGCCTGTCCCAGCCAGCCTCGAGTATCTTCGCCGGAGACGTTATGCCTGCCTTCGAAAATTGCGCATAAGTCCGGGTAGCGATGCTGGCAGAGATGCGCTTCCCGAAAAGCACTGACGCCAGGAGCCAGCGAAACCTGCCTTGCGGCGTCATCACATCTATGCCAAGCTCTTCAGAGTACGGAACAGAAAGCTTCTTCAGGCGCGCGCGCAATTCCTTGGCGTTCACGAATATCGCCACGAAACTCTTCTCTATTTTTCTATTTCAAATTTGTATCCCAACCTCTCGAACACCTTCTTCATCTTAAGCGAGTCCTCTTCGAGCACCGGCGATTCGGATATTATCGTGATGTCGACTTTGCGCTTCACAATCTCGCGTGCCAGTTCGCCAAAATCCGGTTTGGATTCGCCCATCGGCAGATGGATGTCCTGCCACTTCTTCGTGTTTGCGTTGTACTTAGAATTGGAGAAGTGCGAATTGATGTGCCTTATCCCCGCTTTGCGCAGCCTTTCGAATATCTCGCTGTAATCGATGGCACCGCCGTTGCGCACCCATATATGGCACCAGTCTATGTAAGGCACGACGCATTTCCATCGTTTGTGCAGCTCCAATATCTCGTCCAGCGTTCCCCACGTCGCCTCTTTTGCCATCGTCTCTAGACCTAGCACGACCTTCGTGCCCATCTCCTTCATCCCATCGACGATGTCGCTCACGGCATCCGACATGCCCGCCTGCGCCTCCTCGCGGCTGCGCTTGCCGTAGTATGCCGCATGCACGGCCACGGCATCCGCGCCCATCCGCTCCGCGCGGTCGACCGTCTGAAGTATGCGCTGCTTGCTTGCCCTGACCGTCGACGGCTTGTCCGAAAGAAGATTAATAAAGTATGGCGCATGGCAGCTCAGCCGCACGCCAAGCGAAGCCGCGAGCTCCCCGACCTCCTTTGCCATCGCCGGTGACATCTTTACGCCCCTGACAAACTCTACCTCGAGGGCGTTCAGCCCGAGCTTCGCGACCTGCCGTATGCCAGCAGGCGTCGTCCGGTCAAGCGAAGAGATTGGCGTTCCTCCAGGCCCCAAATACACCTTGAATGCCATAAATGACCTATGTTGCGCGCCATATTTATCTCTGCCGAAAAGGGGCAATATGTCGGCCAGAAAGACCCACGCATTCCCACTTGATGCATTTTTATACATTGCCGTTGTATGCTTATTAGGGTGTGGGGCATTCCCAGGCCGCTTCATGCGGGCAGCCGGGGAGGCTTAGGCACAAGGCGAACGTTTTTCTTTAGCGGCGCAGGAGAGCGCTCCAGACACGGCTTTCTCTTGCTTGCTCTGGTCTTTCTCGCTGTCATCGCTCCGGCTGCCGCGGCGCAAGCAGACGACGGTGCGGTCCCCACAATCACGTTTACGGTTCCCGCCAAGGCAGTGTGGCTGGGGCAATGGCTAGAGCCTGCGGACGAGACGAAGTACGATTACTGCGATGATGAGTATTGGTTCCGCGGCGCGAACTACCTTAAGGGCAAGGCTTACTATGACCTGCCTGTCGCGCTTTTCCGCCGCGTTCTGATATGGCCTAATGGCACTGAGCAGGTGCTGGACGAGTTTAAGCTCGACGGGCACGTCGCGACAGGCTCGACGAAGCGGGCTTCTGAGAGCTGGAGCTTGAATGGATGCGTGCACCGGCGCACCTCGCCGCGGCTTTACTGGTCGGAGCCGACCATACCTGCTCGCGCGCTGACGCTTCCCGCGGACGATGAATATGCCTATCGCGTCGAGCTGCGAATGGTCAATCTCAGTGCGCCGACCGCAGCGCGCGCTCCAAACGCGACATGGGACAGCATCATCGACTTATGGCAGGGCACGCGCATAGAGCACCGCAAGGATAAAGAGCGGACATGGAGCCGCAGCTCGAGCGAGGAAGAGAAAAGGCTTTGCTCGCCTGTTTCGCCTGCAGCTTTCGCGCTCGAGCCTGTGCTGCCAGCGCTGTTTGGTGTGAAATATCGCGAGGACTGTTACAAAGGGCGTTGCGAACGGAAGGGCGAGCGCGCCTGCCCGGCAGGCAGCTGGCCTGCGGAGCAGCTTGGCTGCAAGTTTGCGTACACTGAAACGAGGGAGGCGCCTGGATACGAAAAGGAAGGGCAAGATTGCTGGCTCGAGCACAGGACGGCCAGCGGCGTGCGGATTGCAAACCTCGCGCAGGTTTATGAGACGTACAATTTCAACGTCGACTTGCCAATGCAAATTACAGATGTGTCGGTCGAGGGCGGGCAGGAAAGCGACCAGCCAATCCGGCTTCTTGTAACGACAAGGTGGGCTGCCTGGCCGCTGCGGCTCGAGCTGCTTGTGGATGGCGCACTGGCTGACAGCGTTGTTGCAGAGAAGGGTGAAGAGGCCGTTCTCAGCTTTGTGCCCGAGCAGCCAAGCCACAATCTAACGATCAGAGCCACGGATGCGGCCGGCGACTCGGATGAGCAGGAGTTGGTGCTCGCCAGCGGCCTGGCCGTCGATGGCGAAGTGCGCGACAATGAAGCACCTGTCAGCATCGAATCAAGCTTCAGGTCGCCGTTCGGAGTTTCACCTGGCGCTAACAGCCCGGCAGAAGCGCCCGGCATCCCCATCGGCCCTGCTGCTGCCATCGTATCGATTGGCGGAGCCGGTCTCGCGTACTATCTTATGCAAAGAGGTAGTAGCAGGCGCAAAACGGGCATCCCAAGCAGCATCGTGCAGACCATCCGCACAGCCTTTGGCGAGGTCCGCGAGGCGGCAAAGGAGCGCGGGCATGCGCTCATCGAGGACACCAAGGCTGCCTACAAGCGCTGGCTGAGCTGGAAGTCGCGCGCCGAGGCGGCCACAGCGGCTGCGCAGTCTGCAGGCAGCATAGCTGAAATCGATGCGCTTCTGGCAAGCGGGCTTGTGCGGCCTGATGTCGCGAAGGAGTTGAAGGCGCGGCGGGCAGAGCTTGCAAAGCAGGACGCTGAGCTGCAAAGAAAGGTCGCGCGGGCAGAGTCGGATTACAGGGCGCTGGCCGCCAACCTCGCAGACTCGGCGATGTCCGCAAAGGCGAAACTTATGCTGCTGGACGGATTCGTGAACACCTACGGCGACCTGCTTGGAGAGGAAGGCAGGAAGAAGCTCACATTCACGAGGATGAGGCTGGCGAGCGCAGCAAAGGAAGAGTCGCTGCTGAGGCGCATCGATGATGCGCTGAAGTCCGGTTCGGCGATCGCCGCGAGCAAGGCCATCGACGAATACATTACGGCTGCGCCAAACGGCACCGCGCGCGGCAAGGTGCTGGCGCTGAAGTCAAAGCTGCAGCCAGCGCTACAGGCGGAGCGCGACGCGAAGATTGCGCAACAGCTTGATGGCCTGCTGAGCGAGGGCAAGTACGAAGAAGCCGCTTTCTTCGCCCGCGCGATGCAGGGCGCGGCATCGGATGGGATGAAGGCAGAGCTTGTCCGAATCGAGAAGGAGCTAAAAGGTGCGCACGATGCGGCGTTTGGAATCGCGGCGTTCGGGGCGGCGAGGGCAGATGGTTGGGGCGGAGAAACTCGATCTAAATCGCTCTGGGATTCTTTTACAGGTGCACTCAGCGGCCTGGGCAAGGCGATATCAGGCTTTGCGCATGACCAGTGGAATTATTGGTCGTCAGTAGGCGATTCGGTCATGAAGGGCGATTTAAAAGGAGCTGGCGAGAAGCTCGTCGCCGGCGCTCTCTCAGCTGGGGCATTCGTAGTTGATACTGTTAAAAATCACTGGCAGGAGATCGTCGTTGGAGTTGCGATTGGTGCAGCGCTCGTGGTGGCTGCGCCCATCGTGATACCGGCAATTGCGACCGCTCTCGGCGTTTCAGCAGGAGCTGTAACGGCGGGCATTGCGGTGGCGGGCGCTGTCGCCGTGAGCTATTATGCCGCTTCACGATACGGCCCTATCCTGAACGAAATCAATGACAGCTGTGATTGGAGGGGCGCAACCGACCGATGCGGACAATTACGGAGCGAACTGGGGCAGAATGCCTTGGCTGACGGGGCAATACTGGGAGGCTCTATCGGTCTCGGCAAAGTTCTTTCTCCGGTCGTTGGAACTGCTCTGGCAAGGCGCATACCCGTGGAAGGACTGACGGACGATGCGGCAAGGGAGACGTACGAAATTGCGGTCAGGTCGATTGGCAAGACGGGTGCATATGGCAGATTCAAAAGGATTGTGATAACAGATAGCCGTACACTTGGAGATAGTAAAGGCGGCGTACTAGACAATGTATTGTACGTTAATAAAGATGCGTGCGTCTTATGGGAAAAGTATCCCGGTACAACAATACCTCACGAAATTGGGCATCAAATTGTTCTGAACAGACTAGGAAAAGTTGATGAAGATATCATACAAAAAACTGAGATGGGAAGTGAATGTGGCGGTTTAGTGATAGAAGTCGCCGCCGACAAAAACGCATATATGCTGAAGGGGCAGAGTTACGCCAACGAATGGCGCGATTTTAGAATGGACATGGTTAATGAAATTAAACAAAATCCAAGTATTCAGGACGCTTCGTCTAGCAAGGCGAAAAAAGCGATAGATATAATTGCATGGCTATATACCGGTTACAAAAATATGGGCGGAGATGCGACAGCAGAAAGTTTGCTGTCATCACTAAAGGCGGCAAATAGCGGCAAAACCATGGCTCTCTTGCACAACAAGATTCGGTATTTCCAATCGGTATGGGACGCGACCACCATAACAACACCGCCTAACCTGCTGCTTGCCACGTTCGCTTCAGCGAGCAGGCAGCTTTCAAACCAGCCAATCAATAAAGAACTCAGCATCGGATACTTACATTGGCATATCTTTGTCGGAAATCTGTTCCTTCACTACAAAAAACGTAGGATAAGCAGAAAGGATTACCTAAAAAGATTTGGACATAAGTGGACAGAATCTGTATATGATCCATTTGCTAAGGCTACCCGACTTGGAATACTTGAACCTCTCGACAAAAGCACATGGAAAATAAACCGGCGTAAGTTAAATGAGGAATGGGAAGACTTCAACTTTTCCACACTCATTTGGTGCCTACGCAAGTGGAAGAAAAATTTCGTAAAAAGGGGGCAACTTGAAAAGTTTCTTAACGCTCCTCCTGAGTATGAGTACGTCAGTCCCGGATATGATTTGTACAAGCACGGTGTTAGACTAGGGGTCTTGACGCCGATAGAAAAAAACGTGTGGGAAATCGACAGAAAGAAACTGAAAGAAATCGTGCAATCTCGCGGATTATGCATTTAGCCGCTGCCAGGCTGACAGCGGCATTCGCTGCAGAACCTGAAGACGTTCCATTCGCGGCCGAATGGCTGGTGGTGAATGGGGAGGAAGCTGAAACGGTATTGCGACAGTTAGCAAGTCGACTTCCCGAAAATTCTGACACTTTGCTCTTAATAAGGAAAATTCCAGCCCTCCGTGATGCATTCAAGAGTTCGATCAATTTGGTGAAATGATATGGATCCAAAAGTTGGTGCGAAACTGAAGAAGGAAATAATGGCCACTTTCGATAGGTGGAAAAAGGAAGAAGAAGAACGCTGGGCCCGCCTAACGCCTGAGCAGAGGAAAGCGGAGCTGGAGCTTCAGAAAAAGCTTAAGGAGATGGACAAGGAGAGTTCCCGCCGGCGCAAAATAGAAGAGGAGCTCGAAAAGCGCCTTTCGCCGGAAGAGAGGGCGTTGCGAGAGGCTGTTGTTGGCATAAAAGGCAAATTATAAAACTATCATTCAATAAAATGAACGATAGTTCATTACAATCCTGCGAGCCGGCTTCACGCCAGAAATCTCAGCAGAATCACAAGCGCCCCGAAGCCCGCTGATATGGCAACGACGGTCTTTGGGCTTATCTTGATGCCTTCCTCGGACTCGAAGTAGCGCACAAGCCCCGCAGTAGACTGGGGCATGTACGTCCTTTCGCGTTCTGCCATGACGTCCTACCTGGGGCTACTTTGGGCGCAACGTATTAATAAGGTGCGGATGGCGAATTCGGAGCGATTAGTGAAGGAGCTCGCAGCAGCCGCGAAGACGCTGATTTCATTTCCTTCGGCATTGTTTCCTCTTCAGCTCGTAATGCCTCTCAAGAAAATCGCGCATCGAGGCGATGCGCTGCCTGTGGCCTTCCAGGTCTTCGACTATCTGCCTGAACTTTTCCTGCAGCAGCGCGCTCGTGGCATCGACATCACCCGCCAGGCGGTCCGCGTGGCGTCTTATCGCCTTGGCGTCGAACGTGCGGTGCTCCTTGTGCAGCGCTTCGATTGCTCGGAGCATCTCCTTTGCCCGCTCTTTGGCATCGACCAGCTCGTTCAAGCCGCGCCACGATGAAGGTTTTGACATGTCATAGTGGTCTAGGAGAAGAAAAAGCTTCTCCAGACTCTCGGAGATGTCTCAAGTTGCTTTGCGACTTGGACATATATCGAAGTCTCCAAGACTTCGACAAGAACTTCCGTTCTCCGAAGACAACGGGACGAAATAAAGGTTTTTAGCCAGAAATCGAAGAAAATGACAAAACCTGCTATGGAGGCAGCCTGCCGTTATCTTTCAGCCACTGCAGATAGTTCGTTAGAGTTGTCACGAAATCGGATTTCGTGCTCCTCAGTATAGGCTTTGCAAACGGCGGACCCCTAATCTGAGCTATTACAGCCTCATCATCTGCTGCCTGCTCTTCTGTAAGGCCACCCTGGCGGTTATAATTATGCCCAACTTTATAACTGTCATTGTGTTTGTTACAGCGAACAAAATGCGGAACTGCAGCCGCACTTTGCCAGCTATTGAAATCCGTAAAGTAATCCGCATCATAAGTTGCTCCTATCTTGAACTGGTCATAGATGGGGTCGGCCAGCGCATCCGCCTCGGCTTTTGTGAGATGCACGGTGACCTGCACGTCTTTGTGCGCCTTGTTTCCGCTCGCGTCGGTCTTCCAGATGCGGATTGTATAGGTCTTTGCGTTTTTGCCAACGTAAGCGAGAACATCTGCAGTCGCGTAATCTGGGTTCGGAGGACCGCGCGGGTGCGGCCGAAGGTGCTCTGCCAGTGGCAGCACCTCCCCATATGGCGGCAGCAAGCTAGGTTGCGTCCAGATGAGGTCTGCATCGTTCGTGGGGTCTCCATCACCGTCGCTGTCGTAGCTTATGTCGGTATCCACAACCACCTCATCATTGTCTGAGAGCGACGAAATATCATATGCTAGTATTCTCACAGTCCCGGGCTGAGCTGGGTCATGCGTTGAATAGTATATTTCCGCGCCTTCGTTTGTGAACGTTTCAACGGAGTCGATGCCGTACACCACCGGCGGCGTCGTGTCCGGCACCACGAAGAAGTTTCCAATCCTGTGCCAGGGGTCAGGCGTGCCGTCATTGTTCCAGTCGAAGCCCGGCCATGTCACGAATATGGCATATTTGCCCTCAGGCAGCAGCGGTATCGGATAGTGCATCACTTTGTGCTCCTTAAGCCCTGCCGGCACCGTCAGGCGCTCGTCTGGGTTTGAAAAGTCGCCGCGGTAGACAACCGGCGCGCTTCGCGGGTTGCCGCCATTCCTGAGGTCGACGACGGCATAGGATACTGTCTCGTCGTTTGAGCCGTTGTTAACGCCGAACATGTAGAAAGTCACTATGTCCCCAGCAGTGTACTTGTTGTTGCCGTTCTCCTGGTATTTGATGTGCCCCTCGGCATTGAACGGGTCCGCAGGGCAGAAGGGATAAACGTCCTCATCGTTGCCGTTCGGGTCTATCGGAGTGTTTGGCTGGCGGTTGAACTCCCGCTCGCAGGCCGTCCCGATTACGATGTGCGACTTTGCGCCATAAGGCAGCACGAGCCCGACGCGGCCGTTGGCGTCAGAATATGCATCGGGCTGAGCCTTCGGCTGCAGCGCGGCATAGTCTCCCGCCCCTGTCAGCGGGTCATAAGTCTCAGCAGGATAAACAGAAACGGGCACGCCTGCGGCGGGGTTGCCGGCCTCGTCATAAACCTGCATCCAGTAGTTGGGCACTGGTCCCTCGCTGTGCTTGCCGCACCCGCCTGCCGCTGCCGCGGCCAGCGCGCCGGCAATTAGGCCTTTCTTTCCGACCGAATACAGGTCATTTATCAGCTTCTTTGCCCACGCGAGCATCGTGAACACCACTCAGTAGCAATTATTATGTTCGTTGCCGAAGCTTTTAAGGCCTGCGGACACGGGGTGGGAGCGGCCTGAATCAGCCGAAAAGCGCTAAACAGCCAGAAATCTCAGCAGAATCACAAGCGCCCCGAAGCCCGCTGATATGGCAACGACGGTCTTTGGGCTTATCTTGATGCCTTCCTCGGACTCAAAGTACCTGACCAGACCGGCCGTCGATTGCGGCATATATGTGCGTTCGCGCTCTGCCATGACGCTATTTCGCCAAGCAAGGTATTTAAGCCGTGTAAGAAGCGACCTGATGTCTGTTGAGAAGCGCCGAACTCATGAGGCGCTTCGCCCTATTTGCGTTCGTATAAATAATGCGAAATCCGCCTCATTCACTCGACAACTTTCTTGGAAAGATTTTTGGGTTTGTTAATTCGTAATGCCTTCCCAGAAACTCCTTCATCGAGGAAATGCGCTGCCTATGCCCTTCCAAGTCCTCTATAACCTGTCTGAACTTTTCCTGCAGCAGCGCGCTCGTCTCATCGACGTCGGCAGCAAGGCGGTCGGCATGCCGCTTTATCGCCTTGGCGTCGAACGTGCGGTGCTCCTTGTGCAGCGCTTCGATTGCTCGGAGCATCTCCTTTGCCCGCTCTTTGGCATCGACCAGCTCGTTCAGGCCGCGCCACGATGAAGGTTTTGACATGTCATAATTCGCCCGCACGACTTCAAAAGCAAACTATTTGCGCGCAATTTGCCGCCTCGCACCCAAAGCGGCTATTCGCTTATTCGAAAGCGACCAGCTGCCCAATCATAAGCCATACGAATGTTATTATAATGCCCGCCCCGAGCAGTCCGCCGACCATCTTGCCAAGCCCGCTCGAAATGGGCGTCCGCGACTCTTCGATGCCGCGGCTCCGCAGCGCCGAGGCTACCTGTCCCTCGACCATGCCAGCGACCGCATCCGTCAGGGCATGGGCGATGACTGTGCCGAAAACCACGCCGACCGGGCCAGCAAAGACCGCCTCTATGGAAACGACCCATGAAAGAAGCCCCACATCCATGACTCCATATACAATGTCTGCCGCAACCGAGCGTACCGTCCTTCCCGAGATTCTCAGCATCGCTAGGGATAGGAAACCGAGCAGCAGTATGACAGGCCCGACGAAAAGCATGTTCGCTTCCAAGAACGGGTAAACCGCAAACGCGACCAGCACTATCGCGGCTATCTGCGCTACAGCAATGAGGGCAGACTCGCGTGACAGAAGCTTGTTTAGCCGCAGACGCA
>JAWCMQ010000002.1:142125-179405 GCA_039091255.1 Candidatus Aenigmatarchaeota archaeon
AGTCGCATGATAGTGATTTGTTTGGAGAAATAAAAAGGTGGTGACCTGGCATAGACTCTGCCCAGGAGACAGGCTGGTAACTTGATGCCACATCTATCAACGACCTACAAGCTTTAAATATTGACACTTATCAATATGTTCGGTGCTTTAGATGAAGGTGTTGAAGTTCGGAGCGGTATGGTGCGCCGGCTGTTTGGTGATGAAGCCCAGATGGCAGGAAATCGAAAAAGAAAATCCGTGGCTTGAGACGGAATACTATGATTTCGACAAAGACAAAGAAGCCGTGGAAAAGTGGCACGTCGACAAGAACCTTCCGACATTTGTATTTTTGGACAAGAATGGCAATGAGTTTCTCCGGCTCCATGGCGAGGTTCCGAAAGAAAAACTTCTGGAGATAATAAATGAAAACAAGAGTAAGTGAGATGTCGGTTCTGTGAAAACGGAAGATGAGTTAGAAAACTCTTTGGAGATTCTAAACGCTCTGGCGGATGAAACGCGGCTCAAAATAATAGATTTTCTTCTCGACGGCGAGAAATGCGTCTGCGAGATATTCCCGCACGTCAAAAGAACGCAATCCACGGTCTCCATTCAACTCGGAAAGTTGGAAAAGTGGGGCATTCTCGAATCGCGGAGAGACGGAAAGCGAATTTTCTACGGAATCAAGGATCGCAGGGTATGCGACATCTTCAAAGCGCTCGGATATGCCAAAGGCGCGGTCCTGGAAAAGCGCTGCTGCACGGAGAAGATAAAATGAGACCACACGCGTTTCTTGCGGTTATGCTTGCTGCTCTATTGGTCTTCCAAGGCGCAGCTTTGGCAGATTCATCCCAAACTCCGGAAGTGAAATTTTTCTACAGCAGCACCTGTCCGCATTGCGCTGCGGAAAAGGCGTTTTTGGACAAGATAAAAATTGATTATCCGAACGTAGCATTCAGATATTTTTCGATTGAAGATAGCAACAATGTTAATAGGTTATTCGAATTATATCGGCAATACGATGTTCAGTCATTTGAGCAAGGCGCCGTGCCGATAACATTCATAGGCGACGACTATTTTGTCGGCTTTAACGAAGCGATAGGGCAAAGCATCAAAGAGTCGATCCTCAGGCAATTCCCGCCAGCGACCGAGCCTCAGCCAAAGGAAGAGTTCGAATACAAATGGCCTGTTGTCGACAGCATAGACATAGAGGCGTACTCTCTGCCAGCCCTCGCAGTCACGCTGGGCGTCCTCGACGGCTTCAACGTCTGTTCGCTCGGGGCGATAATACTTATCCTGAGCATGGTCTTGGCTTTGAAATCAAGGCGACTGACACTGCTTGCAGGCGGAATCTTCATTCTGGTCACCGTGATAGTTTACGGTATATTGATTCTGTTCTGGCACGGATTGTTTTCGCTACTGGCGCCGTGGACAAAGCTCATGCAGATCGTCGTCGGCCTGCTCATGATAGGCGGAGCTTTGTATTTCGTCAAGGAATTTTTCAGGATAAGGAAATACGGTGCCGAATGCTCCGTAAGCAAGGGTAAGATATATTCTAAGGCGGCAAGTTGGCTTGAAAAGCTGTTCACAAACCCGAGAAACCTGCTTGTTTTAGCGGGCGGTGTAATGCTGTTCGCAGCCGTTATAACAATCGTGGAATTCCCGTGCTCTGCCGTAGTTCCGCTTGTTTTTGCCGGAGTCTTGGCGAAAGCCCAGTTATCCGTGATAGGAACGTTGCTATATCTCGGCATTTACCTTCTGTTCTACATGCTGGACGAAATCGTTGTTTTCCTCGTCGCGGTATTCAGCATGAAACTCTGGGTCGCTTCGCCGAGATTTTTGACGTGGATATACCTCATCGCTGCAATCGTCTTGGTTGCTCTGGGCATATCCTATGTAATTGGTATGGTGTAAGAAATGAAAATCGAAATCCTAGGATCGGGCTGCGCAAAGTGCAAGCAACTTGAAGCCAATGCGCGAAAAGCGATGGAAGAGCTGAAAGTCGGCGCAACAGTGGAAAAAGTCACCGACATCTCGAAAATAATCGAAAAGGTTTCCCTGACGCCTGCGATCGTTATCGACGGAAAGGTCAAGGCAGAAGGGCGAGTGCCTACTGCCGAAGAAATAAAGAAATGGTTGAAATAAATGACGAAAATCAAGACATGGTTCGTTTACGAGAACGTCGTCAAGAAAGGGAAATTTAGCGACCTTACGAAAAAGACCATAAAAATAATACGCGACCTCGAAAAATCATACAGCAAAAATATGTTTGATCTAAGGTCAATAGAATACACGAGATTCCTTGCTGAATCGAATAAAGAAGTGTGCCTAAGCAAAGACGAACTTCCCGCGACGCTCATCAACGAAAAGGTCGTTTTCACGAAAAAACTGCCGTCTGTCCGAGATTTGAAACGAGAAGTCGAATGGACGATGACTGGTAAGAAGTGATTGAAATGGAACAGGGTGAAAAAAGATTCACGGAATGGCATGGAATACCCAGAGAGAAAATAGACTGGCATCCCACGATTGACGAAAGCAAGTGCATCGGCTGCGGCATGTGCGCGGCAGGCTGCGGCAGGAACGTTTACGATTTCGACTTTGACAAAAACAAACCAGTCGTCGCCAGACCGCTGAATTGTTTGGTCGGGTGCACGACCTGCCAGGTAACTTGCTTACAGGACGCGATAAGCTTCCCGGACAAGCATAGTATCAGAAACTTAATCAAGGAAAAGGGTTTGTTAGCTGTTGCAAAGAAAGAGCTTCTCGAGAAATTAGGAAGGCGATGATACGATAATCACCGACGTTCTGACCGCTGGAATAGGCGCACTGGGCGAATATCTTTCCGCTCACGTAATCACATGCTTGGTGCCGGCGTTGTTCATTTCAGGAGCGATTGCCGTCTTTCTGCACAAAGAAACCGTCCTCAAGTATCTCGGACCGAACACGAAAAAGCACATTTCATACGGATTTGCATCAATATCCGGGGCGATATTAGCCGTTTGTTCCTGCACCGTGCTGCCGCTTTTTGCTGGCATAAAAAGGCGCGGCGCAGGCCTTGGTCCTGCGATAACCTTTCTGTTCGCTGGCCCCGCGATAAACGTCCTTGCAATAATCTATACGGCTCAGGTCTTGGGTTTTACGATAGGACTGGCGCGGGCAATTCTGGCAATATCGTTATCGATAATACTCGGTTTCACTATGCATAAAATCTTCCAGAGAAAGGCCGTCGAAGACGGTGCGACTTTTTCAGACATCATAACACCGCACGGAAAATCAAAACCGGTCATATTGTCGTTCTTTGCGCTGCTCATCGCAATGCTCGTCATCAACGGGCTGCAGATTGATATAATCGCAAAACTGGCGGTGTTCGCTGCACTGCTCGTATCGCTGCTGCTGCTGCTGAAATCACGGTTCGAAAGACCCGAACTTAAGGAATGGGCAAAAGAGACGCTGTCGATAACCAGGCTTATAATCCCATACCTGCTCATCGGCGTGTTCATCGCAGGCATGGTCGGATATCTTTTACCGCAGGAAATCGTGGAAGCATATCTTGGCGGAAACGGTTTGCTTTCGAATTTCGTTGCGTCAGTATTCGGCGCATTCATGTATTTTGCAACGCTCACGGAAGTTCCGATTATATCCGAACTCATGAAGCTCGGCATGGGCAGCGGTCCTGCTCTTGCTCTGCTGCTTGCAGGCCCCAGCCTAAGCCTGCCCAACATGCTCGTGATAAGAAAAGTGCTCGGCACGAAGCAAACAGCCGTTTATGTCTGTCTTGTAATCTTATTCTCCACGATCACCGGATTTGTTTTCGGAAATATCGTTTGATTAGATTATTTTCATCCTCGCCATGGCAGCTCCGCATTTCGGGCATTTGAGCGAATAACATGGCACACCGCGCTCATGCGCAACGTGCGCGCCGCATTTCGGGCATTCGCATTCGCCGCCTGGCCCTGCTCCGCGACCCATCATCCTTTTCATCTTTCCAACTACCATATACGGACCGCCTTCTATTCTTATCGCCTTGCCGTTGGCCAGAGCATCGGCTATCTTTTTTCTCGCAGACAAGAGCAGTCGATGAAAAGTCGGCTGAGAAATCTTCATTTTTCTAGCTGCGTCTTCCTGCTCAAGGCCTTCCAAATCCTTCAGCCGAACAGCTTCGAATTCATCGACCGTCAAGATGGATTCATCTAGCTCGGCGAGCCTGATTCCAGCCGGCTTGAAATACGTCACGCGCGGCTCGAATTCCACCTTTCGGAAAAGCCTCGGTCTCGGCACTATTTCAGCTCCTTAAGCCTTTTTGCCAGTTCCTGCTTTTCGGTCTCAAGCTGCTTTAGCTCAGCTTCCAGTATCTTCTTTTGTTCTTCCTTGGTCAAAGCTGCGGGCTCTGCAAATGGAAACGCTTGCTGGCACCTCCATCCAAATCCTCTTCCAAAGCCTCTGCCAAACCCGCGGCCAAACGCAAGCCCGCGTCCGCAAGGCCCAAGCCCTCGTCCAGTCAAAGGTCCGCGTCCCATTGGTCCTGTGCCATCTCCGCCTGGCATGTTTTTCACCCCCATGTTATGAATACATATTCATAATCTATTTGAGGCTTCGGAGTGCAGGAAAGTGACGCGAGGATGCTTACTTCTTTTCGCCAGCGTGATGGTACCAGAGAACTGCGCCAGCGAGAAACGTCGCGATTCCCAGAAATCTCTGGGCCGTTATCAGCGTTTCTCCAGCAAGATAGTACGTGCTTCCAAGAACCAGAAGCCCGAACAGCACCACCAAAGCCGCCATCGGCTTGGCTATGTGCCAACCTTTATGCTCTTTGCGTTTTGCTTTTCGCGCCATACTTTCTATTCCGATTCCAAGTAAATAAAGGTTTAGAAAATAAACGTGGTGACCTGGCATAGCCCGTCTTATGTAAGCCCTTTTGCTAGCGCAAAAGCGCTTGCGGAAAAGGAGCGTGTCCCGCTTCCTTTCAAAAGGGCCTTGCAACATTTGTCTAAGCGCTACGTTGATATTCTAACCGCTCTTGTCACGATAGCCGCTCATGCCAAAGCGAGAGCGGCTATTGTTGCAAAAGCGGCCGAAATCCCAACCCTCTTGCACCCGCGCGTGCCGGACCCGTTTCAACTTATCATAACTGCGAAGCGGCTATTCGTAGAATAACCGCTGAGCAGCTATATGCAACGTCATTCATGCGTCGGTTGCTAAGTGCGTTTCTGTGATCCGGCAACAGACTCTCGCCCGTAACCTTAACGGATCGCGCTTTTGCAGGTGCTAATCTAACCGTCCGCCTTTACGCGAACGCGGTTATTTCACATTCCTGCAGAGTGGACAGAGCTTCCTCAGCGCTGCTGTTACGCAGAACCGAAGTTGCAGCTCAGGTCACCACTAAATCGAATATCGCCGCAAAGTTAATAAGGTTTGCGAAAACGCGGCTCTCCAAGAATCTGAGGCGCGGCTATCGGTCTTCGAGTATGCGCGATGCGTCGTCCAAAGCGTTCAGCGTCGTCGCCGACTCTTCACTCGCTTGGTTCGAGCCCATGCGGTACAAAACAAGCTTGCCGCCCTGCTGGCATAACTCAAGATTGTTTCGCTTGAGATAGCTGCCTAAGCCGTTCCTTTTGGTTATTCCGCGGTCTTTGCAAAGTTCCTCGATGCTTTCATATCGTCCGACAACTTGCATCCTACGGCTTGGATAGAAGACTTCTTATTTCTTCTTTTTTCCGCATTTCCCGCACGACATAAAATGCACCTCTCAGTAACCATGGTGAAGCTTCAATTAAAACTCTACATTATCTCCTCGTTTCCCGATCGCGACAGCCATATCGCGATGTCGAGCTCGGCGGGCTTGAGGCCTAACCCGCGGGCGGCTTTGACGAACTTCTTTTCGACGTCCAAATATCTGCGAGGGGTGAGCCCCCCTTTCTCGCCCTCTTCCTCATTGGTTAGTCCATTTTCGGCAAGCTCTCGCATGATATGCACGTCGAGTATCGCCAGCTCCTCGCCAAGCCCGATGTTTCTGAGGAAATGCGATGCCTCCTTGTAGCCGTAGCCCTCCACGTTCTGCACAAGCCAATCGCGCAGCTCGGGCGGCCGTGCATGCATAGCCTGGATTTTGCCGAATATCTCAGAAAATTTCGCTTGCGCGGCTGCGATATACCTCGCCTTATTTTTAGGAAAGCGTACGCCCGCCAGATGCCCTAATATGTCCTTGTCGCCGGCTGCTTCGAGCAGGCCGCTTTCTTTCAGCTTATTTATCGCCGCTCTGCATACAGGCGCCTTGCTTTGCGGCGTGCAAAGGCAGAAAAGCAGTTCGAACAGCACGTCGTCGCGGCTCTGCCACTTGTCCCTTGCAGCCGCGAGCCAGTCGCGTATCAGCTGCTCACGCTTTTGGAATTCTGCGAGAAGTTTGCCCATCTGTTAAAAAGATGTCGCAAAGATTAAAACGAGATACGCTAAGCAGCCCTGCCGTCTTCGCCGCCGCGAATCGCATTCTTCTTAAGATGTTCGTACATCTTCAGTCCGGCTTCTACGGCTTCCGTCCAGAATAGATAGCGGCCTTTGGGTCTCTCATCAAGGGTTGAGCAGACGTCCCATCGGCCATCATCACCTTCGCAAACCCAGATTGCGACGCTAGGGTACACCTTTTCCCCCATTTTCACGTTCTCGACGTTACCGACGCTATAAACGAACATAACATTCCCTTCTTTCATCCTTTAGGAAAACAAATATCTTAAGCCCTCTTCTCCTTGCCGCACAGGTTGCAGAACGTCAGGCCGTGCGACTGGACCTGCCAGCCGCGAAAGCCGTCTCCGCAATTGTGGCGACCTAGAGACCATTCTTTTCTCTTTTTAACTGCCATTACAACCACACCTCATTGTTTCGTCCGATAACAACTCTCTAACCGCTGAAGGTAACTCTTCGCCTGCCGCGCGGCCTCGCCAGGGCGACCATAAATCGTTACGTCGAAAAGTACCTTCTCGCCTGGCCACAAGCTCAGCCTCTGCAAAGCTTGCTCGCCAGCAACGCAGCGGTAAGACACGTAGCCTTCGTCAGGGTTTTCCACAACTATCGCTCGCTCGCAAGAAACGAGCGCGCCTTTGGCATGACCGGTTTTTGGGTTAGGCACACCAAACACCATTTGTTACTATTCCATAGTAGTAAGTAGATATAAAGATTTTGTATGAATCCAAATATATAGGTTAGGTTATACAAGTGAGCGTCGAAAGAAAATAAAATGAAGCATCATAGGTCTGGACTTCCACTATTCTAACCGCCCGCTTTTACGCGAAAGCGGCTATTTTCAAGCGGTTATTATTCGCGGAACCGCGACAGCCGCAGCTGGCGCGTTTTGAAGGCTAGCATTGGTGTAGGAGATAGTGGGCTGAGCGCGTCGCCGAGGCTTCGCGCGTACACCCCTTCTCCATAACGGGTCGTCTTGCCCGTACCGCATGTCTATTTTTGAGAGCGGCTTAGGCCTTAGTTCGGCGGATGCTATGTCATGGCTGCCCATCGCCAATTTCTCGGCGGCAGCTATTGGTACCGACGTAGCAACCTATGCCTTCAGGCCTTATCCGCCATGGCGTAGCTACCCGGCGATGCCCTGTCGGACAACCGGTACACCAGAGGCCACGAGAGGGTGTTCCTTTCGTACTTGCCCTTTCTTTCTCTCAGACACCAGCACCTTCGGCAGATATAGACCAAACTGGCTCACGCCGTTCTGAACCCAACTAAGGTGCCCTTTTAATCTGTGGACCCCAGCACCCTTGGCTGCATTCAGGTCGCGGACGACATTTTGATAATCCGTTACTCTGTTTGTAAGCGGACTATTCAACGGCTGATTCTCTCATCGCTTGTGTTGATAATTCGCTTTGGCTACCTACGCAAAAGCGGACTATACACAAACTCGAAATCCAGTTTGCAGTCTCCTCTACCCAAGACGAAGAAAGAAGCTATGCAACTTCTATCTTGACTTCGGCAATCTTGCCGCTCTTTAGCTCAGAAGCTACCCAGTATAGTCATTGGCGATAACGAGCGCTCGCAAGTGCGAGCTATTCGTTCATCGCCTCGTTCTGGGACGTATATCGTCAACGCTAAAGCTAGCAGATTGTCAGGAATGTAGACCACAAACTTTTGCTTTGCGGTTTGCAAAGCCACCGTGTCGTTCGCCGTCAGCGACTTGCTGCACAGCCAGGTGAGGACCAGCCGACAGCGACGCCGCAACGCGCGGGGTCGATACGAACTCTCACCCGCCACGACACCATTATCCCCGTGGTAGCTTTTCTCATGTCACAAGCCCCTCTCTAGAGCGCTTTCTTGATGTCCTCGCGGATTTCATGCATTCTGTTCTTTCCGCAAGTGCTTTCTTTCAAGAAAGGGCTTATCTAAAGGAACTTGCGTATCGCTAGGTCACGCTTTCGCGTTTGGATTCCACGCTGGGCGGAATCCAATCAATCCGGCTTTTGCCCTTGCACTCTACAGGCGATTTCTGACCGCCCTGAGCCGAACTTAGAGGACCCTTGATACCCTTTCAAGGGTGTGCCGCCCCAGCCAAACTGCCCACCTGTTGCTGTCTTCCGCTTTCGCGAAGTTAGCAATACAAGAAAGATAGGGCAGTGTTACATTTTCGACTCCACCTCAACTTGCGTCAAGGTTTCTACGTCTCCTGCCTACGCTATACAACCTCGCTCGTACCACAACAACAGACTGCAGTAAAGCTCAACGGGGTCTACTCTTCCCACCGAAGGTCTCCAGCCCAGTCCCTGGAACGATAGTTTCACCGAGTTCCAACCCGGGACAGCGAAGATCTAGTTAATCTATCATGCAGGCCAGCATTTAACTGGCAAGGGATTACGCTACCTTAAGACCCTCAGAGTTAGGGCCGGCCTACAGCGGGGCATAGGCAGGTTGTAACCCGCTTTCACACACCGCTAGTGGCCACGATTCATCGGCTATACAAGGCCTTTGGGCTTAGCAGCCGACTGCGTTTCTTAACCGGCGAAAACAACATGTTTTGGCTGCGATCATTTTGCAACATAATCGCAGCAATACGTTCCAATTCGATTGAGGCTGCTAATTCGTCAATCTTGTCGGAACTTTCAGGCAGTTTTCGCCGTTTGTTAAACAGTCCGATCTCCCTTGTCACTGCGACCTGCCCATCGCTGAGCAGGCACGGCTTGTACCGAAGGTACGCCGCCAATTTGCCGAATTCCCTGGGTTGGATTCTCTCGAACACCTTCGCCTTCTCGGCGAGGGGCACCTGTGTCGGTTATAAGTACGGTCGTCTGGCGCCCTCCCCCATCCCATTTTCATGGGCCCGTGGAATTGCCCGAAGTCTGCATACGCAAACCTACTGGCGCCTTCACGCGATTCTCGTCACGACGACACTCCTCGCGCTTCGGCGCTTGAACAGCGCGACGGCGCTGCTCGGGCTATCCAAGGGCGTTTGGAATAGGTTCTACGGACGCCAGCCGGCGCAGGAATATTAACCTGCTTCCCTTTCCCAGCCGTCCAGTTAGGAGGCCGGTTAGGACCGGCTAACCCCCAGCAGATAATCTTTACTGGGGAAACCTCGCCCCTCAGGTGGTGGAGATTCTCGCTCCACTCTATGCTACTCCCGGCAGGATTCTCATTGCTGACCGGTCCACAGCTCCTTAAAGAGCCGCTTCTGCCCAGCCAGCACGCCTCCCTACCGCCATGCGCTCCTCGCGAAGCGCATGACCCGCAGTCTCGGCAGACCGCTTAGTCCCGTCCATTTTCAGGGCCGAGAGCCTCGATGGGTCCGCTGTTACGCGTTGTTTAAATGATGGCTGCTTCTAAGCCTACATCCCCACTGTCTAAGACTCCTGACTCCTTTCGTCACTTAGCGGCCGTTTGGGGGCCTTAACTGCAGTCCGGGTTCACGCCCTCGCGGATGCCAAAATTACTCCGGCACCCTCACTCCCCGCGCATGCCACGGACGTATTCGGAGTTCGACGAGATTGCTGGAAGTTTCCCTCCTTGGCAACCTAATCGGTGCTCTACCCCGCCCGCTTAAGCGCGGAGGCTGTACTCACGCACATTTCGGGAGGAACCAGCTATCACCAGATTCGATTGGCTTTTGGTGTTCGCAAACAACATTGCTCGGAACTTGCGAAGGGCAAATTCCAAACAGTTTCGCTGTTTGCGAATTTCACCCCTAGACCCAGGTCACCCCAAAGGTTTGGACCATAACGGGTACCGGCCCTCGAGGTCGCTTTCGCGACCCTTCAGCCTACCCAGGCCTAGATCATCTGGTTTCGGGTCTCAAACCACTGACTAACGCCCTTTCGGACTCGCTCTAGCGCAACCTTTTCCGCCAGCGCTTTTGCGCCAGCAAAAAGGGCTGTTTCGCTACGGCTTTCGCCTTGCCAGTGGAATGAACTCCCTGCCCCGTTTTTCAAAACGGACGCCGGTTTACTCTCCGCTTGCGCGGAGCCTTCGCCGGCTAACTGTAGCTGCCTGGTTTCAGGCTCTTTTCAGCGCGTGTTGCCGCTGCTTTTCAGCTTTCCGTCACCGTACTAGTGCGCTATCGGACTTGAGGAGTGTTTAGGATTGGAGGTAGATCCCCCCGCATTCCTACTCCCTATCAAGGGAATAGTACTCTGGATACCGCCAATCTCACTTCTCGGTTTCGCCTACGAGGCTTTCACTCTCTATGGCAGGGCTTTCCAGCCCACTTCGGCTCGCCGAGCGAGAGAGTGCGACGGTCCAAACCCCACATCCCACCGCGCTCGTCGCGCGGCGGTTCGGTTTGTCCTATACGGCTTTCAGTCGCCCTTACTTACCGCATCGCGTTTGCTTTCTCTTCCTGCGCTTACTAAGATGTTTCAATTCTGCGCGTTCGCCTTCACGGCCAGGTTTAACCCCAGCCTCGAATAGAAGGATGTCCCATTAGGCAATCCGTGGTTCAAAGGCTGCATGCGCCTCGCCACGGCTTATCCCAGCTTGCCAGGACCTTCATCGCCTCTCAAGCCAAGCCATCCTCCAGACAGCATGGGAGCTAGCTTCCTTCGTCCAGACCTATGATGCTTCATCGCCGTGCCGACCGGGAAGTCAGCGCGGCTTTACAGCCGCCATGCAAGCAAAGCTTGCGGGCGGTCAGCGATTCGCAGAGTGCGACCTCCGCCGAACCAAATAGTCAGAGAAACAGCGTGATGAAATCGCCGAAACGATGCCTTCCGCGCTGCACCACACGTGCCTGCCCGCACGAGTGGGACTCTGACCAGCTCGGTTCTTATCATAACTGCGCGAAGCGCAGCTATTAATCCGCGAAGCGGACTACTTCACGCTGCACCATTGTGCAGCGCATCTATTTAACTCAATGGACCCGGCGGGATTCGAACCCGCAGCCTCTACCTGCCATGTTTTCCGCCGGCGCTTTTTGCGTCAGCAAAAAGGGCCGTTGCAAGGGTAGCGATCTTCCATTGATCTACAGGCCCGCATTTGTTCTGCGGGCGCTATTTTATTTAAAGATTCTGAAGATCACTCGGGTTTGGATTTCGAAGGCACGAACTTTAGCGCATATCTTGACTGCGCGCAGCGCAGCAAGATGTGCCTGCACACATTTTCGAATTATACTCCATTTCGATTGTTCGCACAATCGTGATCGTGTATAATTCGAAAGTTAAGGGTTTCGCTCATCGACCTATGATAACTGCGCGAAGCGCAGCTATTCGTCCGCCTTTGCGGGCAAAGGTCTAGCATCGCCCCCTCTTTTGATCAAACTTTTCTTTTAGAAAAGTTTATGGAGGTGATCCAGCCGCACGTTCCCGTACGGCTACCTTGTTACGACTTAGCCCCTCTTGCGGGCATCTGGTTCGACTTATTCCTGCTCGCCGCATGCTCCGCATGCGGAAGTCTCAGCGTAAGCCTCACCAGAGACCCACTCAATTGGCTTGACGGGCGGTGTGTGCAAGGAGCAGGGACGTATTCAGCGAGAGATTTCACAGCAGCAAGCGCATCATTGAGCTGCTACAAAGTGCGCGCAAAGCTCAGTGTCAAGCCTCTACATTCTTCAACGCTCGCGCTCACCTTTGGCCGGGTTAATCATCTGGCACTTGCCGCTATGATGACCCTCGCTTACTAGGGATTCCGGCTTCATGAGGGCGGGTTGCAGCCCTCAATCCGAACTAGGCGCAGGTTTAAGAGATTGGCTTCCCCTCTCCCGGTCCTTTCCTTTCTCACAGACTCGCGGAAAGTTTTCCGCAAGCGCTTTCTTTTGTGAAAAGAAAGGGCTTACGGGGTCGCATCCCATTGTCCTGCGCATTGTAGGCCCCGTGTATCCCAAGCAAATTCGGGCCATACTGACCTGCCGTCGCCCACTCCTTCCTCTGATTTAGCACCAGCGGTCCTGCTAGAGTGCACGCCGTCCGGAGACAGCGTTAGCAACTAGCAGCGTGGGTCTCGCTCGTTTCCTGACTATCTGCAGCCTTGCTGGCGTTTCCGCCAGCGCTTTTCCGCAGAAAAGGGCTGTAACAGGACAGCTCACGCCACGAGCTGACGACGGCCATGCAGCTCCTCTCAGCTTGTCAGGTAAGCCCTTCAGACTGACCCTCATCCTGCTGTCTTTGCTGGTAAGGTTCCCGGCGTTGTATCCAATTAAACCGGAGCCTCCACCCCTGGTAGTGCTCCCCCGCCAATTCCTTTAAGTTTCAGTCTTGCGACCGTACTCCCCAGGTGGCCCGCTTAACACCTTCGCTCCGACACTGCAGGTCCTCGTAGGACCTGCAACATCAAGCGGGCATCGTTTACAGCGTGGACTACTGGGGTATTTAGGGCCTCTTCATGACTGCGCTGCGGAGTTCTTTTCCGCAGGCGCTTTTCTTTCAAGAAAAGGGCCTATCTAATCCCAATCGCTCCCCACGCTTTCATCCCTCACCGTCGGATCTGTCCTAGTGCGGCGCCTTCGCCATTCACCCAGAAGGAAATGATGTCATAACTGCGACTATTTGTAATACCATAATCGCAGCAATTTTGCTCACTTCCGTCCGTCAGGTGGTCCGTTGGAGATTAAAGGAATGTAAAGTCTTTTCCGCCAGCGCTTTTCGCGCAGCGAAAAGGGCTGTTTTACCCCTACCTCCAACGTACCCCGCACCTCTACCAGTCCCTAGTCCCGCAGTATCCCTGGCACGCCCTACATTCCAGTATGCGCAGCATCGCTGGAAATTGCGCTTGCGCATATGTCAGCTGCAGGATTTCACCAGAGACTTGCGGAACCGGCTACGGATGCTTTAGACCCAATAATCGTGAGAACCACTTGTGGCGCGGTTATTACCGCGGCGGCTGGCAACCGTCTTGCCCACCACTTATTCGCCAAGCTGTTTACACTTGGCAAAAGCCGCAGGAAACCTGCGGCACTCAGGGTCCCCGCCCTCACCATTGCTGGTATTCCCCCAGCACTTCTTGATTTTCCGCCAGCGCTTTTGCAAAGCGCTAGCAAGCAAGAAGGGCTGTTTGGGAAGGTTTCGCGCCTGCTGCGCCCCGTAAGGCCTTGATTCATGTCTCAGAATCAATCTCCGGGCTATCACTCTCATGACCCGCACCGATTATCGCCTGGTCGGGCATTTACCCCGACTACGAGCTAATCGGCCGCAGCCTCATCCTTGGGCCCCTCAGGTTTCAGCAAGGGTGCGTTCTGGCAACCCTTTTGGAGCTCGCATCGCGTTGGCGTTGGAAGCTCGCTTGCTTCACTCTTTCTGCCAGCGCTTTCTCCCAGAAAGGGCTGTTTCCAGCCTCCCTCACCTATGGGGTATTGAGCCCACGTTTGCGGGTGTATCCCCCACCCAAGGGTAGATTAGCTACGTGTTACTGAGCAGTGCGCCGAGGTCTTGCACCTCTCGACTCGCATGGCTTAGCCGGACCCTGATAGCAGTTCTCTCCGGCGGGATCAACCAGAATTTCGGGTTCGCACTTTATTCTAACTAATTTTGCGAAGCAAAATTAGCTATTCCGTTATCCCTGCATTTGGTTCGCCGTTCGTGCCTTCATTGCGCGCAAGCAAGCTCGCGCGTTCATCTTCGGCTGTATCATAATTGCCCGCTCCAGATTTGCTGGCGGCAATCATTCCACAACCATCATCGCCCCGCCCGAAGGCACAGGCTCGGAAAACAACCGCAGTCTGCAACGACTTGTGGTTGAAAGAGATAGATAGTGCTATCTAGTCTCTAATCTTTGACGCGCCGCCGATACCAGACGGCAACGCAAATGCGGGATCTCCGCAAAAGCTCCCCCGCAAGATTCCTGAACCCCCAGCATGCCTTCCCTTTCACGCTGAGCAAGCTATTCATCAGAAGAAAAAGTATATAAATATTGTGAAAGCTGTGACCTTTAGCAGCGCACCTCAAACCCCTTCTCGCCGCGCTCCTTTTGCCATTCTGCATCAACACGCTCGACCCGTGCGGTCGAGGGCCCTTTCTTCAGCGCCTCGAGAAAGCCCTCGAGCACGATGCGCGTGCCTTCTGCAACGACTTCGACGCTGCCGTCCTCGCGGTTTCTAACCCAGCCCGCAAGATTGAGCTTGTTTGCCGTCTGCTCGACGAATGCTCGGAAGAAGACGCCCTGAACGTGGCCGTGCACGAATGCATGAAGTCGCGGCATACCTATACTTGCGGAGAAAAACTATAAGTGTAAACTCTGCCTGAAAAAGAGGTCTGCAAGTTTTTCGGATGATATCTTCCCAGCAGTCTCCATGATTATGTCAGCCGCTTTTGCGCCGTCCATCAAAATTTTGGAAAATGTCGCATCAACATATTCGGAGGGTAGCGTTCCTTTCTCCTCGCAATACAGAATATTATTCAAGACGTTCGATTCGTCCACGCCGAGCTCTTTGAGTTCTCCGCCGCTGACATAGACGAGTTGGGAACGGCCGCCTACACCTATGTTCTTCCACGCCGAACGTGTCGCCTGCATGAGGATTTTCGCTCCTTTAGGGAGTGGAATGTTATCTCTATCATTAGGGTCCATGGCGTTAATTGCATCTCCGATAACTATGTGAGCCCTGTCCGAGCCCGAACCAATGGTGTGGAATCTGTTAAACGTCCACGTGCGACTTGTGCCCGGGTAACTGATGGTGAAAATTTCAAAGTTGCCATCTTTGTCAAGGCCTCCAAGCATAAGCCCAACGTCTTGGCTTCTTGGGTCGCTTAGGGCTTCGAAAAGTGTTTTGTGGATGTTCATTTCTAAAGCGTTCGGCCTCTTGAAGTCTTCCCATGTCGCATTGTATCGCTTCAACATCGACTCCTCGAATTTTTCGTCGCGACACTTTAGATAAGCGTTTTTGGCAATGCCAAGAATTTCACGGACGTCATCCGTTTTGGCCCGCGATGAAATCGCTGCTATAATTTCATCAGCATAATGCGCATCCCCAGCCATTCCGATAAAGGACCGTGTCGAGGCAACTCTGCGAATTTTTTTAATAAAATCGTAGGTTCGGCCCCCGATGCTTTCGCGCTCATCGGCGCATCCGATGCCGGAATTTTTGTCAAGTTTCAGATAACTGACAACCGTCATTTTAGCACCATTTAGTCACCAATAGGAAGTGATGTTTTAAAAAGTTTCCAACGCCCCCCACCTAAACGATTTATATCGCCGTCGGTAGAACATATCGCATGGCAATCCACCTCGCCCAGCGCATCGGCGTCTTCGCTGATGTTTCTAACCTTTACCATTCTGCAAAGCACCTTTACGGTGCCAAAGTTAATTACAAGGAGCTTCTCAAGGCGGCTACGCGCGACCGCGCGCTCATCCGAGCCATTGCGTATGTAATCCGTGCCGAGGAAATGGGCGAAAGCAAGTTCTTTGAAGCACTAGGCCACTCGGGGTGGGAGGTCAAGGCAAAGGACTTGCAGGTGTTTGCTGGCGGCGCAAAGAAAGGCGACTGGGATACAGGCATAGCAATGGACGCAATCGAACTTGCGCCCAAGCTTGACGTCGTCGTACTCGTCAGCGGCGATGGCGACTACGTGCCATTGGTCGAGCACCTTAAGCGCGCGTCGGCATGCCGCGTCGAAGTGATCGCATTCGGCAAATCAGCATCGGGTAAGCTGATAGAAGCCGCCGACGAGTTCATCGACCTAGACAAGGAGCCGAAGCGTTTTCTGATGAAAAAATGAGCGTTGGGCGTTTTTCTATTACCACAAGCTATAATGGTTCAGGAACGGCGTGAACTGGTGGTAAACCGCTCGCCGAGCAGCAGAGTTCTCAAAATGCGGCAAATGCGAACGCATGGATAGCTTGCGCTTATGTTCGCTGACGGAATGCGGGGGACGAGATTTGAACTCGCGCACGCACTAAGCGACAGGCTCCTCAAGCCTGCTCCTATAGCCGCCCTCTCTGCTGGCGCCTTATGCGCCCGCAAAAAGATCATTGGCCAGGCTCGGACACCCCCGCGCCTTAACCGATTTAAAGACATGAGCCTTAACAGATTTAAGCATCGTGGTCGCGTGAAACAATGCTAGCTTTACAGAATCTAGCAGATTTCTTGGAATCGGTTGCAAAGTGTATTCGTGAAAGGTTCTTCGCTACAAGCGTAACAGCCATCATACCAGCATACAACGAAGCGGCAACTGTAGGCAAAGTTGTCCAAGCAGTGTCCAAGGCAAAAGTCGATGAAATCATAGTTGTTGATGACGGAAGTTGCGATGAGACAGCTGAGGTGGCAAGGCGCGCCGGCGCTAAGGTCCTCGTGCATGCGCGAAACAGGGGCAAAGGCTGTGCAATGAAGACTGGCCTAAACGCTGCAAGCGGGAAAATCGTCGTTTTCATAGATGCGGACCTGAAATCGCTTACTCCACAAAAAGTGAATATGCTGATAGAACCCATATTGAAAGGCAAAGCTGATTTCGTAAAGTCTTATTTTTCAAGCTACAAGTCAAAAACGGGAACCAGCATATTCCTCTATCGCCCGCTGCTCAAGCACCTGTTTTCGACCACGGCATTCAAGCATCCGGTTAGCGGCCAAATCGCTGGCTGGAAAAGCTTTTTCGACGACATAGAATTCAGGAACGACTACGGCATAGACATCTCCATCCTCATTGATGCCATCAGGCGCCGCATGAGGATAAAAGAGGTCTGCTTGGGAAAGTTGTCGCATAAGCCCAAGAGTCCGCGGGAAGTCATGGAAATGGCCGATGTGATAATACAGACCATACTCGAAAAGGCGGATGTATTAAAGCGTTAATGCTACATGTATATCAAAAGTGGCTTGGGATAATGGACACTGTTTCGGCTGCGGTTCTTCTTGCCATAGGCGTCTGCGTCGCTACATTGGCGAACGTGCTCATAAAGCGTGCCGCGCAGGCGACGATCTTTCGGTGGTCGAAAAGGATAAGTCACCAAGTTCACACGCGTGTTATTTTTATTGTTAACATCGTTGCGATGGCTGTTAGCGTAGCCATAGCGCTTTTCTTTTTCGCTGAAGCCATGACAGCGCTGGAACTTAGCACCGCGAGTCGCCTGTTTGAAGCGGCTTCAGCTCAGCTTTCGACGATTGTCATTGCCGGTGTGATACTTGTTACAGGAATAATAGCCGCGAAGGTTGTGGCACTGAAAGTGGAACGCCTCGATATCCCAAATCGCCAATTTGCCGCTATGTTGCTGGAGATTTTAATCCTCACGGCAACAATCCTCACGGCCGTAGAAAACCTCGGCCTGAAAATAACGGCTTTCATGGAGATGTTCCGTGCAGCGGTGTGGAGCACTGCCTTGGCTGTGGCGATAATCTTTGGAATCTCAGTAGGCTTCGTGCTGAAGCCTAAGATTGCGAAATTGCTGAAAGAAGCCAGAGGTTGATGCTCCCAGGGGGATTTGAACCCCCGTCCAGGGCTTTCCACTCTTTCATCGAAAGCTTCCGTCCGCACGCCGAAGCGTGCAGCATTCGGCTTTCTCAACTCCTTCGCAGAGCGAAGGGCCCTTATCCTTGACCGGGATGTCCAGCCTTGCTCCTCTTTTCCGCCGGCGCATTGGCGTGCGCCACGCGAGCAAAAGGGCTGCTAGACGATGGGAGCCTGTGCAAGCCAGGGTGCCAATCACCCAGGCGAGTGGGCCGGGGCAGAATCGAACTGCCAATCTCCTGCTTTCCTTTTCGCCAGCACTTTGCGCGAAGCGTAAAGTGCTGCTGTAAGGCAGGCGTCATGCCATTTTGCGTCGGAAGCTCTAGCTCCTTTCCGCCAGCACTTTCGCTCGAAAGCCGAGGCTTTCGGCGACTCAGGAAAGCTTCGCTTTTGCTGAGTCGCGGTTAGCAAAAGGGCTGCACTAGACCACCGGCCCTGCGTTTTCTGCCAGCGCTTTCGTGAGACGAGTTCGCTTAGAGCGAACGAGTTCATCCCAGCAAAAGGGCTTAGCGCTGAGGGAGGGATTTGAACCCTCATGGGCTTGCGCCCGCCGCCTAACCGCAGGCTTTCCGCTGGCGCTTTTTGCTCTGCGCCAGGAAAAGGGCCATAGCAGAGCGGTGCCGTGACCTGGTTTGGCTACCTCAGCAATATTTTCAACCCGCCATCACCGATTTGAAAGACGAGCTACTTGTCGTCCACTGAAAGATATATTTAAAGTTTCTTATAGCTCTCGCACAAACAATATATAGCTCGAGGGCATATCATTAATTGCCTTTGCAAGCATAAGGCATACGATTTGGAGGAGATAAGATGGTAACAACATGCAACTATGCTGAAACCGTTAAAAAGGATGTTTTCACAACGAGGGGATCCTACTGCGGCAAAATATCTGACCTAGACCTTGACTTGGAGAAGTTTCGAGTAAAATCCATTGTCGTGGATATCGTTAAAGGATCCTTCCTTGCTCCGGTAGTAAGAGAGAAGCGTGGTGTGATTGTGCCATTCTCGATGGTCCAGTCCATCGGTGACATTGTAATCATAAAGCACATCACGCCGACTGTCGAGGAGCAGTCGCCCGCAGAGGCGGCGCCGCAGGCGGAATAGCAGGGTAACTCGCGCAACGTCTTCTCTCGCTTTTATTTTCAGATGCATTATTAGTCTCATGTCTAAACTACAAGACAGCAAGGCATACGCCCTACTCAAGAAATACGGCATCCCCATTGCGCCTTTCGTCTTGGTCAAAAACGTCAGGCAGGCGCAAGCCGCAGCCGCCAAGCTGGGATACCCCATAGTTCTCAAAATCGACGCTGAAATAATCCACAAAGCCAAAGCCGGTTGTGTCAAAATCGTAAATAAGCCAGAAGAACTTGCCCGCGCCTATGATGAAGTAATCAAAAACGCGAAAAAGCAGACAAAAAAGATCGCAGGAATTATAATCCAGCCTCTTATCCGCGGCTCTGAGCTTATCGTCGGCGGCAAGCGCGACCCAAGCTTCGGGACAATCATCATGTTCGGCTCCGGCGGTGTGCTCGCAGACGTGCTCAAAGACGTCGCGTTCCGCGTTTTGCCCATTGACCGCTTTGAAGCCGAGATGATGATACAAGAAACGAAAGCGCCCGCAGCGATACCGGCCGTCGAAACCCAATCAAGGAAGGTCGCTGACGTCATACTGAAGGTCGCGCACCTTCTCGAAGCCAATCCAAAAATAACGGAGCTTGACATCAACCCGCTGTTTCTTACCGCCAAAGGGCCCGTAGCTGCGGATGTGCGGATAATAGAGGCGTGAGCTAATCCGTCGTCATCTTTCCTATCTTGTTTGCCTTTTCAAGGCGCTGTTAACGGCTGCCCAATCAAGGTTTGCAAAGAACGCCTTGATGTAATCCTTGCGCTTCGGTCCGTAATCGATAAAGTGCGCGTGCTCATAGACGTCCATCATTAGCCGCCGAAGCTAATAAAACATCCGCCAAGCCTCTTGGAAGTTAACCTACAACATTTGGCTAACCTACATTTAAGTCAGAAAACCCTCGGAAAATGTCACCTTTATATCCATTCGTTGCGTAGAAATGGAGGTAGTATAACCTGGCATACGCCATATAAAATATATTTTGTAAAGTATACATCGGGGTGTACATGAACTTCCTTTTTGTTGGGCACACCGAGCAGGGCGTAGCTACCACTGCGCGGCTGATTGCACGCGCGGTGGTGGCGTCAGGCCTGAAAGCCCAGCTTTATTTGCCAGAGCCGGAGCGCCCCGGAGACGGCCGAAAAGCCTATCTCCGTCTTGCCAAACCTAAAGAAGAGCTTCTGGAGAAAGGCCCTATCTCAGCGCCCGATTTCGTCCTTGTCTTCGACGCCGGTATGGTAAAAGAGAAGGTAAAGGACCTAAAAGAGCGTTCTGTCATCATCGTCAATTCAAAAGAAAGATTCACGAGCCCCCTCCTTGCAAAGAAAAAGGTGAAAGTGCTGAGCATTGATGCCACAGGAATAGCGCTTTCTGCCACGGGCCGCCCGTTTCCGGCCGCGCCCATGGCGGGTGCGCTGTCGAAGGCGTTCCCGAAGCTGTCGCTAAAGGTGTTGCGGTCGGCTATAGAGGCTGAATTTTACGGCCATGTTGCAGAGCACCAATCTGCAGCCGAGCAGGGCTGCAAGATGGCGAAATGGTAATCTTGATGGACCTGCTGCGCGCAGGAGAGAAATTCGTGGTAAGAATGAAATCCGAATCAGAAATCAAGCCGAAGCTTGAAGCCCAAGTGGCTGCAGCGCCAGTCTTCTGGCGCGCCGTAAAGCCTGTGGCAGACCCAAAAATTCCAGCGGATCGCGCCTGCGCACTGTTCTGCCCGCACGGAGCAATCGCTTGGGCTGACGGGCGCGTGAAAATAGATTACAGCCGCTGCGACGGCTGCCTAATATGCTTGCGCGAATGCCATTCGGGCGCAATCAAGGAAGTCCGAGAATAGGAATAGCTCGCCGAAAGGTGTGTTATGCGTCATGGTGGAAAAATGGAACTCTTAAGCGGTCCCCAGGCAGTCGCTCACGCAGCTCGGGCTGCTGGAGTAGGCTGCGTAATCGGGCACGACGCCGTCAGCAAAGCCGCCCGAGCGCTAAAAGGCGAGACATGGGCGTCTGAGCTCCTCGACCTTCATGGCGACTCGGCCACCAGCGCGGCCGCAGCCCGCACGCTAGCTGGCCAGCGCTGCCTTGTCGAAAACGCCCAAAGCACGAAGCCTCTCGCGCTTGCTCGTCTGCCCGTCGTTTGCACGTCGCCAGAGCCCAAGAACTGGTCGATTGTGCTTGCGCCGGCGAACGCTCAGGAAGCGCTTGACGATGCTATCCTTGCATATGCGTTGGCTGAGAAGTCGCTCTTGCCGGCGACTGTGGTGATTGACAAGCTCTTGGTGGAAACGTCTGAGACGGTGGAGATTCCTCCGGAAAAGGCTGTGAAAAGCTTCCTCGGCGCGCTCAGCCTGGACAAGCAGCATGCTCGATTTGCCCGCTACGACCTTGAAGGTTGCGCGCTGGCGCAGAGGGCGATGGACGCTGCAAAGGCGACCATTCCGAAGCTCTCGCAGGAATGGAAGAAGCGCTTCCGCAGGACGCTCGAGCCGTTCGAGGCGTTCATGGTTGAAGATGCAGAACTCGCATTCGTGACATACGGATCGTGTAGCAGCAATGCCCGCCTTGCCGTGCAAGCGCTGCGTCAGCAGGGCGAGAAAGTCGGCCTGTTGCGGCTGCATGTGCTGCGCCCGTGGCCAGAAGCCGAATTGCACGCGGTTCTTCAGAATGTTAGTCGTCTTGCCGTGGTGGATGGCCAAATTTCATTTGGAACATGGTCAAAGTTGTACCAGGGTATAAAGACGTGGCATGCAGGCTTCGCTTCAGACTTCATAGCCAGCGACGTGCTTACAGCGCAAGATTTCATAGACATTGCTCACCGCCTTCGCGCCGCTTCGGCGCCGGAGCGCGTGTGGATGGTACGATGACGAAACCCAAGCAACGGGCTGAGCTATAGGCGTCAAAATGCAATTCCGTGCAGGCCGGGAGGCCTATGAAGAAAAATACAAGCGTGCGCTTGAGCTGCACAAAACCGGAAAAAGCATAGCGGGCATCGCTGCAGAGCTTGGTGTCTCATATTCGGCAGCTTATCACTGGATAAAGGGTTTGAGAAAGCCTGAAGCGGGAAACCTTCGGAAATTCGAGGCGTTTTTGCGCGAGCATGGCCCAACGCCAGCCGCAAACGTCAAGGAAACTTTCCCAAAGCACAACGAGCTGTATCACACGGCTGCCGCACGTAGCGGCACTATACGCCGTCACGTGCTGAGTAACCCGCGGGCTTTCGGCGAGCTCGCGACGTGGTACTACCTCGCCGGACAGGAAGCCGAATTGAAAGCGAGGATAAAAGTGCTGTTAGAGACATTGTCGAAGAAATAGGGTGAAAAAATGCATCAGGGGTGTGGACTTCAGCTTGCGTACAAGATAATAAAAGACTCGGGCATTTTGTCTGCGCCAAAGGAGACGGAAAAGCTCGGCAAAGCCAGACCTGCCCAACTGTTCATCTCGCCAATTGTAGCGCAGCATGTGCTCGAATCGGTGAATTACGTTCAGCTCCCAGATCCGGCAGCCGCGCCGTCGGGAAGCATCGCTATGTCGGACGACCTGACAGCGCGTGAGCATATGTCGTCTTTTGCCCAAGCAAAAGATCTCCTGTTTGTCTGCGTGAATGTCTCAGGGAAGCCAGGCCTGGCAAAGCGCTTCGGCATAGGCGCTTGGTCGGCAACTGCGAGCCTAGCGTTTTACGATGACCTCGTCGCCAAATTGCAGAAAGCCGCAAAGCAGACTGGCCTCAGGTTCGTAGAGATATTGACGCCATGCCCGAAACTCTGGCGCTCGGAACCTGCCAACACCGTTGAAATAGCCCGCCAAGCCGTTGAAACCGGCCTTTGGCCGCTTTACGAGCTTGACCATGGTCGTTTCACGCTCAGCTATAAGCCGCCGAAACTTGCGGCCGCTGATGCTTTCGCCAGCTTACAGAAGCTAATAGTCCCCGATCGTGTGGTGCTCGAAAAATCGTGGCGCTTGATGACGCTCGGCAAGCCATTCGAAGCAGAGTGATCTGCGCTTCAGCCGCTCATGCTTATGCCATCTGACCTCTCGGCTTTTTTCTCCCCCAAGACAGTGGCAGTGGTCGGCGTCAGCCGCTCGCCGAAGAAAATCGGACGCATCGTTTTTGATAATCTGACTAGCCGCGAAGCGGCGAGCTATTCGTTCAAAGCCTACGCTGTCAACCCAGAAACCGATGAAATCGACGGCCATCCGTGCTATCCACGCGTTTCAGCAATAAAAGACAAAATAGACCTTGCTGTTATAGCAATTCCAGCCAAAGCTGTGCCAGCGGCGATAGCCGATTGCGCAAAGGCTAACACAAAAGCTGCGATAATTCTTACAGCCGGCTTCTCAGAAGTCGGCAATGCAGCCGGCGAGCGGGCTATTATGCGCGCAAAGAAGCGCATGCGCATCCTTGGGCCTAACACGATGGGCTGCTACGATGCGCATTCTGGAATTGATACCATCTTCAACCCGCGCCACAGGCAAGCCCGTCCAGTTCCTGGCAAAATCGCTTTCATCAGCCAATCAGGAGCGCTAGGCGCAGCCGTTCTGGACTGGTGCGCTGCGGAGCGCATCGGCATATCCAAGTTTATCTCGATCGGCAATCGCATCGACGTCGACGAAATAGAGCTTCTGCAGCATCTCGCAAAAGACAAGCAGACGGCGGCTATCGCGCTATACCTCGAAGGCACGAAGCGTGGACCTGAGCTGATAGATGCGCTAAAGTCTGTCGGCAAGCGAAAGCCCATCGTTGTGCTAAAAGCTGGTCGCACGTTGGCTGGAGCGCGAGCCGTCTTCTCGCACACCGCGAGCTTAGCAGGCGAGCCGGAAGTCTGGCGGGGCGCACTCAGGCAGGCGCGTGCGCTCGAAGCCCGAGGTCTCGAAGAACTTTTCGACATGGTTAAGGCGCTCTCGGAGCAGCCCGTGCCGAAGGGGCCGCAAATCGCCATCGTGACAAACGGCGGCGGCATCGGTGTGTTGTGCGCAGATGAGGTCGTAGAGCAAGGCCTGCAGCTTGCTCAGCCTGCAAAGGCAACTCTAGCAAAAATCAAACAAACAATACCGCAATATGCTGCCATAGGGAATCCGCTCGACTTGACGGCCGACTCTACGCCAGAGATGTACAAAGCAGCCTTAGAGGCTCTGCTCAGCGACAAGACCGTTGATGCAGCGCTGATAATAGTGCTCTTCCAAGTCCCATCTATGGAACCATCGATAGTCGACATCCTCAAAGATGCTCAACGTTTCAAAAAGCCGCTGGTTGTATGCGCCACAGGCGGTGAGTTTACCGCGATGAACAGACGGCTTCTGGAAAAGGCCGGAATACCGACTTATCCAAGCCCAGACCGTGCAGTTCGGGCGCTTGCAGCGCTCGTGCAGTACGGAAAGTAAGAAATCAAGTCCGATTTTGTAATCAGGCCTTTCATGCGACCTCTGTCCGCAACTAGCACAATGGGGAAATATCGCAACAGGCTTGCAACGGCTTCCGCGCTGGTCGTCTCAGATACAATCGGTGGGCAATCACCCATGACCTGCGTTACATCTAGCTCTCGTATGTCATGCTCCGCCATCTTTTCGAGAAGTGACCCCTCTGTGACAATGCCAACAGGCCGACCACGCCGCAGCACAGGCAGCTGGGATATTCCGTGCTTTTTCATTTGTCGTATTACGGAAGACGCCTTCTGGCCGGGTTCGGCCCAAATTATGCGCCTATTCATGATGTCGCGCGCCTTCGCATCAGATTGCTTAGCGAGCCTGTCTAGCGCATCGAATATCCTCTTTGCATTGGTATAGCTTGGATCAACTTTTCCGGACTCTATTTTTGCAATCAGCGATTGGCTAACGCAAGCAGCTCGCGCCAATCCTGCCTGCGTAAGTCCAAGCTGTCTGCGTATCTTCCCTATCTCGCTTATCTCCATAAGCATGTGGCGCACCATATTCAAATAGGAATAATTTTGTCAGAAGAATATTAAAGATGAGAAACCAAACAAAACTAGGTTGCAATGACAAAAAGAAACGGTAACTATTTGTTCACCTCAGAGTCTGTGACCGAAGGCCACCCAGACAAAATTTGTGATCAGATTAGCGACGCAATCCTCGACGCCATGTACGCCAAAGACCCTTATTCCCGCGTAGCCGTCGAAACGCTCGTAACAACAGGCCTTTGCATAGTCGCAGGCGAGGTTACGACATCGTGCTACATTGACATCCAAGACACGATTCGCAAGACCATTCGCGACATCGGCTACACCAGCGACGTGCTCGGCTTCGATTTCGACTCATGTGGAGTGCTTGTGGCAATTCACGAGCAATCGCCCGACATAGCGCAAGCCGTTATCAAACATGCAGACCACGAAGACCTTGGCGCAGGCGATCAAGGCCTGATGTTCGGTTATGCCTGCAACGAGACGCCAGAGCTCATGCCGCTACCCATATCGCTTGCGCACAAGCTTTGCATGCGCCTAGCTGAGCTGCGCAAAAGCGGAGAAATAAAGTGGCTGCGACCTGATGGCAAGTCTCAAGTGACCGTCGAATATGAGAACGGCAGACCGAAGCGCGTGCATACTGTAGTTGTCAGCACGCAGCACGATCCTGGCGTTACAAACGAACAAATCCGCACAGAAATCATAGAAAAGGTCATCGAGCCTGTATGCGGGCGCTGGATCGACGAGCGCACAATTTTTCATATAAACCCCTCAGGCCGCTTCGTGCTAGGAGGTCCTGCAGGCGACACTGGCGTCACTGGACGAAAAATAATCGTTGACACCTATGGCGGTATGGGCAGCCACGGCGGTGGCGCCTTTTCCGGCAAAGACCCTACCAAAGTCGACCGTTCGGCATCTTACATGGCACGCCATGTAGCAAAGAACATCGTTGCAGCAGGATTGGCAGAAGAGTGTGAAGTTCAACTTTCCTATGCAATCGGCATCGCCGAACCCGTATCGGTTCTTGTGAACACTTTCGGCACCGGCAAGCTGCCAGACGAAAAGCTGGCTGAGCTCGTTCGCAAAGTCTTCCCGCTGAAACCCGCACAGATAATCAGGTACCTGAATCTTCGCAGACCTATATACAGGAAGACTGCAGCTTACGGCCACTTCGGCCGCGAAGACCCCGATTTCACATGGGAAACCACAAACAAAGTTGAGGAGCTTAGGCAAGCAATCCAATCGTTTTAATATCTTTCTTCTGCTTTCTACGGCTTATGGTAACGAGACAAGCGAAAGATGGCAAGCAAGCCATTTGTAGATTAGCGGGCCAGCCAAAACGCGCAAAACGAGCTAAATGCAAGTTCGTAAGCGGCCACCCAGCAATGGCGCTCGGTGATTGGCTCATTGTGGCAGACTTGCATCTAGGGATAACGCGCGAACTGTATGAAGCTGGTGTCTCGCTTCCCAGCCAAATCAGTGCATTCGTCAAGCGGCTGCACGATCTCAAGCAGCTTACGTGCACCAGCAAGTTAATTCTGCTCGGCGACGTCAAGCATAAGGTGCCTGGAATAAGCTGGCAGGAGGAGCATGAGCTTCCCGATTTCCTCGCAGCGCTTGAATTCGATGAGATTATGATAATCAAAGGCAACCACGACGGCGGCATCGAGCAAATTATCCCCAGCGAACTGAAGGGCAAAGTCAAGGTAAAGAAATGGTTCGCTGCCGGTGGACATTACTTCACGCACGGTCACTGTAAAATGACTGGCACTGCTTTACGCTCGCCAACCATTAGCACCATCGTCATCGGCCACAACCAGCCCGCTGTTTTATTCCAAGATTCAATCGGTGCCCGCTATATCGAGCCTGTCTGGGTGCGCGGCCCGCTGAACGGTGTATACAAAGGGCACGAGCTTATCATAATGCCGGCTTTCAATAATCTGCGCGGTCATGCGCTAGTTAACCGCGGCAAATTCATCGGCCCCATCGCAAAGCACATCAGCCCAAGGACTGCCCGGGCATTCCTGCTCGACGGCACGGATTTGGGCACGCTCTCTAATCTCAAATTCAAGGAGGATTAGATGTTCAAAGATTTTTCGCCAAAGATGCAAGCTTTGATAAAGGAAAGGGGGTTTGTTGAGCCTACGCTGGCACAGCGCCTTGGAATACCCGAAATACTGAAAGGCTCAAACGTTTTGATAGTCGCTCCGACCGGCATCGGAAAGACAGAAGCCGCATGCCTGCCGCTGTTTGACAAGATAAGCTCTGCAAGGTCCGAACCTATCTCGCTGCTCTACATTACGCCGCTCCGAGCACTCAACCGAGATCTCCTCGACCGCCTCATGTGGTGGGCAAATAAGCTTGATGTCGAAATAGCGGTTCGCCACGGTGACACTAGCCAGAACGAGCGAAAATCACAGGCGGATGCTCCACCTCATGTGCTTATATCCACACCAGAAACGCTCCAAGCCATGCTGGTAGGCAAGCGCATGCGTGAACATCTGAAAAACGTAAAGCATGTTGTTATAGACGAGATACACGAGCTTGTGAGCAATAAGCGTGGAGCTCAGCTCTCGTTGGCGCTCGAGCGCCTGTCGGAGCTTGCGCCCGACTTTCAGCGCATTGGCCTTTCAGCGACTGTGGGCTCCCCTGAGCTAGTTGCAAGATTCTTAGGACCTGGCACCAAAGTTATACACGCCGAGGGCGAGAAAAAATATGATATCCGCGTAGAATACCCTAAGCCTACATCAGCAGACGAGTCGTTGTCGGACGACCTAGTAATATCTCCTACAACTGTAGCCCGCTTGAGGCGCCTGCATGAGCTGATCAAATCGCACAAATCGGTGCTCACATTCACTAATACACGCGAAACAGCCGAGGTTCTCTCTTCCCGTTTGCGCACATTAGACAAAGACCTCGCGCAGGAAGTTCACCATGGCTCGCTGTCAAAGGAACGCAGAATAAAGTCGGAGCAGAAGTTCAAAGCGCAGGAACTTAAATCGATAATAGCAACGTCGAGTTTGGAGCTCGGCATAGATATTGGCTCATGCGATTTGGCAGTCCAATACTTGTCGCCGCGCCAAGTATCTCGGATAATACAGCGCGTAGGTAGAAGCGGCCACCACATCGGCGCGACGAGCAAAGGCGTAATTCTTTCGGGAGACGAAGATCTGTTCGAGTCTGCTGTTATTGCCAAACGTGCCTCCGAAAAGAAGCTCGAACCAATAAAGGCACACGAGCTTGCGCTCGACGTTTTGGCATCGCAAATAGTCGGTTTATCATTGGAATATAAGGAAATAGGCGTTGCAAAGGCGTTTGAGGTATGCCGCCGTGCCTTCCCTTTCCGCGATATCAGTAAAAAAGAGTTCGACCAACTAATAGAATTTCTTGATGCTGTACGCCTTGTCTGGATAAACCAAACGCCTCTCGGTCCAAGCATCCGTCCGCGAAAAAGGGCCTTTAAGTACTACTTCTCAAACTTGTCGATGATTCCCGACACGGTTCAGTATCGTGTGTTGAGCGTTATAGAGAACGAACCTATCGGAAGCCTAGACGAAGAATTCGTCGCGGAGTATGGCCTTCCAGGCCAGAAATTCATCTGCTCTGGCCGCGCATGGCGCGTAATCGGTGTAGATGGGCTGACCGTGACGGTTGAGCCTGTAGAGGATATAGAATCTGCGATACCTGCCTGGGAAGGAGAGCTCATACCAGTGCCATTCGAGGTTGCGCAAGAAGTTGGTCGACTCAGGCGTGAGGTGGCCCAAAAGGCGCTCTCTCAAATCCGGGAAGAGTTTCCTATAGATTCAGCTGCTGCATCCGAGCTCTTGCGCATAATCGACAAGCAGGCATCTACGCATCCTGTCCCAGACGAAACGATGTGGCTCATAGAGTCCCACGACACTTTTGTAGTCATACACACTTGCTGCGGCTCGCTCGTCAACGACACGATAGGCCGCTATCTCGCAGCCATACTGACAGCTAAAACGGGTGTTGCCGTCACGGTAAAGTGCGATCCGTATCGCATAATCTTGCAAACAAAAGCAACGCCAGAGCAAGTCAAGTTCGAGCTCGAAAACGCAAAAAACATAGAGGAAGTCTTGCGGCTTGCGCTTTGCCGCTCTTCCCTGTTCAAGCACCGCTTCGTCCAGGTCGCTCGGCGATTCGGAATCATAGCCAAGGACGCCAGATACGACAAGCTGAACCTGTCAAAGATAATCGCCCAATACGCAGGCACGCCTGTTGAGGAAGAAACGCTCCGCGAGATATTTTTCGACAAGCTTGATGTCATAAACGCCGAAAGCATACTAGACGCGATTCGAAAAAAGAAAATAAAACTCACCCTTAAGCCTGGCCTTTCGCACCTTGGTGAACTCGGTCTAATCCACCAATTCTCAGAGCTAATTAAGCCAGCCCAACCCGAAGAGGAGATATTCAAAGCCTTCAAACGCCGTCTTATGGCGACGCGCGTGCGGCTGCTTTGCATGAACTGCGCCGACTACTCGGTTGTAAAGCAGGTGAAAGACGTAGACGACCAGCCCGAGTGCCAGAAGTGCGGCTCGCGGTTGATAGCGGCGCTTCACCCAACTCGGCATATTGTACAGAAAATAGCCAAAGCCCGACTCAAGAAAAAGCCGCTCAACAGCGTTGACTTGCATGAGTTCCAAACCGCAAGGCGCAGCGCAGACCTTGTTATAGTGTACGGAAAAAAGGCCGTCATCGCGCTGGCAGGCCATGGCGTTGGACCAGAATCCGCCGCAAGGATATTGGCAAAGCTTCAGCCGACTCAGGAAGCATTCTACAGAGACATCCTTGAAGCAGAGCGCACATTCGCGCGCACAAAGCCTTATTGGAGCTGACGGAGCTAAAACGGCTAGGTTGCTGCGGCGAACCATCTATTTTTATTCTGTATTCACAATTATCTCATGCCTTCCGCCAAAACGCAGGAAATAGCAAACATTTTCTACGAGATTGCGGACATACTCGAGCTCAAGCAGGTACCGTGGAAGCCCATAGCATACCGCAAGGCTGCCCGCGCGCTCGAAACGATGGGCGAAGACGTTGAGTCGGTCTACAAGCGTGGCGGTGTGAAGGCCTTTATGGAAATTCCAGGAATAGGCGAGCGGCTTGCAAAGAAAATCGTTGAATATCTCGAAACAGGAAAGGTGCGCGAGTATGAGCGTGTCAAGCGCCTCATCCCATCTGGCGTCGAGGAGATGATGCACGTAGCGAGCTTGGGACCGAAGAAAGCGATGCGCCTTTACAAAGAGCTGCACATCAAATCCATCAGCGAGCTCGAAGCCGCGGCTAAAGCTGGAAAAATAAGAGCGCTAAAAGGCTTCGGTCAAAAAAGCGAGCAGGACATTCTACGAGGCCTTTCCTTCTTGCAGCTTCGCAAGGCGCGCCCGCTCCTCGGGACAGCCCTCCCGATAGCCCGCGACATTGAAGCACGCCTTAGGAAGGTGAAAGGTGTCAAAGTAGCACAAGCGGCAGGCTCTGTACGGCGGATGAAAGAGACCGTCGGCGATATAGATATTCTTGTCATTGCAGTCGATTCAAAGCCGGTGATGGATTTCTTCACGTCCATGCCTGACGTTGCAGCGGTGCTGGCAAAAGGGCCTACAAAATCCACAGTGATGCTTAAGCAGGGAATCCAAGCAGACGTCCGGGTGCTTGAGGAGCGTTCGTTCGGAGCAGCGTTGCAGTATTTTACAGGAAGCAAAGACCACAACATTGCGCTGCGGAAAATCGCAATCCAAAAAGGCTACAAGCTGAGCGAGTATGGACTGTTCAGGCGCTCTGGTGCGTACGTCGCAGGCCGAACAGAACAAGATGTCTACCGCGCGCTTGGACTGCCCTACATCGAGCCTGAGTTGCGCGAAAATTGGGGAGAAATTGAAGCTGCGCAGGCAGGCCGACTTCCAAAGCTCATCGCACTGGGTGATATTAAAGGCGACCTGCACGTCCACACGAAATGGGATGGCGGTGCGCACACAATAGAAGAAATGGCAGCAGCAATACAGAAGATGAAGTATCAATACTTCCTCGTAGCCGACCACAGCAAAAGCCAGAAGATATCCAAAGGTCTCGATGAGCGTCGCCTCCTCAAGCAGATCGCAGAAATCGATAGACTTAACAAAAAATTCGATGGCTTCAGAATATTCAAAGGCATTGAAGTCGATATCTTGCCGAGCGGAAAGCTCGACTTGAGCGATGCTGTGTTAAAGCAGCTCGACTTGGTCATCGCGTCCGTTCACTCGCGCTTCAAATCAAGCAGGGAAGAGATGACCGCGCGCATATGCACGGCTCTTGAGAACCCGCATGTAGACATCTTAGGCCACCCCACGGGCCGTCTTATTAACGAACGCCCACCCTACGCCTTAGATATGGAGAAAGTGTTTGACGTCGCCAAGGCAAGTGACAAAATTCTTGAAATAGACGCCTTCCCGAACAGACTCGACCTGAACGACATTAACATAAAAGCTGCCAAAGCGGTGGGGTTAAAGTTCTCGATTGGCACTGATAGCCACTCGCGGGATCACTTGCGCGTCATGGAGTTTGGAGTTGCCCACGCCCGCCGTGGCTGGCTTGAAGCTCGCGACGTCATCAATGCGATGCCACTAAAAAAGTTTGAGAAGTTTGTGGATTCTAGGCGATAAATTCGGTGATATGGTATGGAAGCAGAAACCCTCCAAAAATACTTAGAAGCCGGCAAAATCGCGTCATCTATCAGAAAATCCGCAAAGGAATGGGCGCGCCCCGGTGTAACGTTGCTTGAGCTGGCAGAGAAAATAGAAGGTGCTGTCACACGTTCTGGTGCTGCGCTTGCTTTCCCTGTTAACCTTTCGTTGAACGAATTCGCTGCGCATTACACGCCATCACTCGATGAAACGACGGCGATAAAAGAAGGTGACCTGCTTAAGGTGGATATAGGCGTCCACATCGACGGCTTCGTCGCCGATACGGCGTTCACAGTATGCTTCAGCCCTCAATACGATTTTCTTGTTAAAGCTGTTGACTCCGCACTAGACAGCGCAATCAAGTTGTGCAAGCCCGGCATCACGATAGCAGAGATTTCAGAGGCCATCGAACAGGCAATCCGATTCGCTGGAGCCGTGCCGATATCAAATCTCACAGGTCACGGTCTCACCAGATTTGATATTCACGCTGAGCCCCCAATACCCAATATAAAAGTTGTATCAAACCAAAGACTCGCAGCCGGTCAAGTAATAGCCATCGAGCCTTTCGCCACAACACCGCAAGGAGCTGGATACGTTAAGGACTCCGAGCACATGCTGATATTTCGCCTTGTTGCACAGAAGCCTGTAAGGAACCAAGACGCGAGAAAAATATCGGCGTTAGCCAAAAACTTGGAAGGCTTGCCATTTGCGCGGCGTTGGATTGAGCGTGATCTGAAGCTAAGAGGCTTCAAGCTTAACCTTGCACTAAAGGAACTAATCGACCGTGAGGCAGTTGAGGCGTTCCCAGCTCTACGTGAAGCTCATGGGCAACCCGTAGCGCAGGCAGAACACACAATTATCGTCGATAATCCGTCAATCGTGACGACAAAATGAGAAAATAAATAGTTCTAATTCGCCTCAGCAGCTCCACACATTTATATAGTTTCAACCAAAAACAATTTTGATGCCGACGATTGCAATAATTGACAACGGCAGAGGCGCTGACCGGCTGGCGCAGCTCGTGCGCGGTTCTAAAATTGTGAAGCCTAGCGCAGTGCCGACGGCGGACGCTTACATTCTCTCCGATGGCCAGCTCTCGCCAGCCGTGGAGAAAGCAAACATATCGCTTATCAAATCAAACAATGCCCCGATTCTGGGGATAGGTGCGGGTTACCTTTGCATAGGGCTCGCGTATGGGGCAAAGACCAAACCTGCCAGCTGCTCGAGAAATGAACGCATAACAATCACGCAGCGCTCGCCCATCCTGCTCGATCTCAAAAAGACTTTTACTGCAGTAGTAGAGCAGAAACTCAGGCTTGATGAGTTGCCGCCTGCTCTCGGATCTGTAGCGGCTTGCCCGAAGAACCCTAATGCGGTCGTACAGCATGGCGCAAATCTGGATAGCCCAGCTGATTCGCCGCTGCCGCAGTTCGGCGTTCACTTCAATCCAGAGTTAGGTATGGAAGGCATGGCCGTGTTGAACAACTTCTTGCATTTCGTTGAGATGTGGAAGAAATACCACTAGGCAGCTTACTAGGAGACCGTGCTTACCCAAAATACGACTCCTGCGCCTGGTGCGCTTGCTGAATCTGTACCCCGGCCTTCGCGGCACGCTGTCTTTTGTGGAACTCTTTGTAAATCCCCCACGTGCGCTCACCTGATTTCATGTCCAGGACCTTTACGATGAGCTGCCTTGGTGTTGCAGCTGCACCGACTGTTATGGGTGTATAGTCGACAAGCACAAAGTCTCCTTGCTTGACGAACTTCGCTACCTTCGCATCGGCCCTGAGCGTAATGATGTTTTCATCCCACATTTCGAGCGTCGCTTGTACGCTGTCATCGCCTCTCGCTGCTTTACCCGACCATACCTCCAAAACTTTCCCTATGTGATACATGGAATTGCCTCCATTCATTTGAAACGCGGCCGCAAGCCGCTCCATCGCCAATTACCTAATGTACTCGACATCCTCCTCAGGTGTCTGCTCCCTCTTTCGCTTGAGCACCGACTCATAAAACTTGTTCATCGCCTCGCTGACAGATGGCTTAACCGTCTGGAGCGCCTTTTCGAATTCTTTCTCGCTTATCTTGTTCGCTTCGATGTCTTTGCGCAAAGCGACGATTGCCGACTCGCGGCAAACTGCTTCGATGTCTGCTCCGCTATACCCCTCAGTTTTGTCCGCCAACTCCTCGAGGCTCACGCCATCGAGTGGCATGCCTTTGGTATGAATCTTCAATATCTCAAGTCGTGCATCGCGATCCGGCGTAGGTACAAGGATATGCCTATCAAACCGGCCGGGTCTAAGCAGCGCGGGGTCCAGAATATCAGGCCTATTTGTCGCTGCAATTACGATTACATCGCGCATCTCCTCAAGGCCCGACATCTCTGCCAGCATCTGGCTCACGACACGCTCCGTGACATGGCTATCTATCGCAGCCCCACGTCTCGGAGTAAGCGCGTCTATCTCATCAAAAAAGATGATGGCTGGCGCTACCTGCTTTGCCCTGCGGAAAACATCGCGCACATGCTTTTCGGATTCGCCAACCCACATGCTGAGCAACTCACTTGCCTTGATGTAGATAAAGTTCGCTCCGCTCTCGCCGGCAACGGCTTTTGCGAGTAGCGTCTTGCCACATCCTGGCGGTCCGTAGAGCAGCACACCCTTTGGCGGCCTTATGCCCATCCGCTTGAACGCCTCAGGCGCCTTTAGTGGCCATTCGACAGCCTCTATTAGTGCCTGCTTAACATCACTCAGTCCGCCTATGTCAGACCACTTTACCTTAGGCACTTCTATCATGACTTCGCGCATCCCAGACGGCTGTACCATTTTCAGCGCATGCTCAAAGTCTTCGCCTGTCACCACTAGCTTCTTCAGTATATCTGGCGGGAGTGGTTTGTCTTCTTCTATTGCGCTGAGGTCAGGCAATATGCGTCTTAGCGCATGCATCGCAGCCTCTTTGCACAATGCTGTTATGTCCGCGCCAACGTAGCCATACGTTATCTCTGCTATCTTGTCCAAGTCGACGCCTTTGTCCAACGGCATCCCGCGCGTGTGTATCTGCAAAATCTCTTTGCGGCCTGCCTTGTCTGGCACGCCAATTTCGATTTCCCTGTCAAGGCGCCCCGGCCTTCGTAGCGCAGGGTCTATGGCATTCGGTATGTTCGTCGCGCCGATTACGATGACTTTGCCGCGGCTCTTCAGCCCGTCAAGCAGCGTGAGCAATTGGGAAACGACGCGCTTCTCGACCTCTCCCTTGACTTCTTCGCGCTTTGGCGCAATAGAATCTATCTCGTCTATGAAGATAATCGATGGCGCTGATTTCTGAGCCTGGTCAAAAATATTTCTTAGGTTCTCTTCGGATTGTCCGTACCACTTCGACATTATTTCCGGCCCGTTCAGCACAAAGAACCGCGCACCCGACTCGTTTGCAACGGCTTTTGCGAGCAGCGTCTTGCCACATCCTGGCGGTCCATGAAGCAGCACGCCTTTAGGTGGCTCTATGCCCAGCCGCTCGAAGAGCTCTGGATGCTTTAGCGGAAGCTCTATCATCTCGCGCACGAGCTTTATCTCTTCGTGCAGGCCGCCAAGATCTTCATATGTCACGTCTGGAACTTTTTCCTCCATGACCTCCGTTGCTTGGGGCAAAAGCTCTACTTCAGTTGCGCGTGTTATACGCACCGGCCCTTTCGGGTCTGTTGCGACTATCACAAACCGCTCCTCACTAAAGCCAAGCGGCGTGAACATGTTTTCTATGTCCATGCCGAAGAACGCCTCGAAGAAGTTCGTCTCTTGCCTCGTGCGCACAACCGGGTTTGGAACGATGACGTCTCCAACCATGACAGGCCGCATCAAGAGATTCCTCTTCATGAGTTCGCCGGACATGTGAATCATTATGCCTTTTCGAGCCGGCGCTATCGTCACCGAACGTGCTTCTTTCGCGTCTGCGCGTTTGACGTTTACGACCTCGGATATCGACGCCCCGCAGTTGCGCCTCATGAGGCCATCCATGCGTATGATGTCAGAACCTACATCGGCTGGGTAAGCACGAACGGCTATGCCGACCGTCCTCCGCTTGCCTTCAATCTCGATGACGTCGCCTTCGCTGACGCCCAGTCGCTTCATATCGCGCGCCGAGATGCGCGCAATGCCGCGCCCAGAGTCGCCGCGCTCGGTCAGCTCCCCGACCTTAAGCCTGACTTGCGATATAGCTTCCATGATGTTCACCTTCGGTTGTTTGCGCAGTCCGCACAGACATAGCGGTAAATCTCTTCGATTGGGACTGGTTTTTGGAGAAACGGAACGCCCAGCGTGTCTGCATGTCTCCGGTTCTCCTCTTTTCCCGACATGATGATGTACGCAGACCCTGACCAGCGCGCCCTATGCGCTTCAATGAGCTCTGCGCCGGTCATGCCACCCATATCGTAGTCTGTCAACACGAGTCTATACTGCTCCTTTTCGCACGCCGCAATGAACGCAGCGCCGTTCCTGAAAACGCCGATTGCGCAACCGCATCCTTTTTCGCGCAAGACGTCCCCTATGCACTCAGCGACATCTTTATCGTCATCAATAATCGCTACCTTTCGAGCCATGTATCATTCGCCCTCAATTTTGATGTTTCGCCACCGTGGCCTAGCAGCGTGCCCAACAGGCTCCGAGCAATTCTCAACGTCGTTTGGCCTCAGCAACTCACGAAGCAGGCGCCGGTTCTCGAGCATGACTTCCATCATATCGAAGTCGACCTTCTCCTCCCATTGCTTGAAGTATTCAAGCACGCGCCTCATCCTATCGGCCGCTATCAGGAACACAGAGTCGCTTATCTTTATGTGTGGAACATCATCGAGCAAACCAGGTCTGCGATAGCGGTAACGCTTGTTCGCTCCCGGCACGACCTGCTCCCAACCGTAAAGGCCGCGGAAAAACTTGTTCCGCTCGCTGGCGCTTTCAAAGCGCTCGGTGCGCGTGTCAAAGCTTACTATGACCGCGCGACCGTCGGTGCCGCGCCGTATCTCTATGCGCATGGGAACCATCCTATTAGAGTTTTAGTAATACTAAATTTAGGATATGATAAACGCTAAATTATTTAAGCATATCGTAACCACGTGTGCCACGCCCGCGATGCGAGTCGCTAACCCACAGAGCACGACCTTAAAAGTATTGTATCAAGACGTTATGTATGGAGCTTTCTCGTTTGCCAACAAACTCGCCACTCGATAAGATACTTGGCGGAGGCCTCGAATGTGGTGCCGTGACCAATATTTTCGGCCCGCCTGGCAGTGGAAAGACCAACATAGCGATGACCACGCTTTTGGGGTGCCAGAACAAGGTAATTTATGTCGACACCGAAGGTTCGTTCTCTTTAGAGCGGTTCGAGCAGCTCGGTGGAGACGAGCGAGCGCTAAAACGCATCTTACTGATTGAGCCGCATACATGGGCCGAGCAAAATCAAGCGATATCGAAACTCGGAGCAGAGCTGAAGAAGGAAAAGATTGATCTGATAGTTGTCGACTCACTTGTTGCGCTCTACAGGCTTGAAATATCCGACACGAACTTCAAGGAAGTCAATCGCCAACTTGCGGCGCAGTACTCGACGCTATCCAAGCTTGCTAGGGCGTACAACATACCTGTTCTTGTAACAAACCAGGTGTACAGCAAAGCGCCAGGCATGCGCGGCGGCAGCGCGGCGCGCTCAAATTGTGACGAAAGCCATGCAGAAACCGATGAGGTGGAGCTGACGTCTCGAATGATTGCACGTTACTGGTC
>JAWCMQ010000002.1:179504-180683 GCA_039091255.1 Candidatus Aenigmatarchaeota archaeon
TAAATGCCTCGTCGAGCTTCAACGCAAAGACCGCCTCGGAATGCGCACGGCAATCCTGCGCAAGCATCGATCGCTGCCAGAAGGCAAGTCAGTAGACTTCGAAATAACTACGAATCGCCTAAAAGAAGTGAAACTCGGGATATTTTGACTGCGCGAGGGCGCGGCCGATTGATTGTGTCCGCTCATCAATAAAATCGCTGGCCGTCTCGCTCGAGCCATCATTTATTAAACTTTCTACCCTAACGTTTGCGCATGAACGTAATGATAAAAATTCTCGGGGCAATCGATCTGATAGGCGCGCTGTTAATAATAGCGTCGTTTTCTGCCTTATGGGCCCAGATAATCGGATGGGCTCTGGCAATAAAAGGCCTTATAAGTCTGCTGTCGTGAGAAAATGATTCTACTTCTTCGCGTCGCCTTTCTTGGACCGAAACTTGCTAAGCTTTGACTTTTGGAACCATTCCTTCTTGGTTGGACAATGAATGTCGAGGCACATGCGAAACGGCCTGCCAAGCCCAGGCCGCTGCACCTGAACAATCGGCGTCCTGCACTGCTCGCAGACCTTGTCGAGCGGCGTTATGAATCCAAATGTTGGCAGGGGAGCCGAGAAGTCACATTTTGGATATCCTGTACATCCTGCAAACCGCTTCTTCGTTGCCCACAGCCTATGCATGCGTATGGTTCCGCCGCATTTGGGGCATGTGCCTAGTCGCGACTGCTTTTCCTGAGACTCTATTATCGCATCCGTCAGCGCTTTGCCTATGGCAACCTCTTTCTTTCGAAACTGCTTAAGAACCCTTTTTAGCGTTACAACCGCTTCGTCGACGATGTCACCACGCTTTGCTTTTCCAGCTTCGACGGCTTCGCATTCCTGCTCGAAATGGCGCGTGAGCTTTTCAGACACTATGTCAGGAACGTTCTTCTCGAGTATGTCTGAAAGTTTCTGCCCAAGCTCGGTAACCTCAATCGACTTACCGACAATGTAGCCGCGGTTGTAGAGTATCTGCAATATGCCCGCACGCGTCGCTTTTGTGCCGAGACCGCGCTGCTCCATCTCCTTCAGCACACTACCCTGGCTGTAGCGCGGAGGTGGTTGTGTCTGCTTGGCTAGTTGCTGTACACCCTTCACAGCCAGCCTATCACCGACCTTCAAGTCCGGAAGTAGCACCTCCTCGCGCG
>JAWCMQ010000002.1:180781-183290 GCA_039091255.1 Candidatus Aenigmatarchaeota archaeon
GCCGCATATCTTCCGTAGAGGGCCGTCCAGCCCGGCTCGAGTGTGCGAACGCCTGATATGAAGAATGTTTGTCCTCCCAGGTCTAGCGCGACACGCTGGCTCTCGCGCTTCGCTGGCTCTCCAAACACCGCGAGGAAGCGGCGCACAATCAAGTCGTAGACCTTGCGCTGATGGTCTCCCAGCTTTTTGGGAAGCTCACCGGTCGGATAAATGGCGGGGTGAGCTGGATCTGTTTTGATGCCCTCCTCAGGCTTAAGCTCGCCTCTGCCAAGCAGACCCTTACAGTCTTTCTCGTAAGGCTTCTGCTTTGCCAGACCAGAAATTATTTTCTTGTAGTTTATGTCCTTCGGCAGCTTCTCGCTCGAAGTTCGCGGGTATGAGATGAGCCCTGCCTGGTACAGCGCCTCGGCGATGCTCATCGCCTGCGTGGGGCTGTAGCCAAAGTAGCGATATACGTCCGCGAGCATCGATGTTGTGTTGTATGGCTTTGGCGGACGCTGAGTAAGCTGCTTCTTTTTTATGTCCTTGATTGTGGCCGTCTTCACGTTGGCAGCTTTCGCTATTCTGTCAGCTTGGGCCTTTTCAAGTATTTTGTCTTTCTCGAACTCTGCCTTTAGCGTCTCTTTTCCGACCGCAACCTGAGCCTCAATCTGCCAGAACGGTGTCGGTTTGAATGCTTTTATTTTCTTTTCGTGCTTTGCGAGCATGTGCAGCGTGGGCGCTTGTACGCGGCCAGTAGACATTATCCTGAACCGTCTGCCTGCGGTTTTTATAGCAGCCATCAAGGCTCGCGACAGTGAAACGCCCCAAATATGGTCTAAGTAGTGCCGTGTCATCCCGGCTTCAGCCATGCCAACATTCATGTGCGGACTTGCATTCTCGTAGCTCTCAATGAGCTCATCTTTTGTCATGGTGGAGAATTTCATACGAGAGGCGTCGTTCTGACCAAAAATGAGCCTTAGAACATTGGCTGCTATAACTTCTCCTTCGGTGTCGTAGTCTGTCGCTGCTATGTATCTGCTCCACTTTTTTCCGGCCATCGCAGCGATTGCATCGAAATATTTTTTGCTGAATGCGCCAGCTTTGGACGCTGCATGGGTCGGAACCCATTCGAGCTCTGCGCTAGGATAGCTGGCGCCCTTCTTCTGCTTAAGCGTAAAAAGGTGGCCAGCAGCTGCGACGGTTGTGTGGTTTTTGCCTCTGCGCTTGAACTCGTACCATCGCACGCCATCTCCCGTTGTGTTTTCAATTACCTTGCCTTCGGCAAGTGCAGTAGCAATGGCCTTTGCCGCAGTAGGCTTTTCGGCGATTATCAAGATGTTCTCCGCCATTGTATTCTCTCCGTCATTTGTAATATTATAGCCACTTCTGCGCGAGTTTCGGTTTAATCCCTATAAGAAGAAAGGCTTAAAAATCATGCGCCTCGTGCATCGAGATTAAGGCGCTATTTCTTCACGATCTCCCTGAAACCGGTGTAAGGCCACAGCACTTTAGGTATGCGCACGCTACCGTCCTCTGTCTGGAAATTCTCGATTATTGCTACGAGGGCCCGTGGCGTCGCAACGGCTGTGCTGTTTAGCGTGTGCACGAATCCGACCGGAGCCATCCCTTCCTTTTCGCGCCATCTGATGCCAAGCCGCCGAGCCTGGAAATCAGTAATGTTGCTGCAACTGACCATCTCCCTGAATTTTTTCTGCACGGGGAGCCAAGCCTCGAGGTCATATTTCTTCGCGGCCAGAGTCCCGATGTCTCCAGTGCAAACATTCACAACGCGGTAAGGTATCTCGAGCATTCTGAATATCTCTTCGGCGTTGGCGATGAGCTCTTCATGCAGCTTCCAGCTATCCTCCGGCTTCGACAGTATGACCTGCTCAACCTTGTCGAACTGGTGAACGCGGAATATGCCTTTTGTATCCTTGCCATGGCTTCCCGCTTCCGTCCTGAAGCATGCAGAAATGCCCGCATGCCTTATTGGCAGCGCACCTGCATCAATAACCTCATCCATGTACATAGCGACCATAGGATGCTCCGATGTGGCTATCAAATATGCGTCTTCGTTCTCTACCTTGTACATCACGTTCTGGAAATCTGCCATATCTATGACTCCCTCGTAAGGCTTCCGCTTCATCATAAACGGCGGCTGAACTGCAGAATATCCCTTCTTTATAAGAAAGTCTAGCGCAAACCGCAAGACCGCATTATTGAGCACAACCAACTCGTTTTTAAGGAAATAGAACCTTGCGCCTGTAGTCTTGGCGGCGCGCGTGATATCCAAGCAGCCAAGTCCTACAGCTATCTCCTCATGCCCGCGTGGCTCAAAGTCAAACTTCGGGAATTTCCCCCAACGCCTAACTTCCACGTTGTCCTCATCGCCTTCTCCAACAGGAACGCTCTCATGTAGCATATTTGGCAGCTTTAGAAGTATCGCTTTACAGCTATCCTCTAAATTCGCAAGCCTTATCTCAAGGTTTTCTACTTCTTCCGGAATCGATTTTACAGCCTTCATCTT
>JAWCMQ010000002.1:183390-191194 GCA_039091255.1 Candidatus Aenigmatarchaeota archaeon
CAGGAACGCTCTCATGTAGCATATTTGGCAGCTTTAGAAGTATCGCTTTACAGCTATCCTCTAAATTCGCAAGCCTTATCTCAAGGTTTTCTACTTCTTCCGGAATCGATTTTACAGCCTTCATCTTCGCTGCAATAGGTTTGCCTTTCTTTTTCAGCTCAGCGATTTCACGCGTAAGCGCATTGCGCTTTGCTCGCAGCTCATCGAGTTTTCCAATCAGCGCCCGTCGCTCCTTGTCCGCTTCAATTAGTTTGTGAAGCTCTGGTATGAGCTCCAATGCTCCACGCTTCTTCAAATCGGCCTCAATTTCCTGAGGCCGCTCTCGGACGAGCTTTATGTCGAGCATAGTTACTACTTTTGCTGCGATGTTTTAAAGCCTAACCGACCAAGTCCCTATATGGCGGACGTGAAGATGAAAATACTCAACATCGTCAGGAAAGTGCCAAAAGGAAAGGTCATCAGCTATGCTGCTGTTGCGCGCTTGGCCTGCACAAGCCCTCGTGTTGTGGGGATGGTAATGCGATCAAACAGAAGCCCGGCAATCCCATGCCACCGCGTAGTTCGTAACAATGGCACGCTCGGAGGATTCAACCGTGGTGTTGCACAAAAAATGAAATTGTTGAAATTGGAGGGCATCGATATAAAAGGTGGCCGTATCTGCCAGAAACATTTCATCGCGTAATCTCCTGGGATTTAACGAATTCATAAAGCCGGTTTGCCCTCCTGTTTTTCTCAAAATGCTCGCGTATAGGCGCAATGAGCCTGTCCAGATGTTCTGCTACTGCATTCTTCAGATCTAGCGGATGAAGCTGGCCACTTGAAAATGCGCTTTCGAGATCAGAGTAGTTTCCGAATTCGATTGGGCCGCCGAACTTTGCGGCGCGCTCTATTTTCATGCTTTTGAACGCCCTGAATAGAATGTGCTTGCTGTAATCGAGCATTGGGTTATTGACGATGTTTTTAGCCTCGCAGAATGCGCTGCCAACTTTCCTCTTTATCTCAGCTGTGCTGTCATGAACAAAAATGCACGTCTGAGGTTTCGACTTTGACATCTTTGAGCTTATTTCGACATCTCGCCCAGCCGCAACATCGTAGCCCTCTGGCTCCTTGACGCCCTGCAGCCCCATCAGCATATGGTGGCTCACAACAACAGGCTTCTTCCATCCAAGCCTCGGTGCAATTTCGCGCGCAAGCACATTTGCCCTTCGTTGGTCAAGGCCCAGTTGCGTTATGTCGACTCCGAGGTGGAACACGTCAGCGCACTGCATCATGGGATAAAAGTATTGTGCTGTCTCGGCTAGCTCGCCTGCCTTGCGTCCCATTACAGTTAGGCATCGCGTGGCACGGGCAACGGATGTGTTCTTCGCTATAAGGATGACACGCTTCCAGTATTCCTTGTCCATTATGCCACTTGACCATACGAATTCGACCTTTGATGTCTCGACGCCGGCTGCCTTCCAAACCTCAATAAAGTATTCTCCAACCTTCTGTATTTTCTCGAGATCCCCGCCCATCTTGTTGTTTATCCACGCAAACCAGTCCGCAAGCAGAAGCTTGAACCGCACACCAGCCTTTAGGATATCCTTGAGCAATAACGGGCGGAAGACGCCGAATGGAAGATGCGCCATTCCGCTCGGCTCGAACCCATCATAGGCGGTTGGGTGTGGATTCGTCTCTAAAAGCTGGCGCAGCTCACCCTCGGTTATGACCTCTTCTCCAACGCCCTTTATCAAGGCCAATTTTGTTTCGACATCCATGCTTTAGCCCTTAGCCACAGTACCGACATCGGCAACCTACAGCATCAATTTATACACCCTTGCTTTAAATCTTGCCATGGAACTTCGAATGCTGGGCGGCGGGCAGGAAGTTGGACGCTCCGCAATCCTCTTATCCGATGGTGAAAATCGGATCATGCTAGACTATGGCATGGCAGTGGGCAATCCTCCGAAATGGCCCATGCCTGCTCCTAACTTGGATGCCATCATTCTCTCTCATTCGCATTTAGACCACAGCGGCGCCATCCCCATCCTCTATTCGAAGAATCCGAGGCTTCCTCTTTTCGCCAATGAAGCTACGCTTGATGCCGCAACCTTGTTGATAAAGGATTCCATTAAGATAGCGCGCTGGGAAGGTTACAATCTCCCCTTTTCGCCAAAGCATGTAGGGGCTATGATTCGCAATGCGAAGCTTGTGGACTATGGAGAGCAATTCAGAATCGGGAAGTTCAAATGCGAACTCCGTGACGCTGGCCACATACCCGGCTCTTCAAGTCCCCTGTTGCAACACTCCTCCGGGAAAATAATTTTCTATACAGGGGACATAAAGCTTGAAGACACCGCGCTCCTCCTCGGAGCTGATCTTCCAAAGTCTGCCGACGTTCTTGTAACAGAAAGCACCTATAGTCAAATTGAGCATCCTCCGCGAGCGCAAGAAGAGCGGCGCGTCATAGAAGCAGTCGAAGAAGCCCTTGCCAATGATGAGCCTGTCATCCTCCCGGTCTTCGCTGTTGGCAGATCTCAGGAGGTGCTGCTCATACTCGAAAAGTACGCCGACATGATAGCCATCGACGGCATGGCGCGGGAAGCGACGGAAATGGCATCTTTCTATGGTCATCATCTTAGAAATCCTGCACTGCTGCGGCGAGTGATGCGAAAGATAACATGGATTCGCACCGAAGCCGAGCGGGCAAAGGCGCTGTCAAAGTTCCCTATAATAATAACCACAGCAGGGATGGCCAGCGGGGGGCCCATCTTATACTATCTGCGTCAACTTCGCGGCCGGCCGGAAGCAAAAGTGCTTTTTGTGGGATACCTGACCGAAGACAGCCCTGCTCGCGGGCTGCTCGAGACAGGCATACTGCGCACTGCTGAAGAGGAGATAAAGGTTGCCTGTGACATTCGCCACTTCGATCTGAGCGCTCACGCAGGCCGGAGAGAGCTGTTCGAAATGGTCAGAAAATTAAAACCGTCACTCGTTGTCTGCGTACATGGAGAGCCCAAGTCATGCGAAAGGTTCGCAGAAGAGATATCGGAAGATTTCGGGATACCAGCTGTTGCTCCAGCTAACGGAAAAGTCGTTGAAATCTAATAAAAGAAAGATGCAAATGTTGATTTTGCATGCCCGACATAATCGAAATCGATGGCTCGTGTCTCGAAGCAGGAGGCCAGATAGTTCGTACTGCCGTTGGTCTCAGCGCTCTAACTGGCAAGCGGTGCCATATTTTCAACATACGTGCGGGTCGTCCAAAGCCCGGTCTGATGGCGCAGCATTTGACTAGCGTACAAGCGGTTGCACAGATTTGCAATGCCAGAGTGGAAGGCGCGTCGCTCTGGTCCAAAGAGCTCACGTTCGTGCCTGGGAAAATAAAGTCCGGTGAGTTTTCTTTCGACACGGGAACCGCCGGCGCAGTGTCGCTTGTTCTTCAATCATTGCTCGTCCCTGCTACAGCTGCCCCTGGCGATATCGCATTCGATGTCAAAGGCGGAACCGATGTCGCGTGGTCCCCCTCGATGGCGTATTTCAGCGAAATCCTTTGCTATTGGTTGCGCAAAATCGGCATCGAGATAAAATTAGAAATATTAAAGTATGGCTTCTACCCTGCCGGTGGCGGTCGTGCCCGTGTAGCCATTTCGGCCGCGCGGCCCTCTCCGCTTGTAGCGCTAGAGCGAGGCAACCCACTGGCTATTCGCGCAATATCAGTTGCTTCAGAACGGCTGAGGCGTACGAACGTAGCCGAGCGTCAGCTTGCGGGATGCAAAGCGGCCCTTTCGGGAGCAACGCATTTGAAAGTTGAAGAAGAACTGCACTACGTCCCAACGCTCTCTCCCGGCTGTTCGATGCATCTCTTCGCTGGTTTTGCGAACTGTCGACTTGGAGCCAGCTCAATCGGTGCGCGTGGCAAACCAGCCGAGCAAGTTGGACGAGAAGCGGCGGAACTTCTATTGAGGCAGATAAGCAGCGGAGCGTGTGTTGATCGCTGGGCAGCCGACCAGTTGCTGCCATTCCTCGCCATCGCGGCAGAGCGCGGACCGTCAAAAATAAGCGTTGCAGAAATAACAAACCACTGCCTTACGAACATCTGGGTTATAGAAAAGTTCCTGCCTGTGAAATTTGAAATAGAAGGAGAGAAAGGAAAAGCTGGAGTTATAAATTGTAAAATGAAAAATAGGGGATAGGGCTAGTCTATTTCAACAACCTTCTTCTTTTTCCTCTCGACCTCGAGCTTTGGCATAATGACAGTCAGCACGCCTTCTTCCAGCTTCGCGCTCACACGATCTGCATCGACAGCGACGGGAAGCGTAAACGCTCGGTGCACCGATTTGCGTTCAGCCTCCTTGCGGTAGAACGTCTCTCCGCGCTCGACCTCCTCACGCTTCTTCTCTGCGCTGAGCTCGAACGTGTCCTCTGTCACGGTCAGTTTTATCTCGTCTTTTTTAAAGCCAGGAAGCTCTGCCCGAACTATAAGTTCCTTATCCGTCTCGCTTATGTTGACCGGGATCTCTTCAAACGCTCGTGCAATCCTTGGGAAGCCTATCCGCATGCCGAACCCAAATGGCTCCCACATCTCGTGCCAAAGCCTGTGCATATGCTGTTCGAAGTCCTCATCGGGCTCTTTCTCCCAAAACCATCTTATGCGCTTCTTCTTTTTCTCCGCCATAACAGCCACCTGCTGAAAGTGTTGCCAGTTACAGTATAAAAATTTGATGCGTAAGCCTGCGCTAGCGCCTACATCTCAACCTTCTTTGCCTTCAAAGAGCCTGCCATCACTTGCTTGATGAGAAAGCTCACGCCTCCTATCTTCGGCATCCCGTGCCCTGGGAAAAGGTATTCCACATCCAGCTTTGCCAGACGCTGCAGCGAGTGTCGCATCTCCTCCGCACTGCCACCAGGAAGGTCAGTGCGTCCGCAACCATCCGCGAAAAGCGTGTCGCCGCTTATAAGGAAGTGCCTCTTGCGCTCGTAGAGGCATATGCTGCCTGGGGTATGACCTGGTGTGTGAACTATCTCAAGACTGAACTTTTTTGTGCGTATGACGTCCTTGTCCTCAAGGGATATGTCTGCTGTTACGAACTTTGCCTTAGCCTCGAAAAGCTCTGCCAGCGTCTCGCCGTGCTCTAATGCTGCACGGTCGGCAGCGTGTATTGCTATGTTAGCCTTGAGCCAATCTCGGAACTTCTTGTCGCCGCCGGTATGGTCGAAATGGTGATGTGTGTTAATAATTGTGCGTATTTTTGATGTATCGATGCCCATGGCTGTCATTTCATTCTTTATTTGTGGAAAAAAGTCGCCGGTGCCGGTGTCAACAATAACCTCACCGTCTATAAGGTATATGTTCGACCCAAAGCCTATGCCAGGCCACATGTGCACGCCTTTAATCGGCTGCATGCCGCATTCCTCCGAAACCAAACAGCCTCCAAACCCGCGCATTTGCGCGCCCCCAAAGAGGCGCTGTATCTAGAATTATGGTGCCGTGCTCTTAAAACATGCCGGATGCATCTCAATGCTGTAGCCTACGAGCCTTCTCGCATCGAAGCTTATCGTGCCTGCGGCTGTTTGCATAACAACCACATTCCCTTTGGCTGCGATCGCCTCTCCAGCAAGCCGCATGCCCGGCATAAGCTGAACTGGCCGTGGCCTGATGTGCACGTTCTCGAGGTGATAAAATCTTCGGAAATCGAATATCTCAGGCCTTATCTTGAGTAGGTTGCTATCCGCCAACTTGGTCAGTGCGCAACCAATGCTTTCAATCGACTTATTCGGCTCCCCGAAAAGCTTTGCTTGCTTGAAGTCGCCAGAAATCTTGTCTGGCAGGCCGAGCAGTCGAGCAACCTTTTGCTCAAGCGAGCGCGCATAGCCGCCATCCTGCACTATACAAAAGCGGCATCCAAAATCTGCGCCCTGCTCTATCATGCGCTCGAAAAAGCGCCGCTCATATGAGCATCCGACTTTCAACTGCCCGTCGAACGCGGCGAGGTAAAGCCAGTAATTGTTGCGCATACACCCGTCGCGCTGCTTGGGGTTTTTACACATGATAACTGGCGCTGCTCTGCCATCGCCAGCCATTTGATTGCGGTCGCCCAAGCTATTCGTGTCATAACTGCCCACTTCAGGCGTGGCGGCGGCAGCTATCTGGCTTGTCTCACCACTGCATTGTATGCACCCGAACCAGTCGTCGCGCTGCTTGCAAGCGGTGCATGTCGACGCCAATCCGACGTCTGCGTAGTCGGGGCACTTAAAGTGCCTGCCAGATGAGAAATATCCTGCGCATGATTTTTTTCCGAGCTTTATGTCAATTCTGCCTTCCCAGAGCCCCAAGCGCCCAGGCTCTTCGCAATCCGTGCCATTGGCTGTAAGAAAGAAAGGCTGCCACTTGCCATTGCGCCTCTTCCACTTAAAACCCACGATTTGGCACGATGACCCACACACATAGCTTTTGATGGCGCAGCTATCAGCCTTCGTCATGAGCGTATTATGTGCGTAATGCCAGAAATAAAGGCTTCCCATAGACGGGCAGCTAGGCGATAGGCAGCAAATGGATCTGTCTCTGGCATGCGTTCAACAACATAAGCGGAAATTATGCTTGCGCTATTGGAAAAGTCTCTAAAAGCTTTGCCGACATCTGACCTTAGCGCATCTAGCGGGTCTTCTCTCGTAATCGTCCTTCGCGTCGTAGCATTTCTCGGCTGGCTCTCGCCGCGCTCTTCAGATTGCGGCGTGCTCTTTCCTGTCACGTTTCTCTTGGGCGATGTGGCTTCAATGACATTGATGCTTTTTGTAAGATCTTCTACGCCCTTTATCCGAACGCGCAATGTGTAAATCCCAGGCTGTGAATCTGATTTTATTCTGTTTGTAAGTGTGATGTTACTGGAACCTCCATATGTCAATTTTATGTCTCGCCTGTTTCCGTCCCAGACGCCCTTCCAAGCCCCGTTCTCGCTAAGGCCTTCCGAAATTAGTTGGCTCCCTTTAGAAACATAAGAATAAAGTGCGTACGTTACAGATTCGTGCATCTGATTTTTGATGCCAACAGTCACATCAAAAGCCTCGCCGACAGCTACCTCATCCGGAGCAAATACGAAATAGAAATCTGGCTCTTCGCTGCCGACTGTGGCTTGTGCTGAGCCTGCTTTGCTCGTACCGGAAACGCTTTCAGCCTGGGCGCTGGAGATGGCTTGGCATGCGTTCATAGAAATGCCTGAGATGTTGACGTCCTTGGTAACGACTCTGTCAAGCCCTTCCGCCACAAGGGTGTAAGTTCCATCGGGCCATTCGCCACCGCAGTTGGGCTTGAGCCGAACGGGCACTCTCAGCTTGTACAGCAAATGCTTTGCGTTCGCGTGCACCGTTGTCTCTTCGCTAACTTTGGCAGATGTTTTTCCGCTTCCCTTCACATAGACGTTGACAGCATACTTCTGCGTGTCACCTTTGTAAATTTCCAGCCAGACGTCTAGACTCTCGCCCCACATGCTTCCATTACCGTTATGCGCGATGGCCACAATGCTCACATTAGAATCTGCATCTCGAGATGTTGAATTTTCAATGACGGCAATCATCCGTTCAGCATAGTTGTTTAAAATATTCGTGTCGTTGCAGCCCGGCTCGGTTATGTTTGCCTTTATGATGTAAGCCTCGCTGCCGATTATCTCCGGCCAGCTTGACCACGAGCGCTTCGCTTCCCAGGCGCTACAAGACATAGATTGGCTAGAAGTAACCCGCGGCCTCACGTTGCCGCCAAATAGGTCATCGATGCTGTAGGTAACAGTTACATTGTGGGCTGTCCCTTCGCACGCAACGTCACTTACCG
>JAWCMQ010000002.1:191293-201179 GCA_039091255.1 Candidatus Aenigmatarchaeota archaeon
CTATCTTGTATTCAAGCGCATTGCCATAGGCAAGGTTAACTGTGCTCGGTGATGATATGGAAATTGCAAGGTCGCACACGGGCAGCGTCGAGGACGCGTTCTTTTGTGGGGCATTTTCAGTGCCGCATGCGTTTGCCCCGCCGGGCGTTGGGTTAGAGCAAAGCCCCCAATTGCCATCGAAAAAAGCCCAAGACTTCCCGACGGCCGATGAATTGTAGTTCATGCTTGAAGAGTAGGAAGAATTGTAAAACAAAAGCGCATCACCGCCATCCGTCAGGCCATTTCCGATTTTTTGGTCGTCCACATAAAAGTACACAACAGATTCGTTCGTTATTTGGCTGATGTTTGTATTGCGCCCTAAAAGCAAGAAATAGGTTGCATTCGTCTCCAAAGAGCAATTGTCAACCGCGTAGCAGGTGATGGTATCAGGCTTTTCTGTACTATTGTCGCTGATGTTCCAGTATGCTAGGTTCACTACCTCATTCCCTGCATTCCATATCTCAACCCATTCTGGGGTGCTTGGGTATACTTCGCTTATCACTGGCTGGGCCAGGGCGACTTGCGCCACGGCCAGCGTTGCCAGGGTTAGCATAATGAGACGCGGAATAGCAATAGGTCCGAAAGCGCGAGCTATGGCGCAATGGGCTCGCTGCATAGCTAATGCTTGTCGCCTAAAACTTAAGAGATTGGGAAGACCGAAGAAAGCTTTGCTGGATGTCGTGGCGCTTTCCCTCAAAATGTCTACAACAGACCGTTTGAGCTAAGTTCCAATCGTTCCAGCGCACTCAAACTTACAAATTGAGTATTGAGTTGTCGCCTACGATAAGCGACTTTCCGAAGCGCGCAGATCCGAATATCTTGCTTCCTGCGCCTACAATGCTGTCGACTAGCCTTCCTCCCGAATTGATCTCACAATTATTGAAAATTATGCTGTTCTGCAGTTCTGTGTGCGATATTTTGCAATTGCCTCCTATAGACACAAACGGTCCTACCGAAGCATCCGGTCCGATTTCAGTGTCCTTTCCAATTGTAACTGGCCCTCTGACAACGCTGCCGGAACGTATCGTCGCGCCCTTTTCGATGACCACCTTCCCGAACACCTTGGCTCCGTCCTCGATTGTTCCTTTGTTCTCAGGCATTATGCCATCCAGAAGAAGTGTGTTGGCCTCGAGAAGGTCTTTTTCTGTACCTGTGTCAGCCCACCATCCATCTACAACTTTTGCTTGCACGCTATAGCCATCATCGAGAAGTTTCTGAATTGCATCTGTTATCTCGAGTTCACCTCGCCACGACGGTTTTATGTTCCGAATCGCGTCGAAAATGAAGGGCCGAAACAAATATATTCCGACAAGCGCCAAGTCGCTGACAAACTGCTTCGGCTTTTCAACGAGCTTCACAATGCGCCCATTGTCCACAACTGCCACGCCGAACCTTTCTGGTTTGTCAACCCTTGACAATAGGATTGACGCGTCCGGCCTCTCCCTTTCAAATCCTCGCACAAACGATTTGAGATCGTCCTTGATGATGTTGTCCCCCAGATAGACGAGGAAATCCTCATCTCCAACGTACCATCTTGCAGTTTGAATGGCATGCGCGATGCCAAGCTGCTGGTCTTGTTGTATGTATACTGTCTTTATTCCAAAAGCCGATCCATCGCCAAGGTATGCCTTGATGCTCTCTGACATGTATCCGACGACAATTCCTATCTCGCTTATCCCAAGCCCCTTCAACTTTTCTATAGCATGAACTATTATCGGCTTTCCTGCTATCTGTATGAGGTGCTTTGGTCCCGTGTGCGTCAGCGGCCTTAGCCTTTTTCCAGCCCCAGCAGCGAGTATTATTGCCTTCATCCTGATCTTATCTCCTTGATGTAATCTTTCAAAGCTTCCCTCCACGGGCGCATTTTGCTCAGCCCAGCAGCCGGCAAGCTTTCACTCTCAAGAACCGAAAACATGGGCCTTGCGGCTTTGGCGCCAAATTCAGAAGATTTGACCGGCTTCACCTCGTTGCGCAGCCCAGCAATCTTCAAAATTTCTCGCGCGAATTCGAACCAGCTGCACGAACCGGAGTTTGTGATATGGTAAGTTCCGTACTTTTCTGTAGCAATAAGTTCTGCCAGTTTTGACGCAAGGTCTCTGGCATATGTCGGAGAGAAAAACTGGTCGTCAACAACGCGCAGCTCAGAACCGCTTGATGCCAACCTTATCATTTTTTGGACAAAATTCTCCTTTCCTTCTTTCTTGGCTTTTCCGAAAACCCCCGACGGTCTTATTATGAAATGTCTGGCCGTAATGTTTCGGACAAATAACTCTCCCGACAATTTCGAAACGCCATACACGTTAATCGGATTTGGTGCATCGCTTTCGGTGTACGGTCTCCCAAGGCGCCCATCGAAAACATAGTCTGTGCTGAAATGAACCAGCGTTGCGCCGATGTCCTTACATACCAAGGCAAGATTCCGAACAGCCGATGCGTTGACGAGAAAGCTTTTATCTGGATTATCTTCGCATTCGTCGGTTTTATGAAACGCCGCGGTGTTAATTACAAAATTCGGCTTCGCGTCAGTGAGAACTCTTCTAGTATGGCTAAAATTGCACACGTCCATTTCTTCATGCGACAATGGAAATACTTCGTGCGCCTTTTGGAACTCCGCAACCAGAGCGTTTCCAATCTGGCCGTTTGATCCTATAATCGCTATTCGCATACCTTGCCTCTGAAAAATTCAACCAACTCTTTGACACCGTCGCGCACCGTGTGCTTTGGAGTAAAGCCGAAGCGAGCAAGCTTCGAGCCGTCCATTTCATAGGAAAGGCTCTCTAGATGCCTGGTACCGGTTATGTTCACAACATCGGATTGCGGCAAGAACTCTCTTATGATGTTCACAATCTCATTGACAGAAGCGTTTTGCCCAACGACATTGAATATTTGGCCAACCATCCCTGGGTGCGCTGCAGCAAAGCAGAGTACCCTAACAGTGTCTTTGATGTGGAGAAACGGTCTTTTCTGCTGACCAGTGCCGTACACTGTTATCGGATTTCTAGTGCAAGCAAGCCAGACCAAGCGGTTTATCACTATTCCGTCCATTCGAAACCCTGGGGCATAACCAAAGTTTGTTGCGAGACGTAGAATAATTGGTTCGAGTCCACCTTCTTTGTGTGCATCAAGCAAGGCCTTTTCTGCCATTAACTTCGACATGCCATATGGACTTTCAGGGTTGCATGGGCTATCTTCATTCACGAGTCCTTCCGTAGGTCCGAAAACGCTCGCAGTCGATGTAAAAATAAACCTCTCGACATTCTGCTTGACAGACTCTGCAGCCAGATTTTTTGTCCCGCTAAAATTGATGTCCATCGTGCTCTTTTCGCGCTCAAACGATATCGGAGCGTTCGTTATGGCAGCAAGGTGGAAAACGGTGTCGACATCCTTCATTGCCCTTGCTATATCCGACGCATTTCTAATATCGCCTGCAACAAATTCGTACCGAGCCGTCTTTGGAAGATTCATAAGCGTGCTGTAGGTTTCGCGGGACATGTTGTCAAATATGCGTATTGTTTGGCCAGCGAACTCTTTTTGCAGAGGCAATTCACGTATAAGAAGCGAGCCTATGTAGCCGGCTCCGCCTGTGACCAAAAGAACCATTATCATCGACCCTTCACTGACCAGACATCTCCAAACGAATCTGGCGGGATTCTGACTTCGTCCGGCTTCTCGCGGTTGTAAACTTCGCTCGCTATGCTTATTAGCTGGGTGTCGTCCTCCAAAGACATCCAACCGTGAAAAACGCCAGGCGGCACAACAAGCAAAGTTGGGTTTTTGTGGCTCAACACAAATGTTGAAACCTGCTTGTATGTCGGGCTATTCGGCCTGTCGTCAACAAGTACAAATTTCGCTGTCCCGTGGCTTATGAAAAACCAGTCCCAAAGCTTCTCATGCTTGTGAAAAGCCCGTATCGTACCTCTGCCAAAATTCCCTACAAGGTAAACCTGCCCAAATTTGTGGCAAAGGCTCCATGCACTATTTTTCGGCTCAGATGCTCTCAGAATCTCCACGAGATAGCCGCGGTCATCGACATTTGCAACGAGAGGTATCTGCTGAACGCCTTCGATCATGTTACTAACTTATCACGAGAAAGTTTTAAGTGCCGACTTTATGGCTCAAGATGCCGAACTTGGGTTTGAAATTAGCTAATAAGCTTTTCTGAGTCTTCTAATAAAATATGCAGGTTGTCATACTATGCGGCGGCCTGGGGACCCGTCTTCGTGAGGAGACAGAGTTTCGACCCAAGCCGATGGTAGAAATCGGTGGAAAACCGATACTCTGGCACATAATGAAAATTTACTCGCATTTCGGCTTTAACGAATTCATTCTGTGCACCGGATACAAAAAGGAAGTTATCAAGAACTACTTTCTAAATTATGAGGCGATGTCTAACGATTGCACCATACGTCTCGGAAGTTCTCACAATATTGCAATTCATGGCGACTCTGGCGATAATTGGATTATTACAATTGCGGATACGGGACAAGAAACTCAGACAGGCGGAAGAGTAAAGCGGATAGAAAAATATATTCGCGGAAATGAGTTTATGCTGACTTACGGCGATGGGCTTGCAAACATAGATATCGCAAAGCTTGCGCAATTTCACCATCAGCACGGCAAAATAGGTACGGTGACGGGAGTTCGCCCATCTGCGCGATTCGGTGAGCTTACAATAGATGCTGACAAAGTCGTCAGTTTCGCAGAAAAACCGCAAACCTCTCAAAGCTACATCAATGGTGGGTTTTTTGTCTTCAACAGAAAAATTTTCGATTACATTCCCAATTCGACCACCTCCATATTTGAACGCGAACCGCTAGAAAACCTTGCGCGAGACGGACAGCTGATGGTTTACAGGCATGACGGATTTTGGCAATGCATGGACACATTCAGGGAATTGACGCTTCTCAACGAGCTTTGGGCAAAAGGTGCTCCATGGAAAGTTTGGAAGGAGGGGGCTAAGTGACATTCTGGGATTCTAAATCCGTTCTTGTCACGGGCGCGACAGGCTTTATAGGCTCTTGGCTAACCGAAGAGCTAGTAAAACTCGGTGCAAAAATAACGGTGCTTCTGAACGACGATTCATTCGGCAATCATGCAGTAAAACATCTAAGCGACGATATACAGTTCGTTAAAGGAGGTGTGGAAGATTGTGCTGCCATAAAAACCGCGGCAAAAGATAAGGATGTCATATTTCATCTTGCAGCAATAACGCAAGTTTTATATTCTATCAAAAATCCCCTTAAGACATTCAGCGTCAACCTGGGTGGAACGCTAAACGTTTTAGAGGCCGTAAGAAAATCTCAAAACAATCCGTTTTTGGTTTACGTCAGCACGGATAAAGTGTATGGCGAACCAGAATATTTGCCTATAGATGAAAAGCATTCATTGTCGGCTAAATCTCCCTACGACGCAAGCAAAGTGGCTGCCGATCGTGCTGTATATGCATATCACAAAGCTTACGGAATCCGGTCGTCTATTCTGCGATGGTCTAATGCGTATGGTGGCAGAGATGCGAATATTCTGAGGGCCGTTCCAGACTTCGTTACATCTGTACTGGATGGAAAACCGCCAGTAATCAGAGGCAACGGCAGGCATATACGCGATTATATGTACATATCCGACATAATCAGGGCGCTCATATGTGCTGCAGAAAAGCAGAGTGTTTCAAATGGGGAAGTTTTTAATTTTGGCACAAAAAAACCAACATCGGTTCTAGAACTCGCCGAAAAAATAGTAAATCTATCTGGAAACTGTAACATCGAGCCAAAGATACTCGGTCGTGATACGCCTGGCGAAATAAATCAACAATACCTATCATATGTTAAGGCGGCCAAGCTGCTTGGATGGTCTCCGAAAGTAGACCTTGATGCCGGACTCAAAGAAACCATAAGCTGGTACAAAAGCAACCCATGGTGGAGAGACGTTATGGTTGCTGTTAACAAAGAATTTGGGGTATGAGAATGATAGAAGGGGTGCAAATTATACCGCTTAAGCAAATTCCAGACGAGCGAGGCAAAGTAATGCACATGCTTCGCTGCGACGACCCGCACTTTGAGAAGTTCGGTGAAATATACTTCTCGGTTGTGTACCCCGGTGTAGTCAAAGGATGGCATCTTCATAGAAAAATGACGCTAAACTATGCCGTTGTTAGCGGAAACATTAAGCTTGTATTGTACGACAACAGAGAGAATTCGAAAACAAAAGGCGAGATAATGGAGCTATTCATCGGAGAAGACAATTATTGCCTTGTCAGAATACCTCCATTAGTATGGAACGGCTTCAAGGGAATTGGCATAAAGCCTGCGATTGTTGCAAACTGCGCCACGATACCACACGATCCAAACGAAATCGTAAGAATGGATCCGTTCAAAAACGACATACCATACGATTGGAGCTTAAGGCATCGCTAATGGAGTTGAGACATTTTCATTGTTTTCAATCCTTCATCCACGCCAACCACTTTCTTGCCAGTCTCCTTTTGGACCTTTGAACTATCAAGCTTTACATGAGACCTTTTTGCCGGCAAGTTAAGTTCGGAAGATTTTATTGGTTCTATCATATCAACATCCTTGTCAAAGATTTCTGCTATTTTACATGCGAATTGATACCTGCTGATAAAATCCGGGCCAGCTATGTTGTACACACCGTCACGGTTGCGTTCAATCAGAGAAATTGCAATATCAACAAAATTATCGGCAAACGTTGGTTGATTGAACCAATCGACAACTTCCTTTACCGGCTCTCCTGAAGCCAGCTTTTCGAGTACTCGCACGACAGTGTTTTTCCTTTGCCAACTCTCAAGCCAACAATATGGTTGATCGGTTCGAAGAATGAGAAAAGATAATCCAGAATCAGATACAATTTTTTCGCCCTTCAGTTTGGTCAGACCATAATAGTTAACTGGATTGGGCACGCTTTCGTCAGAAACGACGACCCTTTCGTCACCGCCAAACACCGCAACCGTGGAAATGTAAGCGACCTTCGATCCGGTTTGTCTAGCGGCAGTCACAATGTTCGCAGTTCCTTCGGCATTAATTTTATCGGCCAGCCCATTGTTCCTCTCACAAATATCCATATCCGTTAATGCGGCTGTATGAATTATCCAATCCGGGCGCACGTTTTCAATTAGCCTTGCCATTAGCCGTCCATCGCACACATCCTGCATATATCCAATTGCACCTTTTATATGACAAATGTGAGAGTGGTATGTGAAGAAAACTTGATGGCCTGAAGACAGAAACTTCTGAATAAATTTTGAACCTATTGCGCCGCTGCCCCCTGTAACCAATACTCGCATCTTTACAACCTTTTTATGTTTTGACAAGGTAGGTGTGAAATTGGTAATTATGCCAATTCTTAAATGTAGAGCATGTGGAGGCTCGAATCTAGAAACATTTTTAAATTTGGGTCCGACACCATTAGCAAATAAGTTTATCCAAGAAGACGACCTGAATTCGCCGGAGACGTATTTTCCTCTGGATGTTCGATTCTGTAAGGATTGTAATCTGGTACAGCTGGGATATGTTGTTCCGCCACAAGAATTGTTTAGCGAATACATCTACTTTTCTTCCACCTCGACGGACTTCAGAATTCATTGCGGCAAATTGGCAAAAGAAATAAGCGAAGAGATCTTGGGTGGCAAGGGATTCGTTGTTGAAATAGCCAGTAACGATGGTGTGCTGCTAAAACAATTCGAAAAGTATAGCGGTATTCAGACACTCGGAATAGAACCTGCAAAAAACATAGCCAAGATCGCAATCGCATCCGGGATAGATACTCTCCCTGTTTTCTTCAACGAGGAAACCGCACAAGAAGTGGTTAAAACAAGAGGAAAGGCTGATGTTATAGTCGGCATGAACGTTCTTGCGCATATAGATGATTGGGATGACTTGATGCGGGGGCTTAACACTCTTTTGAAAGACGATGGTGTAGCAATTTTCGAATCGCCATATCTCGTCGATTTGCTTGACAAAACAGAATTCGATACAATCTATCACGAACATCTCTCCTATATTGCAATCCGACCGCTGATGGTATTGTTCAAAAGGCACGGATTCGTCTTAACGGATGCAAAACGAACGGAAATACATGGCGGCTCAATCAGATTATACATAAGAAAAATCGTATGCAATCAAAAAGTATCCGAGCGTGTTCATCAGCTTGCCAAACTTGAGGAAACGATGGGCCTAAACTCAATAGAGACATATAGAAAGTTTGCACAGAATGTCTTTAACTTGCGAATTGAATTGCTAAACCTTCTTCGGGAACTAAAGCAAGCTGGAAAAACATTAGTCGGCTACGGCGCCGCCGCAAAAGGTAACACGCTGTTAAACTTCATTGGCATACGCTCTGACGTTTTGGATTATATAGTAGACAAAAGCCCGCATAAACAAGGATTGTATACGCCTGGAAGCAGGATAAAGGTCTTGCCACCAGAACGCATACTGGAAGATCGTCCAGATTACGTTCTAATATTGGCTTGGAATTTTGCGAATGAGATAATTGAACAACAAAGTGAATACAGGAAACGTGGCGGGAAGTTTATCGTACCTATTCCAAAACCAAAAATCATATAAGGTGCGCGCTGTTTCACTTGAAAATCACTCCAATACCAAAACCTCTTTGATTTCTACTTTCGATTATCTCTTCGTACATATATTTTGATTTTATTTCGTTCCAGAATCTGCTGACTTCACACCCGCTTTCTGGCAAGTGGACGGCTATATCATGGAATGCTATTATTCCGCCTTTTCTGACAAGAGACTTGTACATCGCGAAATCTTTCTTGACCCCCTCGTACGTGTGATCACCATCGATGAAAAGAAAGTCGACCTTGTTCCCGCCTAATAGGGATTTAACCCTTTCAAGCGTTCCTTCGTGATGCGAATTGGCTCTTAACAGATAAAGCTGCTGATTCCTTAAAGCAAACGACTTATAAATAAGCGTCCTCAGCCCAGAATACCCTCCGCCAAACCTACCACCCGGCAAATCGACGCTTACCACAATGGCGTCTGGAGATGATACACGACAAAACAAAAACAGGCTTCCGCCATAAGCCGTGCCTATTTCAACTATGTATTTCGGCTTAACGCTGTCCAAAATCTGCAAAAGTTTCAAAATCTCATATCGGATTTGCAGAGACTTTAGCAACCCGAAGAACACTGTCGATGAAAAATCGATAAGCTGGCCCAAATTGAGATGACGGAAATTTCTAATTCGTCTCATAATATACGGAGTAAAAACGACGAAAAGGATTTGCCTCCAAATGTAATTGGTAATGTGTGTAATAAGCGCAAAATACCCCTCTGTTTTAACAATCTCTAAAATATCTGTCTTTATGCTTGTTGAAGCTTTTTCATTCGCAGGAATCAAAAATGTCACCGCTTTCTTTTCTTCACACAACAAACTACAAAACTATTCCAGGTGCTTCGAAGTCGCTTCGCGGCTTTGGCTACCCCTGTATAGCTTCGGCTTCCAGTGCCGAACCTCGCCCAAGCCTCCGGCAAGCACCATTAGGCGATCAATATCCGTATTTTTTGAGCGTTTCTGAATTATAGCCCTTTTTCTAAGATAACGTTTAATGTACAATATCGAATCAAATCTGGCCCTCAACCAAGTTAGAAGACTTCCTTTAGAAAGATAATACGCAAGAGAAAACATGTCGAATGATAGCGAATACATAAGACCTTTCAGCAAAAATTTTTGAGGAACGTTTTTGACAAACACGAATATTCTGTTTCTTATTTTGTAGTATTCAGTTTCTGGTATCGCTCTCCTCACAGTCCCGCTTCCGACATGGTACGCTACTGCGTTTGGAACGTAAAGACATTTCCAGCCGCGAAGGAAT
>JAWCMQ010000003.1:0-28386 GCA_039091255.1 Candidatus Aenigmatarchaeota archaeon
GTTCTGCCAAGAGGTGAAGTTGACGGCGGTGACGTTGCTGCCGTAGTGCCAGATGTCCCATTGCGTGTTGTTCTGGGCAGTCACGTTTATCAGGGTGACATTGCTCGAGTACAACGCGATGCCAATCTCGCCGTTTGAATTGAAACTGCTGCGGTTGATCGTGACGTTATCCGAATATATGTATACCCCGTAATTGCTGTTGCTGCCTGCCGAGCTGTTGAAAATCGTTATGTTGTGGCTATCCCCGGAAATGTAAATCCCATGCCTATTAAAATTGGCTGTGCTGTTTATGATGCGGATGTTCGGAGCGTAGGCAAATTCTATGCCATTACCGACGTTATACCTGGCGCTGACATTGATAAGCGTGACATTGCTGCTCTGGACGGTGATGCCCACCACGCCGTAGTCAGTTGTCGCGTTTATAATCGTGCTGTTTGACCCTCCCCAGATATAAATGCCGTATTGGTTGCCTGTCGAGTTCACCGATGCGATGTACGTGTGGTTTGTAAGGTAAATCAAAAGGCCATTGTTCTGGAACGTCGATGAGCCGTCTATCGTGACGTTCCTGATGGAAGACCTGCTCGCGTTGCACAGGATAAGCTGGGAAACAACCTGGTTCTGGACGGTGACGTTGCTCTTATAGAAAAGTATCGGCCTGCCGCCGGAGCCTGTGAGGTTGGTTATGTTGTTGTTGCAGTCCTCAGGCGACTGTGGCGATATGCCAAGGTCGAAATTCTCATTCTCCGAAGCCGTGGTGTTGACCACCGTCATGTTGCTCGATAATTGCAATGTGATGCCATGGAGGCCGCCGGAAAATGTGCTGTTCACCACCGTGTTGCTGAAGCTGTACAGAAAATGAATGCCATGCTGGTTTCCTGTCGAATTCACGGCGCTGATGTTGGACCGGTTCGTGTGAAGCATGACAAGCCCGTTGTTTTTGAGCATTGGCGAGCCGTCTATCGTAACATTTTTGATGGAAGAGCCGCTTGCGTTGCACAGAATGAGCTCCGAAACAACAAGGTTCTGGATGGACGCCGAAGCGTTGTAATATAGGATGGGCCTACCGCCTGAGCCTGTGAGGTTGGCAATATTAACTTTGCAGTAATCCGGCGTTTCGGCGTAAAATTGAAGGTCGTATCTGCTGTTTTCGGAGGCTGTGCTATTGATGACCGAAACGTTCAATGCGTTGTAGATATAGAAGCCATATAGATTGCCGCTAGCTGCGCTGCCATTGACAGTGATGTTGGAACACCCACTCAGGACAAGCCCAACGCCGTTGCTGCCAAATGTGTTGTTAGAAACGATGCTGTTGGATACCGAACTTAAGATGGCGCCATATTGGCTATTGTTGGCCACCCGGTTGCCGGCGATTGTGGCGTTTACAGCATTTGACGCATAGATGCCGTAAGTGTTGCTTTCCAAAGCGCTATTCAGCACCTTTCCGAAGCGTGCGTCGTTTTCGAAGTATGCGCCATAGTAGAAGTCCGTAATCACGCAGTTCTTTATCGTCACGTTGTCGTAGCCGCCCGTGTTGTTGATGCCGTAGCCGCTGCCTATGCCGTCTATCATGTGGCCGTTGCAGTCCAGCGTGACGTTGTGCGCAGAGATGTTCATGCAGGTGCCGGAGGCGTTGATTATGTCCGATGCTAGGTCGTAGGATGCTCCCGCGACGCTCAGATTTGCGCATCCGAAAATCGGGTTCGCAGACGCTCCTGCAGGGGCAAGCAGGCTAGAAGTCAGGCTTGTGATGTTGGCATAGACCACTTTCGCAGCGGTATTGACGCCATTCTCGCTCCAGAACGTTTCATTCATCCAACCGCTGGCATTGTACTTCCACACGCGGAGCGTGGATTCGTTGACATTCGCTGACTGCACGTCGCTACTGGTGTACGAGAAGTTTATGCTGAGCGAGCCTGTGGCATCGCTTATGTTTACGGCATAGCCAATTGCCTTATAAGCGCCAGGAAAGCCAAGCGGTATTTTGGACGAGTCCACGCCTTTTATGTACGCCGTATATGTCGGTGTGAAGGAAAGGCGATTCTGCAGCGATGTGGCGTTGATGAACGTCACGTTTCCGAATGAGCCAGAGACCTCGAAATCCCATTCCGCATTGTTCTGAGCGGTTACGTTGATGTAGGTGCTGTTTCTTTCGTTGCCGCTTAATATGCCGTTCTTGCCGTTGAAATTGGCGGTTACGTTTACAGCAATCGTCCTGTTCGAATACGAAGAAAGGCCGTCTTCGCTGTTCGAATTTAGCGTGCTATTGGCGATGGTAAGATTGTTGCAGTTCGAGGCGTATAAGCCATAATAATTGTCAGATGAATTCAGCCCTGTTATGTTAGCGTTGTCCACCCCGACAAGCCGCAGCGCGTTGTTCTTGAGGCTGGACGAGCCTGCTATGGTCACGTTGCGCAGCGATGAACCGTCAGCGTTACAGAGGATAATCTCTGAAGCGACTACATTCTGGAGGGACACTGCGCTGCTGTAAAAGAGTATAGGCCTGCCGCCGGAGCCTGTGAGGTTGGTTATATTATTCTGGCTGCAGTACGCCGGATTAGTGATGCTGACGGCCAAATCATATTCGCTGTTCTCTCTTGCCTTGTTGTCGCTCGTGATTGTTATGTTTGCAACGTTGCCTATTGATATACCATTCCGATTGTTGTCAAACGTGTTATTGATCAGTGTAACGTTTGAAGCGACAATGTTCACCCCAGTGCCGCTGTTGGTGACTGTGTTGTTTATCAGTCTGGCGCTAGAAGAACCGATCGAAATCGCGATATTGTTGATGCCTTCGAACGTGTTGTTGATGACATCGCTAAAGTCGGCGAGTGTGCCGATTTGAAGACCTGCGGAACTGCCCAAGAATGCGTTGTTTTCAAATCTCGAGAAATAGGCTCTTGCCAGATAAATGTCCGCATTCGTGTTGCTTTCAAACGTGTTGTTTAAAATCGCAGTGTAATTTGAATATGAAGAGCTTGGCCCTATGAGCACGCCCCTATAGAAGTCTCTTATTCTGCAATTCTTAATTGTCGTGCCGATGACTGCGACAGTGTTTGAAACGCCGTAATCAGTGCCGCTGTCGTCACCATCTATCGTGTGGCCCTGGCAGTCAAGCGTAATGTTGTTGGCGGAGATAATCATGCAAGTGCCTACATGCTCTATGATGTCGGCTGTTAAGAGGTATGTCTCGCCAGCCACGTTGAGGGTCCCACAACTGGTGAGGTTCGTCGACAGTATTCCGAATCCGAGCGTGCCGAACTCGAATATTTCCGATTCACGGCCGACATGCAGGCGGAAGCGAGGGACGCTGCCGTTGACGAGCGTCACGTTCAGTGAGACTTCTTCGAGCGGGTCGGCTCGCTTGTGCGACAGCGAATACTCCACGTCGTCTATCTTCTCTACCCACACGCGCTGCGCATCGGTTGCGTTGTGGTAGAAGCGCAGCATGAGCTCGCTGTCGGACAAGCTTATGAGCGTGAAGTAAACCTCGAAGGCGGGGTCGTCAGCCACCTTCTTTCCGATATCTTTCCCTTCTACGAACATGCTCTGACCTTTCGCAAACGCCATTCCTGCCAGCGCGGACTCGGGCGTCGGCGAGGGGGTCGGTGCAGGCGTTATTTCGGGTGTCGGGGTGGGTGTTTCTTCAGGCGTGGGCTCGACGGTTGCTTCGGGCGTAGGCTCAGGCGTCGCTTCGGGCGTCGGCGAGGGGGTCGGCGTGGCTTCCGGCGCTTCAGGCAAAGCGATTGCAATCGAGTATGAGATGCTTTCGAGCTCGAGCGTCGCGTTTGCGACTTCGAAAACAAGGGTGTACGGGCCGCTGAATCCTGACATCGAGCATGTTTCCTTGCAGGCTTCATCGAATGCTATGGTTTGCAGCGGCTCTCCCTGCGCGGGTGGCTCGGTCGGCGGCTCAGGGGTCGGTTCAGGCTCATATGGCAGCTCGGGGGACTGCTCAGGCTCTTGCTCTGCTGGCGGTTCTTCCTCTGCGGCCGGCTGCTCAGGTTCGGGCTCGCTCGGCTCTACTTGCTGCAGACTGACGTGCGGCTTGGCCATCTCTTCCTGGAATTCGTCCACAGCGCGGCCGAGCGCGCTAAGGAAGTCACCCGTAGCAGAAAGTATGCTGCGCTTGGCTTCGTATACGAGATAAGTCGCAGCTCCGTTCGTTATGTATATGCGCGCATAGCCGCCTGCATCGAGCGTTGCGCGACCGCTCATAGCAATGCTGCGGAGCTCGCCTTCGGCTTGCGGCGACCAGCCATGCTCGTAATCCGAGGAAATCGTCAGCCTTAGCTCTTCGGTGAACTCCGAAATCTTGACGGTCGTGTAGCTTGTCGGGCTGATTAATGCGATGAACGCGACTGTGAGAGCAACGAACGCTGCAGCGGCGATGGGCCCGAGCTTCATCCCGCTCGTTCGCTTCGCATTTCGCTTTGAAGGCTTGTAGCTGTACCTCATGCTGCAACCATCCTTTTTTCGTCACGGTGCTCAGAGGCAGGGCCGGTCCACCATATCCTGTTGTCGTGGCGGGTCGCGATTTTTCCGGATGCCTCAAGGTAGGAAAGAATGACGCGATAGGTCTGATACATCACCTTGCGCGGAAGGCGCTGCCAGACCTGAAAGCGCGTGTAGCGGCCGCTGTTGGCAGCGATGAAATCCTCGACCATGAGGACGGTCTCGAGGCGCGGGCTTACGCCTGCGCGGCCGTTGGGCTTCGATCTCCCATTCGAGGGCACTTTGGCATCAGGAGGATTGTCCTCGCTTTCAGAATTTCCTAGTGGCAGGGCCATCGGCTATACCCACTGTCGCGTTTGCCACAGAACCGCTGCGTCGCTATCATACGATTCCGTGTGTTATACGACTTGATATAATACAGATTGGCCGTAAATAAAGGTTGCGCTTGTGCCTTCACAGCACACGGCGAGCGCGCTTTGAAAAATCTATATAAACGGGCTGCGCGAATAATTAGAGCATCACGAAGTGACAGCAATGGACATCGAAAGCGTGCTTCTGGCGCTGAGGAACCTGGGGTTCTATGACTTTCTGCTGCCGTGGCTGTTCACGTTTGCGGTCGTTTACGGGCTCCTTGCAAACCTGAAGCTTTTCGGAGATAACACGAAAAAAATCGCGACAGCGCTCGCACTCGTGCTTGCATTCTTCGTGACCGGGTATTCGGGGCCTGCTCTCGCGGCGTTCTTCATAAGCATCTTTGGCGGGGCATCGATGCTCATCGCCGGCATACTCGTCATCGTCATATTCCTGGCGATGGTGGGCTTCGAGACGAAGGACATCAAAAAGACAGGCACGCTGGTGATACTCGTCGTTGTCGGCGTCATGCTGTGGCTGCTCTCGGTCGGCGCGGCGCGCGGCATCGGCTTCCTCCCGCTGCTGAGCCCTGACATAATCGCGCTGATACTGGTGATGGTCGTAATCGTCGTCGCTGTCTGGGCCATCGTAAGGGAGCCGAAGAAAAGCGAAGGCGGAGGAGGCGGAAAGAGCGCCTAAGCCCATATACAACGAATAAAAGGTTTTCTGCTCCAATCTGATAGCACGGCTAGAGCATGATGAGCGGTAGAAAATTTGCTGAAGACATTTATTCTGCGACCATGCGAGTGCTGCGCGGCATGGGCCTTGCGGCGAGCGGAGCCGGATTGTCGCTTTTGCTGGCAGGCTGCGGCGGATCGTCATCGCAGGCGCCTGCCACAAACTATCGATTGTCCGTTCTTGACGAATACGACAACCCAATAGCTGGGGCTGAGGTGTCTGTTTACCGCGCGGACCAGAGCTATGACATCATGACGGATGCCGGCGACCCAAAAACGCTGGTGCCGAAGGCTTCACCCGATGCTGTGACTCAAGGCGACGGAACCGCTATGCTAGCGCTCGAGGACGGGGTGAGCTATGCCGTTGTGGTGAAAGCGCCAGGTTGCGTGACGGCAAGGCTTGCAGGCATCGATGCCAGCAAGCCAGGCCAAGAAGTCTGCTGCTATCCTGGAAATGACATGAGCACTTACTTTTTCGGGCACACCGAAGGCAGCTATGGGGTAGGGGAACCGATTCAATGCCTGACCAAAGGCGTGAACGCATCGAACTCGTATGACATGCAGGCGCTGCTGAAGGTCTACAAGGTCTTGCCAGGGCCCGACCTCCTTGTTTGGCCAGGCAACCAATCTGACCCTAATGACACGATAACCGCAGAAGGCGCAGGCCCTAACAAAGAGCCTTACGAAAACAACCCGTGGGCTATGGATTCCGTGCTGTTTTCAAATTATGGCCCTGGCACGTACAAGAGGGTGGCTTGCTGGATGGAAGGCGGAGAAAAGAGGCAGGATCTCGGAACATTCGAAATCCATCCGTAAAAGATGCCTGCTCGGCAATAAGCTTAAATTCCGGCGGAGCGAATTCTGCTCTATGAACCCATTTGAAGTGCTTGTGCATAACCTTAACGCGCTGGGATTCTTCGGATTCCTGCTGCCGTGGGTCTTCATTTTCGTCGTCGCGTTTGGGCTTCTCGCGAAGACAAAGGCACTCGGGGACGACATGCGCATAGCCGCGGTCGCTTCCATCGTGCTTGGTTTCTTCGTTGTCGGCTTCGGCGGGCCATGGCTGGCGAGCTTCTTTGTGAATGTATTCGGCCTTGGGGCGGCTGTGCTGGCAGGCCTGCTGGTGCTCGTGCTTTTCATGGGCATGACCGGCATGGGGCTTGACCAGCTGGCGAAGAACAAGGCGGTTCTTGCTGTGCTCATCGGCATTGCGGTAATCGTGTTCGCAATCGCGGCCGGCGCGCTGAGCGCTGTCGTAAACCAAACGACTATTGCGATAGTGCTCGTGCTGATTGTGATGGCTGTGGCAGTCGTGTTCATCGCGGGAAAGTAGGGCTGCCGCACCGCACTAAGCGCGCCTACAGAATGCTAGATTTCTACCCGCCGCCTGCTGGAGCCGGTGCGGCTCCACCGCCGCTTCCACCCCAGACTTTGTATGCGGCCCAGAAAATGATTATTATCGCGATTATTCCGATGATGTACACGATGTTCTCGGCTGCTACGCCGACAAAGCCGAACGATTGCATAATCTGAGGCCAGACGGCGCCCAGCACAACGAGGCATAGCGCAAGCCCGATGGCGGCGGGCACAGGCTCAGCCTTCCTGCCCTTCTTCTCCCCGAACAGAACCTCTCGGATGAACACAATGAAGAAGAGCACCGCCATGCCTGCGGCTGCCAGCGGCAGCACAATCGCCATAAATGCCACCAGCGGAGCATAGGTCGCTGCGAAGAAAGCTATGACCGCAGCCAGCACCGCTGACGCGGCGCGAGACTTCAGCACATCGGAATACGCGAGCATCGCGAACGCTATCGCGAACAGGAACAAGAACGTGCTTGCGAACGGGATAAGGCCGGCGGTCATCAAGTCTGGCATGGGCTACAGCCTCGGAAGGATGCGCATATGCTTCTCGAGCTCGCGCTTTTCGCGCTCCAGACGCGCGACTTCTTGCGCCCAAAAAGCCGCTTCAGGATCTGTTTTTGCAGCATGAGCTTGGGCAAGGCGTTCTTTTGCTCGCGCTAAATCATCTTCGACTTCTTTCAATCGGCGCTTCAGCTCAAACCAGGAGGCTTGTGTCGCGCGCAGCGCTTCTGCAGGCATCCCCACTGGCGCCCCGGGTGCCGGAGCCGCGCCGCCACCGCCGCCCTCGCGCAACGTCGGTCGTCGGAAGTGGCGCAGCAAAAAGAAGAGCAGCCCGAGCACTATGATGAGGAAGAAGAAATACGGGCCTGCGATGTAGGCGAAAATCGGGTAATAGCCGGAAACTATTATGAACAGGTATGCGGCTATGCCGAACAGCAGGCGCATGCCGCGCCATGCAGGGCCCATGACGATGGACGTGGCAAAAAATATCACCATGATTATGAAGACTGTGGGCACGAAGAAAAACAGCACCAGGTCGCGCACGAGCTCGCCCGTGAACGGCGCGCCGGGATACTCGTACATGCGCAGTATCTCGCGGAAAAGGAGCGAACCGACGTCGAGCCCGTTGACCATACTATTAACCGCACTGGGCGGAATAAAAAGATTTGGAGAACTATTCTGTTCTGTATCCGCTTGCGCGCAGTCCGCGCTCTGCGTAAGCTGCAAGCTCTGCGAGCTGGCGGTCATCGAGCCATAGCGCATACACCGGAAACGCGGCTTGGCCGTTGCCGCCTGCCTTGCTTTCGGGGACCTTCGGCTTCGGCGGCGCAGGCTTCTTGGGGTTGAAAAGGTTGTACAAAGCGTCCACAATCCAGCCGCAGATGTCGACCGGGAACGGAATCCTGCCAGCCTTTACTTTATTTGGCGCATCTCCCAGCGGCGAGCCCTTTATTATGGGCTCGTTGGGAGACGGGAAAATAGGATCGTCTTCGCAAAGGAACTGTCCCAAGTAGCTCAACGGGCCCACCCAATACTGCTTTGCCATATTCACACCTATGCAGACTTTCTATAAGCCTTCAAATCTATTCCGAAATATTGCGCCGAGCGCAGGGCGCTTTGCAGGGCTTTCTCGAAAAACTCACGCTCCGCCTCGTTCGAGGCCGCTTTGCGGGCTTCGTCAAGCGCCTTTATCGCATAAAGCTGCGCTACGCGCTGGTCCATCGAGAGCCTGTGGCCTGCTTCGTGCGCAGCGACGGCTGCGCGGTCTTCCGGAGCCAGGTAATCCGCCACCATCGCACGGCCGCCTATGTTGACCCCAGCGACATCGCCGTACTTTTCAAGCTCGTCTTTTGAAACTTCAGCTATCGGGATGCCGAGCGCACAGTAGAACTTGTCAAGGATGCTTTTTCCGGCTTTGTAGTTCGGAATAGAGCCTACTCTATCCAGCACGCCAAAGCTTTTTCCGTCCAGCACGGGCGCCAAATCCAATTCCTTGACGGCGTCAAGGAACTTTCGAATGCTTGCCATAACCCCACACAAAGCTAACTATAGGCGGCGGGGGTATTTAAATATTTCGCTACTTGATAGTGGTGGCATTTGGAGCTCGGAAAAAGCTAGAAAATGCGATAAAATAAAAAGAAAGGCAACCGCTTACGACTTGCTGTCGTTGAAGTAGTTGCCGTCCGAGAGGTGCCGGATGATGGTGTCGAACTCGCCACGGCCGCCTATCGCGGTCACCAGCTCCTTTGGCCCCGAGAGGCGGTAAAAGCCGTTCGGCATCTTCATCGCCGCAACTTCGCCATGGCCGTTTAGGTCGCGGAAGACGACCGAGCCGTCCGAATACGTTATCGGCACGATGTCGTATGTGTCTGCCTGCTTCTGCGCAGACGCGCCTGCCCGCTCGGATGCCGCCCATTGCGCGTACACAGCGCGCCATGCTCCGTATGCCGAAGCGTAATCGTGGCCGAAAACTTTTGGCATTTCATAGCCGTATCTGCCGCAGTATTCCTCAAGCGAGTGGAGGTAAGAAGAGTAGTCTTCCGCTTTTTGCGAGGCTCCGGAGAAGCTGGTCGAAAAATCCGCTGCATATGATGATAGCCGGGACGCTTTCTCGGACGGCGTGCTCAGCGCCATGTGGGTGTTTGCAGGCGCGCTTGCGGATGCCTGACTGATGTCGCCCGAGGCGCTGTACGTCTCCGAGCCTCGAAGGCAGGCTTCTTCACCGACCTGCACGCCTGCGGCGCTTTCCGCGCCAGTGGCGCGCTCGTAATATGCGCTTTCGGTCTTTCTGCTCATGGCCCACGAATCAGATGACGCGAAATTCTGGGGCAGAAGAAGTGCGACGCACAAGGCTGGATTCGCCAACTTCAACATGGTCATCACCTTTTCAATCAGTCTGCATTGGTCAGACCGTTCTCGGCTGTGATATATAACGATTGCTGCACCAGGCACTAGAAATTCGTCACTACAAAGGCGTTACACGATTCAGAAATAATCAGTGGGTAATCGCATGTTCTGCGGGTAAATACATATTTTGTGGGTAATCTCGCATTTTGTGGGCAACTAGGGGCAAAACGTGAATTTACCCACAGAAGCCGTAATTGCGCCCCTAACAAACTGAAAGCTTCAAAAACGTGCGCAAACAACGCTTTTAGAGGAGGCTTTCACCTCCCTCTACCCTTCTACGTAGAGGGTTAAATGGAAACTTTCGTATGCCCGAACAACTCGACCGAGCGGCCCTTAAGGCGCTTGGCGCGGATACACGCCAGGCCATAATCAAGGCTCTGGAGCGCCGCCCGCACACCGCGAGCGAGCTGGCGCGCGTTTTGGGCAAGCACGTCACAACGGTAAGCGAGCATCTCGATGTCCTTGAGCAAAGCGGGCTTGTTGCGCGGCGCGATGATGGCCATAAATGGGTCTATTACGCGCTTTCGGACAAGGGCATGAAGCTTTTCAAGCCGAAATTCTACAGCTGGACGATACTGCTCGGCATTTCAATCGTGATGATGGTCGGCGGCGGCATGCTCGCAGGCTTCGCAGGCGGCGCGCAAAGCGCGGATATGCTTGGTGAAGCCGCTGGAGCCGAGCAGATGCTAACAACCGCTCCTCCGCCTGCGCCGGCCAGCCCGGCCGAACCGCTTGCGATGGCGGGCATTGCGCTGCTGGCGCTGGGGCTTTTCGGCATTTCGGTGGCTATCGTGAAGCTCAGAGGTTTGCGGAATAAAAACTAGCTAAAAGAAAACAAAGCGATTTCTGCAGCCTACTTTGCCGCGACCTGCTCGGCTACGGCTGGCTGTTCGAGCGGCTCGAAAAGCCTGCAGAGGTGCTCGTTGCCGACCATGCGAAGGTTAAGCTGCCAGCCGTCATACTCGCCTGAGGCGAACAGCGCATCCATGTAGTTTAACTGGTAGCGCTTCAGGAGCAGACTGCCATCATCGAATGAAACTACGATTGCGCCGTTCTTCGGATAGCGATCTATGTCTTCGATTTGAACGTCTGACGAGCGGCCGTCTATGATGAACGTCGCCTGCTCAAAACGGCCGTCCTCGCCGTCCATCGCCAGGAAGACCGCGGGCGCTATTTCATCGCCTTTCAGAGCCACGCCCTTGAAAACGAGCAAGCTCGGCCAGTCGTTGCCGTCCCAGTAAGGCGGGAAAAGCTGAATGTCTGACTTGCTCGCTGCTTCGCCTGGCATGACTGCTGCCTCCGCGCTTGCCACGACAGGCAGCGCAAACGCGGGCACAATCAACGCCAAAACGGCTATCGCCGCAAAGGTTGCTTTCATCTAATCACCAAATGCTTTTTGCAGAAGGACCTGCTTTAAACGGGCGGAATTTTTAGGGAATAAACCCTAACGAGAAACAATGTAAAAGGGCCGTTCTGCTCATTGTCAATCTTTTATTCCTCAAAAGCCCTATTTCATCAGGTGTCATCATGCCAGGCTTTGAAGGATATTCTAACGAAATTCAAGCAGCTCTCAAAAAGCTGCACATAGACCCGGGCCACAAGGTTGAAGTCTCGAAAGGCGCGAAAAAATGGGTCGGCGCGGTCATGCCGCGCGTAGGCGGGGACCCAGATGCGCTGGTGCTGAAGCTCGACAACGGCTATAATATCGGCATAAAATTCGGGCCTGGCGTGAAAATCGCCAAGGCAAAGGAGGAGAAAATACTCAGGAAGGCGCCCGAAGTTGCCGTTCACCCTTCGCACAAGGCTTCCACAGCCCCGGTTAACCCACATCTGCCTACCATCGCCATACTGCACACAGGCGGCACCATCGCAAGTAGGTTAGATTATCGCACAGGGGCAGTTATGCCGCTCGTCACGGCTGAGGACATCGTTGAGATGTACCCCGAATTGCGCGACGTCGCGAATGTGCGGGCGCGAGTGGTGTTCCAGATATTCTCAGAAGACATGGAGCCGGACCACTGGATCGCTCTTGCGCGCGAGGTCTATAAGGAAATCCGCGAAACTGGGTGCGACGGCGTTATCATAACGCATGGCACGGACACTATGCACTATACCGCGGCTGCCCTTTCCTTCATGCTGCGCGAGCTGCCTGTGCCTGTGCTGCTTGTGGGCTCGCAACGAAGCTCGGATAGGCCGAGCTCAGACGCCGGCCTGAACCTTATTTCAGCCGCGCGCTTCATCGCAGGCAGCGATTGGTCGGGCGTGGGCATCTGCATGCATGCGACGCCTGCAGATGACGCTTGCTGGGTGCTGCCTGCGACCCGCACGAAGAAGATGCACACGAGCAGGCGGGACACGTTCAGGCCTATCGATGCGCAACCTATCGCTATAATCCGCGCTGCGCTCAACACAATCGAAATGATCGCCAAAAATTACCCGAAAAAGGACGCAAAGCGGGTGCCGAAGCTAGACAACGTTTTTGAGCCGCATATTGCGCTCGTCAAGCTGCACCCCGGATTCAAGGCCGATGCGCTAAGGTGGCATCTTGAAAATTGCCACGGCATCGTCCTGGAAGGCACGGGGCTTGGGCATGCTCCGATAAACCATGCAGATGACCTGACTGCCCGCCACCCTGAGCTTCTTGAGATGCTTGCCGCCTCGAAGAAAAAATGCGTAGTGTTCATGGCGAGCCAGTGCCCCTACGGTCGCGTGAACCTCAATGTGTATTCTACGGGCCGCGACCTGCAAAAAGCAGGCGTTTTGCCAGCAAACATGCTCGCCGAGACGGCTTTTGTCAAGCTGGGCTGGGTGCTCGGACACACAAAAGACCGCCAACGCGTGAAAGAGATGATGGCGCAGGACGTCGCGGGCGAGATGTACAGCCGCACAGAGCACGACGCGTTTCCGGATGAGGGCATGGAAAGCAGGGACAGAAAATGAAGAAGCGCGAAATCCTCAAGCGCGCTGCACGCAAAGCAGCAGCAGAGCCAGAAAAGCTCGGCTTGAAGGTCGGCATCGAGATTCACCAACGCCTTGACACCGCCAAGCTTTTCTGCCCCTGCAGTTCCGGCCACAAGAACGAGCCCACGGCGCAAGTGCTAAGGCGGCTCCGGGCGGTCGCGGGCGAAGTCGGGGGCGTCGACCATGCCGCGCTTTATGAATACATGCGAGCGCGCTCGTTCATCTACAAGACCGCACCTGGCGAATCGTGCTTGGTCGAGCTCGACGAGGAGCCGCCGCACGACCTCAACCGCGAAGCGCTCACAATCGGCCTGCAGCTGTGCAAACTTCTCGGCTGCGAGGTGCCTGATGAAATCCACGTCATGCGCAAAACGGTCATAGACGGCTCGAACACGGGCGGCTTTCAGCGCACCGCGATTATTGGAATGAACGGAACGCTTGACATGCCGTTCGGAAACGTCCCCATCAGCCAAGTCTGCATAGAGGAAGAAGCTGCCAGAATCGAAAAGGCGAGCGAAGGCGAGGTCACCTATCGCCTGAGCGGGCTTGGCATACCTTTGCTCGAGATAACCACAGGTCTGCTTGATGACCCTCAAAAGGCGTTTGAGACTGCCAAAGCGCTGGGCATGCTGCTGCGCTCGCTGCGCGTGCAGCGGGGCATTGGCACAATAAGGCAAGACATCAACGTATCAATCACAGGCGGCGCGCGCGTAGAAATCAAGGGCTTCCAGGAGCTCGAGGACATCCAAAAGCTGATAGAAAACGAGGTGAAGCGGCAGGCAGACTTGCTTGCGATAAGACGGGAGCTCATCAAGAGGAAAAGCGACACAAAAGCCAGGATAATCGACGCCACCGACCTTTTCAAAGCGACAAAAAACGACCTTATCAGACGGTTGGTGATGGACGGTGGGCACGTCTTGGCGGTGTTGCTACCCGAATTCGGCGGGCTGCTTACCCGAGAGTGCGGCGACCGGACGTTCGGAGCCGAGCTGGCGGGCTATGCGCGGGCGCACGGACTCGGGGGCATGATACATTCAGATGAAGACCTTGCAAAATACAAGCTTGCCGAGGAATTCGCGAAAATCAGGGCGCGCTTTGCCAAGCATGAGAAGCAGGCTGCGCGGAAGGCGCACAGGGAAACGCAGGATGCCATCGTAATATTAGCCGGCAAGCTGCCCGCGGTCGAGCAAGCAGCCAGAGCGGTCATGGAACGCGCAAGCCGGTGCGAAGCAGGCGTGCCTGAAGAGACGCGCGTCGCGGACGGCACGGGCAGCCGCTATGCGCGGCCTCTGCCGGGGCATGCGCGCATGTACCCCGAAACTGACATACCGCCGATTTCGATAAGCCGCGAGATGCTCGACGCAATAGTTGTGCCTGAAACACTCGGAGAAAAGGAAAAGGAATTGGAGAAAATTTTGCCAAAGGAATTGTCGCAGCAGATTCTCACATCATATTATTTCCCGCTCTACGAACGCCTTTCAAAGGAATTCGACCCGCTGCTGGTCGCGCGGACTTTTGCGTACACGCTGAAAGAAATAAGAAGAAAGGGATTCGATGTCGAGAAGCTGCAAGAGGATGACTTTCACGGCCTGTTTTCGCTGATAAAGCGAGGGGAGATACCCGCGGATGCCCTTTCCGAAGCCATCATCGAGCGGATAAACGGAAAGGCGCTCGAAGACATCAAAGCGAAGTTCGCCGTCATGCCCGAAGCCGACTTGCGGCGCTACATCAAGGAAGTCGTCGAGAAGAACCCTGGCAAGGCCGAGCAGGTCCTGATGGGCCTCATCATGGCGAGCGTGCGCGGCCGCGCGCGCGGCGAGCTCGTCATGCGCATTTTGCGGGAGGAAATGGAATCGTCGAAGCTGAAACGATGAGTCGCACCTTTATATTTCAGAACGGAGAAGGTAAATCATGCCCCTAGAAATCCTCGCAAGCCTTATACCCAATACGCTAGGCGGCGCAATCGCGCTGCTCATACAGATAGCGATAATCTGGGTCGTCGTAATCATCGCAGACCAGGTGATGGCGCACCAGATAGAGCCGAAGCGGTCGCTCATACTTGCTGTGCTTGCCTATTTCGTGTCGCCGCTTGTGCTGGCCTTCAGCGGCATAAGCGTGCCTTTCGCAGGCATAATCATCCCGCTGGCCGTCTGGATAATCCTTGGAGAAGTCCTGCTCAAGGCATGGGGCTTCAAGAACCGCATGAAGGTCGCGGGGGCGGCCTTTGTCATGTACCTGCTGCTGAACTTCATGGGCATACCGGGCATGATTGCCGCGGCGATAGGATTTTAATAAATATCTGCCTTTTTCTTGTGCCATGGCATACAGCGGATGGTGCAAATACCCTCAAGCAGAGAAGGAAAGCGGCATAAAGGAGCGCCTTTTCATCTACCCGCTCAGCAAAGACGAGCAGTTCGAATTCAGCACGCCGAACTTCAGCCGCAATAAGGATGTGCACATAGAATTCTTAGGCGTCTTCGACGATGGCATTGTTTATGCTGGGGGGTGCTATGAAAGGCTATACGATTTTATACTCGGATCAAAAGAGGGCTCGGGGGCGTTCTCGTTCCCGTCGCCCATCTACGTCATGCCGTGGCGCCCGCTCAAGGAGACCGCAGCCATAGAAGAAAGAACGATGCGTCTCATAGAGGCTACACGGAATACTGCGCACATATTCGGCGTCCGCAAGTCACTAACATGCCAGCATTTTGCGGAGTGGATTGAATTCAATCGCAAATTCAGGCCGTACGACGACTTCTATGTCGACATGGCATACGGCCCGATGCCTTCGCACCAATTCGACATAGATGACCTCAAGGCTGTCATGGAACGGTTCAAGACGCAGCTTACCGCTGATAGCCTTCCGAAAGGCTTCAGGGATGGCGTATTGGAAATCACCGAGAGCGAGCTGCATGCGTACTGCAAACGGTATGGCATACCCACGGTTCGTGTAGCTGACTATTCGGAAGACTTCTTTTCTTCTCCGAACACGCTTGCTCTATAGGTCCAGACGCGCAAATCTCGAGTTAGCCATGCGTTCGGGGGCAAGCCTGCTTTCGCGCACAGCTCTGACATAAATTGCGCCTTGTCAGGAATCTGCTCCCAGACCTGCGGCAGGAACGTAGCCGAGCAGCCTCCATGCTCTATCACGACTCCGTGCTCGCCTGGGATGAGCTTTTTCAGAAGGTCGTGAGCCGAAGTGAACCTCAGAGGCTCCAGCTTTCCAAGCACCGACACCTCTATGGCGAGGCTTCCGAGCTCCTCTTTCTTGAGCGGCTCGAAGCGATCATCCTCAAAGGCCGCGCTCAGCGCATTCATCGCCACGCTTAGATAAAGCGGATGCCTGGCTTCGAGCGTGCCGACGCAGCCGCGCAAGTCCCCGTCCTTGTGCAATGAGACGAATGTCGCCGCAGGCTCGCACAGCGCGGCAAACGGCGGCTCTTCTATGTCTCCGCTTTTGCCCGTCTCCAGGCAATTCGCAATGGTTCTGCGGGCAAGGTTGAGCAGATATCTCTTTTCTTCTGCCGCAAGCTCGCGCTTTGCGGCGTCTCCTTCAAAAAACGCATAGCAGCCGTAGCCGACGACTTGCGATTTGTCACCGCAAGTGTCGCCTGAGTTTGCATAAGCGATAAGCTCGCCGTGCCAGCCTTTCATGCGGGCAAGGTGCATCAGCGTCAAAATCGCCGATTTTCCGCAGGCTTCGACCTGCTCTGCGGCCTCGATGTCGCCCGAAGGTATCGCCCTGTTTGCCGCCGAATCCAGCCGAACGGCTTCATCATAGGGGTAATAGTGAGAAAGGTCGGAGCTTGCGATAACGACCGTCTTTTCGTCGATGCTAGGAAGCAGCGCGCGGGCAAGCTGCTCATAATCCGCTTCACCCACTAGGATGGGAGCGACCTCAAAATCCTTGAGCGCGACCTGCAGGAACGGCAGCTGCACCTCCAGGCAATGCTCATGCCTATGGGCGATGTCGGACTTTTCCAATGCGCTCGAGGCCAGATTGCTCACCTTCACGCGGCCGATAGGAGTCTGCCAATAATCTGCTCCAGAAACCGCTGCGCCCTCAAGCGGATATGCATGCGGCGGACCGAGCAGTACGACCTTCGATACCTTGCGCTTCTCGGCCGCAGACTTTAGCAGCGCGTAGCCTTTCGCGGCGATGGGACCAGAGTAATCATATCCCGCATGCGGCACGACGATGGCGCGCAGCGAATCGGATTTTTTTAATAGCGATGGTGAAACGTCTGCGTCATCCAGCAAACGCTCGACTGCCAGCCTTAGCTCGGCTTCGCCTGCGGGATAGAACATGCCTGAGACGGCAGGCGGACGTATCTGTTCAGCCATTATTTCCACACTCCTGTGATTTTTGTCTTGCACTTCGGGCACGCGCCGCTGTTCAGGCGGTTGCTCGTTACGCTGTTGCCCGAACGCTCTATCAGCTTCTCGCCGCATTTCGGACAAAAGGTGCTCGAATGCTCGCTGTCGGCGACGTTTCCGACATAAACGTGGTTCAGTCCGGCGGCTTTACCGATTTTGCAAGCACGCATCAGCGAGCTTTTCGGCGTCGGCTCGACGTCCTGCATCTTATAGTCGGGGTGGAAAGCGGAGATGTGCCACGGCATGTCTTTGCTCACGCTTGCGATGAACCGCGCGGCTTGCTCGAGTTCGGCGTCCGAGTCGTTCTTGCCAGGGATGAGGAGCGTCGTGAGCTCTACCCAGATTCCCAGCTCATGACATTTGCGAATATTATTTAGCACGGGCTCGAGGCGGGCTTTGCAGACATCTCGATAAAAATCTTCGCTAAACGATTTCAAATCGATGTTAATCGCGTCCAGGTACGGTGCAATCGTTTCGAGCGCCTCCCTGGACATGAAGCCGTTCGAGACCCATACGTTTTTCAGGCCTCTCTTCTTTGCAAGCTTCATCACATCGAGCGCATATTCCAGAAAAACGGTCGGCTCGTTGTACGTGAAGGCGATGGACGGGATTTTGCTCCTCAAAGCGCAGTCCACTATGTGCTGAGGGGCGACTTCCTTGCTCTCTATCGCCATTATCTTTTCGGCGTTGGGCTGCTTGGATGCCTGCGAAATCTCCCAGTTTTGGCAGAACGAGCACGAGAAATTGCAGCCCAGCGTGCCGAACGAAAGGATGCGGCTGCCCGGCAGAAAGTGGAACAGCGGCTTCTTCTCGACCGGGTCGACTGCCAAAGACACAGGCTTGCCGTAGACCAGCAGCTCGAGCCTGCCCGAGACGTTCTTGCGCACGCCGCAGATGCCTCTCCTGCCTGGCGCAATCGTGCAACCATGGCTGCATGCGAGGCAGCGCACGGCCTTGTTTGGCAGGGGTTTGAATGCAACTTTGGTCTGCATAATGTGGCTTGGCGGCAAAACATTCTTAAATCCGCGACCGACCCTAATTTACTTATGGCAGCAAACCTGCTTTTGGTCACGCTCGGCTTCGCCGTGAGCTTCGTCGTCTCGACAATCATCATCTACCTTGTGACGAAGTTCTTCGGCGAAAAGGAAGGCATCTGGCATGCGGCGCTGGCTGCGATAATCGGCTCGGTGATATACGCCATCGCCCATGCGCTGCTCGGCGGGCTGCTCGGAGCTGTAGCGGGCGGCATAGTGTGGCTGCTTGCGCTAAGAGGGCTCTATGAAATAGGATGGGCGCGAGCGTTCGTGATTGCGTTCGCCATATGGCTTCTCGCTTCCGCGGTGAGCCTCGTCCTGCCGACGCTCGGCGGGCCGCTATAGCACGGCGCGTGCGCTAGGGGACGTTAAGCGAGCCGAAGAGAACGCGGTCAGCTCGGTCTACCTTCACGCTTGCAATCTGACCTAGCTTAAATTTCCCTTCAAGGACGATGGGTTTATAAGCAAAGTTTCGCGCTATCCAACTTCGCTTCTCTGCGTTGAACTCGTCGACTATCACCTCTCCTTTCCAGCCGAGCCACTTCTTGTTCTGCTCGAGGGCAATCGAGCGGCACAGCTCGGACATGCGGCGGGAGCGGCCTTTCAGCGTTTCGGTCGGCAGCGGCTTCAGCCGCGCCGCTGGCGTGCCGGGGCGCGGGCCGAACCGAGAAACGTTCACATAATCAGGGCGGATTTCATCAATAAGGTCGAGGGAAAGTTGGAAGTCTTCTTCTGTCTCAGTCGGGTAGCCGACGATGACGTCCGTCCAGATTTGGATCTTTGGGAAAGCTTCGCGGAACGCTGCGACAACATCGATGACATCAGAAGAAAAATGCCCCCTTTTCATGTCCCTCAATACCCTATCGGAGCCCGACTGCGCTGGGATGTGTAGAAACTTAAAAACCCGTGAATCCTGATACGCTTCTATCAATTCATTGATGTGCATTTTCGCAAAAGTCGGATTTGCCATCCCGACGCGCAAAAAATACTTTCCCTTCACCTTGTTCGTTATTTCTTTCAACAGCTCTGCGAGATTCGTTCCGATGTCGAGTCCGTACGCTCCGCAATCCTGGGATGTCAGCCAAAACTCGCGGCAGCCTGCGGCATGAGCGGCTGATATTTCTTTTATGACATCATCGACAGGGTAGGAAAGCAGATTCCCGCGCGCCAGCTTGGCTGCGCAGAAACTGCAGTGGCCGGCGCAGCCCTTGCTTATTTGGACTATATCTATTGCCGGATTCCGCCGGATTTTCGGCAGGCAGACTTTTGCTCCGCCCTCTCCCAGCGCCTCGACACGCTTGCCATCAAGCGCGCGGATGGCTATCTTTGCTATCTCTGTGACGGCGTGCGTGCCGACGATGCTCGCACGGGGCGCCAGTGCGCGAACGCGCTCTGGTTGCGATTGCGCGAGGCAGCCTGCGACGATGAGCGGCTTGCCCAATTTTCGCAATTCGGCGATGCGGCATAAAGTGCGGTGCTCGGTCGGCGCTTTGACGGTACACGTGTTGATTATTACCAAGTCGGCTTGCGCTGCGGCGTTCTCATCGGTCAGGATGGCAAAGCCAGCCCTGCTCAAAAGGCCGGCCATAATCTCGCTGTCTGACTGATTCGCAGAGCAGCCGTAAGTTTCGATGTAGGCAACAGGCATGATGAAAATAGCCCAGCAAGGCTAAAGAACCATCGCAAGCGCGCTAAGGCATCGGCGCAAGGTTAAAAATTTTCCCCCTTTCACACTCTGAATGCAGCGCTCCAGAGGAAGCTTCAGGTGCTACAGGACTGGAAATTTCATACCTGACAGAAGCAGGGAGTTTTTGAGCGATGCCATTCGCTTCATGGAAAAGGCGGCTTACATTACGGCGTCGCCAAGCGGCATCGCCGAAGGAAGCGTAGCGATGCTTTACGAGAATGGCATCCTTGTCTCGCGCGAGGGCATCCCTACATGTTCGCACTACCCGCAAGATTTTGTTTATGTTGAACGGTTCAGCATGCGCGAATGGGCAGCATGGTACAAAGGGATTTGCGGCTCCGAGCTTTCGCATGACGTCCCGCTTCACTGGGCTATCCTAGTTAAGATGGCGCGGCGCAATCCTTCAGAGCGCCAGCCATGGGCTGTGCTTCATGGGCATTCGCTGAGGACGCCTGAGGACGCGGCTCGGCTTGGCGCTCCTGTCCTGCTCGAGGGCGGCAAGCGTGGAACGATGCGCGAAACAGAGCAATTCGAAGCGTTTCTCCGCGACAAGCCTTATCCCGAACACAAAGCATGGCTAATCAGCGGCCATGGGTTTTTCGTGGCTGAAGGGTGCGTCCAGAGCGCCATAGAAGAGCTGAAGCGCATGAGCAAAAGCTCGCGGTGCTAGCGCCTCGGCTATTTTGAAAGGCGCGCACCTTTAAGCGCATGGCCACAAAAACATGCGCGGCTTGTGGGCACGCTAGGGATTATCTCCCTGATGAGCTGACGCAACCGCGCGCTGTTCGCCTCAAAGACGCGCAGCACGTCTTCTCCTGTCACTGCTGGCACGCTAGGATCTCCCTCCACACCCGTGTCGTAGTCCGTCACCAAAGAAATGTTGGCATAGCACATCTCGAGCTCACGGGCAAGCACTGCCTCAGGATACAAGGTCATGCCTATTATGTCCCAGCCTTGGCTGCGGTAAAATGCGCTTTCCGCACGGGTAGAAAAGCGAGGCCCCTGTACCACAACTATCGTGCCTGCCGGGTGCACGCGCAACCCTGCCGCGTCGGCGGCGTCGATGAGCAGGTCGCGCAGCACAGGGCAGTACGGGTCGGCCGAACTTATGTGCGCAGTTTCGGGCCCGTGATAGAACGTGTCATCTCGGCCATGCGTAAGGTTCACGAACTGGTCAGGCACGACGAAGTCACCGGGCCTTATCTTCGGCTTGAGCGAGCCGACAGCTGATGCAGAGATGACTTGGCGGCAGCCAAGGTCATGAAGCGCGCGGATGTTCGCCTTGTACGGTATCTTGTGGGGAGGCCATTCGTGCTTCAAGCCATGGCGCGCCAGAAAAGCAACTTTGCGCCCGCCAAGCTCGCCGATGGCGATAGGCGAGCTGGGCCAGCCGAAAGGCGTCTCGATGTTCACGACTTCTGCGTTTTCCAGCAATGAGTAGAAGCCAGAGCCGCCTATGACACCGATGATGGACATGCACATTATTTCGGCGATAAGACTTTAATGCGGATTGCGTCAGTTCAAAGGATACGCGCCTATTCTTTCCGTGCGGGTGCGGCGGCGGACCTCCTGCTCGCTTGCGAGTGGGTCACGGACGTGCTCTTTTTCGTGCTCTAGGACTCGGCGGCGTGCGCCGTAGCCGAACACTTCATCGAGGTCATCCCTGAGCCATATCGTGGAAAATCCGTCTGTCATGCCAAGGACATCGGCTGGAAGATATTCTTTTGGAAGCTCTATCAGCGCGATGCGCTTGCCGTCGACTTCGATTTCGCCGCGATAGCAGCCTCGGTAAATCTCTTTCCAATAGGTCCGCAAGACCGAGCGATAGAGCTCTCTATAGACAGCTTCCCAATCCGCCGAGCCGCCAAGCTCGCGCGCATAGGGCTCCATGCGGCTCAATTCGCGCCGAATATCGAGGCTTACGGCAGGCATTTGTCGGCCACCTCAGCTCTTGTTATCTCGAGCGTTCCGCTGCTGGTCTTGACGTCCCATTTCTTTTCGGATGCCAGGACTTTAATCCTTTTGCTAAAAAGCGGGCAGTCTAGCACGAGCGTCTCGAACTCGCCGCCTTCGCCTACGGGTGAAACGCCGAACTTTTTCTGCAGCGCCAACAGGTCGGAAAAGGCAGACGCATCAAGCTTTCGGCCAAGCCAGCTTTCATTCAAACCAGCTGCCGCAACGTGGACAATTATCGACTCGAAGCCATCTTTTATTTCGCTTCGCAAAACGTCTTCTTGCGGCCTGCCCCAGAGCGGTGCGACGAGCGCGAGTCCGAGCTCGCGGGTGATGCGCTCGAGTCGCGCCTTCTGATAGTTTGAAGCGATTGCGCCGCAGACTATGCCATCGATTTTTCCTACAAGCTTGCCGAGCGCACTTTTGACATCTTCAAGCTCTTCCTCTTTTCGCCCTTTGGTCGGGACCTCGAGCAAAGGAATCCCTGCGCATTCGGACACCACTTTCACCAAGCGCGTGTTGGGCGCGTGAAACATGTAGCTGTCCGGGTTCTCGGGGATGGCGCTGACTAAGCAAACAAGCTCGTGCCCAGCCTTCTTCGCGAGCCAGGCAGCATAGAGGGAGTCTTTGCCGCCCGAGACGAGAGCTGCAAGCTTCATGCGAAAGGCTGGACGCAAAGTCTTAAATGCGCTCAGCGACGCTTGTCCGCCGATAAGCGAGGAAGGCATTTAAGTTTGCTGGTGCCAGTTGACGCAGGGTGCATGGCCGTATGAAAGCTTACGTGCAAATCGCGGTCGAAACAGGCAGAGACAGCTCAGTGCACGCGGCTCTAAAGCAAATACCCCAGTGCAAAGAGGCGCATGTGGTGTTCGGCGACTGGGACATAATCTCGCTTTTTGAAATCGCAAACCCTGAAGAGCTCGGACAGCTCGTGGTGAGCAAAATCCGCACGATAGCCGGCGTCAAGCTGACGAAAACGCTAATCGTGGCGAATTGAGCGCCTTAGCCAAGCGCTGCAAGGCAGTTCATGCAATTGAATGCTATTACTGTCAGCACCGCCAACGCCACAAGAAACGACATCCATATTCTGCGCTCGCCGCGGCGCTCGAAAAGCCAGATTATCCAGCCGAACCAGATTCCAAAAAACGCGACTAGCGGAAACGCGAAGAATGTGAACATGTTGTAGCCTAGCAGGTAGAACGCCCACTCAAGCCCGCCGAAGGCTGCGCCCAGAAACATCACTGCCCAAATGAAGGTGCTTCTCGCTGCGCGAGTTTTCTGAGGCCCTGTCTGCTCGATTTTCAAGCCTGCATAGAACAACGCAATAGACATCGCGCCTGCCATCAGCGCGATTGCGAGCGCAAGCACCCAGAGCATGTCACACACTTCCTGCTATTCCGCCCCAGCTTTCTGACTTTATCCGTGCCTCCGGAACGCCTAACCTCAAAAGGTCGGCCTTCGTCGCTTCGACCATCTCCGGCGGGCCGCAGACACAATAATGCTTGCTTGCCGGGCTTGTAATGTGACGCTTCAGCATCGCTGCATCGATGCGGCCCAGCTCACCCTTCCACCCTGCGGGGTTTTCGCGTGTGAGGGTCAGCACGAGCTTGGTGCGCGGCAGCGCCTCAAGCTCGCTGCGCCACACGATGTCCCGCTCTGTCTTGGCACTGTACACGATTGTAGCGCTCGCACCGGGCTTCCGCAGATGCTCACTCCACAGCGCGCGCAAGCCTGCTATGCCGACACCTGCTCCTATGAAGACCGCTTCGGTTGTCGAGGAATCGAGAGAAAAGGCGCCAAAAGGACCATCCATTTCCACAACGTCGCCGATTTTGAGCCGCTCGATCTTCTTCGGGAAATAGGAATCGGGCGCTATGCGCACCGTCAGCCCGACAAGGGGCTCGGAGGGGTGCGACGATATAGAGTATGCCCGAGATTCTCCATCGAGCCGCAGCAGGACGAATTGGCCTGCTTTGAACGAAAACGACTCCAAGGGCTCGAATCTGAACGTCTTTACCTCCGGAGTTTCCCGAACCACTGCGGCTAGTTTGAATTTGCAATGCGACATACAAATATCCTTGCAGGAGATTTTTAATTCGGCGCTAAGCGTGCTCAGACCTTTAGCTCGCTCAGCCGCTTCTTCAGGCGCTTGATTGCCAGCTTCACCTGCTCGAGCGACTTTGCTCCTGCGCAAACGACGCGGCCGCTCGAGAACAGAAGGAATGCAACTTTTGGGTCGGGTATCCTGTAGACGAGCCCCGGGAACTGCTCTGGCTCGTACTCGGATTCCTCGAGCTTGAACGCAAGCTGGTCAAGGTTCAACTCGCGCTCCAAATCGACCGCCACAACGATGTTTTCGATTTTGACTTTGATTGCGTTCTCGTTTATGCGGACGCCTATTTTCTTTATCGCGCGCACGGTTTTGCGAAGCGCCTCTTTCGCCGCGTTAGTCGAGCGCGCGCCTACGCATATGATCTTGCCGCTTCTAAATATTAGCGTAGCCACTTTGGGCTCAGCTAGGCGGTAGACAAGCCCCGGAAATTGCTCTGGTTCGTATTCGCTAGACTCAAGAGCAGTCAAAAGGCGGTCAAGCGAAATGGTCTTTTTTATGTCTGTAGAAGCAACGACATTTTCGATTTTGATTTTTTCGGCCATTGGCACACCCCATGCTTTTAAATAGACTATTTAAATATGGCGCAAGCTTTAAATAGTGACTTTAAGAAGCAGTCAGCGAATTTTGGCTGATGCGGCAACGCGTTTCCTGAGCAAACTCTCCATCAGAAACCGCCCCCTTCTGATTAATAAAGTTCTGCTGCATGTTGTGTTTGGGTGTGGATTCGAAACGGAAGCAGGCATGCTCCGTTTGGGAAATCCAAAGACCTTTCCCAAAGGGATTTGGAATGGATCGCCACGAAAAGCTCCATGAGTTTCTCAGGCAGCACTACTACACCGAACTTATGAAGGCGTCCAAAGAGGAGAATGCCGCGCTTGTGATAGACTTTGGCCTCCTTGACCGCTTCGACCCGCTCGTGGCGGACCAGCTGCTCGCGACGCCAGACGGCGTTTTCGACGACTTCGCCAAGGCTGTGAAGGCATTTGACGTCGGAACAATTCCCGTGCGCGTGCGCAACCTCCCAGAACGCCGGCACATACGCGTCCGAAGCCTGCGCGCTGAGCACATCGGCCAATTTATTGCGACCGACGTCATAGTGAAGTCCGCAAGTGAGGTCAAGCCTCAAATCAGCGAAGCCATCTTCAAATGCCCAGAATGCGAGAGGCTCATACCTGTAGCGCAGGAAGATGCCTTGCTGCTGAAGAAGGCCAGCATATGCGATGGCTGCGGCAGACGTGGCGAGTTCCCGCTTGTCGAGAAGAAAATGATAGACATCAGGTGGCTCAAAGGTGTCGAACCTTTCGAGATAACGCAGGGGGAGCAGCCTAGTGAAATCGCAATATTCCTTTCAAAGGACCTTGTGACGCCACGGCTGCAGCGCAAGACCGATCCCGGAAGCCGGCTGCGCCTTTACGGCGTGTTAAAAGAATTGCCAAAGCGCATCAAAGGAAAGATGACGACGAAAATGGACACTTTCCTAGACGTGAACTGGTTTGAGTCCACAGATATAGAATACGAGGAGCTTGAGATAACGCCAGAGGATGAGGCGAAGATACTCGCGCTTGCGCATGACCCAAAGATTTACGAGAGGCTGCGGGCTTCCATCGCTCCGGGCATTTGGGGGCATGATGAAGTCAAAGAAGCGATTGCGCTGCAGTTGTTCGGCGGTATCTTGCACATTCTTCCAGATGGCTCACGCGTGCGCGGAAACATACACATACTGCTAACTGGCGATCCTTCTGTCGGAAAAACGCAACTCCTTAAGCTTGCGGCTTCTATTGTGCCACGCGGAAAGTACGTCTCCGGCTCCGGGGTTACTGGAGCAGGCCTAACCGCGACCGTCCGCAAGGACGAGGTGCTTGGCAGCTGGGTGCTTGAGGCTGGCGCGCTCATACTATGCAACCGTGGCCTTATATCGATAGACGAATTCGACAAGATGTCCAAGGATGATCAGATAGCCATGCACGAGGCAACGTCCGTTGAGACGGTCAGCATTGCAAAGGCCAGCATCGTTGCCACGTTGCCAGCGCAGACAGCAGTTCTGGCTGGAGCGAACCCTAAGCTCGGCCGCTTTGACCCTTACCGCACGATAATCGAGCAGATCGACATACCTGAAACGCTGCTGTCGCGATTCGACCTGAAATTCGTGCTGCGCGACATCCCGGATCGCGGAAAGGACGAAAAGCTTGCGGACCATGTCATAGTGTCGCGCATTACGCCGCAGGAGATTACGCCGGAAATCGAAGTGAGCCTGCTTAGGAAATATCTTGCATATGCGCGGCAGCGTGTGACTTCGCTGGAGCTCACACCCGAAGCGGCTAAGATGATAAAAGATTTCTATGTCGACATGCGCAATGCGGCTCCGGAGAGCGGTGTCGTATCCATCACGCTCAGGCAGTACGAAGCTCTGCTGAGACTTGCAGAAGCGTCCGCTAAAGTTCGGCTGGATACGCATGTGCGGGTCGAAGACGCCGAACGGGCGATACGGCTCATGAAGTTCTCGCTCATGCAGCTTGGCTTCGACAAGGAGACTGGGCAGATAGACATAGACCGCATCGAGTCGGGCATTGGGGCAGTCCAGCGGTCAAAGATACGCACGATACTTGACATCATAGAGACTCTGCAGAAGCAGGCTGGCGGCAAGGAGGTAGCATATGATGATGTGCTTGCCGAAGCCGAATCGCAAGGCGTGGAGCGCGCGGACGAAGTCATCGACAAGCTTAAGCGCGAGGGCATGATATTCGAGCCGCGGTCAGGATTTATAAAGAAACTATAAAAGAAATTGCGCTATCCGCTGGTCGAAGACCGGTGGTATTCCGCTTTACAACTGGGAATGCGTGGGAAAACTTATATAATGCGTCGCTGGGCATTGCTGGCTGACTGCGCTAATGGTGGCTTTGCTCGGAAGCCCCAAAATCGACGCCAGGCGCGCTATGACTATGGCACTTATACATGATATCGGGAACATGCTCACGCTCTGGAAGGATTATCAAGCCGGCAAAGTCTTGAATCGCGCACTGTGAGGCAGATTATAGTCTGCAGGGTAGTTGCATGTATGGATAAGGCAAGCGCTCTCAAACATGGCCTTCTGTTTGCAGCCCTTTCGCCGATTTTCTCAAGCATAGCGACCATCTTTCAGGCTGGTGCTGCGAAGGCGCTGAACCCGCTGATTGTGACCAGCGCGGGCGGGATTCTTGGCGGTGCCATCCTGCTTGCGATGCTGCTTGTTACGGAAAAGCGAAAGGTGCTTGCGAAGGCTGGAAAGAACTCGAAGGATATTGCTAAGATGACCTTGCTGAGGCCTGTTCTCGGTGTGCTCACATTTGCGCTCGGCCTTGCAATGACGGATGCGATAAAGGCAATATTCTTCACAAAAGTCGAGCCTTATTTCGTGCTTGTCGCGCACTGGGTTGCACGGCGCGAACGCGTCTATGCGCGCCAGCTGGGGTTGCTGGCCGTCCATATCGCAGGTGCCGTCATGCTCTCCACAGGCGGCGTACCCGCGCTTGGCATTGCTCAGCTTGGCGACATCTTCGTGGTGCTCGCAATGGCACTATTTGCTGCGTCCTACATCTACGCCGCGCGGCTTTCAAAGAGCATCGGAGCGCGCATGGCAAACGGGATAACAATGCTTGTGGGCGGACTCGTTATCCTTCCATTTGCCCTTGCGCTTTCGCCTCCTGCCGCGTGGGACTCTGCGCTTGGGTGGAAATATCTGATTGGTTATGCGCTGCTTTTCAACGTAATCGGACTTACGCTGTGGTTCGCTGCGCTCAAGACCGTCAAGAGCTGGATAGTCTCGGCGCTACGGGCCATCGGGCCGATAGCCGGTGCGCCTGTGGCGTTCCTGATGTTCGGCGAAACGCTCACCGCAATCCAGCTGGCCGGAGCAGCCATTGTGCTTGCTACAGCCGCTCTAATCGCTCGCGAGCATAAGGTTCATAAGCGCAGACCAGAGCGCCGAAAAGCGCTACGGAATTAAATAATTTCTCCCAAAATTCTATCGCATGGTCGAGAAGAAGCGACTCGTTGCGCTCAAGGTTCGCATAGCCGAGATAGCAAAAGGAAAATGGGTGCCGCGCGAAGGCCTAAACCCAAACTATCTTCTCACTCGAACAGGAAGGCGGCTGTCGCGCGTGCGTGTGCTTGCAACAGTGGTGCACAAGTTTGTGTCGCAGGACAGAAAGTTTTCGAGCATCACGCTTGACGATGGGACCGAGACCATTCGCGCAAAGGCTTTTGGCTCTGGCATATTCGACAGCATCAAGGTTGGCGACATCGTAGACGTCGTCGGCAAGCTCAAGCAATACAATGAAGAGCTTTACATAGCCCCTGAAATTGTCGTGCCCGTCGATGCAAACTGGGAGCTTTTGCGCGAGCTTGAAATCAGGAAAGCCGCACGCGAGTGGGACCGAAAGCGAGCGCTTGTGAAAGCGTACCAAAAGCAGACATC
>JAWCMQ010000003.1:28485-32732 GCA_039091255.1 Candidatus Aenigmatarchaeota archaeon
CGACCTTGCAGAGCTCAAGAACCTTGCGGCAGAATTCGGCGTGAGCCCAGAGGAAGTCGAAGGGATAATCGAGGCTCAGGAATTTGGCGAAGAGGTACAGCTTGGCAAGGAAGAGATCAAGCAGAAGATACTGGACCTTATTGCGGCATGCGACCATGGCGAGGGCTGCGACTATGCTGAGCTAATTGAACGGGCAGGCATGGCAGAAAGCACGCTGGACGAAACGGTGCAGGAGCTTCTGAGCGAAGGCAGCTGCTTTGAACCTAGACCTGGAAAGATAAAGAGGCTTTGATCATGGCGGCAGAAAAGGGCGCGGCATGCCCAAACCAGAACCTTAACAATAAAAACTGCCCATGCGAAGAAATAGATTGCCCGCGGCACGGAATCTGCTGTGAGTGCATAGCGTACCACAGAGCAAGCATGCAATGGCCGCTGCCCGCCTGTTTGAGGGGATAATTGTGTCAAAGATCAAATCGCTCGTCGGCTTCCTAAAGACCTTCGTGTGGCTCACGCGCTCAGAATGGAGTGAAATGGATCACAAACTGCTTAGGCTTGCCATTGGCATAATAACGTTCGTCTTTTGGGCGTTCTTCTGGCTATATTTCTTCCGTTCGAGCACGCCATTCGGGTAAAGAGAAGGGTCTGTGCCTTCTCTCTTAACCCTCACCCAGGAGCTTCGTCGCTCACTCCGTTCGCTCCTAGCCTCCTATTTCTTTCTCAGAATTCCGATGCGCTCGCCGATTTCGAGCCAAGACCATGCCCACACTACGGCTTCGAACGCACGCACCCAATCCTTGTGGAACATGAAATGCTCGGTGTCAGCGATGTAGGCGTCGATATTTTTCAGGAAGTCTTTTTTTCTCACGTCAACCAGCTCTGCGCGCGGCCGCTCTTCCTTTATCTTCGCGAGCCATTTTTTTGTTTCCGATTGAAGCTGCTCTGAAACGTCCATGCGATTCTCCTCGAGCGGATGAATCAATATCATTGGAGAGCAGAAAGCTCTCTTCTATCTGCTTTGTCCGCCGATTGCGATGCCGCAATTCGGAGAGCCTTCCTTTTCTCGCCGCTATTATTTCTTTGCGTACAGCTCTAAAGCTTCTTCCTCGCTGAAGTGAAGCTTGCCTGGCACGACGATGCAGGCAGGCGTCTGCTCGATGCCTGCGCACGTCAACTCTGCGATCGTCCCGCATTTTATGACTTGCGCCTCGTCGCCGATCGCAGCGCATGCGACGACTTTGGATGACCTGCTGATAATCCCAAGGCGCAGTTTTTCTTCCATTTCAAGCAGTATCTGGAGCCCTTCCGAGATTTTCATCGGAATATCAAGCAAAACAAGCGTGTGAAGGCCGCTTTTTGCGTTTTCTGCTATCGTCTCGAGTGGGCTTGTCGGAGTGAAGCCCTGCTGGGGCTTCGGCACGGTCGTTGTGCGGCCGAACTTGTAGAGCTGCAGCCCGCATTCCGCGATAGCTGTGAATATCGAGCTCGCATGGATGACTTTCACTTCGATGCCGGCCTTTTTGGCCCGCATGAGCAGGTCGATGTGCGTCGTCGCGGCGAGAGGGTCGCCTGGAATTAACAAGGCAATCGGGCGAGTTTCCGCCCGCTTGACGAGAAAGTCACTTTCTACCTTTTCGCGCGGCAGGATTTCTATCTTCTTTCCTGACCGCTTTTCCAGCTGGCCGAGGTCGCCCTTCCAGGCGCTTGTGTAGAGCTCGGCGTAGACCTCGGCGCACCCTTTCATTGCGTCCAGTGCTTTGATTGGAATGTCACCCTCGTCGTTCAGGCCGAGACCGATAAGGTACAGCATAACTATGAGGGCTGCGAAAGCGTTTTAAACCGACCGGAGCGGGTCTGCACAGAGCAGATATATAGTTTTATGAAGAAATGTTCCTTCATGGGCGCAGAGGCGAAGATTGAAACGAAGCTTGTCCCTGCCGAGCCGAAGCCCGCTGAAATGGCGCTAGACCTCGGAAGATATCCGTGGATTGAATCGACCGAGCTTATCGGGAAGGGTGCGATGGGCGAGGTGTACAAGGTCCAACTGAATCCATACGAATTTGCGCGCGTCTACGCCGCTTCACGCATACTTGCCGGCGACATGAGCCCGCGCGCACTTGGCATCCTCTACAGCCGAGATGATCCACGCTTCGAGCTTGCGGTCATAGCAAAAGCCGCTGGCGCCGAACCTGGGACGTTCGAGTACTGGAACATGTGGCAAGAGCTAAATGCTCGCGAGCAGCAGCTCGCCGCAAGCGGCTGGGTTGCGGCAGTAAAGATTCCGAAGATACCAAGCACGAACATCCCCACATTCATAAAACGCTTCGAGCGGGAGGCCGGCAGCCTTTACGCGATTGGGCACCATCCAAACATCGTGAAATTCATAGCGTTGGGCGCAATGGAGCAGTCGGGCGTCAAAGTTCCTCTGCTTGTCATGGAATATTATGACTCCACAAACTTAAGCAGAATCCTTCATGATGAGAGGAAAATCGGCGTCAAACGGTCACTCGATATAGCAGCGCAAGTTCTTGATGGCGTGCACTACGCCCACACAAAGGGCATAATCCACAGAGACCTGAAGCCATCGAACGTGCTTATCGACGGTTCGGGCCACGTCAAAATCGCTGATTTCGGCTTGGCGAAATCCTTGGAAGAGGGAGGGACTATGCTGACGCTGGCCGGGCAGATTGCCGGCACACCAGCATACATAGCGCCTGAGCAAGTGAACCCGAAACTCGGCCCTTTAAGCGAGAAGACAGACGTCTGCGCCCTAGGCAAGATGCTCTTCGAAATGGTCACTGGCAAGAAAGTCCACGATGAGCAAGATTATAGGTCTGAACTCGAAAAGCGAGGCAAGAAGGAAACCGACATAAGAGAAGCCATCATCGAAGATGCGGGAGACCCCGACAGGCGCTACCGCTGGTTCCCACGAGACATTGACATAAGCATACCACCTCACGTTGAAGAGCTTATAGTCAGCGCCCTCCAAAAAGTCCCTAAGTATAGAATAGACTGCGAGCGGTTCCGGAAGGACATCGAGGACATAATGGCATCAGGCGTTTTTGAGCATACAGAGCCCTATAAGCCGCCGTCGGAGGACAGCGAAACCGCCCTGATATACACCCGCACTGCCGCCGAAATCGCGGAGCGGGACCACGACGAGCGAAAAAACTATCTGGGTTGCAAAGAGCGCCTGGATGCTGCGGCGAAGGAGAGGGATTTCTTTGAGATGAAGAGGCTTCTAGAGGAGGCAGAGCTGTTCATACAAAAGCTTCCAGAAGTGAAATCCGAAGAATTGCGCAAGCTGCATTCCGAATTGAAGGAAAGGCTGAAGCCGCTCGAAGGCGACCTCAACGTCTTCGAAGGCGCAAGGAATGAAGCGCTGAAGATTTTAAAGGAATATCGATTGCTCGAAACGATACTTTCTGGCAAATTCTACGAATTTGCGGAAGATGACAGTGTAAGGCAGGCAGCAGAAATCGAAAGGCAGGCAAAGGAGCATCTCATACGAATCGGCAACACTGGGCTTGTACACCCTGGGCTTAAAGAGCCGTACGTCGCAATGATGGAAAGCGTCGTCAGCGGAGCTGCAACCTTCAAAGCAAGGCTTGCAGCAAAAAAGTCTGCATTCGTGCGCGACATATCCGATGAACTCAAAAAGACCGACGACCCCATCAAGGTGAAGGCTTTCGCAAAGATGCTAAGGAGGGTCCTTTCGAGCTATGAACCCCAGGAGTTGCCGGAAGAGCATCGAAAGCTGCTGGAGGAACTCGAAAACCTAAACCGCGCAGCAGCCGACTGATAGTCAAAAAGCCTTTTATCCTGCAAGTTCTAAAGATTGGAAATGCTCGCACAAAGGATGTCCCGCGTCGAGTACGCCATACGAGACCTCGTTGCTGAAGCGCAGAAGCTCGAGCGTGCCGGAAAAAAAGTGCTCTATGCCAACATAGGCGACCCCCAGAAATACGGCTTTGAGCCGCCGCGGGCGATGCTTGAGGCGCTGCATGGTGCGGTGCACGCGGGCCATAATTATTACACCGATTCGGAAGGCGATGCCGAATGCAGGCAGGCGATAGCTGAGCGGGAGCGGCGCATTGGCGGCGCGAAAATAGCCCCCGAGGATGTCATCGTCACGGCAGGCGTTTCTGAGGCGATACTTTTCCTGAATGCGGCTCTTATCGAAGAAGGCGGTGAAGCGCTGCTGCCGGGCCCGGGCTATCCGCCTTACATGTCTTATGCCAACTTTTTCT
>JAWCMQ010000003.1:32829-37862 GCA_039091255.1 Candidatus Aenigmatarchaeota archaeon
CGGTGGCCGGCCTGTCTTCTACCGCACGGCCGAGGAGAATGGCTGGCAGCCGGACATCTCGGATGTAGAGAAAAAGATAACGGGCAGGACCAAATATCTGCTTGTCATCAACCCGAACAACCCAACGGGAGCGGTGTACAGCAAAAAGACGCTCAAAGAAATCATCAATCTCGCTGGCCAGCACAAGCTCGTGCTCGTTGCGGATGAAGTGTACGACTCTCTGACATTCGACAAGCCGTTTCACAGCATGGCCGGGCTTGCTGCGGAGGCAGGCGTGCCGATTATAGTATTCAACGGCCTATCGAAAGGTTACATGGCGACCGGCTGGAGGCTGGGCTGGGCGTGCTTTGTCAACGCGGATGAGCAGCTGAATGCCGTGAAGGAAGCGATGCTCAAGCTTGCGCGCGTGCGGCTTTGCGCACCGACGCCCGTGCAGAAGGCAGCGATACCGATGCTGCGCAATTCGGAGAAAGTGCTGAAGAAAGAAGTCGAGGCGCTCAGAGAGCGCCGCGACTTCAGCTACAAGCGGCTGAACGAAATTCCGGGCATATCGGCTGCGAAGCCGGAAGGCGCTTTCTACATATTCCCAAAAATCGAAGATGCAAAATGGAAGGATGACAAGTCATTCGTGCTCGATTTGCTGCACAAGAAGCGTGTGCTGGCAGTCCACGGCTCGGGATTCGGGGGATACGGCGAAGGGCATTTTCGAATCGTCTTCCTGCCTGAGGTCAAGATACTCGCCGAAATCTATGACAGGCTTGAGGCGTTCATGAAAGCGCAGTGAAGCAATGGGCACGAAGGGAAAAATCTGGTTTTCTCAGGCTGAAAGCGATAGGAACGTTGAAGCGTACAGGCAGCCTATTTCACTCTGCCCTTTGATTGCTAATCGCGCTTGCCATCTTGTGCATCATTTCAGATTTGCCATCCGCACCTTCAGCAGAAAATCGTTGAACTTATCAACGTTCTCGATGCGCTCGGGCAGGTTGCTGGACTTGTACGCCTCGTCCAGGCGGGCGAACAACTCGGCGGATTCCTTGTCGAGGTTCAGGATGCCCTTCGCAGTTTCGGATTGCATCTTGAGGCTTATGAGTTCGGGAACGACGCCGAGCTTGAACTTCTTGTTGAGCTCGGCAAGGTTGACGACGACTTTTCCTGTTTCGAGCATCGTTATGCCCGTCATCAGTATGCGAAGCAGGTAAAGGTCTTCTTTCACGTCTGCCCAATTGGCCTGGCGCGCCTTCTTGTAAACGGACATGGCAAAGCCTGAATAGTGGTTATGCAGCGCCTTACATATGACACTCTTGGACAAAATCTTGAGTTGCCTGAAAAGCTGCGTCTCTATTATCAGGTAGGGCGAGTTTATCTGCTCTATCAGGTATCCGCTTGGACTGAGCAGCAAGCGGATGAACTTCTCGAGCTCATACACAACGAGCTCTATCGGCCCTTCCTTGCGCTCGAGGTTCTCTGGCGGCTTGTGCAGTCCCAGCACCTCGCGGGTTTTTGCGATGTAGGCGCCACGCAGGTCGAAATCCGAATCAATGGAAGGAAAGCCGTAGGCGTGGCTGCCGCTCAGGACGACAAAAAGAGGATTGGGGATGTTCTTCTTCACAAAGTCCTTGAGCTCTCTTAGCGGCACCTTCAGCTTGGCATCAGCCACCATAAATAATGTTTGCAATGAGAAGTTAAAAGCGCAGAAATTTGCGCTCCAGAACGGTCTTAATAATCCGGGCTGCGAGGAAAGCCGTCTTGCCGGCGAGCTGCATTTCGGCGATTTCGACGATGTCCATGCTTGCGATGTGCGGTGCCAGCCGCTCCAGCATGGGCCAAACCTGTTCCGGCTTAAGGCGCCCTTCGGGCAAGCCTGTGACGACATAAGCAGGATCGAAGACGTCGATGTCAACTGACAGATGAATCGGCTGCTCGAGGTTTGGACCTATTTCCAGGAACGCCTCGGGAGAAAGCGAAACGAGGTTCTTGTTTGCAGCCAGTTCCGCTTCTTCTTCGGCGCTCGGTGCGTTTAGTCCTACGTTGACCACATTCGCGAACTTGCTTGCATGCCATGCCCACGTCTGGTGCGTGTGCGGGTTGCCCAAATAGTCGTGCCTGCAGTCTGCGTGCGCATCCAAGACGACGATGGTCTTGGGCTTGAGCGCTTCGCATAGTGGCAGGGTTATTGAATGATTTCCGCCGACTGCCACCAGAAAGGGAAATGGCCTGCCTGGCTCAAGCTCGAGTGCAACCTCCTCGATAGTGTCCTTGATCCGCTGCGCGGTCAGCTCGAACGAGCCTGGAACTGCTTCGAGGTCGCCTATGTCGGATATCTTTATCCTTCCGAGTCTGCTTTCCGTGAGCTTAAGCGCCTCGCGGACGACGGTCGGGCCATAGCTCGATGGAAGGCTTGTGGACGTCGAACTAAACGGGATTCCGACAAAAAGCACGTCCGCCTCCTTCTGCGGGTAGTTATACGGCACGAATGTAGGGGATGTGTAGAGCATGATTGTAGAGCGCGCGAAAATTTAATAAGACTACTTTTCTTCTTCAGTCCCGCCTTCTCCAGGCTCTTTTTCATCCATGCGCTCTTCCGTTTCTTCTCGCTCTTCGGCCGGCGCTTCTTTTATATTCTCTTCCATCTTGGCTGCAGCTTCGGCTGGCATCGCGGCTGGTGCTGCTGCCGGCTTGCGCGATGCTGCTTTTCGAATGGCAGCGTAGATCATCAGCATCACAATGAGCGTGCCGACAGCTATGAGCATGAGGTCTGTCATGCTGCGCATCCCCGATATGATGTTTCCGAACTGTCCGGCTTCGGTCGGCAGGCCTGGCTGCTTGAGAATGGCCTCACCGATGCGCTGGATGGCAAAAATGCCCGCCCCGAGCATAGCCAAGGCAATTATTGTGCTGCGAATGCTTGCCATAGCAAACTCAATGCTAAAAGAATATTAAAGCACCCCTCACGCCAGATGCTTCTCACACCGGCAGCTTTTGCCGTTCTATTCGTCATCGCTGCTGCGACTTTTCGCATCGTAAGGCGTTTGAAGCTTGTACTCCTTGCGACCATAGCCTGCATCTTCCAAGTCCAGCGTGGCATACAGCTTTTGCTTCGCGCACGGGACGCCTTCGAATTCTTCCATTTCGCGATCGCTTTCTTTCGCAAAGGCTGCGTGCATCTCATGCTTGCGCTCGTCTTCGTCTTCCATTATTTTCGCAATCTCCTTTGTAAAAAAATGCAAATGGCAATAAAATACTTATCGCAGGCGATGCTAGTCTTCGAGAATCGATTTCTCGTATTTTCTTGTCATCAGCTTGCGGATTGACTTTGCGAGCTTAGGTCCGATGCCATCTACCTGCTGCAAATCAGCTTCGCTTGCTGTAAAAACTTTTTCTGGGGAGCCGAACTTTTTAAGAAGGCGCTTCGCAAGCACGCTGCTCACTTTCGGAAGACCGCCCACCAGAAACTCCTGCTCCTGGTTCAGCGAGCGGAATGCAGGCTTCACCCGAAGCGAAACGCCGCGCTTAAGCTGGACCTGCTCACGCTTTGCTATAGCGTAGAGCAGCTCGGCCGTCTCTAACTGAGATTTCGTCCACAAAATGGGCACTTTCAGGTCCGTCGCGATAGAAGCGAGCGCGCCGCGGATTGCGTTAGGGTGCATGTCGCGCAGCGCGAACATGTCTTCTTCGCCTTCGATTACCAGAATAGGGCGAGGAAACGTCTTCTTGAGGTCTGCTAATTGGTGGAAGAGGCGGCCATCTACTATCGATTGAAGAAAATCTGCTATGGTTTTGCGCTCCACACCTACCCTTTCCGACAGCTGGTAGTCTGCCACGCTCAGCCGCTTTTCGCGCAGCTCACAGCGCTTTGAAAGCACCTTCGCAACGGCTGTTTCGGATTCGCGGTTATCAGAGTAGATTATGACCGTGCTGCTGTTATTCTCGCTTTCTGGCGTCAGACTAGCGCACATCATTTTCCCCCTCGATGAAGGGATCTAAGCTGGCGTTCTTCGCCTGCATGCCCTGCAGCAGGCGTGTCATCTTTTTCTGCTTATGATAGGCAGACCAGTAGAATGCCTGGTCGCGTGTATTTTTCGCTATGAGCACTATCACTTTGCCCGGCCGCGTTCGACCGGTACGTCCAGAGCGCTGAATCGAGCGTATCTCGCTCGGTATCGGCTCGTAGAATATGACTGCATCTGTTTCCTCAATGTCTAGACCTTCCTCCCCGATGCTAGTTGCGACCAGAATGTTGTAGAAGCCTGACCTAAAGTCTTTGATTATTTGTAGTTGCTCCTTTTGGGACATGCCACGTGATGTAACACCGCCGCATTCCGCGGGCTCGCCGCATGCTCTGTCTCTACGCCTCGCCTTACTTGCTTGGCCGATGAAGGCGGCCGGGTTGGCGCCTGGGATTTCCTTCAAGACTTGCATTATGCGGTCAACGGTGTCGCGATATTGGGTGAATATTATTATATGGTGATGCCTGTCTAGCTCTGCCTTGACTATGCCTTTCAGCCGGCTGAGCTTAGGGTTTTCCATGCCGTTTGCAGATAGCTCGACGATTGCGTTGACAGCGGCATTGAACATTGCGTTTGCAAGCAGGCGCATAGTTGCCTTACTCTCATCGTCACGCAAGCGCGCGATGTAGCGCTCGAAGCTGTAAAGCGACTGCGTCTCGAGCAGCAGGAGAGCATGATCTAGCTTAAGCAACTCTGCAAGTATCGACATAGCGGCAAATGATTTCCAGTGCTTGCGCTTTGACAGCGAGGCATGCAGCATCAATATCTGCTTTTTGGCGAGCTTTGCCGGGAGGCGGATGCCCAGCTCCTCGAGGCCGAGCGAGTGAAGCCTATCGATACACGACTGGCGGAGCCTAGCAAAGCCTTCGCATGCCGCATGCAATGCTTGAGGCAAGTCGACCTCGACCCAAATGTTCTGAACTTTTTGCACATAAGGCTTGACGTCCTCATCTTCGCGTGAGCGGATGCTCACGTTCTTGATCGAGAGCGCATTCTTTATCTGCTCTATCTTGGCGCGGCTTGCAC
>JAWCMQ010000003.1:37960-45922 GCA_039091255.1 Candidatus Aenigmatarchaeota archaeon
CCCGGGCTTGCTGTGAGGGCAAGGATGAGCGGATCCTTCGCCTCTTCGATGTAGCGCTTCGCTATGAACACGTATGCATAGTTGCCTACGGAGCGGTGCGCCTCGTCGACGATAAGCAGGTTGAAAGGCGAGAGGTTCAGAATGCCGTTCTTCAGGTCGTTCTGAGTCGTCTGCGGTGTTGATATCACGATGTCTGCGTGCTGATACGCGCGCTTCCTGTCGATTGGCTTCATGGCGCCTGTTACCGCTGCAATCTCATCGGGCCCTATCTTCATGAAGCGCTCAAATGAGCGCTTGTGCTGGGCGACAAGAGGGCGAGTCGGGGCGAGGAATAGAACTTTGGAATCGCAGACGGATGGAATGCTATCTGCGGGCATGAAGTCTGCCTGGCTGCGGTTGGATTTCTTTTTTTGCGCTTCAAAAGCATGGTGCAGGCGTTCTGCAGCAACAAGGGCAGCAATGCTTGTTTTCCCCAACCCAGTAGGCAGCACGCAAAGCGTGTTGCCCGAAAGCGCTGTTCGAACGATTGCATCCTGATATGATCTTGCCTCGATGGCATTGGGATTTATCCAGGGGTGAGACACGAACTTTATTTTGCCTTGCATCTGTCTCTTTTGTGAACGAAGCATTTTATACCCCTTTCGTGATATTAAATCCATGGCTTCTATTCAGCAAGTTCTGAAGCAGGCTTTGAAGCGCATCGTGCCTTCCAACTCCGAGATGCGCGCTGTTAACGAGTTCACAAGCAGGCTGCTAAGCGCGGCTAAGAGGACAGACCACGAAGCCGTTGTGTGCGGGTCGATTGGCAAGGGCACGTGGCTTGCAGGCGACCATGACATAGACCTGTTCGTGTTTTTCTCCAAGGACCTTGGCAGAGAGGAACTTGAAAAAATGGGGCTTGCAATTGGCAAGCAGATTGTTGCGATGATGGGCGGGACGTGGAGAATAAAATACGCAGAACACCCGTATGTTCATGCCATGATAAATGGCTTTGACGTAGACATCGTTCCATGCTACAAAATTGCGCCAGGTGAGCACATCAAAAGCGCAGTCGACCGCTCGCCGCTCCATCTTGCGCATGTTCGCCAAAACCTCAAGCCGGAGCAGCAGAATGAAGTGCGCCTGCTCAAGCAGTTCTGCAAAGGGGCGGGTGTGTATGGTGCTGACACGAAGACTCAAGGCATTTCGGGCTACATATGCGAGCTTCTCGTCATGCATTACGGCAGCTTTGAAGCTGTGTTGCGCAATGCTGCGGGATGGCGCCCGCCAACCAGCATAGGCCAGGACGCGCGCAAGTTCGACGCGCCGCTGATAATCATCGACCCAACGGACGCAAACAGAAATGCTGCAGCTGCCGTTTCGGCCGAAAACTTCGCGCGCTTTGTCTGGACCGCGCGGCAATTCATAAAACGGCCGGCCATAGACTTCTTTTTCCCCAAGACAAGGACATTATCTTCATCCGACATAAAAAAACTAAAAAGCAGAAAGACCCGTTTCGTTGCTGCTGTAGCACCGCGGCCCGACGTCATCGACGATGTGCTATGGCCACAACTTCGCCGTGCGCGCCACCGCCTCGTAAAGGAGCTTGAGCAGAATGAATTCAGAGTGATACGATCATTCGAGTGGGCAGAAGCTGTAGACCATGAGCGCACCACAGGAGAGCTTGCTTTGGTTTTCGAGCTGGAGACATGGTCGCTGCCGCCTGTGCAGCGCATGCATGGTCCGCCAATAACTGCGCACGAGCATTCGGCTCGATTTCTAGAGAAGTACGGCAAACCGCTGTTTGGGCCTTTTGTTGACGGCCAGGGTAACTGGTTCATCGAGAAAGCGCGGAACTTTGAAACAGCCGACCAGCTGTTAGCCGCGTTTCTTAAGCGGCCTGCCAAAGATCTCGAAGCTGCGGGCATCCCGAATTTCGTTGCTTCAGCTTTGACGAAGCACAAGCTTATCGCAGATGATGCGTTCTGGCGCTGGGCGAAGCGGTCTGACGTTTCGGCATTGATGTGGAAGAAGTACCTCAAGAAGCTCCAATAGCGCTCATTGCCGCACTATCTTTGCAACCGAAGGCGAAACGATAACCCAGTCATCACCTGCGCCTACGATGTCGCCGCCGATGGCTTCGCAGGTGCGCTTTATGCGCTCAAGTGCACGCTTGAGCTCGTTAACGTTTTTCTCGCGCAGCTCTTTGACCCGAATGAGCATAATCGAGCCTTCGCGCAGCTTGCGCTGTATCCGGTCAGAATCGGCATATTCGGAGATGCGCTCGACTTCCACTGGCACTTTCGACTTGCGCTCTTCTTCAGGATCAAGCTCAATGTAATCCTCGCCCTTGTCAAACATGCCCATGCGCATCTCCCGAACAACATTATTAGAACTAAAATTCTTAAGCGCATCGCGCAGCGCGGCGGCTTACGCATACACCGCTTTTCAGAAGCCCTCGAAGTCATCGGCTTCAAGCGTACACGATTCGCATATTCCCGTTTTCGGGTCCGCGGCGTTCCGCATGCACCTCAGGCATTTCATCGACATCACTTCTTTGTCACTTGAAAGGAACTAAAACCAGAAACCTTAAAAACGTACGGCGCTCTGCAGAAGAACAAGCTGCTGCTATTTCTTTTTCAGAGCCGCATTTATCGCTTCGAGGGAGGAGACGATATTCCAGACTTGGGTGCGGCTGTATGGGGGCAGGTTGATGTCGTTTGCGACTTCGTCAAGAATTGATATGGCAGAGCTCACGCGGAAACCTAAATCAAGCTTCTCGTTGGCAAGGTCTTCTTTAGCCTTAACCAAAGCGGTGCGCACGTTGCGAGGAACTGTCCTGTCTTGCGAAAGCTCTTCGAGCGACTGCATCACAGCTTGAAGTTCTTGCATGCGCATCACCACCTAACATAATTTTACCAGCTTTGCAGCTATTCCTTTTTTGCAGGGTTTACGAGTTGCTGAAGTTTGGATTGAGCAGCTGCTATGCCTGACTGGACTGATTTTTCCTGCTTCTCCAGGGCCTTAAGGCGAAGCTCAATCTGCTCTTTCGTTTCGTTCAGCTCCTTGCTAATCTTGTCCTTATTGGACTTCACAAGCACAGGACCCACAGACTTGTACACGTCGTCAGTTGCCTTGGAAACCTCCTCCAGCGCACCCTCTACTTCACGCAACTGGATTGCAAGCGCCTGCTTCTGCATGAGCACCGCTTGCAGCTGCTGATTCAGGGACTGAACGTTAGCAAGGGCCTTCTCCAAATCATCCGCCATTAAGATTTCACCTAGCAAGCACCCTCTTCACAACTTCCGGACGCGTCTTGACGACGATGCGGAAACCGCAAAACGGACATCGCACTTTATCCTCGAGCTGCAGCTCTTTGCCGCACTTCATACACTTGTACATGGCCTTTCATCTCGCATTTTGTTTCGTTTTTTTGGCGAAATCGACAAGGCCGAAGAGGCAGAAGCGAGTTCGCCTGCGGCCCATTTCTCTTCGTTTCGCCTTATTCTACTAAGCAGCATCTGCTTTTTCAAGCCGCCTTAAACTCGTATGCGCCCGAAGCCATCTTCTTGCCGCACTTGCCGCACTGCCATATGCCTGCCGCCACGCGGCGCACGCTTATGCGGGAACAAAACGGGCATTCGTAGCGAGCTTTGGCTTTTCGGTCGGCTTCCAGCACAGCCTTGCGGATGCGCTTGCCGTAGCGGCTTCCGAAACGGCCATGAGGCTTGGGTTTCATGGCACCACATCGAACATTCACGAAGGCAACGCTTTAAAGCCTTGACTTTGGGCTTACTTTAGCCGTATTGTTTCTAGATTTTTCGGCGCGACTGTTTCAACGCGCAGCTCATTGTGAAGGGTGCGGACAAATGTCGATATCACGGAGTTCTCGCCGTGGTTTGCTATGATTTTTCTCGGCTTGGCGCGGAGGTTTCGAATCCAACCGACTAGCTGATTCACATCCGAGTGACCCGAAAGACCCTCGACTGTATCTATTTCAAGCTTTAGCTCAAGACCGTGCTCGTCACCTTCCACAGGGATATACCGCCATCCTTTTTGTATTCTGCGGCCGAGCGTGCCTTCTGCCTGGTAGCCTACAAACAGGAGGCAGTTCGCTGGGTTCGGTGCGAATTCTTTCAAGTACTCCATCGCAGGTCCGCCCTGCAGCATGCCTGATGTAGCAAGCACGATGCAAGGCCCCGCGCTGTGCATGGCTTCGCGGCGCTCTGCGGCCGAACCTATTCCTTTGAGACGCGGATCCATGAATGGGTTCTTCTTTTTGCGAAGTATCTCAACTTGCATTGCGCGCGACATGAATTCAGGATATGCGGTGTGGATAGCCGTGGCGTCCCACAGCATGCCATCAAGGTATATAGGCACGCGCAAATCCGAGTCCACGAGCATCGCAATTACATCCTGCGCGCGACCCACTGCGAACGTCGGGATTATGATGCGGCCGCCCCGCTCCACGACACGGCGCACAGTCTCGATAAGCTTGCGCTCTCCTTCATTATGCGACGGCAGGCGCTCGTCGCCGTATGTTGATTCCACAATAAGGCCTTCAACACGGGCGTAATCTGTGAAAGCGGGGTCGAAAAGGCGCGTGCGCTCGAACTTCATGTCCGCAGAGTAGAGCAGATTGTATGTGCCATCTCCGATGTTCATATGCACGCAGCTTGCTCCGAGCAAATGCCCCGAATTTTCAAGCGTGATGCGGAAGTCTGGCGTTATATCGGTGACCTGCCCAAATTCCAGCGTTACGCAGTGCTTAATCATCTCTTCAATGCCTTTGGACGTGTATGGCGCCTTCTTGCCTTCTCGCTGCGCAATAGCGATGTAATCCATTTGCAACAGGATGGAAAGGTCTCGCGTCGGCCTTGTACAGAAGACGGGGCCGCGATAGCCATATTCGTAAAGGTACGGCACAAGCCCACTGTGATCAAGATGCGCATGCGATATCACAATTGCATCCAGCGTCTGAAGGTTGAACTCCGAGACCTCAAGATGCGGAAATTGATGGTCGCCTCCGAGCGCGACGCCGCAGTCGAGCAGCACCCGCGACTGAGGCGTTGAGACAAGAATTGCAGAGCGCCCGACTTCGCGGAATCCGCCAAGACCAGTCACGCGGACCCAGTCGACAGGCTTCTTCGGACCGTAAATCTTCTCTCCGAGCTGGTGCAGGAACTTTTTCCTGTATCCCGCTTCTCTGTGAAGCATGCGACGGACGCCTGCAATGACTTCCGAATCAATGGCAGGCGCGCGCTTCATGTCTGGCGTCCAGAATGTGCTTGCCTTGATTTTTCTCAGAATCTCGCCGGCTTTGCCGATGACCAAGCCAGGCTTTTCTGCGTGGATTACGACTTTCGAAAACTCCGGCTCGAAATAAATGTCGCGGATTCCTGCTTCCGCGGGCACGCTTTCTTTGATGAACCCTTTCGTCTTTTCTTGAGCTTCAAGCAGCGAAGCGGCGGCCCTGACCTCTATGCGCTTCTTCACCTTTCCGACTGTGCGGCGTATGAACTCGCCGCAATCCTTGAAAAACGAGCGATTTTCCGTGTAAAGAATTATGTCAGGCCCTTCATAGACTATCTCGGCTATTTGCGCGTTTGCTGGCAATTCTGCCTTGATGTCTTCCAAGACCGACATGTTTCCTTTCACCGAACCAGTTGCGAACCGAAGGCTAAAAAGCGAGCCTGAAGCGGGCGCAGCCGACCTTTATGCTTGGCACAGCGGGCTTCTTCCTTTCGTTTACTCTGTTCCAGAATTTTTGCGACAAAGAACCATTATCTTGCCAATTCCTTAAGCTTGTCCTCAGAGAGCCATTCCAAACCGTCCTTTGTAATCCAAATCGCGTTAATCTTCAAGCCACCCGAAAAAACGTCGCGTTCCCGAGCTGCGCGTATAGAGCGCACCGCGACTTTTAGCCCTTCCTCTTTTGTCATGCTAGGCCTGTAATCGGCTTCAAGGACACCATACGCGATCGGTGAGCCGCTGCCTGTTGCTGTATAATCATGCTCTTCTTCGATGCCGCCTAATGGATCAACCGAATACATATGGAAGCCATCGCGGTCGTGCCCACCAAGGATAAGCATAGCCATGTAGGGGTAATATCGGCTGCCCTGCAAGATGTTGCTAAGCAATGTAGCTGCTGCGCGGACTGTGAAATCCGCGTTGCGCATCGTTTTGTACAGCGCTATTTCTGCTTTCAATATGCGTACAAGGGCCTGCACATCACCGACGCCTCCCGCGACAGTAAGGGCTATTTTGTCATCTACCTGGTAAACCTTCTGAACTTCCTTGCTTGCGACAAGAAATCCCATCGTGGATTTTGCGTCGCTTGCGAGCACGACAGCATCCTTGCACAGGATACCCACCGTCGTCGTCCCTGTTTCGCGGGTCTCAAGCTTTTGTTTGGGCATACTAGCACCGCTAAAATAAGCAGAAATGGCCGATGCTAGACATAACACCGAGAAGTATTTAACCTTTATCTGCTCGCCGCCGGCGTGCGCGCAGCACTGCCTCAGTATGTCTTTCCCACATATCCGATATGTGCCGCAGGCTTCCCGCAGACGCATTCGCCACTCGTGCGTTCTTCGACATCGTAACCGAGAAAATGCGCATTAACCGATTTCTCGATGCTTGATGCGCATTCAATGGAGCCGCACCACATAACCTTGGCGAGCATTTTTCTCTTCAATGCTGCAGATATCTCCTTCTCGGATCTCGCCTCTGCTATCTTGCTTTTGTGATAAGCGTCTGCGCGCTGAAGCAATGATGAGTGGATTTCTGAGAGTAGCGACGAGATGCGTGTGGCGATCTTTCCTTCGATCTCGGTTATCTTTTCGCCGGTATCCCTGCGCGCGACAACAACGGTCTTCCGCTCTATGTCGCGTGGGCCTATTTCGATGCGTATCGGAACGCCGCGAAGCTCCCAGTCGTAAAACTTCGCGCCTGCTGAGGCTTCGCGCTCATCAAGGTGCACGCGAAAGCGCTCCGCGAGCTTGTCGCGCAGTCGGCGCGCATGCTCCAATGTGCTCGCCTTGCTTGCCTCAAAAAGTATCGGCACTATGACGACCTGAATAGGGGCCACATCGGGCGGAAGCACAAGACCTTTGTCGTCCCCATGAACCGCGACGAGCGCAGCAAGAAGCCGCTCGGATACGCCATAGCACGTCTGGTAGACGAAATCTTCGCTCCCATCTGCTCGCTTGAATTTTACGCCAAAGGCTCGAGAAAAGCGCTGACCTAGATTGTTGACTGAGCCCATCTCAAGGCCGCGGCCGTCAGGGAAGACGGTGTAGGGTTCCACGGCGCTTTCTGCTCCTGCAAACACGTCCGCCACGTTAAGCCAGATTGCGGGTATTGCCAGCGCTCGGAAAAGCTCTTGATAGATTCGCATGCCTTCCTTGCACTGAGCGGCTGCTTCCTCCGCCGTTGCATGCGAGGTGTGCGCCTCATTCCAATGTATCTCGCGGTCTCGGATAAGCGGCCGTGTATGCTTTGTCTCATAGCGCCAGACAGTCGTCGACTGGTGGATTTTGACAGGGAGGTCGCGCCACGAGCGTATCCACAACCTTAGCATCTCGTACATCACCGTCTCGGACGTCGGGCGAAGCGCAGCATGCTCGACCATGTCAGTCGCCCCGCCTTTCGTTATCCAAAAGACCTCATCGTGGAAGCCCGCGATGTGAGACGCTTCGCGCGCGAGCAGGCGCTCGGGTATGACGGCGGGAAAATACACTTTTTTATGGCCGGTCTTTGCCAACAGGCCTTCAAGCACCTTCATGATGCGGTCGAATATTTCATAGCCATAAGGCTTGTAGACAAGAAAGCCTTGCATCGGATAGCGCTGATCTATTATGTCGGCTACCTTGATGACTTGATGGTACCATTCGCTGAACTGTTCCTTGCTGGCAGTCAGCGCCTCAGGCTCGTGCTCTTCAGGCGGCACTTTTGCGGATTTCGCTTTTTTCGTTGACATAC
>JAWCMQ010000003.1:46015-68512 GCA_039091255.1 Candidatus Aenigmatarchaeota archaeon
ACATACAGCGCACTCTGCGCACAAATTCGGCAAGTTGAAGAAAGCCCAGCTGCCGAGCAGCAAAAGCCGAGCTTCTGCCGTTATTTAGTTCTATCCGTTTGCTTAAATCTTATATACCGCGATTGGAGTAGTTATTATGGTCAAAAAGGCCGAGCGCATGCTTCTTCTGGTCGAGGAGCAGACGATACTTTCTCGCGAGCGCACGATGCACTCTTACATGCAGACCGGACTTGCGTTCGTATCGGTCGGGCTTCTTATTGTTAGGTTCCTTGAAGGTTCGTCGTACCTGCTGATTGGAAGCTTCCTGGTGCTTCTGGGCTTCCTGCAGCTTGCCGAGGCGTTTCGCCGCTTTCGACTCTACCGGCGCGAGGTGCGCGAGTTGCGCAGGCGCGAGAAGCAACTGGGGATTGAAATTTGGAGATAGATGTTTATTTAATATTGCGGTGATTATCTTCTATCACAAGCTGCTAGCCCGCAGCTTTTGATGGGCCTGTGGTGTAGCTTGGTCTAGCATCAGAGCTTACGCTTTCCGCTTGGAAAGCGGCTCAATGGGAGCTCTTGACGCCAGTTCAAAAGCCCTTTTGGCAAGCCAAAAGCGCTTGCGGGAAAGGACGGAACATCTGGCCAGGCCCACTAGGCAAAAGCTTAGGTGAAAAGTACGGGCATTTTTTCATGGCTGTTTTCGAACAAGGGCGAGTCATTGAATCAGCGCTACCTTGCGATACAAAGAGACATGGCAGAAGACGCTCTTCGCTCGTCATCTGGCCTCGACGTCAGCGATGAAGCGCAGCGCGCAATCGAGAGATGCGCATCGACCAGCCTGGAGAGGGAGCATTTTGCAATGGCTGACGCACTAAAAGAACAGCCGTCTCCAATGGCAGGTATGTTCCGATCGGAAGAACAAACTCAGACGGCAGCGAAGTTTTTGACCTGCGCCCTGTTGAATTTTGCGGACATCCAAACCGCCCGCAAAGCTTATTCGGTTTACACTGTGCCAAGCATGAAAGAAAAGGTTGTAAGCGCTCTGGAGTCATATGACAAAGATGTGGCAGTGTACATCACTGGGCGATGAATTTCATTGCGCAACGCCTGCTTACGCAAACCCTGTCCTCTTCAGAAGCTCGTCGACCTGCTTGCAGAGGTTTTCCGGCGTTGTGTTGTTATCGATCCTGTAGTCAACGAGCTTTCTCGTTTCTTCAAAGCCAAACGCCTTGGCATCGAGCTCCTCTTGGTGCAGAAATTCTTCAAGCGTCTTCGGGTCTCCGATTCGCGCCCGCAAGCGCATGCGCTCGAAGCGAAGCTTTGGGTCTGCATAAACCTCTATGAGAATCATGTCCTTGCCGAAAGCCGCTTTAGGCACGCGGGCATCCTCCGGGCGGCGAATGCCGTTTATTATCGCTTTTTTCCAGCCAGCCGCGCGTATGCGGCGCACGACCTCGTCGGCGAACCAAGTTATGCCGTGCTTTTCCACCTGCTCGCGCTGGAGGCGGATGAGGTTGTCGCGGTTCGGCTCGAGGCCGCGCTGCGCGGCAAGCTCCCTGACGATGTCGCCCATCACGATGACGTTGTAGCCATATTTCTTTGCGATGTAGTCAGAAACGGTGTCTTTGCCCGAACCTATCAACCCAAAAAGGCCGATGACCCGCATTTGACCGACTCCTTTCGCTGAAGATGAAAGAATTTCTCATACAAGCAATTAAAGCTGCCTGTAAGCTTCGAGCGGTGGCATGCACTTTGGCTTTGGTTTGCTTTGAAGCTCGTATTTTCGGATGCTCGCCTTTGCGCGCTCCGCCAGCGCCGTCAGCATGTCCGGAGGGCAGGCGGAAGGATGCACATCGCCCGCCCAACCGCTGATGTCTGCTTCCTTATCGCCATGCTCGTATTCCATGACCCTCCTCCTACGAAACAACATCTAGCAATCAGAGGGAGCAAATGGCTTAAAATCAGCGTAGCGGCAAAAAGTAAAAAATAAGTCAAACTTATCTTAACTTAAAAGCAAATGCGCAGAAGCGCATTCGGGTGTTCCAGCTTGTCGCTGAAAAGCGCGCTAAAAGGCAAAATCCCTGATGCAGACCTCGAGAAGCTTCCGCGGGCGTTTGACGTCATAGGCAGCCGAGGAAAGGCCGTCGCTATCATCGAAATACCCGAAGAACTCGCGAAATACGAGCGATACATAGCCGACGCTATAATGAAACTTCACAAGTCCGTGAAGTCCGTGCTGAAAAAGGCGAGTCCGCGCAAAGGGGCGCTCCGCTTGCGCGAGCACAAGCTAATCGCCGGCGAGCCTGACACAGAAGTAATTCATGTAGAGGCAGGCTGCAGGCTCAAGATAGACCCTCAGCGCGCTTACTTCAGTCCGCGCGAGGCCGCTGAGCGCGCGCGCATCGCCGAGCGAGTAAGGCCGAACGAAGTCGTGATGGTTTTCTTTGCCGGCGTCGGGCCATTTGCGATAATAATCGCCAAGAAGGCGAAGCCTGGGCGCGTGATAGGCATCGAGATAAACCCCGATGCCATACGCTATTTCCGTGAGAACGTTGCACTAAACAAGCTGCGGAACATCGATGTTGTAGAAGGCGATGTGCGCAAGCAAGCGGCATCCTGGTACAACCTGTGCGACCGCGTTCTGATGCCGCTGCCCGAAAGTGCTATCGAATATGTTGATGAGGCAATAAAATGCACGAGGCCCGGTGGCATCGTACATCTGTACTGCTTTGCCAAAGAGGAGGAACTTTCATCGCTCGAAGAGCGCGTGGCAAATGCTGCCAAGAAGCTTGGCCGCAGTGCGACGCTTTTGGGCCACGAATTGGTCTTGCCGTGGGGGCCGAGAATATGGAAGGCGCGGCTGGACTTTATGGTGCGGTGATTGCGTGCAGGTAAGACGCGCAACAGCAAAAGATCTGGCAGACATAAACCGGCTCAGCATGGAGATGCATCGCTTTCTGGCGAAGCAGGAGGGTCTCAGGCTCAGCCGTGAAGCACTTGATGAGAACTATACAATGCGCGACTTGAAAACGAGCGAGATATTCGTCGCTATCGCAGATGGCAAGGTCGTCGGCTACATACATTTCTCAAAGCAGTCAAAAGAGACTGAATGGTTTGGCGAGAACCTTGAATTGCACCATCTTGCCGTTGCCGAAGGCTTCAGAAGGAAAGGCATCGGTAAGGTGCTGCTCGGGCTGTTGATGGCAAAGGCGCGTAAGCGCGGGCTCGGCATCAGGACGGATGCGCTGGCGAGCAACATGGGCGCCATAAGGTTTTACAAGAAGATGGGCTTCAAGCCATTCCAAATCGACCTGTTGTGGAAGGCCGACAAAAAACCGCGCTGAATGGCAAACGAATGGCGTGCTTCTTTCTCTTTGTTTGCCTAGTGCAAGCTTCGGTTAGATTTAAATGACGCCTAGCCCAAGATACCTTTAGTGTGGTGCAATGGCGAAGCTTCGCGAAACGCGGGATTACAGCTCTTCAAAGCGGCTGTATGCCGCCTTCCTTGCCATCATCGTCGCGTTCTGCGGCATATGGCTTGCAAGCCACTCGAGCGGGCATGAGAGCATCACGGGCGCTGCAACTCGCCGCACGGCATCAGCTGGCGAAGCGCTCGAACGCGTGCTTGTCATCCCATCAAACGCGGCTGCCGCGGCTGAAGGGAAAGCGGCGCTTTCTGAAAACGTGCAGCATGAGCTTAAGGATGGGAGCTTCACGGTCGATGTGCCCGTTTCCTTGAAGTCTGCGCTCCGAAAGTACGGTGCTGTTCAGACTGTGCCCAAGCTCAGGATACCGCAGCCTGCGGCAGCGGCATTCGGCGGCAAGCCGGGACGCGAAAGGGCATGCCTGCCAACCGTTCAGCTTCCATGGGGCGTTTCGAAGGTCGGTGGAGGGTCGGGTGGCAAAGGCATCAACATCGCCATCCTTGACACAGGCGTGGCAAAGCACCCCGACTTGCGCATAGCTGCCTGCGCGGACACCACAAGACGGAAGGTCACCGGCGGCTGCGACGACCAGAATGGCCATGGCACGCACGTTGCAGGCATTGTTGGGGCAAATGGCGGGAAAGATGGAAAGGGAATCTATGGCATCGCTCCAGACGCCAGCATATGGGCTATAAAGGTGTGCAAAGCTGACGGCACGTGCTGGGCTGATGACATCGCCGAGGGCATATACTATGCGGTTGACCGAGGCGCCAACATAATATCCATGTCCATTGGAGCGGACGTTGATGTTGGCATCATACGCGATGCTATAGAGTACGGTGCGCGGCACGGCGTGCTTTTCGTCGCTGCGGCGGGCAATGATGGGCCAACTGATGGAAGCATAGACTGGCCGGCAGCGTACGCCGCAGTCGTTGCCGTCGGAGCTGTCGATTCTGGCGATGCCGTCGCCGGCTGGAGCTCGCGCGGCATCAATTACGAAACTACGCCATGGGTGGTCGAGGAGCGTGACATTGAATTTGCGGCGCCAGGCGTGAGCATAGAGAGCACGTGGAAAGACGGATGCTACCGGACGCTCAGCGGCACCAGCATGGCAGCACCGCACATCGCGGGGCTTGCCGCAAAGCTCTGGCAGGGATCGGCCGCAGCTACGCGCGACTACCTCCGATACATCGCACGATACTACTATTCTGACATAGGCCGAGAAGGCGACGACCCCGATGCAGGGTTCGGACTTCCAGCTGCGCAGGCGGAATAGCTTCAGTTCTTTTCAAGGACATACAAGTACATCGCGCCGCGTTCTACAGGCTGGCGCAGGTCTTCTTCGACAACGCTCGACCAATCGCCCCAGCGCGGCCGGATGCTGCGGAACAGTGAATCGAAGACGATAGTCCTGAAGCCGGCTTTCGTTATGCTGACTGCGAGCTCGGGCGCCCTGAACAGGCGAAGCCGCAGCAGCGAGCTCTCTATCCTTATCCGCTTGATGGGCTTTTCACCGTTGCTAGGCGGACATCTGTCCGCCAGCATAAGGGAAGCTTTGCTTCCCTTCATGTCGTAGACGGACGAAACCGAAAGGATGGCATGGCCTCCTGGCCGAAGGACGCGATTCATCTCCGACAGGGCTGCCTGATGGCTGCACTGGTTAAGCGTCGCAAACATACAGAGGACGGTGTCGAAGCTGCCATCTGGAAAGGGCAACCGCTCAGCGTTTCCTTCCACCAACTCTGCGGAAGGCACGCTTTTTCTCGCGGCTTCAAGCATCGCCGCGGACAGGTCGCAGCCGATGAGCTTACATTCTGGCTTGTTTTTCGCAAGCCAAGCGAGATGGAAGCCTGTTCCGCAGCCCACGTCTAGCACCTTGCCTTTGGCATACTTGCCGATGAGCGCAAGTTCGGCTTCGCGCAGGCGCGCCGTCCAAGGGTTCTGCTGGCGCGCATCGTAGATGCCGGCCGTTCGGTCGTAAAACGTCTTGAACCCTCCAGACTCGACCTCGGCATCGACAGCAACATGCCATACGCGCGGCGCATAGCTCTTGACGATGCGCTGCGCCACTCCGACAAGCTTGTAGCCTGCGCGCTCTGCGGCTTGCTCGAGCTCTGCGACGGGCCGCTCGCGCTTCTGTTTGTCGTGGTAGATGTTGTGGTAGTGTATTATGCCGCGCGGCTTCAGCAGGCGAAAAGCGGCCGAAAGGTACCTTTCTGTGCCGGGAAAGTAGCCCATTATCACGCGGTCCGCTTTCTGACGAACGTTGACTTTACGACAGTCGCCGCAGATTGCGCGGATGCTGCGGATGCCGTTCAAGCGGATGTTCTCTTTCAAATAGCGGAATGCGATAGGGTTCTTCTCGATTGCAATAACCTCTGCTTTGGGTTCGCGCTTTGCGATACCGAGCGAGAAGTAGCCGATGCCTGCGAACATATCCACGATGACTTCCTGCGGCTTGACATGGGAAGCTAAACGCGCTCGCTCTGCAAGGTTGCCTTTGGAGAACATGACTTTTGATGGGTCCAGCTTGAACTTTATGCCATGCTCGGTATGGATGGTCTCGAGCGAGCGGCCGCTCTTCGAAAACAGCATGGCAGCTTTTGGCTTGCGCAGCTCTCCTGAAACTTTCTTCATCTCAGCAACAGCCCGAATTTTCGGCAGAATCTCCGCCATCGCTTCTGCCATGGCCATCTTTTCTTTGGCGGCTATTCTTTCGCCGCGCGGGAACTTCACAAGCAGGACATCCCCGATGACCTGGAATCCGCCTGGGACGTGCTCGGGCTTGAAGCCTGCGGCAACGAGCTTTTGCTTGAGTGACACGACGACACCTCAATTAATAGGGTTCGAGAATGTGCAGATGAGCACTTTCGTGCGCTTAAGGGAAACCATCTGCCCTGCCTTGCCCTAACAATGCCGTTTCGGGGAGGCCTTAAATATTTTCTTTGGCAGTTGCGTTCATGGCGAAGATGAAGGATTCTACTTCAGAACCGGTCTTGCCCGACGAGTTAATCAAAAAGATGGAACGGAGCATGGCTTACCGCTTCGTCGGGCCGGGCAAGCACAGCGCTGTCAAGGTCTGCAGATGGACCAAAAACTCTCTGCGAGGGTGCGGGACTTGCTACAAGGAGCAGTTTTACGACATATCTGCGCACCGATGCCTCCAGATGTCGCCCGCCATCCCTTTCTGCACGGAACGCTGCCAGTTCTGCTGGAGGCTTGGAGAGTTGCGAGCACCCAAGTGGGTCGGACCCGTCGATGAGCCGACGAAAATCCTAGACGAAGCCATAGCCGCGCGCAGGCAGATGCTACAGGGCTTTGGGGGGCATCCGGCCGCCATGGGGCGCGTGTGCGAGGCCGAGCGGCCGAACCAGGTCGCCATCTCGCTGGACGGAGAGCCGCTGCTCTATCCGAAAATCAGCGAGCTTGTCGAGGAAGTGCTGTCGCGAAAAATGACGGCTTACGTTGTCACAAACGGAACTTTGCCAGACGCTTTGAAAGGCCTGACCGAGCCTACAAATCTCTATGTAACGCTTGCGGGCCCGAACGAAAAAGTCTTCAACGAAACGGCGCGGCCGCTGATCAGCAATGCGTGGGAAAAGCTGAACGCCTCGCTTGAGATGCTTGGCAGCTTTTCATGCACCACGGTGGTTCGGCTGACACTCGTGAAGGGGCTTAATTTTGTCAACCCCGAGCAATATGGCCGCCTCATCAGAAAGAGCGGCGCACGCTTCGCGGAAGTGAAGGCGGCCATGTCGGTGGGTGCTGCGCGTGAGCGGTTCCCGTATGAAGCGATGCCGATGCACCCTGAGATAAAAGAATTCGCGGCGAAAGTCGCAGAAGCAAGCGGCTACACAATCAAAGACGATAATTCTGCGAGCAGGGTCGTGCTGCTGGAGAAGTAGTCAGCGCTCGAGGATTTTCTTGCCTCGCTCTTGAGGTATTATCTTTATCCTTGCTCTCTCGAATTTCTTGCTGAGCTCCTTGCCGCCGAAATATTCGTGCAGAAAGACCGCGAGCGCGGCTATTTCCGAGTGCGGCTGGTTCGTGACTGCGACGTTAAAGTCTGCCATCTTATAGACTTCGCCCGGCACTTTTTCTGCTCCTATTATGACTAGAACGTTCTTCCTCTTCCTTATGTCCCTTATTGCTTTTTCTATCGGAATTCCGTACATCGTGAGGTGGACTGCTGCGTAGCCTTTCTTCCTATATTTTTTTATCGCCGCGCGCCAGCTTTTCTCGTAGCTCGCGGAGAAAGGGCCACCCCATCTTTTGGCAACAGAGCGGACAGACTCCAGCAGCTTGGGGTCGTGCTCGCCTATGTAGATGATTTCTTTGGCCCCAAAGGCGCGGGCGACAAGCCCGCAATGCGTGCTCACGCGCGCGTCCCTTTGCCTTCTGTGGCCTAACCTGAGGACAGATATCATAGCATCGCTTCCGCGCTTCCGCACGCAGCTAGCTCGCTGGGGAATTAGGCTTCAAGTCGCCTCAGGAGCTGCTGCATGTTCAAGCGTTCTCCTTCCATGAGCTTGCTGACGGCTTCCGGCGCGTCCATGACGTGCCCATCACGGCGTGTCACGCAGACCGCCCTGTATATCGCAGGTTCGGCTCCGTTCGGGACTACAAGAATAAGCGCCTGAGGCGTGTCTTTGGCATACCAGCCTTTCTCCGAAAATATCGGATTCACAGGCATGGTGCCGTTGACCGACACATAATGAGGAGGCCCGTACATCCCCGTGAGGGCTTCGACGAGGCGGATGTAGGCGGCATTCTTCATGCCAGCAGGGAAATGCGCTTTGGGCAATGGCGTGCTCACAGCCAGATGGCATGCGCCCTCGGAACCGTCCAGATCGACACCCCCATTGAATAAGGTTCTATGGCGACTTAAAGTCTTCGCGATGCGGCGCAGCACCACTCCTCAGTTTTAAGTCGCCCGCCGAAGATGTATCTCTATGCACGTCCAGCAAGGCGCGCTGATGCTGTATTATTGCTACGATGTAGCGGACGAAATCAGGCTGAAGGATGTCGAGTCGATACTCGGCCAAAAGCCACAGGTTTCCAAACTGGTCAGCGAGCGCATACCTAGCTATGTGCAGTACAAAATCGCTCCGCTGCTTGTCCGGCTGGGCGAGCAGGAGCTGACTATAAGCGGGCGCAAGCTAAAGGTGCTGGCAGAGGCCAAGCTGTACCATTTCGGCGTCATTACGATAAGATTCTGGATACCTTACGCAGGGCCGCTAAAGAACGTAGGGAAGGTTTGCGCAACCATCGTCGGCAATCCAGCGCTCGAGAAAGCCGCGCGCAAGCAGCTTAAGGGCATCCTGCTCGAGGCCAAGGATGCGATGATAAACCCACACAAGCCGGCGTTCTGGGAGGACTATCTCATTGTAAGCATAAGCCGATTCGACCGCGAGGTCAAAGGGCTTGATTTGATGAAAAAAGCTGGCTCGGACATCGCGGCGATCTTGTGCTGCGAGGACGAGAAGATATCGGAGCAGGAGGTCGCGGATGCGCTGCAAAATCCGCTGTCATACTACGAGGATGAGCTCGTGCTCATTGACTGGAACGCTACATTCATCTACAACCCTCGCATAAGCTATGACGTGGCGGATGTCATCGAGTTCGCGCTGATAAGCTCGCTCGAGCTGCGGACGTATGATTCGCTGCTTGACCACGCACTCGACCACGCGTACGAGGACATATCTGCGGCCGGAAAGAAGCTGTTCAGCATCTCGCCCTTCGGGCGGACGATAAGGTCGCTGACGGAAATCAAGCTCGAGGTCTCAGAGATGATGGACAAGATAGAGCATGCGCTCAAAATCGTGGGCGACATATACCTTGCAAAAGTGTACACAGCGGCCGCGCGATGCTTTTGGCTCGAAAAATGGAAGGCGTCTGTCAAGGAAAAGCTCGACACGATAGAAAGCACTTACACCATGTTGCATGACCGAGCGAGCGCGCGGACAATGAACGTGCTGGAAATAATGATAGTGGGGCTGTTCGTGCTCGACCTCATTCTGCTTGCGGCAGGGCTGTAGCAATGCGTTCGTGTTTAGTCTTGCTCTGCTCGCACGGCTCACTTGGATAGCCCCAGGCAGATTCGAACTGCCGTCCCCGGGTCGCTTCTTTCACCGCGCGCGCCCGCAGCGCGCGCTCAAATCTTTGGAATCCAAAGCCCGGTATCCTTGGCCATTTTCCGGCGGGAGCATCTGCTCCATTCCTTTCCGCAGGCGCTTTCCATCGGAAAGGGCCTCTAGACGATGGGGCTGCTCGAATAGAGGTTTATTGTGGAGAATTTAAAACGCTAATCTAAGCGCCGAGCGGCTAGATTCGCTTGACGCTCTGCACATAAGCTTGAGCTTCGCCTCTGCGCCCCTTCAGCTGCTCGGTGAGGAGCTTGAGCATGTCGCGAAATATCGTGCCTTTGGGTACCTCGAGAGGGGGAAGCTCAATCCACTTTGATTCGTGGCTTCTTCCGGCCTCGTCCAACTTCGCATACTCGGGCGTGGCAATCACTATGCGCTCAGGAAACCGGAAGCCGTCGACAAGAACATAATCAGTGCCCAGCGTTTTGTTAAGTTCGGCTACGTAGGTCTTCGCGTCCATAAGGCGCGTCTCGACATCTTGCAGATGAACATGCTCCGAAACCATATTATTCACCATTATGCCAATTCGCTAAAACCTTAAAGGCGTTGCTCCCCACCACCGTCGGGAGCCTCTTCCGGCTCAACGTAGACGCAAATGCGGTTTCGCCCATTCCGCTTTGCGTCGTACAGCGCGCGATCGGCGTTTCTCGCCAGCGCATTCGCTGCTTCTAGATATTGTTCTGCTTCAAACCCAGTCGGCATGCCGGCGATGCCCTGACTAAATTCCACAGGCCCTAGCTTTATGCCGCCAAACTCATAAGACCAACGGCCTGCATCATCCTTTATTCGCTCGGCCACGCACTTCGCGTCATCTATCCGTGTTCCTGGCAGAATAATCGCGAACTCGTCGCCTCCGATTCGGCAGGGCGTGTCGGAGCGGCGCACATGCTTTCTCATAACTTCTCCGACGTATGCAAGGACTTCATTGCCTGCAGCATGCCCGTATGTGTCGTTAATAGGCTTGAATTTGTCCAAATCGAGCATTATCAGCGCAAGCGGCTCGCCTGTGCGAAGCGCACGGTCGGCTTCGGCCTCAAGCCGCTCCTTGTACGCTGCGAAATTATAAAGGCGGGTAAGCTTGTCTATGGTTGCGAGCTCGCTGAGCTCTTCGATACGCTGCCCAAGCTCTCCGACGTGGAAATTCGCCCGCGACAGGAACGCTTTAAACCTAGCATCCTTTTCCAATTCCGGCATGCTGTTATACAAGTCCCGCAGCGCTTCTATCATTCCGCGCTGCGCGGCTTTGTACACCTCGTCCACCATGCTAATCACTTTGTTACTACTATAAGGTGATTATATAGTATTTAAAGATTTCGGTGGCGCGCCATCGCCGCCCTTTGCGGGCGCCGGGAGCGCAGGCCTCAAGCGAGGCTGCAAAGCATAAAAAGCATGGAATCTGCATGTTAGCAACATTCACGAGTGTGCGAACTGCGGCGATTGTATGCGGATACTCACCGTCCACGCAGACTGGCTCGAAGTCGAGCCGAAAACAAAGGCGATAGCCGGCGCTGAGCATGCCGAACGAACAAAGCAGCGATGGGAAGATTGCCTTGTCGTGTTCATGGCCGTCGAGGGACGCGACGAGCCAGCAATCGAGCGCGTGGCGGAAAAGACAGGCGATGAGATAATCGCTGTCGCCAAAGAGGTCAAAGCCAAGACAATCGTGCTCTACCCGTATGTTCACCTTACGTCTTCTCCTGCCGGCGCAGCGAGCGCCCACAAAGCGCTCGTGGATGTCCAGACCTTCCTACGGCAGCGCGGATATGATGCCACGCATGCGCCGTTCGGCTGGTACAAGGCGTTCGACCTGAAGTGCAAAGGCCACCCGCTGAGCGAGCTCAGCCGCGAAATCTTCGCGGAGCCAGGAGAAGGCGCGACTAGCAAGCAAGAAGATGCGGTATCGGGTGCGCTAAAGGCGGAAGAGAAGGTGCGCTCGGAATGGTTTATCCTCACCGCAGAAGGCGAGCTTGTGCCTGTCGACAACTTCGATTTCGGGCAACATAGGAACTTGGAGAAATTCAAGAACTACGAAATCGCGAAGGTTCGCAGCGTGGCAGAGGAGCCGCCGCATGCGCGCCTCATGCGGGCGCTTCAGCTCGTGGACTACGAGCCAGGCAGCGACCCCGGGAACCTGAGATATTATCCGAAAGGCAGAACGATCAAGGCGCTGCTTGAGCAATGGATTTCCGCCAAAATGCTGAAATACGGAGCGATGGAAGTCGAAACGCCGGTGATGTACGACTACGAGCACCCAGCGCTTGAAAACTACCTCAACCGATTCCCGGCGCGGCAGTACACGCTGCAGTCGGCGAAAAAGCGCTTTTTCCTGCGCTTCTCTGCATGCTTCGGGCAGTTTTTAATGAGCGCAAACGCCAACATCTCCTACCGAGACCTTCCAATGAAGATGTACGAGCTGACGCGATACTCATTCCGCCTCGAAAAGGCGGGCGAGCTTGTTGGGCTTCGCCGCCTAAGAAGCTTCACGATGCCTGACATGCACACTATGTGCGCCGACATGAAAGGCGCAAAGGAAGAGTTCGTGAAGCAGTTCAAGCTCGGGATGGAATGCATGGCAGACATAGGCCTTGACCGCAGCGAATACGAGATGGCATTCCGATGCACACAGGATTTCTGGGCATGCAATCGCGATTGGGTCATAGAACTTGTCAAGATGTTCGGCAAACCTGCGCTTGTGGAGATGTGGAACACCAGATTTGCGTATTTCGACCCCAAGTTTGAATTCAATTTTGTGGACAGCATGAGCAAGGCATCTGCGCTCTCTACGGTCCAAATCGACCATGAGAATGCGCAGCGGTTTGGCATAAAGTACACTGATGCTGACAACAGCCGCAAGCACCCGCTCATACTGCACTGCTCGCCCTCTGGCGCACTCGAGCGCGTCATGTACGCTCTGCTGGAGAAAGCGCACATGGACAGCCAGAAGCAAAAGCCGCCTTCGCTGCCGCTGTGGCTTGCTCCTGTGCAGGTGCGGCTTTGCCCGCTTTCGGACGATTACATCCCAGATTGCGCCAAGATGGCCGAAGCTCTCAAGGATTGCGCGCGTGTCGACATAGATGACCGCGCAGAGACCGTGCAGCGCAAGGTCCGCGATGCAGAGCTAGAGTGGGTGCCTTACATCCTTGTAGTAGGAGAACGGGAGCGCAAGGGCGACCTTTCGGTGCGAGTCCGAGAAACCGGCAAGCTTGAGCGGATGTCACTAGACGATCTAAAAACTGAAATCAAGCGGAAAACCGAAGGCAAGCCCTTCAGGCCGATTGGGTTGCCTATGTTGCTGAGCGCAAGGTCCAGCTGGGGAGCATAGCGCCAAACCGCTCGTTGCTTTACAAGCAAGACCGGCACCCTTTAATCATTCTAATCAAAAGAGCGCCTGCAGCCCGGCAAGGACACCCATCGAAGCGACAAACACCAAGAAGCCCGCGACGATCACGCCAACTGCGATAGCCACGAAGGCGTGCCGCCAGGGCATGCGCAGCAGCCATGCCAGCAGTGTTGCCGTGTAAGCGCCGGTGAAGGGCAGCGGGACGGCGACGAAAATCGCGAGGCCAAGAACGCCCCAACGGTCGATTGCGGACTTATGCTTAAGGGCCTTGAATGCGGCCCATTGCATGGGCCGCCACTTCTCGATGCGCGGGTATAGCGCGCTGAGAAACAGCCATATCGGAAAGAACATCGCGACGTTCAGGGCGATGGCTGCTGCCAGGACTAGAATGGGATCGAGCCCTGCCGCAATTCCGACAGGGATCGCGCCGCGCAGCTCTATCCACGGCACTGCTGCCAACAAAAGCGCATGAACCGCGTCCATCGCTACGCCTCAACGAACTTTGCGCCTGCCGGCAAGCGGATTTCGGGGGCGGCAAGCTCAAGCTGAGTCGCTGCCATGCGCATGACCGATTCCACAGGCGCTTCAGCCGAAAGCCTGACGTGCTGCTCGAAAATCAGCGGAAGGCCTGTTTCTGCATCGAAGCAGGCATACGCGGCCATCGCCTCGATGCCTTCAGCATACTCCTCAGGCAGCGAAACGTTTGCCATCATCTTTTTGACGTCATAATCGAACGCCACAGCATCGCAGGGCTTCAGCGATTGCTGCGCAGACGCTGCACGCACCGATACGAAGTCTTGCGAGACCAGGTCGAGCAGCGAGGCGACCTGATCGATAGGGCTGGGAGCCGGCAGAGAGCCGTTGAAGCGCTCACAAACTATGCCGCCGAAACTCGCTTGGCAGCTGTAGGATCCGCTTGCTATGCTGTAAACGTCAACGGAGATTGTCTGGCCCCGTATAGCGAAACTTATGGTCGTTTTCTCATGTGCACCCTTGCGCATAATGCGCATGGTGCCTGTCATGTTAGCGCTATCTTCGCCTATCGCGATGGAATTGCTCATGTTATAGCTCAGGCTGTATTCTGTAAGGTTTGCCAGCTTCGCCGCGGCGGCGTGCAGCACCTCCCCGGCGCTGCGCGGCTGAAGCAGAGAAGGCAAGATGGCATACGCGGCCACAACTGCGGCTACAGCAGCGGCCGCAAGGACGACAACGGCAAACGTCTTCATCGGACCACTTGAGAAGTTGGCATGAGCAAAATAAAGATGGCCTAGCCGAAATATAAAACAGCGGAAGCCTTGCCTTTCACTTCAGCGGCTTGGCATGCTGCCAAATGAGCTCGAAAAGTGGCTCCAGGCAGCGCGTCGCAGCATGCGGTGACTGCGTCCAAAACGCGACTGATTGCGTCGGATGCGTCTTCGCGTCGTCCGTCAGCCCCATCAGAAACTCCTCGCCATCGACAATGACAAAGCGGCCTGCGAGCTTCTCGATGTGCTCTACAGACTCTATGTTTCGAACCTGCGCGTACTTTGCAAGCATGCGGGCCGCTTCGCTGGTCTGCTTGTTGACCGGGGCGGCTATGCGAATCGCCACGCCTGCATCTGCCGCCTTCTTTACTAGCGTCATGTGGTTCTCAACAAGCTCCGAGAGGCCCTCCTCGGTCGTCACAAGCTTAACGGACTTGCGCGCTTTCTTTAGCATCGTTTCCGTCTGCTGCAGAAGAGCGTACTGGCCTTTCAGCGCGCCTGTCATGTCCTCGGGCTGGATGAACTTGAGCGACTCCTTGTGTATCCTCTCAAGCTCCTTGATTACGTCGGACTTGCGGATGCGCTCTATCTTCTCGATGAGCTCTTTCGCCTCGTCACTTACCTTCTTCTTTGCGCGCTCGAATGCTTCCGCCGGCTGGACCGCGACGTACTTCATCGGCTTGCCGGGCTGCGTTATGACAAAACCCCATTCCGCAAGGGATTGCAGAACATCATAGCATCGTGAGCGCGGCACATTAGAAATATCGGAAAGCTCTCCTGCCGTGCTGGCGCCGCGCGAAAGCAGCGCTGCCCACAGATTCCTCTGGTATTTGTTCAGGCCTATAGCTTTTAGCGCATCCATCGTTTTCGAGCTTGCTAACACACAATCACCCTACCCCACGGACTTGCTGCAGCGGTGTCATCATCGCGTTGTAAGTGCTTGGTCGGCTGTCACCATTGCTACGAAACTATTGTTTGAACGCAAGCTTTAAAAGTGTATCTGCTGCTTGCGCTTTCCTGCCGCGCAATTTTTCAATCGCGCAAGGCAGTTGGCGGGCTATTTTCTGCCATGCGCTGCTCATTTCTAGTCGACAAAACCTTAAAAGCACGTTTTATCCCTTCAAGGTGAGTACTAATTTGACCGTTCTGTCAAAGCCATCCGCCTTTCTTCTGGGCTGCTTCGCTCTTCTCAATCTTCTCAGCGAGCGTGCGGATGGCGGCCTTAACCCTCGGCAGTTCCTTTCTTTCGTCAGGGATGCCGCAGGAGTTGCCGACGCCTATTATCAGGACATTGGCACCCCTGCGCGCGCGGCGCACAGCGGCCCTGACCATCTCCAGCGCCTTAGGAACGCTGTCAACTATCTCCTTTTTCATCGGCGCGATGGCATCTTCCGTGCCGATTTTTATTACCACCGAGTCGATGGGCTTCTTTTTCGGCAAAAGGACATTCTCGATGATTTCGCGCTGGCTCACTCCGCCCATCGCGAAGCCGACACCTTCCGCGACGCTGCCTGTCGGCTCGCCCTCGAGCTTTTGGGCAGCATCTATGGTTATGATGCGCGCTATGTCGTGCCGCGACATAATCTTTTCAATGGCTTCGTCGATGCGCCCCAAATGCGGCGCCGGGCCGGTCGCCTTAAGCACGAAGCATCGGCGGCCATCTATCATCGCGCGACCTGCGACGACGTCCTCCGCAATGGGCTTCATGCGCTCGGTGAGCTCGGCCGCCACGAGCGGACCTATCGAGTCGCCAACTGCCCATCCATTGAGAAAGGCCTGCGTGCCTTTCAGCTCACCTTCCGCCAATTTTTCAATAAGTGGCAGCTGCATCTGAACGACCATGGCTATCTGCAGGTTTTTGTACTTCTTCGACATCTCGACAAAGTGGCGGACCGCTTTGGCAATCTGCCGCAGGCTGATGGCTGCGCGAAGGCCGTAATTGAGCTCTTGCTGGGCTTTTTGGGGAAGCTTTCCGCCGATTGTGCGGACGAAATCATCGAACCGGCTTTCAGTCTGGCGTATTATCTGGTCGACCTTTTTTACGAGCCCGAACGGGTCAAGCGCGCTGGGCTCTATGACGAAGAATTCCGTGAACTGGTCAATCGTCTTCTTGGCAGAGCGCTCGCCGACCTTTCGAGCGGCCATGGCGTTTGCGCGCTCTGACATCGCCTCGATGCGGCGTGCGCCAGCCTCAATCTTCCAAATGAGCTGCGAGAGCATCAGGCGCGGGTAAAGCACGATGAAAATGAAGAATACCAGGAACCAAACTATCGTGCCTACAATATCGCCCTGATTCAGAAGCATGTGCTTATTTCATTTTGAATCGTATTTAAAGGGGAGTGCTTCGCAGCCTGCGCCAGCATGCGAAGCCTGCTCCTTCATTTCTCCACCGCTTCGACCACGACCAACTCTTCCCAATCTATTTTTCTGCGCACAAGGGGCCGGGCGGCGAATCCGTTCTTGGCGAACTCCGAGATGACATCGCGCTCTCCCGTCACGGACGATATCAGAAGCAGTATCTTCCCGCCAGCTTTCAAACGCCCTTTGCTCTGCTGCACGAATTTTTCTATGACTTCACGCCCCGTTTTTCCCCCCGAATATCTTGCATCGCTGCCTACAATGGCGTCTTCGGCACCCTCGGGCAGGTACGGTGGGTTGAAGACAATCAAATCGAACGCGCCTAAGACGTTGGAGAACAAGTCTGATGCGAAGACGTGGCCGTCCAGCTTTTCCTCGCCTAATATTTTTTTCGTCGCGGCAACGGCTGCCGGATTGATGTCGACAGCGGTCACGCGCGCACCCTTTTTCGCGATGATCTTCGTGAGAAAGCCGCTGCCGCAGCCTATTTCAAGAACGTCTTTGCCCATAAGTCGCTCGTGCGCAAGCACGTCCGCAAGCAGCCACGTGTCTTCGGCGGGCGCATAAACCTCTTCTTGGCTTTTTTGGCGCAGCATCGAATCATCCGCCGCTTCACACCGCTACTTCATATGCAGCTCCACGATATCGCCGTCCTGCAGGATGTAATCTAGCCCGACCTGCGACCTTCTTCTTTTCCCATCAACGGTGCGCCACAAGAATGCGAAGCGGAAGCGCTTGACGAAGTCCTTGTGTATCCGTTCGGCAAACGTGCGGATGGCCGAGCCTGCCGGCAGCGCCATCGGTGAGACGCCTTTAGGCGCCTTCGTGTACACGACTATCAACCCGACGGCTGCGCCGAGGCGCTGGCGAATGCTCTCGGGGTTTTCCGACCATGGGTTCACAAAAATGCGAGGCTTGCGGACAAGGTGCTTGTCGAGCAGTTCTTCGAGCTCTGCCTTGTCAGCCTCGCTGTTGGCTACCAGTGCTACAGCATCGGCTGTGCGGCAGAGGGACATGTGCCTGGCGTCGAATGTCGCTGGTATCTCGATGAGCTGTATCTTCACACCGCGCCAGTCCATCATGCCAACGGCTGGGGCAGTCGTCGTGAACGGGTGGCTTGCAAGTTCGGGCTTTGCATCGGTCAGCTTCTGCAGCAGCCATGACTTGCCAGACATCGTCTTGCCCACGAGGCATATCTGGGCATCGCCCTCTTTCTTGACCCCCTCTTCGTGCTTTCCTCTCCTCTTTGCCGCAGCAGACTCTTTCTTCAGCTTTGCCAGCCGAGCGCGGAGCTGAGCAACGACATTCTCGGTCCCTTTATGCTTTGGGATTTCGCGTATCATCTCCTCCAAGGCGAGAATCTTTTCTTCTGCCGTTTTGGCATTGCGATATCGCTGCTCGGCCTTGAAGTATGCCACAGTCGCGTTGACAGGCATAGGGCTCGAAGAAAAAGCCCGGTTAGAGATTATAAAGCTTCCGCAGAAAGAGTTAAAATGCGAAAACGCCTTTTGCTGCTTGGGGCAGGCATCATCCTTACGTTTTTCGTTGTCAACCTTTTCGGCCTCGCTGAGGTCGCAGCTGCGCTTGCCAGGGCAAATCCGGCTTTCGTGGCTGGCGCTGCCGGGCTGCAGCTCGCTGCGCTCACACTATATGCGGCGAGGCTTCGCGCCATCGGCGGTGGCTTCATCTCATTCGCCAAAGCGCTGAGAGTGACGCTGGCTGGGGGCTTTGTCAGCCTCATAACGCCTATCGCAAAAATAGGCGGCGAGCCGCTGAAGATGTACATGATTCGCGACAATTATGGAGGCAGCAAAGCAGCAGCCGTCGTCGTAGCAGACGATGTCGTTGATGCGCTCGTAAACATCCTTCTCGTCGGCGCTTCGGTCGCGTTCCTGGTGCCAATCTTCGTGCCCTCGATGATAGCCACGTTCGCCATCTTTCTCGCTGTTGCGTCCGGGCTGCTTGCAATCGCTGTAAAGCTGTTCCTCAGCCCGACGCTGCTTAAGCGGATAGTCGACTGGTTCCTTGACAAGATATCGAAGCACCCTGACAAGAAAGCCGACCATGTCGGGATGTTTTACGAGTCTTTTTGCTCGCTTCTCCTGAAAAAGCCCGCTAAGCTAGCCGCGGTTATCAACATAACGTTCCTGATCAAGCTCGCAGAATTTGCCGTAATCTGGCTGTCGTTCGCTGCGATAGGCGCAGCGCTTCCATGGCACGAAATCATACTGATGTGGAGCATAATACTTGTTTTTCTCTTCGTCCCGTGGCTTCCGGGCTCGCTCGGACTCGTCGAGCTTGGTGCGGCTTCTGCGTTGGTTGCGCTTGGCATCCCGAGCGCAGTGGCGGCAGGCGGCATACTGATAAACCGCTTCGCATCATTCTGGCTCGTACTTGCGGCAGGGCTCGTGGCTCTGACGGTGGCTAGAAAGCACGGCGAGCTGCCAGGAGCTTTCTATGTAGACCACGAAAAGGTGTGACAGCCATCATTTAAATTGCTGGCCACTGAACTAGATTCTATGACGCTCGAAGCGACCATCAGGCGCATTGCACTCGACAATGCACTTGAGCATGGCGGAAAGGCAAATGCGCATAGCGTGCTGGGCAAGCTGATTGCGGCCGAACCGAGCCTCAGAAGCAAAATAGGCGAAGTCCATCAGCTTGTCGATGAAATCGTTGACAGCGTCAACGTGATGGGCACTGCTGAGCAACGTGCGGAGCTAGAGAGGCTAGGTAAGGTTGAGAAGCCGAAAAAAGCAGCAAGGGAAGGCCTGCCGCCACTCGCAAATGCCGAGAAGGGCGTCGTTGTGCGGTTCGCTCCAAACCCAGACGGCGCAATCCATTTGGGCAATGCGCGACCTGCCGTGCTGAGCTATGCCTATGCACAGATGTACAACGGAAGGTTCATATTGCGCTTCGAGGACACAGACCCGAAGGTCAAGGTCCCGGAGAAGCGCTTCTACAGATGGATAGAGGAAGACCTCAAATGGCTCGGCATAAGGTGGGACAAGAAGGTAATCCAATCACAGCGCCTCAAAGTCTACTATGATTATGCCGAGCAGCTCATTGGAATGGGGGGCGCTTACGTATGCACCTGCCCGCCTGAGGCATGGCGAGTGCTTGTGAAGAAAAGCTGGCCGTGCAGTTGCCGTGAGCTCTCAAAGGATACGCAACTGGAGCGATGGCAAAAGATGCTGGAGCATAGGTACAAAGAAGGCGAGGCTGTGGTGCGCATAAAGACCGACCTTACCCATCCCAACCCTGCTGTCCGCGACTGGCCCGCGCTGCGCATAGTCGACAAGCCAAAGCATCCGCTCGCCCGGAGCAAGCATGTTTGGCCGCTGTACAACTGGTCCACAGGCCTAGATGACCATCTGCTCGGCGTCACGCATGTTCTGCGAGGACAGGAGCATGCGACCAACGAGACAAAGCAGCGCTTCGTTTATGCTTACTTTGGCTGGGAATACCCAACCGTCATAACGCTCGGTCGCTTTTCGCTACAGGGGCTCGTGCTGAGCAAGTCGATGATACGCGAAGGCATCGCGAAGGGCGCCTACAGCGGCTGGGACGACCCAAGGCTAGGAACGATACGCGCTTTCAGGCGCCGCGGCTGGCAGCCAGAGGCGCTTCGAAACATCATCATCGAAATAGGGCCAACATCGTCAGACAGCATGGTCGCACTTGAGAACCTTGCCGCGCATAACCGCAAAATCGTGGACAAGTCCGCCAATCGATACTTTTTCATAGCGGAGCCCATCAGGATCAGGGTCGCAAAGCCGCCTGTGCGCACGGCAAAGCTCAAGCTACATCCCGAGAAGCCGAAAGGCTGGCGCACGCTCAAGGCCGGCTCCGAGCTACTAATCGAAAGGCAGGATATGAACTTGCACAAAGGCAAGGAAGTCAGGCTGATGGGCCTTTGCAACATCATGCTGCGCAAAGGCGAGCCGTGCGCGGCAACGGGCGTCGAGGTTAAGCCTGTGCCGAAGATACACTGGCTTCCTGCCAGAGGAGCGATAAAAGTGACCGTCATAATGCCAGACAAAACTATCAAGGGGCTGGGCGAACGCACCCTTCTCAAAGCAAAGGCTGGCGATGTTGTGCAATTTGAGCGATTTGGGTTTGTGCGGATTGAGAAGAAAGCGAAATCTGGCGTTACGGTCGTGTTCGGGCACAAATAGGGGAGGCTTTCACCTCCCTCTACCCTTCTGTGAAAGGGGATGGGGGGGGGGAGGTGCGGGGTCGAAATTCATGAATGCGGTCATTTTTGATGTTGACGGCGTTGTGGTAGATTCGGAACCTTATCACATGCGCAGCATACGCATCATCCTTCGGCCGTTCGGCGTGCGATACAGCAATCGAGAATATGCAAAGCGGTTTGCGGGCACAGGTTCTCGCTACATCATCACCACGCTTGTGAAAGAGAAAGGCGTGCGAGCGAACATAGAAAAGCTTGTTGAAGAAAGGACGACGCTATATCAGCGCTTGATTGCTCGCCACAAACTGAAGACGTTCCCAGGCTTCAAGGCGCTATTGCGCGCGCTCAAGCGGCGCAAAATTCCCATCGCCTTGGCGTCGGGCGGGCACCGCATCAATGTCATCAGCTCGCTCAAAGCTGCGGGCTTGAGACCGAGCGACTTCCCCGTGAAGATTACAGTCGAAGATGTGCCGCAGCGGAAGCCGCATCCGCGCATCTTTCTTGCGGCTGCCCGAGCACTCCGAGCGAAGCCGCGCGATTGCGTTGTCATAGAAGACAGCATCGTCGGCGTACAAGCGGCAAAGCGCGCCGGCATGCGATGCATAGCGCTACTGACTACAGCTGCGAAAAAAGACCTCAAGTCGGCCGGCGCAGACCTCATTGTGAAGGATTTTCGCGACCCGCGGCTGTGGAGATGGCTGGGAGTGCGGTAGACGATGTGGGAGGCGAGAAGCGGGATTTTTCCTCTCATCGCCTCATCAATTTCTCGCAGAACTCAAGCCTTTATGCGGCCGTCTTCAGCCATTCCAGCCAGCGCGCATATATCATTTTGCTGTCAAGCGCTCCGACTTCCGATCGGACGGCATCGGAAATGGCGTGAAACTGGCTATTCGAGCGCACAACGGCAGGGGCCTCAAGGATGTCGGGCTTTGCTGCGCCGAGGTCGACAAGCGTCTGGATTATTTTTGCGCGCAGGTTGATATTGTCCCAAACGGCTTCCCAGTTTGCTTTCCATTCCTTCACACGATTTGCAATTTCTGTAAGGACTTGAGACTCCCCCATCAAAAGCGTTTTTGTCGGAAGGAGCCTGTCCTCCCGCGCCGAATACTCCATTAGTGGGACAAAGCCGCCCTCAAGACCGGGATCCTCACGCCAGTGCTTGCGCACCTCAGTTATTTCCGTCATGCGCCTGTAGATCTTTGTCATGTCGGGCGAGCGCAGCGTGTTGCATATCACTATAATGTCCGTCGCCTTGAACGATGTCGGCGGGACACCCAAGTCGTGCACGACGCGGTCGAAGACGCCATACGCTGATTCGCCGTGGATCGTGCCTGCAACCACATTTGCCAGGGCGCCGATCCTCATCGCTTCGTAAAGCGCAAGCGCCTCGGCGCTTCGGACTTCGCCAAGCACAAGCGCACTGTCGCCGAGGCGAAGTGCCGTTCTCAAAGCCTCTTCTGCAGGCAGCTCGGTTTCGACGCGCGTTATGACCGAGCGCGACTTCAGGCGCTCGATGTTGAAACCGAGCTCGCGCAGCGCAACAACAGGAAGCTCGAGCGTATCCTCTGTCGTGATGATGCGTATTTTGGGCATTATCTGGACCATGCACGAGCCCAGGAAAGACGTCTTTCCAGAGCCTCGCGTGCCTGCAATCAGCATCGTGCGCGCGCCGTCGATGATGAACCAGAGGAGGCCTGCCGCAAAAGAATCGAGCATGCCGGCTCGCACAAAAAGCGGAAACGTCCACGGCCGATCCCTGTGGCGGCGAAGAGCGAATCCGAGGCCGTCTGGCGAGAGCGGCCGCGTG
>JAWCMQ010000003.1:68610-76714 GCA_039091255.1 Candidatus Aenigmatarchaeota archaeon
GATGGCGGCTATGCGGGCGCGCCCGCCCGGAACGATGAGTTCTGTGTCTAGCACTGGATTTGCCTCGTCAAGCGGACGACCAGACTGCAGGCGAAAGCGCGTTGCCCAGCTCTCTCCGTCTTCCAGGCTTGGAATGACGTTCGTTTCGCATTCAAGGTGGTCGCTGTGCACAATGTAAATCGGGACTGTTCCGATTGGCGAGTTTATGAGCATGTCCTGAATCTTCTCGTCGGCAAGAAAAGCCTCAAGTATCCCAAGGCCTGCGGTGTAGCGTGCCAGGATGCCAGCTAGCTTCCGCGCTTGGGCATCTGGCATGGCGCGGCCTGACGTGCGCGCGATTTCCCTTATGAGGTCCAGCGAGATGTTGAATATGTTTTCGCGGAATCGCTGCGGTTCCGCAACCTCTGCCGGGCCAGGCTCATGGCGGCCCAGCATGCGGCGTGCCTGGTCAAGAATGGAATATTCCTCATCGAGAAGGCGGAACTCTGGCGGAATGACGTGATAGAGCTTGCGCGCACGACCTGGGATGCGGAATATCTGGACCTGGGCTTCGCCCACAGCGTAGCGCTCCAGCAGCTCGGCTCCTGGCGGCGGCGTGACGTCGAAGCGCGTGTACATGAACGTAGGGCGCGTCGACGGGTGAAATATTCTGCGGTAGAAGTCTCTGCCATGCGTGCGGACCTGGCGGGCCATCTGAATGATGCGGCACCTTTCAAGCATCTCGCGCACTGGCAGAAGAACGTTGGCAAGGTAGTGCTCAAAGCACTGCATGCACATTCCCGGCGGCAATACTGAGAGCTCAGAAAGAGGCTCGCCGGCTGCGAGTTTTTTCAACTTGATTTTCAGGTGGCGAACCTCATGGATGAGCTCATGGTATCCCATGACCGGGTCGTAGCGAATGTCGGAGAGGATTTTCTGGACAAGCCCGAATCGCCCGGGCAGAATGGCATCGCAGGCGGGGCTTGCGAGGATGTTCGGCAGAGACACAATCTCACGCGCGCGTATCGTCATCAGCGCATCCGCAACCTCGTAGAGCAGCTTTACTTCATCATAGGGATATTCGTATTCTCGAGCTTCGGCGGTGACCACGAGGCGCGGCGCATGCTTGAGCTCTATGAACTTGTCGATGACCGCTGCCATGACCTGGGGATAGTCCTCAAGCGCCTGCGCATACATCGAGCGCACTGTGAGCCTGTCTGCCGCAGCATCGTATTCAAGCTCATACTGCATAGTGCCATCTGGCATCCCATCACTTGCTCCACTATAATCTTGTCAAGAATAAATATAGGCTTACGCGATAGGTAGAATATGCGACTCACAAGGCCGCTCGCGACTGCCGCGATGGCAATCGCGGTCTTTGCCGCCATCTTCGCAAGCGCGCAAGTCCAGACTTCGCCTCCTGCTCCTGCGGGCGGAGAGTGCTTGGTCGACGCGGACTGCTCGACGGGCGGATGCTCCGGTCAAATCTGCGCCACGGCCGCCGAGGCGCCTAAAATAATGACGACATGCGAATGGCGCGAAGAATATGGGTGCCTGCGGCTGACGACTTGCGGATGCGTGGATGGGGTGTGTGCATGGCGCAACACGCCTGAGTATGCCGAATGTCTCGCCAACCTTTCGAGGTGATCCCATCACCAAGACTGCCATAATCAAGGCGGGGTGCAGCATAGGCCGCGCGCTTGCCGCACTGAGAAGGGGAGGAACGATAATATACCCGACTGAGACCTCCTATGGCATCGGGGCAGATTGGACAAACGCACGCGCCTGCTCCAGGGTGTACAGAATAAAACAGAGGCCAAAGGAGAAGCTGCTCTCCGCAATCGTCGGGAGCTCTCATATCGCAAAGAAGTATGTAACGCTTGATGCGGCAGCGCTGCGGCTCGTGAAACGATTCATGCCAGGACCCCTGACGCTTGTTTCTCCAACAAAGGGCGGAAAGCAATCGTTGGCATGGCGCATCCCCGGCCACTGGCTTGCGCTCGAGCTTGCGAAGCGATTTGGCAAGCCCATCGTTGCGACGTCGGCTAACATATCTGGGCAACCGCCGCTGCACAAATTCGAAGATGTCAAGCGCACATTCTATGGCAAGGTCGATGTCATTATAGACGCCAGAAACTTGCCGCGGCGCACGCCTTCGACGATATACGATGTCAGCACCGGGAAGGTCTTGAGAAAGGGTCCTATATCAAAGGCCGCAATTCTTGCTGCGCTTCGTGGCATGAAGCGCAGACGTTGAGAAGTTCTTGTAGCGCGGCAGGCGGCGGACGGATATCTTCAGGCTGCTGATTTTTTCTGACACGCCTGCCGGCAACGCCTGGTCGTAGCCAAGCGCTATTATGCGCGGCTTAATCTTCGATATCGTCGAGAAGAAGTCTTCCGAGCTGCCGATTATGACCTTGTCTGCTATGCCAAGCGCCCGCAGTGCGCGTGCGCGCGCTGCGGCCGGCTGCGCATAAGGCTTCCTGTTGTGGGCGTCGCTTGCAACGACCACGACCAGGCTGTCCCCAAGGGATTTTGCCCGATTCAGAAACCATATGTGCCCTTCATGAATGGCGTTGAAGCATCCGCCGCAGAGGACCGTCTTTGCTTTTCGCATGGGAGAAGTATAGAGGAATACTTCTAAAGGCTATTTTGCTCCCCAGTGCTCCAAGGCTACCGCAAGCTCGCTATGCGATTTGGCGTACTCCTTAAGCGGGATTTTTAGAAGTGCGGCATCGAGCGCCTGGCGGACCGCCATTGCGCCGGCGCGCGTGCCAAGCGGGTGGCCGTGGATTCCGCCGCCGAACTGCAGAATAATATTGTCGTTTCCGAATGTTTTCATAAGCTGCGGGACAAGCCCTGGCTGCAGACCGCCCGAAGCCACTGGAAAGGCAGGCTTTAGCTTTCCCATCGGCTTGATAAGCGCGTCCCTGTTTGCCAAGACTTCGGCCTTGCTTTCAGACATCTTGCCGACGACTGTGCCGATGTGAAGCTGGTCAAAGCCAACCACGCGCGCGATTTTTGCCACCACGCTCATCGCTATTCCGTGCTTCGGATTCCTCGTAAATGCTGCATGCATGGCGCGGTGTGCGTGCAGCACAAGGCCAATGTCTGCTGCACGGAGCGTCTGCATGGCCGACCAGCCGCACGTTATGATGTCGACCATGGCATACTCGCCGCCGTGCGCCTTTATGAACTTGGCGCGGCGCAGCATCTCGCCTGTCTCGGCTGTAATGTTCGCCATGTAGACCTTGCGCTCGCCCGTCTCGCGCTCAGCCTTCTCGCGCGCTCGCAAAGTCTGCTTCACGCGCTCTTCGAATCTGTTGAACGACTGGTTTGCAAGATTTTCGTCATCCTTCACTATGTCGCATCCGCCGATCCAGGCGTTGTAGGCGACGCGAACGTGGTCTGCTGTGCACAATCCCATCTTTGGTTTTATTATGGTCCCGATGAGCGGCCGCTTCGGCACGCGCAAAAGCTTGCGTATGCCTGCTATTCCGAAGCGCGGGCCTTTATATGCGCGCAAAATCTTTGGCGGAAAATGAATATCGTTCAGACGCAGGTTGGCGAGGTCGCGCATGCCGAACACATTGCCTGCGACGCTGCTGAGGATGTTGGCCATGTTGCCCGATTCAAACAGCTCGACGGGATAGGCGATACGTATGTCGTTTCCACGAACGGAGAACACTTTTGCGCCGAGTCGACGAACGTAGGCTTGCTCGGTAGTGAGCTGCGTCCATGTGCCTGTCGATGATTCGGCAGCGACCGCTCCGGCGGCTTCCTTCAGCGAGATGCCGCACGGTTCGACGTAGAAATCGCAGACCAGGTCGCTTCGCTTCGGTCTGTAGCCCAAATCCACATAATCGATATAGCGCATGATGCTATTTCGCTGCGGGCGATAAAAACGTTTTATTATCCCCGAAAGCCAATTCTTTTCAGGTATTCTTGATGCGAAAGGTCCCGCCAGAAGAGCGCGCCGTGCATGCCCACGTGCACGAAGTCGTGTCGGCCGAATACAAGAAGTTCAGGGAAGAGGAGCTGCTCGGCCGGATGCCGCTTACGCTGTACGAAAAACTGTGCCAAGCCGCTGCGAGCGTGCTCAAGATAAGCGTGGACCCCAAGACGGGCAAGCGACTGCAAGAGGCCATCGATTTCGCGCATCTGCGCATAACGCCCGGCCAGGTGGCAAGCCTGACGCTGCTTTTCACCATTGCTATTTGCATGCCGACGTTCCTGCTTCTCTTGCTCGGAAACCTTGGCATCGTATCATTCGACCTGAGCCTCGCGCTGTTCATCTTCATGACGGCCATGGCGATTGGGTACTACATCTACCTTTATCCGCTTCACTTGCGCAAGCGGTACGAGATGGCCGCGGGCTCGGAGATGGTTTCTGCCATACTCTACATGGTCGTGCACATGCGCAACGTGCCCGCGCTGGAAGGCGCGGTGGACTTCGCGGCGCGGAACATGACGGGCCCTATGTCTGCCGAGCTGCGCAAGCTGATGTGGGACGTGCGGCTGGGCAATTACCTGTCGATGGAGGATGCGCTGCTGGACTATGCAAGCAGATGGAAGAACAACCGCGAGTTCGCCGAAGCGATAGAGCTGATGATATCTTCGCTGAAGCAGACCGGGCCGCGGGCGACGGCGCTGCTGGACGAAGCTGTCCGCGTAATCCTCGATGGCAACCGCGAAAGCGCCGCCGCATACGTGCGCAACCTCAAGATGCCAATAACGGTCATACATGCGATGGGCTTGATCCTCCCCGTGATGGGGCTTGTGCTGTTCCCCATCATCGCGATATTCCTCTCTGTCAGCGCGATGCCACTGTTCCTTATGTACGATGTCATGCTGCCTCTGGCGCTGTTCTTCATGATATCGCGCGCGCTCGAGTCGCGGCCTGCGACATATTCCAAGATAGACATATCGCTTCATCCCGACCTGCCGCCGGCTGGCTGCTTTTTCTGGGGCAAGCGGGCAGTGCGCGCGCTTCCTGTGGCGGCGATGATCCTAGCAATCTTTGTTGCGCTCGGCTTTGCGGCGTACCATGCCGGCATAGCATGCCCCGAAGGCAAGCCGTGCTACGAGGATGAAACACGAGGATTGCTCGTTTCCCAAGGCAGGGCGATGATAAGCTGGTCCGTGCTTGGCGCGCTGCTTGCGACAGTCGGGCTTGCCGCAGGGCCTGCTGCGTACTATCTGCTGCTGAGCAAAGGGCGGGCCAAGCTGCGCGAGGCCATACGAAAAATAGAGGTCGAGTTCAAGGAAGCGCTGTTCCAGCTTGGCACCGCGCTCGGCGGAGGGGCGCCCATCGAGACAGCGATGGTCGATGCGCTGCGGCGCATGGAAGGGCTGAAGATAAAAGACCTTTTCCAGCGCGCCGCCTTCAACATGCAGCGGTTTGCGATGACGTTCGAGCAGGCGTTCTTCGATGCCAAGCAGGGCGCACTTATATTCTATCCTTCGCTGCTCATACGTTCGGTCGTGCGGGCGGTCATAGAGGCAAGCCGCAAAGGTGTGCGCAATGCGAGCTCGGCCATGATTGCGATATCGCAGTACCTGCGCGGCGTGCACGCCACGCAAACTCAGGTTCAGGAGGCGCTTTCGGACGTAACGAGCAGCCTGCGCTTCCAGGCGTATGCGCTGACCCCGCTCATCTCAGGCGTCGTCTCTACGATGGCCGTCATGATAATACGCATCCTACAGGAGCTCGCGGCAAAGACGGCTGCGCTTGGACCGGGGGCGGGGTTTGCGGGCATCTCGCCGCTGACCGCGGCGAACCTTGCCATAACGCCGTTCCAGTTCATAATCGTCGTCTCAATCTTCGTCGTCGAGTCGCTGCTGCTGCTCAGCTACCTCATGTCAGGCATCGAATCCGGGGAGGATGCCATCGGCCGCGGCGAGCTAACGGGCTGGGTCCTTGTCGTCGGGACAACCGCTTACATCCTCACGACCGTCATCACGCTTGCGATATTCAGCCCGCTGGCTGTGGCTGCGGTCTAGACACCAGAACACGTTTTTATCTCTGGGATGCAAAATAACACCATGAAAGAATGGATGCTGATACTGACAATCATCATGGCGCTGGCGGTGCTTGCGCTTGCGATAGCGCTCATCACGACGGGACCAGCGCCGGTGTTCGGGTGAGAGCATGGAATGGTGGACGTGGCTGCTTGTCGGGCTTGTCGTATTCCTCATAGCCGCGGCCGGCATATTCATCGTCTTCGGATTTTTCGCAAAGGCCGCGCCTGAGGCGGGCGGCAGCATATTCTCGCAGCTCATGGATGCGCTGTTCGGGAGGGTCGGATAGTGCCGTTAACAGTAAAACGGCAAAGACAGGGCGAAGGAGGATGAAAGCGGCATTTCGGCCTGCTGAGGCTAAAGCTGCTGCGAGCGGCTGCGTTGGCGCTGGGACAACTGCTTTCAGCCGCTTCGATATTATCATTTCGCGCGCTCAATAGCAAAGGGTGCAGATGCAAAATGGAAATCAGCGTCGCGTACATCCTGATTGTCATACTTGCAGGCTTTGCAATAGCCGTCGCTGTGATTTCGGCAGGACAAGCGCCGCGCACGGTGTTCGAGCAGCGGGCCGCGAACATCACGACGCCGGGCCTCGTGACGGTCGAGGCGCCGCTTCCTACTGTCGCCGCGGTCGGCATGAAGGACTGCAAAGAAGGGACGAACATATTCGAATACGCCTGCACCTACAAGCCTGACATCACCCGCCTCATCGTAAAGAGCAAAAATGCGACGGACAGGCTTGCGGTCGCAGTGAGCTATGGCGGCCTCGGCGCTATCGTGCCGTGCAGGCCGAGCGGGCCATGGGGACCGGGCATCCCAAGCGGGCCCTGCAAGATAGAGCAGCGCACGGAAGACGGCAAATGGCAGGCCGTGCTCGACTTAAAGCCCGTTCTGCGCGCGAAATACCTCGACTCGCCGCCGCCGATAAATGCGAGCTCACGCCTCGTGTTCGACGAGCGCACAGCAAGCGGGCTGCTTGCAAACGGCCAACGGCTGATGCTTGGCAACTACACGTTCGACGTGACGGTCCGCGATGTGCTATTCGGGCTTCTCAAGGACTTCGAGATAACGGTGCGATGCCGGGATGAGGTCAAGATAGTCGACATCGATGCGGAAGAAAGCGCGCACATGCTTATGTGCGGAAGGGATGTCGACATCAGGGCGCTGTGGAAGTGGGGCGCGCTTTACGGTCGGCTTGACATAGCCGTCAGCGCTCTGCCTGGCGAAGTGCGCGGCGTGCCGCTTGCCGTGAGCTTCTGGCAGTACGACGATGCGTTCCGCTTCTCGCAGTGCGGCATGGCGGCGGAGCCGCCGGTGACATATTACGAATCAATCCCATTCGATGCCGCGACTGCGCTTGCAGAGCCCGAGTGCGCAAAGCGGTTCCTCGGCAGCTACCAGCTTTATGCGCCCGTGGATGCCGAAATTTTCCAGGTCGAGACCTGGATGGCAGCGGAGATGCCTGTCGCACCTTAGGCGCAAGCACGCTGCGCAAAGCTTATGTCTGCGCGATGCCTAGGTGATGCATGGAGCAGGAAGCGCTTGCCGCAGCGATGCGCGCCATACTTCTTGTCGTCATAATCGCCATAGTGATGGCAATAGCCATAATATCGAGGGGGCGCTTTGAGGCGCTCAAGGGTGAGGCCGAGACGGTCGGCGCAGCAGGGTTTATTGTGAGCATGCCTGCGCCGACGAACATGTCCTGCATGCCTGAAGGAGGGTGGGTCGTCGACTTCGGCCAGTTCAACATCACCGACCCACAAAGGCGCAACCTGACGATTATCCCTATCCTGGCGTTTGCAGGCGGCAAGAACATGGGCTTCGCAGACTCAAGCGGCATGGCTGCTGTGAACATATTCGGCAAGAACGCGGGCATTGTGATGCTGGATTCAAAAGGAGAGGCGCGCATGCCGAGCCTGCGCTTTGCGAAGGCTGGCTGGGGATTGGGCGGCGTCGGCGCCTACCCCAGCAGGCCGTCTCTGGAATTGACACTCGGGCTGTGGATATGGACAGGCGAGACCGGCTGCGTCTATAAGGGGATATTCGAGAAGGGCCTTGGCGCGACGGACATGTCCGACCTGCTGAGTTACACAGCGGCCAACTG
>JAWCMQ010000003.1:76814-86721 GCA_039091255.1 Candidatus Aenigmatarchaeota archaeon
CTCTGGAATTGACACTCGGGCTGTGGATATGGACAGGCGAGACCGGCTGCGTCTATAAGGGGATATTCGAGAAGGGCCTTGGCGCGACGGACATGTCCGACCTGCTGAGTTACACAGCGGCCAACTGTCCTGAACTCTACATCGGCACGCTCCACAGGAACGTGACCAATCCGAATTGCGGATGATGCGCATGTTACGAGAAATCATCGGCAACCCGGTTTATCTTATCTTCCTGCTGCTGGTGCTGGCGGTCGTCGCGGCGCTGGTCATCGGCATGGCGGTGCAAGGCCGCGACATCGGGCAATGGATATTCGGATATATTAGGACGGTGTTCGGAGGGTAAGCGGTAGGGCGAACTTATCCGGAGCGCAATAATATTGCTAAAGAGGAGGAAAGCGGAATCTCTGCTGGTCAGTAAAGTGAGCATTGCAGTCGCATATAAGCGCGGAGCGTGCCGCTTTCTGCCTTTTGCTTTTATTAATCCGTTCGATAACAAAGGTATCTGGAGCAGATCCGTTGCCTGATGCATGCGGTGAAAAGATGGTCCATGTCACATCGTTGATGATTGCGCTGATGCTGTTCGTCATCCTGCTCGTCGTGGCGCTCCTGCTGCTCGGAGGCATCCTGCCGGGCTTCGAGCAGGCGTTTGCGAACGCGACGCAGACGGCTGTGAAGTGACCTTTCTGATAAAGCCAGAGCATGACGAGCCGACAAGCCAATCAGCCGCTTGCGCGCAGAAGCTGCTGCTCTTTCCTTGCCATCGGCGTTTCGGCTTAGGGCATCTTTGCGAGAACATTTATTTAGGCCGCGCCCTATTCAATTATGCGAGCGGCAAAAAAGGGCCAGTTCGAGCTGTCGATGCTAATCATTGAGGTCGCCATAGTCGTCATCGGGCTTTTCGTCATCTGGCAGCTCATCAACACGCTCTGGCAGCCGCACCGCCAGATAGCATTCGCCAATGCCGAACTGCTGCGGATGGCGATCGATGACGTGTGCGCGGGCGGCACGGGCACGACGAAGACGATAAGCTTCGATTTTCCGCAGCCTGCCATCGCGACGATTGGGCTCACGAACGTCATATCAAAAGTCCAGATGCGCACAAAGACAGATCCTGACTACCTCATCTACTACGAAGCTTTTCCGCCGGGCGAAGGCGCCGCATGGGAAGCGTTTCTCGAATTGCCGCGGCTTGCGGTGGCTGCGCTAACAAAACGTAGCGTATCAGACCTCGATAGGGAGGCTGCAAACTTATTTGCGCAGCTGTCCTCTGCCCAGAATGTTTCGGCCGTTGCGCTCTCCAATGTCATGCTTTCAAACGATTCGCTGACCGGGAGCATCGGACACTGGGAAGGCGATTTTTACAAGTTCGACAACTATACGGCGCGCTCGGTGGTCGAAAAGAGCCTTGTAAAGTACAGGGCATGCGGGGCTTATTCGCTGTGCTTCAAGACAAAGGAAGGCATATACCGGCTTCCGCTGCCGAGCTGCGAGAACAAAAAAATTAGTCTCATGGCGCTGACTAACGTGAGGGCAACATACACAGACAGGTCTGACTTTTACATAGCCAGCCCTTGCAAAGGGAAGGCTATAATAACGTTTGGGACGTGCGTTTGCGAAGACACCAGCAGAGCAGGGACGAGCAACGCTTACGCATTTCGCGGCAGTCCTCTCATCAGAAGGGATGGCGCGTCTGCTTCGGAAATAAAGCAACGGGTGACGTGCTGGAATCGCTTCGGAAATTCTCCCGATGAAGACGCTACGGCTACCGTTGATAAGTGCGTCTCCGTAGAAGTCGACGATGAGACTGGCTTCTGCAGCACGTCTAATTACGAACGGTTTGGATTCGGCTTCGGGTTCGGAAACGGCCTCATCGAAGTCGTTGCGTCGATTTTTTCCACGAGCACCGCAAAGGCTGTTGTCCTATCCGAGGCTTCGCAGTACCTACCGTCATTTTGGGAGAGCGGTGTGGTATGGGGCTTCTGGCCAGAGCATAGCTGATTGTCATGGACATCTGGAAAATCATGTGGCTGCTCATCGTCGTGCTCACGACGTTCGTCGTCATCGCGATATACGGGCCAGCGCTCGGCAATGCAATGGATGCCGCGATGCGGCAGGACGCCCGGTATGCCGCGGACGAGATAGCCGGCATCATCTCGCTCGTTGGCGCAGGGCCCGACGGCATGCAGCATGCCTATGCGCTGCCGAAGATGGACATGCCCAACTGCGTGCAGATATACCGGACACATGTTTCGGTGCGCATGCGCGGCGCTGCGACCTCGGGCATCGTCGAGGGCGGCGCGCCTGTGAACGTCACGTCATTGGAGGGTGCAAATGCAACAATGGGGGATCGTGCCGCCAGCAGCGAGTGGAGCTCGCTGAACGTCACATGCAGCCGAGCCGCTGCAAAGAGCCTGATAATAAAGCGCCAAGGCGAGCAGGTGCGGTTCGGGATGAAGTACGGATGATTGGCGGAGCAAAATCAATGGCTGGCAAAAACGTAAAAATAGGCCGCAATGAGATGAAAGCGGAAAATATGGCCTGCTAATCCGCGGCGTGCGGCAAGCTGGCAGACGCCAAAGAGTCCGCTTTCAGCTCTTTGACTGCAATTAATCTGCAATCGATTTGCATGCTCATCGAGAGGTGAAGCCGCGACATGGCCGTGTTCAGCATCGTCGATGTGAAGATGTTCGTCATACGGCTAGTCGTGTTCTTCCTCGTGCTGGGCGTGCTGATATTCATGTTCACCGCGCTGGGCGAAATAACGAAAGGTAGCGAGCTCGAGCGCAAGCTGAACGAGCTGGGCGAGGCGATGCTGACGAGCGAGTTCACGGTCGCTCGTGCCGTGTTTGACCCGCAAAAGAAGATGCAAATCGCAGGCCTTGGTGCCAGGAGCATAACAGACCTCAGCAACGAAAAGATAGAGCCGCTGCGCATCTGCGGCTACCTTGCGCAATTCGAGTTTCTGCGCTACGATGCCAAAAAAGAAGATTTCGTGCGCATCTCGAGCTTTGGCGGAGGGATTGACTATCCCCGAGCCGTGCGCGATTGGACGGTCTGGATAAACGGAACGGACGGGCTTGCTCCTGGCATCATGCGCATAGCGCTGAGCGGCGGCGGCTTTGCGCGGCTTGCGTGCGCCGTCGAGCAGGCTGTTGCGCACAAAACGCCGACTAGCGTGAACGTCTCGTTTGAAGACATTTGCGGGGTCGGTTTACTGCAGGGCTGCAGCATGAGCTACTACGACAAGACGCTGTGCGCGCGGCGCGAGACAAGAGGCCAGCCATCGGAATACTGTAGGTATATCGGCATCGAGCTTAGCGGCAGCACGACTGAATTTAGCTCACGGCATCACACCGTCTCTATATTTCCCATCAAAGATGTCGCGGGCGCTTCGGAGGCGTGCCCGTCGCCGACGACGTTCCAGAGCGATGATGAGCGGAAGCAATTCGGAATCAAAAAAGTGGTAATATGCGAAACGCACAGCGATTAGCACACAAAGGCCAGGTCGAGGCGCTTGTCTTTACGGTCGTTTTCTTGGTGGTGGCGCTAGCCGTGATCATCGCCGGTGTCGTTGCGCTCATCGGCATGCGCGGCAGCCAACTGCAGCAGTCCGTGGCGGTGCTGGAAGGCACGACGCGGCCAGCAGACTTCGCATCGGGTGCTACGATGCTCGACGCAAGCGGCGCAAACATAAGCGTGCTCGAGCAGGCGCTGCAAATCGCCTCTTCGGGCAGGTTGCCCGCAGGCTATGCGAGGGCAAACTTGCTCCCGCTTACCATAGTCGTGCAAGACGGCATAAGGGCTGCTGGCCTTGGCGAGAGGTGGCGGCTTGCCATATACGCAAGCGCAGCGGCGAATGCCTCTCCTGCCCTCGAGTTGGGGACGTTTTCGACGTTCTGCGGCGAGCTGCCCAATCCGGAGTTCCCGCAGGACCCTGCGAACAAATGGGCATGGTGCGAGAGTGGCGAGGGATGTTCAGGCGGAAAAAGCCCGTATGCTGGCGGCCAAGAGAAATGCAGAGCAAGCCAGCAGTGCTGCCTTGCGCTATACAACTTCACGGAGAAGGCGTATTATTCGCACGTGCGTTCGGACGACTATGCGCCGGCGCGCGTTTGCGGGCCTGACAAGGCAGGCTGGCGCGGCATATGCAAATATTCTTGCGCCGCGGGCGAAGTCGAAGTCGGCGACGGCGCAGGCGACATATGCCCGGGACGCACCTGGGGGTTCCTAGAGAAGAACTGGGTGTGCTGCAGGCCTGCCGAACGGCTAAGTGTGTTCGAGCCCGCAGGGCTCGATGCCGTCACGGTCCCGCTTATCTATGCGTCGCCTGAGCAAAGCATAGTCGGGCGGCTCGAGCTGTGGCTCGGGGAGCCCGAGTGAGCGATGATGACGCAGAACGAAAGTGATGTGGCTGGAAGGGGAGACGGATGACGATTAATAAGGCGAAAGCAGCGAACGAAGGCGCCTTTGTCCGATGCACAACTATTCCGAGCGCGCAGCGGCGATGCTCATCGGGGGCATCTTCGTTCGATTCCCTTCGCTCTACCAATAGTCGCATAAGTCGAACGGAGGAAGCCTGCAGAAGAGGGAACGAAAAGAATAAGCCGGACGAAAGGAACAAATGGCTGCTGCACGAAATGCGGCAAGGGTGTGGGCAGTGCGCATGGCCGAAAGATTCGTCCCCCCTTTTCGACCCTATCAACAGGCCACAGAAAGGCCTCGCGGCGCTCCATGTGCTGGTGCTGACGCTGCTGCTGGTGGGCATCATCGTCATGTTCATGGCGATGGTGCAGAACGCAAACTACAGGGAGCTTAAGGTCGTTCGCGCGAACGCCGATGTGATGCACACCGCGGGCTTTGCAGCGCTGCTAAAGGCCTCGCTGGAGGCGAGCTGGCGGACGACTGCGACGCAGCTGCTGTTCAGCGGGCTTGGCGAGCGGTTTGGGCTGCCCACGTATTTCTACAGCTATGATGCCGATTCCGAGCCGCCCAGCCAGCTGCCTGCAGGGTGCAGCGATGACAAAAGGCTGTGCGTGCTGACGCCCGACTATGCCAAGGCATGGCTCGACTCGGAAATAGCAAAAGTCCGCATGCCCGAGAGCTTCGAGGTGCTCGTGCGGCTCGGGCGCGGGCTGCGCGAGTTCAACCGCGCCGTAACCTTGCGGACGACTGCAAGGAACCTATCGATTGCTACCGACCGCGTGCACGGCGCCATAAACCAATCTGTCAAAATAGGCGGGCCGACCGAGACGAGCGCCGAGATGATGTGGACCATCACGCCGGAAATCTCTACGGGGCTGCGAGGCCTGCTGCTCGCCGCGCAGCAAGCCGTCTCTGCGGCGCTGCAGCTGCGCGCGAGCGGCATCCGATATCACGAGCCGCGCGGCTACATGATTTCTGCGCTGCAGAGCCTCTTCGACGAAAAGTTCGGCCGCGTGCGCGAGACTGCAGGGGAGGGTGCATGGAAGGCACGGTACAGGCTGCTGCCTGAATGGTCTTCGGACGGGACGGAGCTGCAGCTGGGCTATGACGCGAGCGTTCGGCTGGCGGACGACAAGCCCGACATCGTCTTCGGGCTCGCAAACAAAAGCGCATGCGATGCTGCAATCCAAGCTGAATACGGGCCGCAGCCAAACCTGCGCACGGACCTTTACAACAGGCATGCGGGGGCAATCGAGCGCGCGATGCCTGACGAGCTGCTCGAGTGGGTCGATGAGCCGCGCGCGCTGCTCGCCGCTCTGGCGGAGCAGCAGGGCTGGAACCCCGAGGCAGCTGGCGGGCTTTTCGGAGCGGCTGAGGGCTCGCTGACGCCTGCGAAAAACGCCAAGCAGGCGGTCGAACAGCTGAAGGCAGCGTTCGAGCAAGCTGCATCTGAGAAGGCGGCGGATGCGCTGGCGCGCGCGCTTGAGATATACCTTTCGCACTGGGAATGGCTGCCGCCGCAATCCAGGAGCGCGCAGGCAGTCATAAACCGATACGTGCTTTGGTCAAGGTGCCTGGCGGTCTCGCAAGCGAACGCAAGCGCGGCAAACCCCAACCGCATCCTCAGCCCCGAGGACTATGCGCGATGGCTTAGCGAGAAGACAGGGACAAAAATTTCCGTTGGCGATGAATTCTGCTCCGAAAGCGAGTGGCCGCTGCGAGGATACCGCTATCTTGCATATGACTTTTACGCCGAGGGCGCGAACCAATGGCCTGTTTGGCCTGCGTATGCAGGCGTGGCAATCGCAGTCGAGCCGACAAGCGCGGCCTGGGACGGCTGCGGCGGGACTGTATGGGTCAGAACTGGCGATTTCCTGATTTCGTACGGCGGCATACTCCCGGGCGTCACGGAGGGGAGCATTGTGGACGGCAAGCGGCCTATAGGCACCACGGCTTATTTGCCACCAAGCCAGGGTCAGCTTTGCTCCAATCCTCGGCTGCAGGTCATGATATATGCGCCAGAGTGGACCGTGCCTTCGCCCAATGCGGTTGAAGAGCTCAATGCATGCGGCAGCCGAATGTCGCACACAGAGAAGGCTGGTGATGTCCAACTATCGCCGAACGCTGTCATCGCAACGAACGAATCAGGCCCGCTCAACCGGCACATGGCGGCGCTGGAATGGGATGGGCTGTTCCGCCTGAATAGAACGGGCCGATACTGGCGGATGCGCGAGCGAGGCGTATGGGAGCGCGCGCCGCTTGCGCTGGAGTTCAAGATGCGAGATGCGTTCGCTGTGCTGGATTGCGCGACAAAGGGCGAATGGCGCGGCCGCTGGCTGAACGAGCGCGACCTGCTGTGCGCTGACGGCAAGCTATGGAGCTGCGTGAACGATGTGCCTGGCGCAAACGTGGCGGCCGCAGGCGAGGAAGTCGGGGGCTACCGCTGCGTCGAGAAGGACTTCTTGAAGCCAGCGGATTGGGCGAGCATACCAGCCTCGTACCCGACATACCATTCGATCGCCTATCGGAATTTCGCCATGGGCAAGCGGCTGGCGAAGTGGTGCAAGGTCGGCGGCGAGGGCGACGAGAAAACGGACTGGCTGTGCTGCGAAGGGCAAGGCAAGGTACAGGTCTGCCCGCCCCGGACAACGACTGCAATCGGATTATGGTACGAGGTGGAGGGCGAGGCGCTTGTGTGCAGGCATCCGGATGCGACGTGCAGCCCTGCGAGGTAAAAGGCGGCGATGGCGCGCGGCATTGCGCACGCTGCTGAAAAAATTTTATTTATAAGGCGCTGGCAATAGTATTATGGGCTATTTAAACCAGGCGCCGCTGCCGGCGCCGCCTAGCAAGAGCTATCATCGGGCGCTGATCGAAGCCGGCATAGTCGCGGTCGTCCTGGGCGCAGTCTTCCTGCTTTTCTGGTACAGCGTGCTGCGCGGCCCGCCCACGATAGAGTTCGTCGAGGGTAGCTGCACGCAGGCGCTTGCGCGCTACGTGCCGGAGAGCGAGGCGGCGAATGCGCTGCTGGACATAGCGCCTGACGGCAGGCTTGCGTCGTGCAGCGTGAGCGGCGACTCCGTGCGGAGCCTCGGGCTTGCGTGGAGCGGGAGCTATGACTGCCTTGGCATTGCAGTGCGCTACCGCGCGGAAGAAAACCCGAACTGGCTCGGGCTCGCGGTCGAGAGTGAGCTGCCCGAGCTCGTATACTCGAACGAGACGCTCATCGCAAACCTGAGCGGACTGCCGCGCTTCTCGCATGCCGTGACGGTCTACAGCCCGGCTGCGCGCGCGGCGTTCAACGAGCAGCTCGCAAAGCTGCAAGCGAAGAGCTGCGCGGTATGATTTTGGAATGGCGATAAACGAAAACAATAAGGGTCGAAGGCAGAAAGCGAAAGGATGGAGCGGAATGTGCGGCTATAGGGCCTGCGCCGCATTTTCAGATTTCGCTTTCAGCTCCTTTGCCCTCATCGTTCGGAAATTCGGAGAGAAGTGCAAAGCCATGAAAGGAATGCGACCTTTGTCCGCAGCGATGCTTTCGGCACTACTTGTAGCCATCGCAAGCTTTGCCGCGCTGCCCGCAAGCGCGCAGCCGCCGAACTACGATGCCTGCTCCGGCAACTGCACGATGGCGTTTGGGGCGCTGGGAACGTGCGTTTATGAGCCGTTTTCGCCTGTGGCTGGCAAGACACCATTGACGCTGCCTGGCAGGCAACTGTGCGCTCCCGGCGGCACGTGCTACTGCGAAATGAACCCCAGCGCGGCTTGCGACATCGCGTGCAGGGCGCAGTGGAACCGCTCGGGTAGCTGCGCGCAGCCTCAGAACTGTATCGGCGGCGTGGGGACAACGGCAGCTGTACAACCGATGCCCGGCGTGAGCTGCGGCCCCCAGCCGTACGGCACAGCGGGCGCGCCGGTATGCTGCTGCATGGCGGCTGACCCAAGGACGCAATCTGAGCTCGACAGCCTGAGCGCGGTCGCGATATGGCCGATGGAAAAAGAATGCAGACCCATCGGCGGCACGGACTTCTACAGCGTGCGCATCGGAGGCATATGGACAGGCGGGCAAGCGTTGCGCATCGATGTCTACGGCGCGGGCTCAGAGGTCCTGCCGGCGTTCGGGGCAGGGTACCCAGGCGCGCTGCTGCACGGCGTGGGCTGGTTCTCAGAGGCGCGGCGCGTGCCTCGAGCAGCGGTAGCGGCAAGCAACAACATGCTGCGCGTGCGCTACACAATCATCCCATACCCGAACCAGCAGCTGCTGAACATGTATCTGCAGTCGATGGTCGCGCAGACGCCGTACGCGACGTATGCGCCGTCGGGCTACGTGCCGGGCGTCCAGAGCTATCCTGCGGCAAGCGTGGCGCAAGCCACAGGGGGGCTATATTCTATCGAAGACGTGATAGCATGCGAAGTGACGGGCATCCCAGCGCCGAGCATGCCGGCGCCGCTTGAGGAAGGGCCTGCGCCCATCGAAATCGAGCGCATAAGCTGCAGCCCGGCAGGCCCGCCGTTCAACCCGACGACGGGCAAGTCGTACCAGAACCCATGGCATCTCGTTGACCTCGATGACCGCTCTTGGTTCCAGTTCAACGCCTCGGGCGCGGCTGCCGCGGCGCCTGCGCCCACAGTCACGATACCCGCCGGCGGGACAGGCGCACGGGGAAGCGCGCCGACGTTCTCCGCGACCGGACAGGCGAGCAGCGCATCAGGAGAGGTTTTCACTTCCCTTTACCCTTTTGCGGCGTTTGCGCAAACGGGGCCGCCTGCAAGCTGCACGCTGCGCCTGAAGGACTGGCTGCTCAGCGACGGCACGCGCAAACCGCCAGAGGTCTACGGCCTCGAGCTGGCGACATGGGGAACGGACCCCGTGCAGGACGGCATCAGCGCCGTGCAGGTAATAGCAGGCGGCAAGAACTTTGCGCTGGCAAACGAGCGCGTGAGCACGCGGACGGACGCGGACGGCAGGAGCTACTGGGTCAAGACGTATGCCTTTGCGGACTCGAACGTAAGCGTGCCGCTGAAGGGCCGCGACATCATCATATACTTCAACTACACCAACGCCACGCCAGCGCTGCGCGAGCTGCAGCTGTGGCCTGAGCTCGTGTCGGTCGGCATGTCCGCTCCCTCGAACGTCGCGCTGACGGGCTGGCCAGTGACGCTCGAGGGCAACGTCACGGTCAAAGAGTGGACGGACGACCGCGGCAACATCGCGCACTGCGTCTACCAGTGGAACGGCAGCTGCATCGGCTGCGCGGGCAGCGGCTGCGATGAGGGCGAGAAAGGATATCCGGGCATAGGGAAGCCGTACTTTGCGATGCTGCCGATGCCGCAGAGCTGGATAAACAAAGCGGAGAAGATTCTGGACAACATCACGAATATCACAGGCTTCAGGCTTGTTCCGCCAGTTTGGACGCTGCCGATGCCAGCCGGCAAGACAGGCGAATGGGATGCCTCAAGGACAATCAGCCTCCTTACGATGGCT
>JAWCMQ010000004.1:0-9364 GCA_039091255.1 Candidatus Aenigmatarchaeota archaeon
CCGGATCGAAAGGCGATGATTGTAGTGCCCTGCGATACAATGTTGCAGCCCCGCCGGGAAACAGCGTTTCGAATGGTTCGGTTAGTCTTTCGAGACCGGCATATGAGTATACCGCGGTATGCCCAAGCACCCCAACCGGGTTGTCTATGGCCTCCAGCCTCCCCACAGGTCCGGTATCCAGCGAGCAGACCGCACCGACTGTTTTGTCCTCATCAAGGATGCGCACCAACTCCTCTAGCCAATTCGGGTCGACCACTGTGTCGTTGTTCAGAAGCGCGATGTATTCGGAATCGGGCGAGCTATTCCTTACGCCTATGTTGTTGCCCTCAGCAAAGCCGTAATTTCTGTCGTTTATCACAATCTTCAATTTGCCTGACTTTATTTCACAAAGGAACTCCTGCTTTACAAAATCGGCCGAGCCGTCGGAGGAAGCATTGTCAACAAACACGACCTCGAAATCGTTGTACGTTTGGTTAAACACGGCATTTAGGCAGTCTTTAAGAAATTGTTTGCCGTTCCAGTTAAGGATTATTACAGAGACTTTTGGCATTTTTAACACACAGAAATATGAGCTGGTTTGCGAAAAGGGAAGGCCTGAGCTTTGAAACACAATCCCATACTTTGAAAATAGCACAAATCACCTTAGATATGACTCCAGAAGCTTTGTAAGAGCGTATTAAAACTTCCTTAGCAGGGACAGAAATGTTGCTGCTCATATCCATTTTTACAATCTTAAGCCCTGCATCTTCGACAAGCGCTCTTGCGGTTTTGAGTGTGAAAAACCGTAGATGAGTTTCATCCAGCAGCCCACCCTTCGTATAGTTCCGTGAGCCAAACAGATGGCGAAGCCTGACCGAGAATTTTGCGACATTTGGTATTGAGCAGATGACATACCCGTCATCTTTGAGGTAATTGGTGTATTTCCTGAGCACGTTCTCCGGATTTCGCAGATGTTCTAGCACATCCGCGAACAGCATTGCGTCGAAAAACTTTTCTTCAATCGGCGGATTCGATCTTTCGATATCGATGTTGAAAACTTTATGGCAGTACCTCGATGCTTCCAATGCTGAATTTTCGTCTATCTCTGCCCCATAAACAACGTATCCCAACTCGCTTAATTGCTCAGAAAGAGCACCCTTGGCGCAACCAACATCAAAAACTTTGCTACCCTCTGGAAGGTTAAGACCTCTAACCATTCCCAAAATCTTGTCATGAGCAAAAATGTACATACGACCACTTTTGAATGAGTCGAATAATTTATTAAGTTTTCCAGAGGCAGTGTAAAAATGAAAATTCTCTTTATCGATAGCGTCTTTTATCCAAACCTTTACGGCGGCGCGCAGGTCCAGTCATGGGAGCTGTGCAAGCGCCTTGTAAAGCGCGGGCATAAAGTTGCTGTACTAACAGCAAAAACCGATGCTTCTCAACCGGATAAAGAGCTAATCGGCGGCATAGACATAAACCGTGTTGATGCGCGTGCCTCGCTCTTCACAGCTCCGTTCGTGCACTTTACGTTGTTCTATCTTCTGGGGCTGTTTAAAGGCATCGAACTCGTTCGGAGAGAGCGCATCGATGTAATTCACAGCTCATTTGTATGCGGGTTTCTCGGAAAATCAATCGCCAAGATAACAGGCAAACCGTGTGTTGTAACCGTCCATGATTTTTACCTCGTAGATGTCTGGCCTAATCTGTTGAAGCGTAATCTAGTCACAGGCCTCCTGGAGATGCTGTTCATGCTTCTAAACATCATCCCGAAATATGACAGAATGATGCCAGTGAGCCACGGGTCCATGAAGTGGAGCATGAAAAGCGAGAAAATCAGGGTAGTGTACAACGGCGTCGACACTCAAAAGTACGTCCCTGCCAGGTCAGAAAGTGCAGAGCCAAGAATAATTTTCATCGGAAGAATCATACCGACAAAGCATATCCCGGATTTGATACACGCATTTGATAGCGTCAAAGAGCGCTTTTCAAACGCAAAGCTTCTAATAGTCGGCACAGGACGCCTTTTTAGCAAGCTTAAAGCAAAGTGCGAATCAGACAGCATCGTGTTTGTAGGCAGAATTTCTGAAAAAGAAAAGATATCGCTGCTACAACACGCCTGGCTTCTCGTCTTGCCGTCAACCGTTGAAGGCTTCGGTCTTGTTCTCATCGAGGCCAACGCCTGCAAAAAGCCTTTCGTCTGCTACGGCATCCCATCCTGCAAAGAAATCGCAAATATGACAGGCGGAGGTCTTGTTGTAGAGCCAAGAGATGTTCGAGCGCTCACCCAAGCAATGGCAACACTCATCGAGAACAAGCGCCTTCGCCATGAGCTTGGAAAAACCGGATATGAAAACGTCCACAAGCTCTTTACATGGGATAAGTTCGTAGACCGTGTTGAAAGCGTTTATGGCGAGTTAGTATGATGCCGCTCGTGTCAGTCACGATACCGACAAGAAATTCTGGTGCAACGCTAGAAAAGTGCTTGGAAAGCGTTCGAAAGCAGACTTACAAAAAAATGGAGATCATTGTCGTAGACAGCTATTCGACCGACAACACGCAGCAAATAGCAAAGCGATATGGGGCTAATTTCCTAAGCTATAATGGCAAGCTGCTGGGCGCCAGAAAGCTTGGTGCTGTGAAATCCAAAGGGAAATATGTTCTGCTATTAGACTCTGACCAAATCTTGCGTCCCGATGCGATAGAACGGTCTGTAAAGATGATGGAAAATTTTGACATGTTGTTCCTCGAAGAATCGACATATGAAACCAAAACGTTCGCACAGAAACTCTTCGAAGCCGACAGAAAAATTCTGCACGAAGAAAAAGACATCAACCCAGTAACGTCGGCTCTTCTGCCTCGCGTGTATAAGCGCGATTTGCTGCTGAAAGCATTTGAGAGCATACCGGCAGAGCTTCTGCCGATAGTGGTATCACACGACCATGCAATAATTTACTTTGAGTGCTACAAACTTTCACAGCGTGTCGGATTCGTGCCAAATGCAGTCGCGCACATGGAGCCATCGAGCTTGCGCACCGTTTTCAAAAAATTCCGTGCATACGGCAGGAATACGCGAGATTTCGAAAAATTGGGGTATTACAAAGAGATTATTAAAGGGAAGGCTCGTTTGAGAAAAGGTATCCTTAAACAGCCGATTGCTTGGGCGATGTCGACATTTCTTATGCTTGTTAGAGGCATCGCGTTTTTGATAGGTTATTACGGTTGTCGACGAACCACATAGCTACAGAATTGGCGATGATGAAAACATTCGAACTTGTTGTATTAAATCTTAACTCTAAACAATTTCACTTCCCCGCCCCAATTTCTGGCAAACTCAAACTTCTCAAGGCCTGCGCCGTTGTAGAAAAACATGCGCGTAAAGAGCGCATTCTCAAGCTCCGGCCTCAGGTACGCGATTACCTGTGCACTGCCATCAAGCACGAGCACTGTGCCGGGAAGCTCCGCGTCATCGTCTTCCATGGACGCGTAACCCCTCGAAGTAGGCCAAACAATTCGCCTTAGCCTCACAAACTGCTCGCCACTCTGGAAGAGTCCGATTGCATCCCTCGCGCACGGCGCAATCGTCCCGTTCTGCTGGCAAAGCACTATAGACTGCAATTGTGAAAGCGGGTACTCGTATCCGACCACGCCGAACTGAGGCAGTGGCTTGCGGCGCGCGACCTGTGCGATGGCGTAAGTGTAGATGTCGCCCTTGCTCAGCGGCTGGCTGCCTTCACGTGTCGGGTCCCATGTGGCGAAATACGTCCACCACTGGCTTTTGAATATAAGGTCTTGGCTTGCAATGAAATAGAGTTCGGGACAGTTAGGCTTTGCATAATCGCGCAGAATCTCAACAGCCAAGCTCTCGTTTGCGGTTAGCATCACTGTAGTGATGTCCTTTATGCGCGCCCGCGTTTCATTGCCGCCTTCGTACAAGACAAGTTGCTTGATGCCGTTGTCATGCGGGATTATTTTCAGCCCACTTTCTGCTCCGGCATACGGCTTTGTGAATAGCGATGCTTGCGAGGCGCCGTCGAACACAACTGCCCGGCGTGCGATTCCTGTTATGAAATGGCCGGGATCCCAATACGTAGCGATGGTCGCGCATTCGTCTGTGTTGTTCCTAATCCAGATGAGCGCATTCCACCAGTTATCGCTCAGCACGGTGCCTTGGCTTTGAGAAATCGCGGCCGCGGGCAAAATGTAGAAAATCAGGATTATGAAGACCGTCGCATATGACAAAGCTGCTGCGAATATGTGGATTTTGGTTGCCTTCTTAAGCGCGTAGAGCACTGTCAACCCAACAAGCAGTATGCCGAAGCTTGCGCCGGCGATAAGGCCTTTGTCCACGGGCAGCAACAGCAAAGCTGCCAGAGCTACGCCACCTGCGCACATCAAAATCCTTTTCTTCATTTCACGCACCCAGCGAACGGTCCTCGCCCGTTGCAACGCGCCACAGTTTTGCCAGCATTATTCCGGAGCATATGGCATAAACAGGAGCCAGGAAAATTGTAAATCTTACAGCGATTATGCTTGCAAACAAAAAGCCGATGAACCACAATCCCATGAAAAGCAGCGTATCGAGGTGAGCCCTCCGCTTGTAGTAAGAATAGCCAAGATAGACGAAGCATGCCAGCGTGATTAAAAACGGCGAAGCGATGGTCAAAAGCCCGAGCGGCAGGCCACTGATGCCTGCCGCAACGTCCAAACCGGCGGCATGCACCGCCACATCTCGCGCATCTCCTCCGGCCTGCATTTCAGCAACCGACACCCCGACATTCGGAAAGATGCCAGCCTCGCCTTTAGCCTCGCCTCCTAAGCCAGCCTTAAGAGGTGCGATAAAAGGCTCGAGCGCAAACTGAGCTGTGAAATAAGGCACCGTAATTGCCCAGAAAACCGCAAGCGCAACGCCAGTTGCCGCGGCAACCACTTTCGGCTTTATTCTAAACTCCGGAGATTTGAGCCTAAGAAAAAGCGAAGCGACAAGCTTTATTGCCAAAAATGCGAATATCAGCATGAAGGCAAAAACGTACCCAGCCCATGTTAATGCAAAAAGGCCGAGAACAGCGCCAGTAGCAGCAAACGACGCCACAAGGCGCGGTGAAATGCGGTTCGACTTGTCCAGAACCTTATGGGCTGCTGTAAAAGTCGCGATTGTTGCCAGCATAAGCAGCATGACGATGCAGTCGCTGTCAGGGTCGCCGCCGAGCGACCTTGACATGAAAGGGGTTGCGAATACCATAAACAGAGCTGAAAGTGCGCCAGCCTTGCGATCGAACAAAGATTTGCCTATGAAGTACGACGGCACTGCAATCAGCGATGCCAGCAGTGCTGGCCACCACGCCATAAACGTTTCGAGGGGCTGAGGATATACAGCATTCGCAGCAGCATACGAGTACGCTGACAGATGCTCGTATACGCGCCTTCCTCCGGCGGTGCTGGCCCCGTATGGCGCCATAACAAGGTCTTCGTGTGGCGGCAGCGCCATCTGATTGTTAAGGATGTCTTCCGTGTATCGCAAAAAGTAATACGAGTCTATGTTCCTCAAGTACGGCCACCGTGTGCTGCCATCTGGCAAGAAATAGCCGAACAGCCGTATGTACATGCTGAGAGAGATTATTGCCAGCAGCGCAACTGCCGGCCAGTAGCGCTTGAGCGTTGGTAGCGTAGTGCGCTTAAGTGCGAGCATATCGACAGAAAGAACGCCGAGCAAAACTATTCCCACGACTATGGCCGTAAGGTTGCCCCACAGAATCCAGTAAAAGTCGACTGCAAACACTAGCAGCGGAAATAGTGTCCAGTGGTCTTTTAGCCACGCTACGGCCGACGAAGCCGCGGTCCTGATCTTGTTCTCAGTTGCGACCCCGCTCGCCTTGGTGCTTCCGGTTACGCTTATCGAAGGTTCCGTTTCCACATTTCCACCGCTCCTAATAGCAAACATGATAGGCTTTTAAGGCATTAACATCATTTTGACGGCCTTTCTGACAGCCTCTTCCGAATTCAGACTTGGAGCCCATCCCAATGATTTTGCCTTACTGATGTCGAGCATCATCTTCGGCACATCGCCCGGCCACCCGCGCTCACCGCCAGTAAAAGTAAAGCGCGGGCTCAATCCCATTTCCTCTGAGACGATTTCGGCGATGCGCCTGACAGAAAGCCAGTCCTCGCACCCCAAGTTGAAAATATTGACCGCCTCATCCGCCTTCTCGACGCCCGTCAGCATCCCGGCAACGCAATCTTGTACAAGCAGGTATGACTTGCTCTGCCTCCCATCGCCCAATATTTCCAGTTCACCGGGATTCTTTCGCAGCTTCTTTATGAAATCTACTATTACGCCGTGCGTTCCGCGCTTGCCAATCACGTTTGCAAACCTAAAAATCCATGCCCGCGTGCCGTATGTATGGCAATGTTCGGATATCAGCGCTTCGCATACCGCCTTGCTTTCGCCGTATTTTGAAATAGGATTCAGTGGCGCGTCCTCTGGTGTTGGAATCTGTTTCGCTTCGCCGTATACGACGGATGAGGATGAATAAACAATCCGCTTCACGCTGCTTTCGTGCACTGCCTTCAGCACATTCTTGGTAATTTGAACATCTTTCTCAAAATCCCTTGCATCATAGGTTCTGACGTCAGGCTTTGCTGCTAGATGCCAGACTTCTTCCTGGCCGCGCATTGCAGTGCGCAATTGTGCCGAATCAGAAAGGTCCGCTTGAATAAACTTGAATTTCGGATTCTCAAAATGTTGGGCGATAAATTCTTTCTTTCCGCCGATTAGATTGTCCACGACTGTTACAGCATGACCTTTTGCCAACAGCGCATCCGCAACGTGGCTCCCGATGAAACCAGCTCCGCCGGTGACAAGAACCCTCATCATTCTGCTAACTCAGAAAACCTAATAAACGCTAACCTGCAATCACCTGTGCAATCCGGAGCGCAAGCTTCGGCAACGGCACGGCCAACCTCCCTACCATCTCAAGCTCAGCCTTGCTCACTGCCCGCAATCGCAACACAAGGACAGTGTAGACAACTATACCGGCAAATAGAGAAACCGCCACCTCAATCCACGGATCTAATACAAGCATCTCCTTAAGGCCGAAAATGATTGTTAGCATGATGAGGCCTGAAAATAGTGTCTTCATGACGCTTGTCATCTCTACCTTCAGCCCTATATGCCTGCTAAGAAATGCGCCAGCTGCGCCTAATCCAAGCAAAAACACACTGAGTGTCGTCAGAGCCACGCCAACCGTACCGAAAATTTGAACTAGCACAATGTTTGAAATAAGATTCACGCCCGCCATCGCAAAAACAACATTCGTCACCGTGCCTGGTTTCCCTATCCCAGATAGCGCAACCGCAACGATCTGCCACCCCGTATATGCCAGCGCAGCCAGCGCGAGCACCTGCAACGCCGCTGCGCCTCCGGTATACGTGTGCCCGAAAAGCATGCTCAGCACAAACTCGGGCCAAGCCAGCATCAGCAGTGCGAATGGCAACACAAGCATGAAGGAAAAGCGCAGCAGCAGCGAAATGCCGGCCGAGAGTGCGCACTTGTCTTTTCGTGCCCACATCTCCGAAACCATCGGAAACAGCACGATCCCAATCGCGCTTGCGACCGACCAAAGGATTTGAGAAGTTGGAAGCGCAGCCTGATAGAGCCCCACTTCTGCCAGTGAACGGAAATACGTAAGAACCATCGTATCTGTGGCCCCAAGAACTGAGGCGCCGACAAAACCCAGAAGCACAGGGAATGCGAACCCCAAAAGCTTTCTTTTATCGTCGCCGTTCAGCCGTCGGGCGCGACCCACAAAAACCTTCGAAAGCGTAACCCCGGCGGCCAAACCGAACGCTAAGCATCCAGCAAGGTATGCGGCTGTTGCTCCGAAAATGCCAAACCCGAGCCCGACGAACAGCACAGTGAATGCCAGTAGGAAAAGATTGTTGGCCATTTGCAAGCTTGCATATGCCTTGATGCGCTGTAGCCCCTGTAAAGATGCATGGAATACTCCTCCAAAAATAGCAACGAAAAATGCCCCTGCCATGACCTGCGTCAATGCCACTGCGCCTGAAGAATGGAAATATGCTTCAGCCAGCCACGGAGCTGCGGCAAAGATTGCTGCTGCAGCGCAGCCGCCAACGAGCAGTTGCACACTCATCGCCCACCTTATCGCGCCGTATATTTTCCCACGTTCGCCACGAACTTCCCATTCGGGCATGGCCTTAACGAGCGCCTGGCTTACCCCAAGGTCTCGGAACAGCGCAAAGAAGTTTACAAACACGACAACCGCATAAAGCAGCCCGTATTCTTCAACGGTAAGCGCTCGTGTAAGAAAGAGCCTTAGGAGATAGCCCAGTCCCATCGTAATGAACGTCGACGCAAACACAAGCGCGCTTCCTCGCGCTATGCGATCCGCATAGCGGTATTTATCAGCCATACACGAAACATCATTCAAATAGTTTAAAAATTCAGTAAGCGCATGCGTGTGATTGCCATCTTGCCAGCTAGAAACGAGGCCCCGCGGATAGCCGATGTCATTGCTGGAATAAAGCGTACGCGTGCTGTTGGCAAGATTATCGTCGTGGACGACGCCTCAACCGACGGCACAGCAGAAGCCGCAAAAAGGGCTGGCGCCCAGGTCATTCGCTTTGCCAAGCGAGGTGGAGTTGGTGCCGCTACGCGTGCGGGATTGAGAGAAGCGCTTAGGCATAGCCCCGATGGCATCGTTTTTCTTGATGCAGACGGTCAGCATAATCCGCGTTACATTCCCGCGTTCCTAAAAAAAATGACCGAAAGCTGCGATTTTGTGATTGGTAAGCGTGACTTATCGCGCTATCCGCTAAGAAAGCGTTTCGGCAATTTTATGCTGCGCCTGCTCGCGGAACTGGTCGCGCCAACGGGCATCGAAGACCCGGAATGCGGCTTTCGCGCTATGACGCCTGATGCGGCACGTCGCATGGACCTTCGTGCGCAAGGCTACAGCATTTGCATGGACTTCGTCTACAACGTATGGAAAAACCGCTTCCGTGTTGGGTGCGTTAAAATCGAGGTGCCGCTCTATCATCCAAAGAAAGGGACCAAAATCGTAACCGGGTTTGCTAACTTCTGGTGGCTGCTAAAGCGACGCGCCTTTGGATGACCTCAGCAATGGAGGGATGAGCGTCCTTAGCAGACCTATCTTCGGCATAGCTTTGAAAAGCTCGCTCAGAGCGTCGTAATCGAAATCGCTCGCGCCTTCAAGCGACGGCATGATGGCCTTGAAAATGTTTTCAATCTGAGCATTATTTAGCCGCTTGTACAGATTGCGTGCCAAAAGCTGCCTCTTGAGCTCGCTCCCTACCGCTGCGCGCCATCTTTGCTCATACTCCGTCTTCCAGAAAAATGCAT
>JAWCMQ010000004.1:9463-23209 GCA_039091255.1 Candidatus Aenigmatarchaeota archaeon
CCCAACAAGGACCCTACAACTGTACGACGACTCGCGAAGCACGCCATTCGTTTCAGCCACTTTCACGTCTACCCATCCTTTGTGTACGTCACATCCGACAAAGCGGCCGTCGATGATGCGCGACCGCACGCCTGCGCGCATCTTTTTCCCGAGTCGCTCCCTCTCGAGCAAGAACGCGAACGGCCTTTTGCTCCTTACGCATATTCTCGTCCCGGATGGCGAAACAAGATTCATGGCTTTTATGCGAGCTTTTACAAGCGACTTGTCGGGAATGTAATCGAAGAAGTGCCCAGAAACGATTCCGGAATCTGCTTTCGTGCGGCTGCTCTTCTCGACTATACAGGCGTCTATCCCGTTCTTCACGAGCTTCCTTGTAAGGTAGCAGCCGGCGGTGCCAGCTCCGACGACGATGACATCAAAATCCACGCCATCCATGAACGCAATTCGAAACGAAAATTAATAAGGCATTCGCGCCTCACTGCTTGGACTGCGCTACATTCGCTTTAATCCTTATTTATTTCATACTTCTCGCATGATTGATACAGCCGGCGAACTAAAACGGCCTGTGGCGCAGGCTTTGGCTGATTTCGTGGAGCGCCGCTGGAAGCCGCTTACTTTCGTCGGCATAATCATTCTCCTTTTCGGTGTCTCCGTGCTTCTGGCGAACCAGGTCAACACTGGCTCTTTCATGCCGCGTGCTTTTGAGCTCACAGGCGGCAAGCAGATAGAGATTGTTTTGGTGGCGGAACCAGACATGTCTGTTGTGAAATCCGCCCTTCCCGATGTTTCCGCTAAACTTATTGGTGGCGCACAGCCTATTCTCGTAATTGAAGCGCCTTTGGCTGCAAACGAAACGCAAATCCTCGCAAAGCTTGCGGACAAGGGGATATCTGGCGAATCGTCGGTCCGCACAATTGGCCCTGTGCTCGGAGAAGTGTTTTGGAAGCAGACCCAAACAGCCATTATAGTTGCGTTCGCGTTGATGTCTGTAGTCATATTCGTCCTTTTCAGGAAGCTTGCGCCGTCTGTTGCGATAGTGACGGCCGCGATGACGGATGCTGTCTTTGCGTTGGCGATGCTTTCTATGCTAGGCGAGCAACTATCGCTTCCGGTTCTAGCCGGTGTGCTTATGCTAATAGGATATTCGGTTGACAGCAACATAGTGCTCACGACAGAACTTCTGCGCAGCCCAGGAAAGGAAGTTCCGCAATGCTTCCGTGCGGCTGCAAAAACCGGTCTCACGCTGACCGTCGCGGCGCTTGCTGCGCTTGGGGCGATGTATGTGATTTCAGGCTCGCTGGTAATCCGCCAGATAGCAGGCGTGCTGATAATAGGCCTGCTTGCCGACATCCCGGCAACATGGCTCACGAACGCTGGAATATTGCGTTGGTACCTGAAGCGTAAAAGAAAGGCGGTGAACGAATGATTGTGGATTTCATAAAAAATTGGAGAATAGCGTTGTGGATATTCCTGCTAATTGGCGCTATTCTGGCAATAGGGCCCAATTTTGCCCCGCGTGGGCTAGTCTTAACAGGCAAATCGCCCGATTCTCCGCTGGCAACGCTTGCGACGGGCGACGTCATATTTTCCATAGAGGGCCATGAAGCAACGCCTGAGCTTCTGGCCCAGGATTGGCATGGCGTAATCCGCCTTGGAACGTCGGTCGGCGAGAAGTTCGTGCAAGCAAACGGAAGCCTCGGGGTGACTGTGAAGCCCGTAGCCAGCTCTAATCTGAAGTTCGGGCTTGACATCGAGGGCGGGATACGCGCCATTCTTTTGTTAAACCAATCCGACAACCTGACGCTTGAGCAAACAATGTCGACGTTGCAGACGCGCATAAATCTCTACGGGCTGCGGGAAGCGAGTCTCCGCGCCGTGAGCTCTGAGCAACAGACGTTCATAGAAGTTGCGATCGCTGGCGGTGAACCGCATGAGATAACCGATTTGCTAGAACGGCAGGGCTCTTTCGCCGCCACAATCCCGATTCCGATTAAACTGTCTGGCGGCTCCGGTTCATTCGAGTTCGCATCGCGCCACGATGTAGCGGTGGCAGGCAACGATACGATAACATTAGACGGTTCGCCGCTCCGTGTTGGAGAATCAAAAATCATCGACAACATCAATGTTACGCTTTCTTCTCTTCAGCCTTCCGCGGTTAACATGACCGCGCTCGCTTTTAGCGGAGCTGACATAACGCTTGTCTACTTCGACCCGCAGCATGCCGGCGTTCAGCGCACGCAAGCGGGTTACGAATGGCATTTCCAAGTCAGGCTATCGCAGGAAGCGGCGGAAAGGTTTGCGATGATAACGAAGAACCTCGACACCGTCGTCGGAACCGGAGCAAGCCAATCATACCTGTCATCGAAAATCTATCTTTACCTCGATAGTGAGCTTGTCGATGAGCTCAACATAGTCGCAGACCTCAAAGGAAAGGTCGTCCAGGAACCTTCGGTGACGGGCTTCGCGCGCACACTTGAAGAAGCGTCGAAATCGCAGAAGCGCCTTCAGTCAATCCTCCGCTCAGGTGCGCTGCCGACGCGGGTTGAGATGGTCTCGATGGAAGTGCTGTCGCCTCGTCTTGGCTCAGCATTCATAAGCAACATACTGCTGGCCATCGGTGGTGCCATGGCTGCGGTTGCCGCCGTCGTCGCGGTGCGCTACCGCCGCCCGAAAATAATAGTGCCGATGGTCATGACATCGTTGTCCGAAGTGCTGATATTGTTCGGAGCTTCGGTGGTGATTGGGTGGACCATCGACCTCGCATCCGTCGCTGGCATACTCGCGATAGTTGGAACAGGCATCGATGCCCAAATAATACTGATAGATCAAACGCTGCGGGGCGCCGCCGAGCAGCTCTCGATGAAAGAGCGCATAAAGCGCGCCCTTTTCATGATATTCGGCTCGGGCGGCACGACCATAGGTGCGATGCTTCCTCTCATGATACTGGGATTCGGACTGCTGCGCGGCTTTGCCCTAACGACCATAGTGGGTGTGATGGTAGGCATATTCATCGTGCGCCCCGCATTTGGAGAAATAATGAAGCTGCTCCTGCGCAGCGAGCAGCTTGTCTGATGTTTATAATTATAAACCTACGCAAAAACGTCATATGCTCGACGTGCTGGTATGCCTTGTGGGCGGACTTTCCATTGGGCTGGGACTCGGCCTGCTGCCCGGCATACATCCGAACATGATCATATTGGCGGTTCCGCTGCTCGCCAGCCTGCACCTGTCTTCTGACCAGCTCATTGCATCTGTTGTGTCGCTTGGTGTCGCGAATGCCTTTGCGGAATTTGTGCCGTCCGTGCTGCTGTCGGCTGCAGACTCGGAAAGCGGGCTCGCGACTTTGCCTGGGCAGCGTCTCCTTGCTGCCGGAAAAGGATTGTTGGCAGTCCGCCTTGCTGTGGTTGGAGGTTTGGTTTCGGTCGCGCTGTGCGCCGTCCTGCTCGCACCTCTCGCGATAGCAATCCCTGCGCTCTACGCGTCCAGTCGCGGCGTCATCTGGCTTGTTCTCGCCGCATTCGCGATGCTGATGGTCGTAACTGAACGCGAAAGGAGCAAAATGTTTTGGGCGGCCGTGTGTTTTATGCTTGCTGGTTTCGTGGGTTTGTCGGCGTTCAGGCTGCCAATCAACAGAACGCTGGTCCTTTTCCCAATATTCACTGGCCTATTTGCGCTTCCGCATCTGCTGCTCCAGATACGAAACGGTGTGGAGGTGCCGCGCCAGTCGAGTATGCGCACTTCAGGTGCCCTACGCTCCGCTCTCCGGCCAGCAGCCTTAGGCACTTTAGGCGGCCTACTTTCGGGTCTTCTGCCCGGCATCGGAAGTGCGGAAATAGCGTCAATTATCACCGTCAAGAAAGATGATCGCTCTTTTCTGACGTCGATGGGCGCGCTTGCCTCCTCTAACATAATGATATCGTTCCTCGCGCTTTGGCTCATAGCCAATCCGCGCTCAGGCGTAGCTGTTGCCCTTGATCAGCTGATAGCGGTAGATGTGCGCGCATTCCTTATGATGGTGTTTACGGTCTTGCTCGCGGCCGCTGTAGCCGCCCCGGCTACGCTGTGGCTTGCACGTGTGCTGCTTGGCAGGCTTCAGAAAATTGATTATACACGCCTCAGCCAGGCGATACTGCTCTTCCTAGTTGCGGCTATAGCGTTGTTCACGGGACCGCTCGGCCTTCTGCTTGCGGTGACGTGCTGCGGCCTCGGTCTCTTTGTAAACTTAGTTGGAATAAAACGAGGAATCTTAATGGGCGTGCTCATCATGCCAACGACGCTCTTTTTGGCCGGGGTGTAACAAGCGGACAATAAGCGGAGCGCATGCCTCCTGAAAAAGCCCGGCGCCCGTGTGGGTTGAAACATGAGCGCAAGCAGAAACAAGCCCTTCGCTGCATAGTTGTCACCGTTTTCGTTCCTCCCTTCGCGAAAATCTTATATATGCCAGCGTTCATTCGAACTCACAAAGCAATCACCCATCTACGTGGCGAGGCGGACGCATGCACATCAAGACGATAAAGGGAAGGAAATATTATTACGAGTCAAAACGCATCGGCAAACGCGTGACATCGATTTACATAGGCCCCGTTGAGAAAGTTGATAAAAAGTGCCGCGGCTTGGATGAAGAAACAGAACCCTTCGATGAAGAATTCTATGTTGGGTAATCGGCAAGCTTTGCTTGCGTGTCGTGTTCCTGCCGCATTCCTGAAATGGAAACGTCATTTCAGTGTGCCGCCGCACTCGCAGCGCCCACTCAGAGGCGGCCTTCTCCACACTCGGCCGCACGTCTCGCACGCAAGGCCATGCCGCTCGCCGATAAGTTGCAGTATGCTGACTTGCTTGCCAGCGCCAACCAGCTCAGACCTTTCCACGCCGAGCGACTCGAATATGCGCTCTATAGGAGGCAAGATTTGCGAATTTGTATAATAGCCAACATCGAGCTGAAGTCCGTTCTGGCGAACGTACTCTGGGTCTTCCGCCCTCTTCGACAAGAGGTCATTTCCACGCACTATGACATACCCTACGCGGTCCCCAACTTTCGGCGAGGTTGCTGGATCTCGGCGTTGCATCTTCTTCGCTAGCTCGACGTGCGGCTGAATGCCATCGTAGGCATCAAGCGAGCGCGTCACTCCTTTTACTATGGTGAGTTTCTCAAGAGGTATTTTTCCCGCAGAAAGTTGCGCAATCGTCTCCTGAACGCGCCTTGTTGCTTTCCGCACGTCGCGCTCTTTCAGAAGCACGCTAAGTACCTCAGTCATAAGCTCACCTACAAGCGGGCACCAGTCTCGCCGAACGGTCTCTATGCCGCGCATGTCTATGCTGTCATGCCATCCGTCGTGTGCTCTTTCGAATTTCCACCCCGCATAGCGCTTCTTCGTGAGTATGAGAAACGAGCGATAAACCTTTTCGAATTCTAGGTTAAGGCCTATGGCGGCTGACGCGCTGCTCGCTATTTGTTGGCCTATCGATTGCGCCTGTTCCAGGTCTGTCGTGTCGATTTTGACAAAGAGCGAATCTGTGTCTGAGTAGAGCACTTCCTTCCCAAACGTCTTCTCAACATACTCCTTTGTCTTGGCGATGCTATCCCTGCCCCACGCGGTTATGGCGTTTGCGATTTCGCTTCTGAAGAGCCGCGCACGTGCATAGCCACAGTAGCCGTAGAACGAATTTGCGAGTATTTTGAGTGCGAGCTGCCTTGCATCAAGTGCTCTGCGCTCATCTCCCTGTGCTGCCTTCATAGCGCGCTTTGCTTCAAGTCTTGCAGCTAAAAGTTCTTTGAGTATAGCAGGAAAGACCCCCTCATATACCGATTGGTCGACGAAACGCGCTCCATTTGGAGCGGTATGGCATCTGACCCCTGCTGGCAGAGCGTAGTCTTTATTTTTGTCAATCAGCAAGGAGTCGATTGAAACGTTGTGCGCCTTTATTATGGAAGGGTACAGAGACTGAAAATCGAGAACAAGAACGCTGTCGGTATGTAGCCCGCGCTTTGGCTCTAAGACCGCCCCTCCCTTTATCCTTTCTTCCAAGCGGCGCTTCATTTCGGCTTCGCTTGGTTTGTCCGGAAGAAGGATTCCACGCCTCTTGAACTCGTGAAGTATCATCACCTCTATCCTGGTCGTCTGGCCGCGCAGGCAGTCTTGTACCAAAGGTCCTGCAATCTTTGCTATTTCGATAAACTTGTCGAGCATGCGCCGCTCCAGGAGCAGTCGCAGCGCGATCATTGCGTCTTTTCTAGCGTAGTCGATGAATTTTTTAACGTCTCGCGCCCAAACCTCAGGTATTTCTGTGTGCTTTATGTCTACCTTGCTCTCTCCAAGAAGCTCTTGAGCCGCCGTGTCGAGATTGTAGCGGTGCAGCCTTATCGAAGCGTCTCTTCTCAAGAGCTGATAAACGTCAACAACTACACGCCCCGTTGCCTCGGTCTCCTGCGAGCCTCCGAAGGTTTTGCAATGCGCCGGCTTGTCGCAGCGGCCTAGCGCCACGCTGAGTCCGAATTTCTTTAAGCGCTCCAAAAGGTATGGCATGTCGAAGCCGTTAATGTTGTAGCCGGTAATTATGTCAGGATCGAACTCGTCAACGATCTTTAGGAATCCTTCGAGCATCTCCTTCTCGCTGCGGAAGCATTGAACGCCATCGGCGCTTGCGGGTTTTGACAAAAGCACCAACGACTGCGCACCTCGGTACGTTGGCAAAAAGGCCAACCCTATCGCTATGATGGGATCTTGCTTCGGGTCGGGGGCTCTGTTCAAATCAGACATCAAGCATTCTATGTCAAGGCAAAGGGTTCGCAGCGGTGCGTCGTTTATGCCGTCCGCCACTGATATGCCTCGCACGCGAATTGCTGGGCATTTAACCACATCAGTTCGTATAGGCTCAGCTTCCAGCTTCGCCCACGACATCCCCTTCAAACCGTGATCCACCATGAACCTATATTTGAAAAGTATGTCTGCTTCGTAGCAACGCCCGTGCCGCTCTAGCGTGGTGCGTATGCGTGGCACGTCTTGTGGGTTTGGAACAAAAACCTTGTAAAATGGAGTCGTGTCTGGGTTATAGCCAAATGGCAATTTCCGTTGGACCTCCTCGTGTTCGAGGCGCAGCTCTTCGAGTTTGTCGTGAACGGCATCGCTCTTCTCCACATAAAAGTACGGCTTAAACCCTTCAACGATGCCGCAAAGCGCTTGTCCATTTTGGCGCTTCCCGAATACGCGGATGATGGGTTTGCCGTCTTTTAGAAAATAGTCAACATCCAGAACTTGTACAGCACACTCCATGCGCGTTTCTTCTCCCAAAAACTATTTGTATCTGCTGCTCGGTGGGGTGTTGGCGCTACACCTTCAGCTGTTTCCATTGGCGGCTACAAAAATCGACGATTACCGGAGCAGCCCGTGTTAGCAGCGAGCCGGCGTTTACTAGTGTTGTTGCCTTGTAGTTGCTTACCAGCGGCTTGTGGTCATGCCCATGCCCAACTATATCTGGCACACAATCAAGCGCTAAAAAATCGTCTTCTAAAATAACCTCGGATGGTCCGAGGTGGCGCTTCCTTAGCATGCTTAGTTCAAATTGGTGGCAAAGAAGGATGTTAAGTCCGCCTGTGCGGATGACTGCTGGGTTGCTTAGTGCGATTGCGCGTGGGCTTTTCACCTCTAGTGGTAGCATCGGATATTTGTCTTCCGTGTCGGCCTCGCCGGGGATTACGAATGTCTGTGTATCACCGATGATTTCCTCGTAAAGCCTAACGTCTCCAACATCGCCAGACACAAAAACCCAATCCACGTTCTCTGCGCTTATTGCTGCTGCCAAGCGCCGCGCGTCGGCATACGGCGCTTCTTCGAGGTGAAGGTCTGAAATAAAGCAGCCGCGGCCGTTGCCTTCAGATGCTTTCCGTATGGGTATGTCGGGGTACAGCAGCTCCTTTCCGAAAATAATGCGCCGCGCAATGGTTGCCCGCACAGTGACAAACTCGTCAAGCCTCACATCAGGTTTCTCTTTGAATATTACTGCCACGGAACCCGTTGGGTCTTCTATTTCTACAATCGTCTTCCCGCTTTCCCTCACGTCTCGCACTATGCCGGCTATAAAAACTTCTCCGCCAGTTGGAAGGCGATTTATTGACACCATGCTATGCGCGATTCTCTGGCTTGCGATTGTCTTCATCTTTTCATACCGCGAATTCAAGAATCTGTGCTGAAGTTCCGCTGTAATTTTAGCTGGTTTTGATGTGAGGCTCTTGATGACATCGAACTTGAAGCGGGCCGCCCGCTTCGCTAGTTCGGCCTTTGGCTCTTGAGCCCCCGCAATTTCGGCTATCTCAACATCGCCCAACATCGAAAGCTGTTCGAGCTCTTCCTGCCGCAGCAAGACCCCTGCCTTAAGAAACAACGAAACTATTTCTTTCCTCTCCACACCAACCACTGTGCATCTACAGGCGCGGCCCACCGTGGAGTGCGCATAGGCTAAACCCCCGCTTCCGCGAGAACGCGCTGAACCTTGAACCGCCCGCTTTCATCGAGGCAAACCGTAATTTCTCTCATCCGGCCATGCCTGCCCTTCGACATGACTTTCGTCTCTATAACACCTATCGCCTCCAATTCGTTCATAAGGTCACTGACGCGCCGCTGTGTCAGGACTTTAAGGCCGCAGCGGCCGCATAGTGCTTTGTATCTGGTGTAAACATCGCCAGAAAATATTCGGTTGTCGTTCCACTTGCCGCCTTTGTCGTTGCAGCAAAGCTCGAATATCGCTGACAGCACTGCGAGTGATTGTTTTGGCTGACCCTTCAAGGCGTCTGTTAGCCTGTCATGGTCCACACGCTGCTCGGCGATGTCGATGTGCTCTTCAAATATTTCTTCAGCGCCGGCGCGCTCAGCCACCTCTGCTGCTGTGCGCAGCAACTCGAGCGCCCTCCTCGCATCGCCGTGCTCCTGCGCCGCCAAAGCAGCGCACTTGTTTATCACAACATCATCGACATCGATGCTGAATGCGGCCTTAGCGCGAGCGCGCAATATGTCAGCTAACTGGGCGGCATTGTATGGGTTGAACGTGAGCTCTTCTTCTGCAAGAGAACTTTTGACGCGTATATCGAGCTCGTTTCGCCACATCAGATTGTTCGTTATGCCTATCAGCGATATCTTCGCATCAGCTCGGGACAGATTGTATAGAAACTCGTCACCTGATTTTCTAACAAGAGAGTCTATCTCATCCAGCGCTATAATAACAATCCGGTTCTTCACAACATCCGAAAACTTCCTATACAAGCAGCTTGTTGAAAGTCCCGTTTCGGGGGCAACTACCCCAAACTCTCGCAATAGAGCCACGAGAAGGCGGTATTCTGTGTCTGTTGTGTGCTTCATTTTGCAGTTTATGTAAATAGTCTTGACCGGTTGTTTTGTGGCTGCCGCGGCTTTCGAAAGTTCGTTTAGGACATATCTAACAGTGATGGTTTTGCCGGTTCCAACCGTGCCGTAAATAAAAACGTTGTTGGGTTTGAAGCCTTTGAGCGCGGGGGCGAGAGCAGCCGAAAGCGCTCTGATTTCAGAATCTCTGTGGAGTACTGTTTCCGGCACAAAAGATGCGGAAAGTAAATCGGGACGGGTGATAATCCCCCTCCCCTTAAGATAGGACGAGAAGATAAGCTGTGGAGTTACCTTTGCTTCGCATGCATCTCGATAAGAAAGAGTGGTTCCAGTGCCTGTTGCGCATTCCATTTCCACACCCCGATATCACAATAGCTCCCCCACTATATAAACATATGGCTACCACCACAGCGAGACACACCTCAGTTTCTTGTGGAAACGCTTCAGCGGTGCGTCTGCGAACCTCATTTCCGATGGAAAGCAAAGAAGGGTAGTCTCTACATAAGAAATAAGGGTGTCTATGTCTCTTTTAGCTTGAACTTAAACCCATAAAGGAGAAGGCCGTCTGTTGTTTCACCGACCCGCCGGAACACAACCTCCACAGGAGCGCCAATCTCCAATTGCGACCCCCCACCAACAACACAACCAGCCACAACAACACCATCCTCTAACCGTACAAGCGCGATGGTGTATGGTGCTTCAAAGCCTTTTGGGGCAGCATGGATGGTAGTCCAACTCAGAATTAACCCAGAGCGTGGGAGTCTATATTCATCCAAATCTACAGACCCGCAGGCAGAGCAAGCGGTGCGCGGCGGGAACAAAACCCTACCACACACCCTACACTTCACGCCAACAAGACAATACCTGGGTTTGTTCGCCCTCCAAAAACTAGGGACGGAGAGGTGTGTCATAACAATCACGGATGCCGCTCACTGCTGAGGATGTGCACAACCGCGGTGCCACCAACACCACCAATATTGAGGCAGAGTCCGGTGGATGCTCCACCAACCTGGTTGGGGGCGCAACCACGAATCTGCCGAACGACATCTATTACCTGCCGCACACCACTCGCCCCAACCGGATGACCTATCGCTTTGAGCCCACCGGAAGTGTTGGTTGGGATGTCCCCACCCAAACCTATACACCCACGCTCCACGAACAACCCACCCTGCCCTTTCGGGCAAAAACCAAGGTCTTCCAGCGCTATTATTTCGTTTATAGAAAAGCAATCATGAACTTCAAGAACGTCGATGTCCTTGGTGTCGAGGCCGGTTTGTTTCCAAACTTCAGCCACGGCTGCTCGAGTTGCCGGCATCTCTACAAGACTAGTGCGCTCCGCAAGAGCTAAGCTCGCGCTCCCCTGACTGCTTCCAATAACCCAGACCGGTTGCTCAAACCGCTTCGCCGCACTCTCGGATGCAAGGATAACACACGCCGCACCATCGCTCAGCGGCGAGCAATCTAGCAGCCCAAGGGGGTCGGCTACGATGTTCGCATTGAGGACGTCTTGTAGCGTGATTTCGTTCCTAAATTGCGCGTAAGGATTTTTTACCGCGTTGCGATGGTTGTTCACAGAGACAAGCGCCATCTGTTCCCGCGTAGTGCCAAAGGCGTGCATATGCGCCCGCGCCATCAGCGCATAAAGCCCAGCAAACGTCAAACCTATCGAGCCTTCCCATTCGGCGTCCCCAGCCGCCATGAGGCCGCGCATAGCTGTGCTAGCCCCAACATCCGTCATCTTCTCCACACCCAGCACCGCCACAACATCATACACACCCGATTTGATGGCTAACCACGCCTGCCGCAGCGCTACACCGCCACTTGCGCACGCCGCCTCGCACCTAACTGCGTGCTTGGGGGTGATGCCACAATGATCGGCAAAAAGCGCAGCAAGATGTTCCTGCGCCGTCATGTATCCAGACGCCATACTACCAACATAAAGCGCCTGTATGGCCTCACGCCCAATGCCCGCATCCGACAGCGCGCCGTTAAACGCTTCTACACCCAGCTGGCGTAGCGAGCTACCCCAAAGCTCCCCGAATTTGGTCTGGCCAACGCCAACAACAGCCACATCAACCATAAGCTATCTCCTCAGTTTTCCGCGCAGCTTAGCATACGTCGCATAATCGATGTATCGCTTGCGCTCGATGAGCTCGCCGACACATGCTGCCCGACTGCGCGCAGCATCAATGCGGTCGGTTACGATAAGCGACATCGCATCTCCCCCCGCCCCACTGCCGTAGCTTGTGAGCAATATCCGCTGGTTGGCTTTTGCGATATCCAACAGCGCGCATAGCCCAAGAAGGCTAGAACCGGCATACGTGTTTCCGATGCGCGTAACAACAAGCCCAGGCATCCACTTTTCCTTCTCAAAGCCAAACTGTTTGTAGGCACGCACAGGGAATTTGCCGTTAGGCATGTGGAATACCACCAAATCAAAATCGGCAGGCTTCAAGCCAAGCTTCTCCATAAGCCCCCGCGCCGCACCATAGATGTGTGCAAAATACCCGGGCTCACCAGTAAAGCGGTGCCCATGGCTTGGATAATTGTCGCTTGGCCGCCTCCAGAAGTCTGACGTATCCGTTGTGTAAGAATATATCCCTTCGATTGCCGCAACCGGTTGCGGGCCGACAACAAGAGCTGCAGCACCACTCGCCGCAGTGTACTCCAGCGCATCGCCAGGTCTTCCCTGTGCGGTGTCGCTCCCGATGCCTAAACCATACCTCGCTTCACCAGCTTTCACAAGCGCATAAGCATTCAACACCGCCGTTGTTCCTGCTTTGCACGCAAACTGGTAATCCGCTAGGAAGAGCGACTTGCCGAGCCCAAGCGCTTCAGCCACAACGGTGCCAGACGGTTTTACAGCATAGGGGTGGCTTTCTGAGCCAACGAACAATGCCCCAACATCGTTTGGGTCGATGGCTGCACGAGCGAGTGCGGCGCGGCCAGCTTCGACAGCCATTGTTATGGCATCCTCATCTTCATCAGCCACGGCCTTTTCCTCAACACCGAGGGAATCCACAGCATCCTTACCATCCCTTCCCCACACCCGCGCAATCTCGCTTGTCCGTATGCGGAAGCAAGGGATGTACGCTCCCCAGCCAACAACACCGAGCATGAGCCTTTGCTTCGCCCAAAATTAATTTAAAGCAAACAAACCCCGCCTGAAACTTAATCTTAAAACCCTTGCGCAAAGTCAGGCGTAGTCAAAATATTAATACCCCAATCAACCAAATGATGAGCAGGCGCTCAGCATGGTTCTAGAATCGCTGATTGACCCGAAAACGGCCACGAATAAACCGCTGCGCATTTTTGTGATTTCGGTTTTGTTCACAATAATATCTGTGTGGCTTGCTTACAACCTCTTTCCAGCGCAGTCCTCTATACTATCCGTGGCATTTATGACGATATTCTTTGTGCCATTTTTCCAGAGGTTATTCTCAATCGAAGAAAAGAAGGATGAGCTGGCAGCCCGCCGGAGGGCCAGAGAAAGCTTCCTGAAGAGGCACAGTCCTGTTGTGGTGGCCTACGCCGCATTTTTTATGGGTATGGTAGTGACATATTCGTTTCTCTACGTTTTCAACCCATCCATACGGGACGTTTACTCGTTGCAACTTGACTGGTTCCGCTCGCAAGGAATAGCCGCCGTCCAGCCCGGCAACTTCGAGCGCTACCTCATCAACAACACCCAAGTGATGGTCCTTTTCTTCATCCTCTCCGTTTTGTTTGGCGCTGGCGCGGCCTTTATCCTAGCATGGAATGCGTCCGTTATAGCCGTGTTTGTTGGCATGGCAGCCAACAAGCTCGCTCCCGCGCTTGGTGCCCCAATAGCATATGTCTATGGAATCGGAACAGGCTTAGGTTCGATTGCGCTGCACGGCATACCCGAGATAGGAGGATATTTTTTCGCGGGGGTGGCTGGCGGGGTACTATCCGTCGGGCTTCTTCGCGAGCGTTTTATGTCAAAAGAGTTCAAAGAAGTGGTAAAAGACAGCTTGATGTGGCTAGCGATGGGAGAAGCGTTGATAATAGCAGGAGCTTTCCTCGAAGCCGTGTTCTAAGCCCCCGCAAACGTCGCTCATTTGAGCCCCCTAACCTCAAGTATTATTTCCTTCGCTCGCGAAACAGAAATTTTTCGCTCCTCGATCATGCGCCATGCCACACGTTCTATTTCATCGCCGTGAGCCCCAGCCTCAACGGCTATGTTTGCCGCGTGAAGTTTCATGTGCCCTTTCTGTATGCCTTCTGTGCATAAGGCGCGCAGAGCAGCAAAGTTGTTCGCAAGCCCCACAGCCGCCGCTACTCGAGCAAGTTCCTGCGCACTTCTCACCCCGAGTATTTTCAAGCACGCCCGCGCACAGGGATTTATTTTGGTTGCGCCACCGACAATGCC
>JAWCMQ010000004.1:23308-57021 GCA_039091255.1 Candidatus Aenigmatarchaeota archaeon
AGCTGCAAGAGGAAGCTCTATGTGCCCGCGCAAATCGCCATCCGGCGTCTTCTCATACCACGTCAGAGGTTTCCCTAGGAGGCGCGAATATGTGTGAGCTCCTGCCTCAGCGGCTCTCCAATCATTACCGCAAGCTATCATGACTGCATCAACGCCGTTCATGATGCCTTTGTTGTGCGTAGCACACCTGTATGGATCGGCCTTTGCAAAATGCCATGCGGCTATGACGCCGTCAACTATCTCATCTCCAGAAACCGATGAATTTTCGAAGCTCCTTTCGAGAACATCTTTTTTCCACACAGCCGTTGCGCGTGCAAGCCGCGCCGTCGCCAGGTTCGAAACGATGCGCAACCCAACTCTTCCGCCGACGATTTGTTCGATTACCGGCGCAACACGCTCGGCAATCGTGTTCACAGCATTTGCGCCCATCGCATCCTTGACATCTACGAGAAGATGAACGATGAGCATGGCCCCGATGTCGCTATCAACACGCCGAACTTCGAAGTCTTTGAGCCCGCCGCCAAGCCTAACAAGCGTGCTATCCTGGGCATTAGCGGCTCTAAACAGCTCATCGCGGGCATCCTCAAGGCGGCGCTTGGCACATTCAAAGTCATTAACACCGGTAAGTTGTATTTGTCCTATCATCACCGGGCCATCTGCGCTTGTTTTAAATCCACCCGACGGCCTACACAACTTCGCCGCATTGCTGGCAGCAGCAACAACGGAGCTTTCCTCCACGACCATCGGGACGAGAAAGTCTTTGCCGTCTATCAAGAAGTTTGTACCGATGCCGAGCGGCAGCCCGAATACGCCAATCACATTTTCGATCATCCGATTAGCTGTGGTCAGTGTCAGCCCGTTTAGAAGCGCCGCTACCTCCGCGTCGCTTAGATTGGCAAACCTCCTGACTATCTCAAGCCGCCTTTCTGGTTCTAACCGGTGGAATCCTGAAATGTCGGAGTGTCTGCCCCTTCGCCAGTCTTGCAGGCAAATCACCAAACAACAATCAGGAAACAAAACTCTTAAACATCATGCACGCTTTTAATTGACCAAAAGCAAAACATATCATGCGAACCTATGCCAAGGGCTACGCCGCAGAACGGGAGTTAGTGCACACGCTCTATAGCAAAGGGTGGTCGGTTATGCGCGCACCGCGTTCTGGCAGGATAGGCATACCATCGCCCGATGTTGTGGCAGCTAAAGCAGGTCGTCTGATCGTCATAGAATGTAAGGCACGTGCAAACTCCTTTAAAGTGGGGGCAGACCAGCTAGAGCAGCTTAAAGATTGGAAAGTGCGCGCCAATGCTGTGCCGTACATAGGCTGGAAAATCGCGCGAAAAGGATGGGTATTTCTGAGGCTCGAGGACGTTTTGGAAAACGGCGGCCGAATAGGGAAGCGTTTTCTCGATGGTCGCGCCGTAGGGATAGATCAGCTGTAGCGGCGCAAAAGGTTTATATTGATTGTTTACAATATTCGCAAGTCGCAGTGATAAGTATGAGGTTTGAAGCATACGTTAGAGATGTTATGAACACAGATGTCAAAACAGTCGATGTTACAGATTCTGTTCAGAAAGCAGCCCAACTAATGGCTCAGTTTAGAATAGGCTCTGTTGTCGTGGTCGGAGACAAGCGCATAAAGGGAATCGTTACAGCAGAAGACATAGTTTACAAGTATGTGGCGCAGCGCCGCGGCGAACGCGTTTCGGACATAATGACGCGCGATCCTATAACCATAACGCCAGAGAAAACACTTAAGGAAGCTTCTGAGCTTATGGCAAAGAACAAAATCAAGAAGCTTCCAGTCCAAGAAGCGGGTCGCCTGGTGGGCATCATCACAGCTTCAGATATCGTTAAGGTTGAGCCAGCTCTGTCGGAGATACTCAAGGAGCAACTGAAAATATTGCGCCCAGGCGCCCCGCCAGAAGCAGTTGGAGCACAGATGTTTCAGTGCGAGGTGTGTGGCAACTATTCCGATGAGGTCCAAGAGATCGATGGCGTCTGGATATGCCCTGGCTGCGAAGAGATGCGCGCAAAGCGCTAATGTCGCTCGAAACCTTTATTTTCTCGCTAACCAAATCTCATCATGGAGCACCTTTCGGAGCTGCTTCTTCGGCACGTTGACACGTTCTCGATGCCAGATCCGTATGCGGCTGCTCACAACCTTATGCACTGGGCAGCGCGCTTCGGTCGAGTCGTGGAACGCGAAAATAAGGTCTTAACAACAGGCCCGCAGACAGCAACCGTTGTGAAATTCTACATAGAACGTAAGTTGGACAACTTTACGCATCTGCACATCGCTTTTGATTTGGTAGGCAGCATGCCGGCAGCAACGCTATCGGTTGTGATAGAGGCGACGATAGAATGTACACTTCCAACAACGCGCGGCATCGGAACAGCGGCATTCAGGGACGTTTATTTGGCGAGACTCTGGCCCGCACACTTTCGACTCGCCCACGAAACGGCAAAAGAGACGGTCGATGCCGCGCAGCAGAACCTTGCAGCCCAAGCCACGCCACAGCAAACGGGTTAAATACTTTTCTGTGACTATCGGTTTAGACAGAAATAGATGCTCAACGCCTCATCAGTGGCAAGTGATGTTCATGTATACTGGACCAAAAGCGCAAAACCGGCGTCAAGAGTAGAGCTATTTCTGTCCACCAGTGAAATACGGGGATGATTATGGCAAAGCTAGCACAAAATTTTGCTAAATATCTTATTCAAGCACGACTCGAAGCAACAGGCATCGTCGAAAAGCCCGACATCATTGGAGCGGTCTTTGGGCAAACGGAAGGCTTGCTTGGCGGGGATCTCGATCTGCGTGAACTGCAGCGTACAGGGCGCATAGGGCGAATCGAAGTGATTGTCCATTCAAACCGAGGCCGCGCAACAGCGGACATAACGATACCGTCCTCTCTTGACGCCAGCGAGACGGCCCTCGTAGCCGCATCGTTGGAAACGATAGAAAAGGTTGGACCATGCGACGCAAAAATAGAAGTGGTCAAGGTGGAAGATGTGCGCACGCAAAAGAGGAGATATGTTATCGAGCGCGCCCGCGACATCCTCATGGGCCTAATGGAGGCAGTTTCGGATTCACAATCACTCGCCGAACAAATCCGTCAGGCTGTTCGCACGGGCGAGATAACGCAATGGAATGGTCTTTCCTGCGGTCCGGATGTACTGAAATCAGATGAAATTGTAATAGTCGAAGGTCGCGCAGATGTGCTCAACCTTCTCAAAAGTGGCATCCGAAACGCAATCGCAATTGAAGGCTCGAAGATTCCAGAACAAATAGTCGGGCTTACAAAAGACAAGACCGTAACCGTCTTCCTCGATGGCGACCGCGGCGGCGATCTTATCCTAAAGAAGCTGCAGGCTGTCGGTGCGGACATCGATTTCGTTGCACGCGCTGAAACCGGCAAAGAGGTCGAGGAGTTAACGCAGAAGCAGATATTCAAGGCGCTTCGCGAGCGCACGCCCAAGGATCAGGCTTTCCAGCAACTTTCAAACAGCCACCGGGAACATAACCAATATGCATTTGAAGAAAAACCCGAACCAACCGCGATAGCGGCACGAAAGACAGAATACCTGAAATTTCTCGACCAGCTAGTTGGCACCCGTGCAGCACTTCTCATAGACCAAGATGGCCGAATCATGTCTAAAGTCCCACTCGGAGAACTCGGTATAGTCATTAGCGACTATCCAGAAACGCACACGCTAGTAATCGACGGCAAGATAAACCAAGACCTCATAGACTTGGCGATGCAGCGGAGAATTAAGTGTGTTGTTGGGTCAGGCTATCGCGAAACGATACACGCGCCATCAGACATCGCAGTGCTGACAGCGGAAGACCTCCGCTCCGCCCAATAATCGAAAATCTCGCAGCAATTGGGGCAAGCAACGGCAGATAGAATAAAATCTTTATTACATGCCTGCCGATAACACTATTCATGGCTGAGCGTATCAATGACTTCGTGTGGCTACTGGGTGGCGAAGCAGGGTACGGGATTCTTACCGCAGGCGAGATCTTTGCGCGCGCATGCATGTATGCCGGCCTCAACGTCTTTACAAATTCAGAGTATCCATCGCTCATACGAGGCGGCCACAACACATTCATGGTCCGCGTTTCTCAGGGCGAGGTTAATGCTCACGCGAGAAATGCAGATGTCCTTGTGGCGCTTAATAAGGAAACTGTGGAACTGCACGCCGGTGAGCTGAACAAAGGCGCAAGCATCGTTTTTGACCCAGCAGCTTGCGGAGAAATAACAGCAGCTAAGCTTTGCCCCGTTCCATTCTCGAGAATCCTTTCAGACCTAGGCGCGGAACGCATAGTCGCAAATTCGATTGCGCTCGGCGCATCCGCAGCGCTATTGGAACTAGACTTCTGCTTTCTCGAAGATTCGATGGAGAAAGTTTTCGGCAGAAAAGAAAAGGAAGTCAGGCAGAACATCGTCGCAGCGCAAGCAGGATATTCTTACGTCAAGGCAACTTTCCCGGACAAGCCCGCCGTGGGCATAGCCCCGCTGCCGCGAAAGCCGCGCATCCTAGTGAGCGGCAATGATGCGCTCGCGCTCGGTGCTATAGCTGCCGGCTGCCGATTTGCCGCCATCTACCCAATGACACCAATCACGCAAATTCTTCATCGCCTAGCAAAGTGGCAAAGGGATTTCGGAATCGTAGTTATGCAGCCAGAGGACGAAATAGCCGGCATAAACGCCGCAATTGGCGCTTCCTTTGCAGGAGTCCGCTCGCTCGTTGCAACATCAGGCGGCGGCTTTTCGCTTATGGCAGAAGCGCTCGGCATGGCCGGCATGACTGAAACGCCGCTTGTTGTTATTTGGGGTCAACGTGGAGGACCCTCAACTGGCCTCCCCACACACACAGCGCAGTCTGACCTACAATTTGCGCTACGGGCAAGTCAAGGCGAGTTTCCGCGTGCCGTGCTTGCGCCCGGAGACGCTGAAGAGTGCTTCTACGCGGTAGCCGAAGCGTTTAACATAGCTGAGCGCTGGCAAACCCCAGTCATAATACTCGTTGACAAGCATGTCTGTGAGTGTTTTAAGTCTGTTGAGCCGCTCGAAACGAAAGACATAACAATAGATCGCGGCCTGCTAGTCAGTAAAGAGAGCTTCACAACACCAGAAAAACCATTTCCACGCTACAAAATAACAGACAGCGGAGTCTCGCAGCGGGTGCTGCCAGGCCACAATATCATATTTCGCGCAGTTGCCGACGAGCACGACGAATTTGGATACCTAACGGAAGAGCCGGCTGTTTGCGCAGCCATGCAGGCTAAGCGACTCCGAAAGCTTGGAGGAATGGCGAAAGAGATTCCGGAACCAAAACTATGTGGTCCGGACGAAGCAGACATAACAATAATAGGGTGGGGCTCGACAAAGGGCCCCATCCTCGACGCCTTGCCAATCCTCAAGGCACGGGGGATAGTCGCAAACTCCCTCCACATCTACGCCGTTTGGCCGTTCCCTGTTGGCGCACTTAACCGCATTCTCGACAAAGCGAAGCGAGTCGTATGCATCGAGCAAAACGCAACCGGCCAGATGGCATCGCTCATTCGCGAGCAAACCGGCAAGACAGTCGAATCGCTGCTAAAGTATGATGGCCGGCAGTGGACTCCGGAGCAGGTAGCGGAAGCAGCCATAAGGTGCATCAAAGGTGAATCATGATGGACAGCGCCAAGACAATCCCAACATGGTGTCCAGGATGCGGAAACTGGGCAATATTAGCCGCACTGAAAGGTGCGCTTGCAGAGCTCGAGCTCGCCCCGCACAGCGTGCTTGTCGTTGGAGGCGTTGGTTGCCACGGCCACTTGCCGCAATGGCTTACAGCGTGCGGCTTCCAAACAATTCACGGCCGCACCCTACCACTTGCGCAGGCCGCAAAGCTTGCAAACCACGAACTAACAGTCATAGCCTCAGCAGGCGACGGAGATTGCTATGCTATCGGGCTCGGTCACCTCATACACGCCTGCCGCAGAAACATCGACATCACACTGCTTGTGCACAACAATGGTGTATTTGGGCTCACCGCAGGCCAGACATCTCCGACTTCACCCAAAGGCTTTAGGAGCAAGTCTACGCCATTTGGCTCGCCCAACACGCCTATTAATCCCCTTTCGCTCGCGCTGGACGCGGGCGCGACATTTGTGGCGCGCAGTTTTGCAGGCGATCCAACGCATCTCCAAAGCATTATTGCGCGCGCAATCCGCCATAAAGGCTTTGCCCTCGTCGACATACTTCAGCCATGCGTAGTCTGGAACAGGTCAAACACATATGAATTCTGGCGCCAAAGCACCTACAAGCTCGAGGCAACAAGCCACAATCCTGCAAGTTTCGACGCAGCGGCAAAAAAAGCGCGTGAAACAAACCCGTGGCCCCTGGGAATATTGTACCAAGCGAAAGCGCAGTCCCTCACAGACCACCTGCCACAAATAGCCAGGCAGCCGCTCGTAAAGCAGCCTATCGGAAAAGCAAACATAGGTCCACTGCTGGAGGAGTATAGATGAGCGAACTAAGAAAACGCCTTATGAGGCTCACACCGCTCAAGAAAAAATGCTGCGGAATATTGCTTTACAATGCAGGTCGCTGGGCGAATCCCACCTTTTTTTGGCTGTCCAATTGCACGGTCAGCGGATGGTTGTGGGTACCATTCAGGGGCCGGCCTCGACTGTTTACGCGCGAGACGTATAAAGCTGAGCTCCGCGGCACGTGGGCAAAGGTAGAATACGTATCAAAAACGAACGACATATTGTCTGCGGTTCCAACGTCAAATGTAGGACTGGATGCGCTACACACACCCGCATTCCTTTTCAGCAAAATCAAGAATAAAGTTAGAGGAACGAATGTAGCAAGACACCTCGAGGCAGCGCGAGCGGTCAAGACACCATATGAAATAAAGCAGATAAGAAAAGCCTGCGCCGTCGCGTGTGACATTTTCACCAAAATTCGCTTGCCGTACCGCGGCTCAGAAGCACAGCTACGCGCGGACCTAGACTGGGAAATCCAGAGCCGCGGGCTGGAGCCCGCATTTTCTACTATTGTTGCATCGGCCAAAAACATAGTCTCGCCACATCACGCGCCAAGTCTTTCGCCAGCAACCAAGCCGCTCCTCATCGACCTCGGCGTGCGCTTCAACGGATATTGCTCCGACACAACTCGCACATACGGCAGTAAATATCAGCCGATTGTGAGAAAAGTTTTCGAGGCCGTCGAGTCCTTGCTGAAGCCGGGCACGTGCGCCGCAGACATAGATGCGGAAGCGAGGAAAGCCCTCGGCGCGCACGCAAAACATTTCATAACCGCGCTAGGTCATGGCATAGGCATAGCCGTTCACGAACCACCGAACATTCGTGCCGACTCAAAAGAACTGCTGCAGCCAGGCAATGTGCTAACAATAGAGCCAGGAATCTATGTTGGTGGCGGCATCCGCCATGAGAACATGTATCTTATCGGGCCCAAAGGCGCCGAAAACCTCACGAATTTTTGATAGGGCAGCTTTATGTTTGCCCTTGTACAAACTTAAGAAGTGGTTGTATGCTCGATGAGCGCATAAGAAAGCTCGCAAAACTGTTGGTGAACTATTCTGTTTTCGTGAAGAAAGGCGAGAACGTGATGATTGCGGCCGACACAGAAGCCGCACCACTCGTCAATGAACTCTACAAACAAATTCTGTTAAAGGGCGCATTTCCTTTCGTGAACCTCGGGACGCCAGAGATGGGATACATATTTTTCAAGAACGCATCAGATGCTCAACTCAGAAAATTTCCATCGGTGACGTTCGCAGAAATAAAAAAAATGCACAAGTATATATCAATCGGTTCTCCTCTTAATACGCGAGAACTGACAAACATAGACCCAACCCGCATCACAATGCGCGCAAAGGTCACGGAACCAATTCGCGATTACATAGCCAACGGGAAACCGAAAATATTCCGCTGCACACTCGATTTTCCGACCAACGCGCTTGCGCAAGACGCCGAGATGAGCCTAGAGGAGTACGAAAATTTCCTTTATGGTGCATGCCTGCAGGATTGGCCGAAGCTTGCAAGGCGGTTTACAAAAGTGAGAAATGCGTTCAACTCTGCAAGGCTTGTAGAGATAATCGGAGAAGATACACACCTTGTGCTCACGCCGCACAGAGGCAGCTTTGTCATCGATGATGGCCATGAGAACATGCCCGGAGGAGAAGTTTTTGGCGCGCCGAAGAGAACGTCAGTCGAAGGCCACATACGTTTCACCTACCCCGCTATCCGTTCAGGCGTGGAAGTCACGAACATATATGCAGAGTTCAAGAGCGGCCGTTGCATAAAAGCAACAGCCGACAAAAATCAAAAATTCCTGACGGCGATGCTCGACACCGATGCAGGAAGCCGTTACATAGGAGAACTCGGCATAGGCATGAATCCGCGCGTTACGAAGTTCACAAAGAACTTGCTCTTCGATGAAAAAATAACCGGAACAATCCACCTCGCATTCGGTATGGCGTACAAGGAGTGCGGCGCAACAAACCGCTCAGCGATACATTGGGACATAGTAAAAGATCTCAGAAAAGGCGGTCGAATCGTTATTGATGGTCGCGTCGTCCAGAAGAACGGCAAGTGGAGAATCTGAGCAATCGGCTTATTAAAATTTAGCCTCCAATACCATTCAATGCAAACTATCACAGGTCCGCCATCGCAGAATCTTCTGCTGAAGGTATTCAGGCAATATGACATACGGGGCATTTATCCAACAGAGATAAATGAGCAGCTTTTCGAGCGCATAGGGCGCGCCTATGCTACGATTGATGCCGTACAGCGGGCAAAGCAGATTCTCGTCGCCCACGATGTTAGGTGTGGAAGCCCACAGCTCGCCCTTGCCTTTATGCGGGGCATTGCATCAGCCGCGCCCAAAGCAAAAAGAGTTTTCGCTGGGGCGCTCCCAATAGGCGCGGCCATGTTCTATGCGAACAAAACGGGTTCCGAGCTCGCTTATGTGACGGCGTCGCATCTCCCACCGGACTGGAATGGCCTAAAGCTTTTCCATCCAGATGGCAAAGGTTGGCTGGCGCCGGAAAATGTGGCGCTTCGAGACGCCGTGCCACTCGCGCCAGTTGAATCAGCCGAAACCAAGCACACCGTTGTAGATCCCGACTCCATAATAACAAACTACATCCATCATCTCGTTACGAAAATAAAGCCAAAGCGACGTCTGCGCGTTGTTTTGGATTGTGGCAACGGAGCAGCATCGATGGTTGCGCCGCGCCTTTTCGCAACAGCAGGCTTCGAAGTGAAAGCGCTCTGGGCGCAGCCCGACGGTCGCTTCCCAAACCGCTCCCCCGATCCGCTCGCAGACCCCCTGACACACCTCAAGGAAGCCGTGCGCTTGGAGCGGGCATCGCTTGGCATAGCATACGATGGCGATGGAGATAGGATGGTCATTGTCGATGACACCGGCGAAAAGGTCTCTTCCGAGAACGCATCAGCAATAATACTTGAGGAGTTGCTAAAAACCGCAAAAGGTCCTCTGATAGCGACGGCCGAGTGCTCATGCCTAATCGAAGACCTCGCACGGCGCTTTGGCAGGCCGCTTATCCGCGTGCCGGTAGGTCATACGCACCTTATAGAAGCCGTGCACAGCAAGGGCGCGGCCTTTGGCGTCGAGATCAGCGGCCACTATGCCATTCCATCACTGGCAGTCGGTGACGATTCTCTGGCCATCAGCTACTATTTAGCATGTGTTGTGTCCTCGAGAAATGTCGCGCTCTCCTCACAGCTGCGCCTTTTGCCGTCTTACCCTTGCTACCGCGAGAATTTTGTATGCGCAGACGAGGAGAAGTTCGCAGTGCTAGAGCGCATGAAAGCCAAGCTCGCAAAACGATACGGAAGTGTCGATGACATGGACGGCTTGCGTGTCGTTTTTACTGATGGCTGGGCGCTCATCCGCGCCTCGAACACCGAACCAAAGATACGGCTTACCGTCGAGGCTCGAACGCAAGACCGCCTCTCGCAGCTTAAAGCAGATTTCACAAAGCTGCTCGAGCATGAGCTCAGGTGCATTTATAAGCCGTCACTCGCCTCTAAGCTTCGGAGCTATTTTGGCAGCATGAAAAGTTGTTTCTGCATCTTCGCCCATCGGCGCGCCAGCTCAAGTGATTCGAGATCGCCTATGTCAAACCACGCGCCACGCCAGACCCAGCCATGAACTGGCTGACGTTGGCAAAGCCACGATATGAAATGACCTGGCGCATCTCTCGGGCTTCCGCTTGCGAGATATTCTGTCAAAGCGCTGAGGACTCCGCGAGGAAAGACATAACACCCAGTGCTAGCAAGCGTGCTTGGTGGAGAGGCGGGTTTTTCCTGAAGCTCAACAATCCGCGTCCCGTCAAGCTTTACGATTCCGTAAAGCCGAGCTTTCTCCGGATTTCCGACATCGTATAGCGCGATAGTTGGTGCACCAGTCTTTTTGTACGCCTCAAGAAGCGGCCCAAATTCGAAATCGAATATGTTATCGCCTGCAACAACAAGGCAATCCGCATCTATTCGGCACTCGCGAATAAGCCATTCGAGGCCACGCACAGCACCGAGCTTCTGCGATTCCTCTCGACTTGCTTCTACCACAAGCCGCACAGGCTTGGCAAATTTCCGTTTGGCAAGCCATTCGCGAAAGGCGGGCTCAAACGCGGCATTCGCAGATACGATGATTTCATCAACTTCCTGGATGCGCTCGACCTTGTCTACAATATGGTCAAGAATAGTCCTTCCGCCAAAGTCCAGTAATGCCTTTGGCCTGTCTAGCGTCAGCGGCCAAAGGCGCTTCGCAAACCCTCCGCAGAGCAGAACAGCTTTCATAGCAACCACTTGCGCTCCCAATGCTTAAATCCGCTATTGCTCCACCTCGACTTTCGACGCAACAATTTCAAGCTCCCCTCTGTACACCGCAACCTGTCCGGTTACAGCGATGCGGTCGCCAGGGCGCAGCTCATAAACTTCTGTTCCACGCGCGACGCTTTGCCAAACGATTGCCTTTATCTCGTTGCTGCCGTCCCAGATGGTTAAAAACACGCTTCCTTCGCTGACAACGGCACGCCTGACTTTGCCAGAGACCTTGACAATCTCACCAAGGCGGCTTTCGTCGACATCGGCGATTGCCACCGCCATCGGCACCATGAGTAGGTTAACTAGAAATAGCCCAGTAAGGCCGGCGCAAGCCATAAGAAGCGCTAGTTTGGCAACCGAACGATCGTGCATGTTAACCTACCGCAGAAAATAAGAAAAGCAAAGGAAAGCAATCAGACCGTTACCCTTATGCCACCGATCTTCTCCGCAACGAAGTTGTAAATCAGGGCACCGAGCGCACCGAAAACGAGTCCGGCTATTCCGTACATTATCGGAAACGCGACGATGGACAAGATGCCAAACCCAACCATTCCGGGCAGCAGCGCAGTTCCGAGCACAGCGACCGCGATGCCTAGGATAAGCCCCATTACGGCGCTCACAGCCGCAGAGACGGTAGCCATTCGAACAACGTCGAATTTCTTCCATTCTTGAACAGCCATTGCTGTCACCGCATATACTTGCTTAACCTAGCTTATAAAGCTCGACATCCTCATAAATTGGTCCGTTTGGTGTCAGCGTAGAGCGCTTTAGCGCAAAACGGTCTACAACCTGGCGTCCGATTACCGCCGCACCCAGGCATTCGAGCCGCTCTTTGAGATAAATTGGCCTTTGCTTGACACGAGCAATCGTCAGGTGCGAAACAAAGCCACGATCGCGGCGTATGCCGAGCGGTGCGAGAGCCTCCTCTACCCTCGCAGCAAGCTCCGCCAACTGCCCTTTGCAATCTAGCCAGACGACATTGACCCTTTTCCCGCCAGGCGGAAAGGTGCCAACGCCCCCAATTTCTACCTCAAACGGACGCATCTTTACCCCCCGAAGGGCCTCCCGGATTTTACCTGTGAGCTCTTCAGAAACTTCACCTATGAACCTTAGCGTCAGATGAAGATTCTGGCGCTCAACAAGCTTGATTGCGGGCTCTAGGATTCGCGTTTGGATTCCCACAACCTTGTCTTTGAGCGGTTCATCGATTTCTACAGCAACAAATAGCCGCATAGCACTATTGTTCGGCATCCGAGGAATATAAGGCTTAAGTCAAGATTTCGGTGGCACATCGCGCTATAAACACATTCTTTTGTGAGAGTTGGCTACGGCGGTACATTTCCATACGACAGAAAAATGCGTCAAATTGCGGTTTGGCGCGAAATAAACGCAAGGAAGCTTTTTATGTTCACCTGTCTAATTTATCGCTTGAGTTTGGTGCTGGAGATGGGGAGAAAAGCTGGTTATAATCCGAAGACAATAGCCTCATTGATGGCGATTTTAGCATCTAAGCCTGAAGGGCTGTGGTTGCGCCGTCTCGCGAAAGAAGCAGGACTACACCCAAGCACGGTAAGCAAGTATCTAGCCGGGCCTCTGAAGCCTTTCATTGAATCCAGCTCCCTAGGAGCTCCCGGCGAAAAACCTCTGTTAATTGTTGTGAGACTTAAACCGGTTGTTTTGCAGCGCTTAGCCGAAGGAGCAAGCATAGCAGATATAATGAAACTCCTCAGCCTTATAGAAACCGCCTCAAAGTGAGTATTCCAAAGCAAATTCGTCAAATTCTGAATTAAATTTTAAATTAAAGACATATTTTGTTATATAATGTTTGATAAACCCTCTCAGCAATACTCACATAAATTCAACGTTATTTGTATGTAAAATGAACTTCACTTCACCATCACGTGAACTTCACGTGAATGTCTAACAATAAAATGAACAAAATATGAACAGAACAGGCCAAAATTAGCTCTTTTATGACCGCTTTGTACAATTCACGTGAACATCACGTGAAATTCACGACAAACACGTGAACTTCACGACCAAAAACAATTTAAAACGTGAAGGTAATAATGCGCTATGCAATCAGCAGATGCCTTTCGAGCATGGCTTGCGCGTCAAGGCTGGGCATCAAACCCGTTTACCTTTGCAATACTTCCAGAATTGCTTGTAGGCTACAGCAGGCAAATGGATGAGTTGCGCTCAGCGATAGCTTCAGGCCATACCCTGGCAGTGTTGCTAGGCCCAACAGGCTCCGGAAAGACGACTTTGTTGAAAGCGCTTGCTGCTAGCATAACAGATAAAGATGTCGTATATTTGCCAAAACCGCCGGTCCAGCCAGATGAGTTCGTCGGCATATTCAACGAGCGTTATATGGCCGGCTGGTGGGTTTTCCGCCGCTACGCCTCGTCCCTTTTTAGCCTTCCGCAATTCCTGAATAGCTCCCTGAAGCGTAAGAAGCGAGGCCTCGTTCTGATTATCGATGAAGCCCATGAAGCGCCAGACGCTGTGCTCGAATGGCTGCGGGTGCTCACCGACCAGGTTGACCAAGCAACAATAATCCTGTCCGCCCTGCCCGTGTTCAACCAGCATCTTGCGCAGCATCTCGAGACGCTTAGGAAGCGGATTTCGGCGAAAATTGAGCTTCTATCCCTAACAAAAGAAGAAATGACAGCGATGATTGCAAGAAGAATAGCTTTTGTAGGAGGTTTGGGCAACTTCTCGCCGCAGATGCTTGATTACATATACGCGCAAACAGCCGGCTTCCCGAGAGAGGTGCTGCGTGTTTGCGACAAAGCCATAAGGCACGCCTTTGAGGCCAACATAGACGTGCCGGCATTGTTGCCAGAACATTTCATGCAGCCTCCCCAGCCGGCAGAGCAGCCTCCACAATTGGACATTTTGCCCGAGCGCCAGCGCCAGCTTTTGGAACTGATGGCAACATTTCCCGCCGCAGTTTCACCAGGCGAACTGCTTAGTGCGCTGACAGCCCAAAGCCCTCAAGAGTACCCTACACGACAGCATGGCATACGAGCCGTTAATAACATCCTCAAGCGCCTACTCGAACTAGGCTATGTGACTCGCGAGCCGCGCCAGAAAACGTTCGTGTATGCTCTATCACCAAGAGTTAAAACAATATTTATTAAAAGATAGGTTATAAAATATATTTTAAGCGGGCAACATTGTCTATCTCTAACAAAAGAAAGGCCGCGACGCATAAACATCCGAACGCATTAAGTCGCCGCAAAGCAAATACTCTTATGGCGGGAAAAAAGAAATGCGTAATCCTCATCGTAGGTATGCCAGGAAGCGGTAAAACGGTCGCCGCCCGAGTAGCTATGCAGCTCGGTTTTCGCGTCTTCTCGTTCGGCGACGTGATACGCGACGAGGTCAGAGCGCGCGGCCTGAAGCCCAACGAAGAAAACGTTGAGCGCGTAGCTAATTGGTTTCATTCTGGTCGCGAGCATCTGCTTGTGCGGCGGCTAGAGCGAAAATTGTGCAGAGTTAAAGCGACAAAACCATTCGTGCTCGAAGGCGCACGCTCGCCGCTACAGTTGAGCGCGCTCAAGAAGAAGTTTAATGTGCGCATACTCGCAATCACGCTTCCGCGGCGCGTGCGATGGAAGCGTCAACTTGCGCGTGGCCGGTCGGACATCAGAACGCTCGCTGATGCACGAGCCCGCGACGAGCGTGAGCTGTCCTACGGCATAAGAAAGCTTATAGCGCAGGCAGACTGGCGCATATCATCAAACTGTACGCTTAAGGAATTTCGTGCGCGCTGCCGTCGCCTTTTTCGTTTATTAAGCTAACCCAGTGCGCATTTTCGCACAAACTATTTAAGTCTCGTGCGGCAATTAGGCACAGGAGCAGCATCGTAGAAGCTGGTGGCCACTATGAAATCTCGCGGTCATGATATGGTAGGAAAAGCTGTTATCTCTGAAGAAAGCGGCCGAAAGTTTGGTGTCGTGGGAGACATGCAATTCGTAGCCGAATCGGGCGAGTTGCTAAATATCGTTCTCGTCGAACCGACGCGGCATGCGTCAGAAGTTAGGCTCGAGCGAGACTCGCAAGGCCGGTTGCTCATACCATTCTCGTGCGTCAAGTCTGTTGGAGATTATGTTATAATCTCCGAAAAGGAACTTGCGTGACAGCGATTTGTCATTATTTCTAAGCAAGCCTTCGGGCTTTCTGGCTTAAATAAATTAATTGACAATTCTCGCGTGTGGTGTGGTTATGCCAAGGAAGCCCAAAGAAGCGCCAAACGAGCAGGAAGAAGTCGCTGATGTTTCTGAAGCGCCAGAGCAGCCGAAAGACGAAAAAAAGCCTGAAGAGATGACGCTCGAAGATCTGCCTGGCGTTGGCCCGAAGGGTGCGCAAAAGTTGCGCGAAGCCGGCTATGCAGACCTTATGGCTATCGCGGCCGCTAGCGCTGGAGAGATTAGCGCAGCCGCTGATTTGGGCGAGCTGACGGCCGAAAAGGTCATAGCAGCTGCCCGGCAAGCGCTCGACATGGGCTTTAAGCCGGCATCTGAAGTCTTGGAGCACAGGCAAGAAATAGGCAAACTAACAACGGGTTCCAAAGCCCTGGATGCGCTATTTAAAGGCGGCATCGAAACACAAACGATAACAGAAGCCTATGGCGCATTTTCATCAGGGAAATCGCAGCTCGGCTTCCAGCTCGCCGTTAATGTTCAGTTGCCAAAGGAAAAGGGTGGTCTGAACGGCGCATGCCTGTTCATCGACACCGAGGCAACTTTCAGGCCCGAAAGGATAGTGCAGATAGCTGAAGGGATGGGGCTTGACGCGAAGAAAGTCCTGAGCAACATCTACGTCGCCCGCGCATACAACTCAGATCATCAAATGGTCCTCGTCGAAAAGGCAAAGGATGTCATCAAGGAGAAGGGCATAAAGCTCGTCATTGTCGACTCGCTGACAAACCACTTTCGCGCGGACTACAGCGGCCGCGGCGAGCTCGCAGCCCGCCAGCAGAAGCTGAACCGCCACATCCACGCCCTGCAGCGCCTTGCAGACGTGCACAATGTCGCTGTTTATGTGACAAACCAAGTCATGGCCCGTCCGGATATGATGTTTGGAGACCCAACAGCCGCCATCGGTGGGCACATCGTTGGCCACGGCACAGGAGTGCGCATATACCTCAGAAAGTCCAAGGGCGAAAAGCGCATAGCTCGCTTAATTGATAGTCCGTATCTGCCAGAAGGCGAAGCCGTGTTTGCAGTCACAGAAAAAGGGATTAGCGATTAAGAATGGCAGGCAATCCGCTTGCGCACCGGAACGCATTTCTTAGGCACGCCGAAAATCTCAGGCGTTCGCTTGGCATCCCTCCTTTGCGCCCTCGCTTAGCAGCATCTCTGTCTCGCGCCGCACATCCGGTTCGGCCAAAGACTCAATGATGAACTCCAGCCTGTCAAAAAGCTTATTGCGCCGGACCGTGCCAGCTAAAACGAGTTCGCGCATCTTCGCTTGGCCGAAAAGCGCAGGAAGGCCTTTCCTGAGAACAATGTCCTTTGCCTGGGCGACCTTGAGGCCCAAGAGTGCCTCAGCGACTTCTTTGAACGCCACACACCGCATGGCGCCACTCCCATCGTCGAGCACGCCGCTAACATGCAAAGCATACGCGGGGTCGACTTTACCGTGCGTGATGCATGTATAGTTGCCCTCTTGGTCCTCTTTCAGCGTGACGCCGCACGTGGGGCAAATCTCGTAAAACGGGTTTGACTCAAAAAGCTGCACAAGCATGGCTCGCAGCTCCTTCTTCTGGCCTTCCTGAAGTTCGGCAATCATCGCCCGCCTTGAACTCGCTGCGCGTTCGAGCTTGCCAAACCTGCCAAGCCGAAGCTCAGGTCCGTAAAGCCCGGCTCGGACGTATCCCGAGATTTTAACGACATCTCCTTGGACGATGTCCTTTGCGCGCTCTACCTCTTCGTTCCATAGTGTAAGCCTTATGCTGCCCGTCTCGTCGGATAAGTTTAGCGCAAGTAACTGGCCGCTGCCCTTTTCAGTGGAATACCCACGCCGAGAGATGCGCGTGACCACACCAATCACATCTACGTTCTGCATACCAGGAATAAGGTTCCCAATGCTTACGCGCTTCAGCTCCATGCAATCACGCCCCAACCGTTTCCACAATTTTTCTTGCAAGCTTGACATCTTCTGCCAAAACAGTCTGCCGGTTTGCATGGCTTGCGACCTTTGCAGCCTCCGCAACAATCGCTGCCGCCCTGGTCTCAAGCGCACGGGCTAGTGCTCGTGCCGCATCATCGCTTACGCGGGACGCGCCAGCCTGCCTTATTACGCGCCGCAAAGGCTCTGTCGTGAAAGCGCACGCCGGAGTAGCGTCAGGCTTGGCACCGGCTTCAGCCGCATTTGCAAGCTGTTTGTCAGCAGTCATCACAAACACGACGCAAACTTATCTTAAAAATTATTTAAATCGGGAAAAAGATATTACACGCAACACATTTGCGAAGGGTTTGCGATGATCACAACAAAAGCTGAGCTTGAGGAGCTGTTCTTGCGCCGCAAGCCTGTCAAGCTGCTCATGGCGCTGCGCTTACACCCATCTTCCGCTTACATTTCTACGCTTTCGAAAGAGACTGATTGCACATATTCTCACACTGTAAAGCTTCTTGAGGAGTTCCATGCGCTCGGGCTCGTCGAATTCGAAAAGTCCGGTCGAGTAAAGTACATCAAGCTGACGCCAGACGGCGAGGAGCTTGCCACGAATTTCGAGGCAGTCCTCAGGAAGTTCAGCAAGCTCCAACCGAAGATCGAAAAGAGGCCTCCAGCGCCATACCTTGCCAAACGGGCCGAGAAAGGAATAGCGCAGTAGATTTCTCGCCAGGCTTCATTCTTTCCAAATTCTTACAAAAACTGTACTTTTTCAGGGCTGCCGATTTGTTTAACCTCGTAACTCCTACCTAACACAATAATTCCTTTCGAATAACGCAAAAGTTATATATGCCATGGGCAGAAGCAGTTAGCGTGCCACCTTGGTGGCCAGGCAAAGATGTGCAAATCAGGGCATTTTGCACCGGTGCTCTGGGCTAAAGATGAGGCTTTGGAACGCGTAATGGCGTGTCATAAGCCACATCCGAGTTGAGGAATATGCCCAAAAAGAAGCTCTCCGACATGGTATTCCAACGCATTGCCCCACCAGATGAGAAGGCGAACATAACCAGTCGCGACCTATGTAACGTGCTCGTGCGCCGCTTGGGCTTGAAGCGGAAAGAGAGCCGCGCGGATCATGCCAACCTCCTCTATGAGATGGTGAAGTATCGCCGTGAAAATATACCAGTGGCCATAGACAAGATTGCTCAGCTGTTAAGCGTAAGCCAGTCGCAGGCATACGAGGAAATCCGCAAGTGGCGAACGCTTGGGCTTATAGAATTTGTCAAGGTGCCGCAAGGGGCAGGATTTGTGAAGGGGTATATGCTTGCCGGAGCCACCACAAACCGCCTCCTAGACAAGGTCGACGCTTCGTTTAAAGCGTTCATGCGACGCACGCGGCGAATAGCCAAAGACTTCGATGACATGATAGGCCTTGAGGTCGCCCGCCAGGAGAAAGCGGACAGAGCCGAAGAAAAGGCACCCGAGCAAGCAGAAGTCGTGTCCGAAGCGTCAGAAAAAGAAGCATAACCTACAGGGTAGGGCTTGCGCAGTTTCCTTAAACCTTTTAATCGAAATTATCCTTATGCCTCTACACCGATACCTAAAGATATTAGGCTGCTCGGCAGAGCCTCGTTTTATGGCTGCACAACGCTCTGGCTTCCTAGCAAAGCAATCAGAGCGGTTGCTGAAGGCAAACACATGTGCGTTTTGCAGCCGCGACCACAAACCGCCAGCGCCGAAAGTGAGAATTTCCAAGGCGGCAGATCCCACATTCCGCAGCGCTCTGGCACTGACTTTCGGCTCGCGCGGCTTATCAAGGACGCCCGCGCAAGCCGTCGCAGCAATAAAGAAAGCATACCGCCGCGGCAGGAAAACTCTTATAATATCTGGCGACGTCGGCCACAGCTTGCCGTTCCTGCTTGAAGTGCTTGCGAAGCTTGCAGCGCCTGTAGCGGTTGTGCTCGCGTCGGACCCGCTCTATTCAGCGGCGGCAGCCAAAATATTCAATCGCATCATTGACGTCTTTGCGCTTACGATGCGCTGGGCAGACCCCGGATGCGCGGAGCATTTCGGCGAAGAGGTGTACGTTTCTACAACGCAAGCAGCAGCAAAACTAGCCAAAGGCGACATTATCGTTCGCATTCCCATCATGCCTGGTCACATCGAATGTGATGCGAAGGCTATGTTGGACTGGATTGCTAAAGAGGTTCCATACGTCCACGTCCAGCTGATTATCGCGCACAAGCCTCAGGTTAGCCTAAGAGCGCCGGAACTGAGCCGCGGTATTACAATCGCCGATTTGAACAGCATCGTTGAGCATGCGCACAAGCTTGGCCTCAGCACAGAAAGCGTTGCAATTTAAGCGCGCATTTTCTTGATTTCGGACCATGACCGCTGTTTCTTGGAAGATAGCCATTTTTCAAATATGCGGCTGCACAACTCAACATCCGAGCGGTTTCTGCCCTCTGATGTCAAATCTTTTATGATGCCGCTCAGCGAGCGTCCGCCGCTCCAGCGCACGAGAAACTCTTCAAGCAGCTCCTGCTTTTCAAACCTGTCCATGCTCTCGATGAAATTTGGCGGAGAAAAAATTTAAGCGACGATTACTCGGCTTTCGCCTTAACGACAGGCAGCTGCACAGGAGGAGGCAACCGCACGTCTTCGGCTAAGATGAGCGCCTTTGCAAGGCACCTTCTGAAAATCGTGTTGAGTATCTCCACGGCCGCTTTCGTTTCGAGCTTTTTCTCGTCTTCCCACAGCTTGAGAACTTTTTTTGCGTCTGGGTGTCTCCAAAGCAGAGCGCCTGAAAGCGAGATTTCGCCAACATCAGGTTCGTACTTCGACACAAAATCGAACTTTATGCGCAAAACGTCCTTCATCTCAAGAACATCCGCCTTTTCAACAGCAACTATCTTCGGTGTGCTATTGACGCTTATACCTTTCGTTCCGAGCTTCCCCTCTTCGACTTTCGCATTCATTGCAGTGAAATTCAATCCTATTATCATGTCAATCACTCAACAAACATGATGGGAAAATCTTAAATGCCCACTTACCGCACCTAAAGAAGTTTTATGAAGCAGAATATCGCCAATCTCCGGCCAGCGGATAGTACAAATTCTTTTATATTCTTTGCGCCAAACGCCATAAGTTGACAGCCCCGTGGTGTAGCGGTCAAGCATGCCAGCCTCTGGATTCATCCAGAGATTTGAGCTCGTGCGATGAAAAAGCAAGCTGGCGACGGCAGTTCGAATCTGCCCGGGGCTATGGTGATAGCATGGTTGGATACGCAGGGCCGATTGAAAAGCAGACAGCCGAAAACGAGTTTTTCAGGAAAGTGCTGTTCACGGGCAGGCACATGCAACTGGTAGTCATGTGCCTTCAGCCGGGCGAGGAGATCGGAAACGAAGTTCATGAGAACGTTGACCAGTTCTTCCGCATCGAAGAAGGCGAGGCTCTGTTCGTTTTCAACGGAAAAGAAAAGCATGCGGCAAAAGATGGCGATGCCGTCATAGTGCCCGCGGGCACGTACCACAATGTGATAAATGCTTCACAGAAAAGCAAGCTGAAAATGTACACCATTTATTCTCCACCAAACCACCCAGACGGCACCGTGCATAAGACAAAAGCCGAAGCTGAAAAGGCGGAAGCAGAAGAGCATCATCGATAGCGGCGGAATCATTCGGTTTCATTTGCGGCCGCATTAGCAGAATTTTCAGGCGCAGCAGTGGCGTTACCGAATTGCATCAGGCCGCACTCGACAGGCGGCTTCAGCAGCACTTCGCATAGCGGCCCGAGGAGGTCGTCGAACTCTGTAACATTCCAGCTTCGCTCGCCGCGCAAAGATTTCACATTTGCCCACGTCCAGTCAGAGTCTGCGACCTTCTGTACGATGAGCTGGTTTTCAACTTCAGCCGGAAGCCCTTCGACAAAGAGCATAAGGTCTGGACAGCACCCTTCGTAGTAATGCCATTCCATTACCGAGTAACCGCGCTGCTGCAACAGCATTCTCACGCTTTCGTTTAGCAGCCCATTTACTACCATGCTTTCTGAAAAAATCTGCTCACCGCCTTGTTGCGGGCCTAGCGGTGCTGCGCCAAGAATTATCCATGCCGCAGAAGAAAAGAACATGATAAACGCCAAAAACAGCACGATAATAGCCCTTTTCGTCTCCCTCTTCATAGGCTTTTCTCTCCGAGCTGTGCCTTTGCCTCTTCTATTTCGCGCTTGAAGCGCTCAAGCGAGCGCACAGCATCTTCAGGACTCGAGCCGAAAAGTTCAGCCAACTGGCGCAGTATATCCCGGTCGCTCAATTTGCGTTTATGCTTTAGCATATTTTTCCCTCAGCCCTTTGATGACAGCATCGATGGCAGCAGCATCAAGCCCAATGCCTTGTCCCAGCGCCTGCGTCCCGCCTCCCTTTCCTCCCAAAGCAGCGCACGCTTCACGCGCAATCGCGCCGGCGCTGGCTCCACTTTCCTCGCCGGCCGAGACAAACACCGAAACTTGGTCTTTCACTCCAAAAAGTATTATTAGGCGCTTGCTTCCAGAGAGTGCGCGAGATACTTCCTGTAGCAGCTTTGCATCGGCGCCTTCGATGCGCTCAATAAGAACATTATTTACAAACTTGCCATCAAGCTCAGCAGCAAGCTGTTTGCCTCGGTCCGCAACGCTTTTCTCCAGAAGCTTGCTATAGCTTTTCCATTCTTCGAACACTTTCTTGGCAGCATCGATAACTTTCTCTCGCGGGACGCCTAGCAAGTCGGAGCATCGAGCAACAAGCGCAGCATATGCGGCTTTCACACGCTCGGCTGCAGGTCCAGCCACGAAATTTATCCGCACAACCCCGTCCTGTACACGCTCCGTTCCAAGTATGACTATTTCTCCTATGTCACGCGTGCTATCTGTGTGCGTCCCGCCGCACGCCTCAACGTCAACGCCTGGGATGGATATGATGCGCAGTTCAGCGTGCGGTATTGCGCCGCCTTGGTATATTCCAAACCCGTGCTCGGACTCAGCTTCGATGCGAGGCTCAATGTGTTTTTTGAGCCTTTTCCCAGCGCGGACTATTTTGTTTGCTTCAGCTTCTATAGCAGCAACTTGTTTCGCATCAAGCGCAGCATAATGCGTTATGTCGAGGCGCGCGCGGTCAACATCCTTGAATGCGCTATGCTGCCAAACATGCCTTCCGAGGACGCGCCGTGCAGCAGCATTTATAACATGCGCCGCGGTATGGTGTCGCGTTATCTGTTCTCGGCGAGCCCAATCGATAACGCCATGGACGACATCTCCTTCCGCAAATGCTATGTTTTCGACGCCATGCGCAATCACTTCTCCGATTTTTTCTACATCATAGACCCCACATCCGCTTAGCGTGCCGTGATCAGGTTCCTGTCCGCCAGCACGCCCATAAAATGCAGTTCTATCTAACACAACCCATTTGCCATCGATTATTTTCAGCACGCGTGCGTCAAATTCGCGCATCTTTGGGTCTTCGTAAAACAGCATTCGGGTGGGCGGAAACCCACGAACATCTATTTTGGTTGGTTCCTCCGTACGTTCGCCCATGTGGCGTTCGGTCATTTTAACATAGACGTCGGCCGGAATGTCGATGCGGATGTTCTTTGAAGCCGCGACCTCAGCTATGAGCTCTGGCGTTATCCCCTGCGACTCGTAAAGTTCATTCAGCTTCGCTGCATCTAGAGGAACTTTTCGTTCGAGGAGGGCAGAAATTGTGCGTGACGTGCGTTGCTTGGTCTCGTTGAAGCGCTCTGCCTCTACGCCAATTATCTCTCTGACTTCCGATAGCGAGTCTTTGAGCCGCGAATCAAGCTTCTTTAGGTATTTCGCATGTGCCGCACAGACGTCTGCAAGGTTTATGTCTAGCTTGAACTTGTCTATGAAGCCTAAGGCTCTTCTTAGGATGACACGAAGGTTGTATCCTCCGCCGACGTTCGAAGGGAGCTGGCCATCCGTTATTGCATAAAGAAGCGTCTTGGAGTGGTCGGCGATCGCATATGCCGCCTCAAGCTGCTCTATTGAGGCTTGCATCTTCGCTGGCGTGACGCCAAGTTTCCATGCTATGTCAGCACGCGCCTTTGCCACATCGGCAACTTCGCCGACATTGAGGTTCCCTGCAAGTGGTGCATATCTCGAAAATAGCTCGCTATCATACTGTACCTTTTTTTTGAGATCGGCCATCACAGGGCCAAACGCCGAATCGTAGCTTGTCGGCTGGCCCGACAGCAACCACATGAGTCTCTCATGACCAGCCCCCATGTCGATTATCTTCTTCTCCATGACGCGAAACTGCTCAGGCGTGCCGATGAACTCGGTGAACACCGCATTGCCGAGCTCCAGCCCCCGCACAAAATACTCAAGCGAATATCCAAATGCGCTAGGACCGACCCACACGTCCTCTACAAACGATATCTCATGCTGCGGGATTCCGAGAACTTTGGTTAGAAGCTGCCAATCAAGCTCGATGCAGCGATCCTTCCAATAGCCGCTCTTGCCATCGTGCAGCGAATGCTGACCTATCATAATGAAAGAGGTGTGATGGCGCCCGCTCACACCAACATTTGGTATGTCATTGAACCTAAGGCAGACCTGTGGTATTATCAGCGGGTTTGCGGGGAACTCGAAAACAGGTTCTCCACCGACCGAGCGTTGGAATGCCACGATTGAAGCAATTGTGAAGTAAAGGCCCGGAAACCATCTGCAGACAGTCGGGTATGAAGGGATGGCAGTGTGACCGTTTTTCACAAAAAAACGTTCAATAGCGCGCCACGTTTCGACATAATCTTTATGCAGCTTTCCTATCTTCTGCCCTATGAAATTGTACGACGTACATGGCGGGTCAGGGCATTTAGTTTGCTCAGGGTTCAACGTCCAGAACCACTTGCCGCACGCGCACTGGCGGCGTTGAAATCCGAGTTCATCAAATAAGGCGACGCGATAGTATTTGTCTGGTTCCGCAGAAAACCTGGCTCTCACAGCATCCTTGGATAGCATTCCTCCACCTAAACCTTGTGAGCGTCGAACCCGAAAGGAAAAAATAAAATTTATCCGAACAGCGCACTCAGGCCTTCGACTGCTTCTTCGGCTTTCTTCTTCTCCTCTTCTGCGCTAGCTTCCACCTTCTTCTCCGCAGGCGCTGCTGGGGCAGCTGAGGCCGCGACAGGCATGGCGGCTTTCGATATGGCTTCGTCGATGTTTACACCCTCAAGAGCTGACACCATCGCCTTGATGCGGCTTACATCTGGTTCTGTTCCTGTTGCCGCAACGACAGCTCTGAGGCCCTCCTCGTTTATCGGCTTTCCTGCGGAGTGAAGCAGAAGCGCCGCATAGATGTAGTTCATTTCTTGCACCTCCAAATGCTAACGATCATGATTGCGGTTGTGGCTGCGCCGTCTCGTCCGAAGCCCGCACCTTGGCTTCCAGTTCTTTTGCCTCAGCGACCGCCTTCGCCAGCAGCTCACCAATAGCATCCTTCTCTAGTATGTTGGCGGCAACGCAAAGTGACTTTGCGCGCCAGAATGCGAGGGATATTGCGAGTGGCGCAGTAAGCTTCGTCACGTATCCTGTATTGATGGACACATTTATGGCTGCGCGCACGGCTTGCTCAATGTCATGGACGTATTGCTCGACGTTGACATCAAGCACATCTTGGCTATAGATTGTGCCGTCTTCTAGCGCACTGGTCATCCTCAGCGCAACCTCTATCGGTTCGATTTTTAGAAGTCCCAAAACCATTGCAAGCTCGTCGCTGACAGCTTGGCCAGCCTTCAGCACAACCTTCTCATCTATGATGGCTATCTTTCCGCCTTCAACGCGCGTTTTAAGGCCAACCTTGCTTAAGGTGCTTATCGCTGGACCTGGCGGAATGCTCGTGGGGCCTTTTGGTATAACAACGTCCTTGGTTACGATTGCACCCGCCTTCGCAGCACTTGTTGCACGCGTTTTCTTCAGAAGCGCGAATAGTTTGAATGCATTCAGATTCGAGAATATCAATGCGGGCGAATCTCCAAGCGTTTCCGCCAGTTCGCTCATTCCCGGTTTGGCGCATTCTTTGAGTGCGCGTGCGAGAAGACCTTTGCGAGCCATTTTTATCTTAACGCCTTCGGCTACGATGGCGTTCTTGATTTTCAGAAACTGTCGCGCCGGCATCTTAGACATGTTCAGCACGCCAACAGTCCTGTGGCTTTCAGCAAGCGATTTTACCTCTTCGACAATTTTTGCCTTGTCCTCGCGGCGCAGCATACCATCACTTGATTACGAATTTAACAGGCTTACTCATCGTCATTTTGAGCAAGCCATTTTTGATTTGAGCTTTTGCAGGAAGCGCTTTCTTCACTTCTTCGATGACTTTCCGCGCGTTTTCGATTATTTGCTCGTCGGGCATGCTTTCCGTTCCAATTGCGCATTGTATGTTTGGGGAATCTTTGATGCGTATGCGGACAGATCGTGAGAGTTCAGCAGCAACATCAGCCGGATTGGCAGCCGGCGAAAGTGGGCGCGGCATTTTGCCCATAGGTCCGAGATATCGCCCGAGCACGCGACCGACGAGGATCATCAGCGACGGCTCGCACATGAAGAAGTCGTATTCTCGGGAAAAGCGCTTCGCGGCCTTTTTGTCTCGTTCTAGTGCAGCAATTTCATCCTTTCCTAGGCGAGGTTCGTACCCCCCAATACTGTCGGCGATAAGGCAAACCTTCGCTTGTTTTCCTGTACCATGAGGAAGCGTGACCTCGCGCGAAAGACGCGACTCAGGCTTCTTCATGTCCAGATTTTTTATGTTAATGATCAAGTCGATTGTCTGTTGAAAGTTCTTTTTCTGAGAACCCGCTCGCAGGGCTGCGAGCGCTTCGGCAAGTTCCATACTCAACCTCCTGCTATGGCACAGTTATCTCGGATTTGGAGCCAGTCGCAGTGAGCAATAAAACATTGCGGAAAGGATATAAACTTAAGTTCGGCTCTCACAGCGCAACAGCTTCTCCCCGCTCTCGATTAGAAATGGCACTCACGCGATTTTCCAGCTCTATGACTTTCTGCATGAGATCGTAATACTTCTGTACATCAGGCTTGGTGCTTTGTACAGCTTGCTCAATCGCAGCAACGCGGCTCTCCATATTGCGCGCAACTTGCTGGAGCTCGCCGCGCAAAAAGTTGATTGCGTTGGATAGCTCAGCTATGGACTTTCCAGTTTTTTCGGCGAGTTCATCACCGCTTACCTGTATTATGCTCATGCGCGATTCTAGCTTCTCGACCTTGGAGCTTTCGCAAGCTTCACGCATAACGAAAGCGGCGACCAGAAGAAGCACAGCCGCCCCAACAAGCCATAGCTGAAAGGATATCAGCACGCCGAGCGCAGCAATGATTAGGATTGCAGCGCCAACGGTCTGCGCAGAAATGCCAGTCATACCACCAACTAGAATCAGAAACTTCTTAACGTAGTGACGTGGGCGCACTTTACGAAAGTTTTATAATGCCAGCATCAATGTCCTTGATGACTTGCCTTGGATCCCTGCCTTCGATTGTCACGCCGCAGCTGACGCACGTGCCAAGCACCATTTTCACTGCCGCAGCGCTGCCGCCACGCTGCTTGGCAATTTCGATGATATCCGAAATCTTAAGGTCGCCTGCGACCGTGCGGCCGCCGCCCTCTTGAGGCTTGCTAAGCGTTTCAACCTTTAGCTTTTGCTTGATGAGCTCAGGAACCGTCGGCACAGGAATCACTCCGCTTTTTTCTTTTCGTACATCCGCACAGATGTCGATGGAATCGTGACAGGGATAGGTATTGGTGCTTCCAGCATCTCAACAGTAATTTCACCCTTCGTTTCGTCGACGCGCGTGATTTTTGCACGCTCGCCCTTGAACGGTCCGCCTATCACCTCTACGATATCGCCAACATCCAATTTTATTTCGCGCTTCTCTGGCACCAAGAATTTCTCCAGCTCGGCAAACTTGACATCGCGCGCAACGACGCCGCGTATGTGCGGGATGCCCTTAATTGCAGCTTCGATGTCATCAGCCTCGCCTTCAAGAAACACGTATCCGCGAAGATCCTCGGTGAAGAAAACTGACTTTATCGGCAGCTTCTTGTTCTTTATTCGCGTGACTATCGCATCGATTACCACACCTTCCCTGCCAGTCGTAGTTCTGATGGTTTCAATCATAGCACCACATCATAACCCGCCAACCATCGGACCTATAATCGCAAAGAGCATGAACACAATAAAACCTATGATGCCGATTATGCTCATGCCAATGCCCGTGATTTTAAGCGATGTTTTGAACTCGTCCGGATCTGGCTTTGTTGCAACGAGCACGACGCGTCTCGCTTGGAGCAGGAAGACCTTGAGACGAGCAATCGGATTAAACATGCCATAAGTAGCGAGAGCAAGGCTTAAAAAGAAAGTTTGAACGCTTACTTCAGAAAGTCAATGCCAAGCGTGGATTCGACATCTCTCTTGCTCGGCAGCGATGCAATGTGCGGGCTGTTGACGCCTGTCACGACAACCATCGCCCGCACAGTTTCGCCAAGCTCTTTGAGTATCTGCGCTCCCCAGATTATTTTTGCATCAGGGCTGAGCCGGCTGGCAACAGCTTCCACTATGTCCTTGCATTCCTTTGTCGTTATGTCCGTTCCGCCGCAGACGTTGATGAGCGCACCTTTCGCTCCATCAATTTCTACATTTAGAAGCGGATTATTGAGCGCCCTCTCAACAGCCTCGAGTGCGCGGTTCTCGCCATCGCTGTCCCCTAGGCCTATCATCGCGACACCGCCATTCTTCATAACGGCGCGCACATCTGCGAAGTCTAGATTTACAAGGCCAGGACGTGTTATAAGTTCGGTTATGCCTTTAACCGCATTAACAAGGATTTCGTCTGCAATTTTGAAAGCTGTTGTTATAGATACGTCTGGCACGATATCTAGCAGCCTGTCGTTTGGTATTACGATAAGCGTATCGACGCAATCTTTCAGCTTGTCGAGGCCGCCGACGGCATTCTGCATACGTTGTTTGCCTTCCATCGTGAATGGAAGCGTCACAACACCAACAGTCAGCGCGCCAGACTTCTTTGCGAGATCTGCTACAACGGGCGCGCTGCCCGTACCGGTCCCGCCGCCAAGTCCGCACGTCACAAACACCATGTCAGCGCCTTCAACTATCTTTTTTAGTTCGGCCTTGGATTCCTTGGCTGCTTCTTCGCCTATTTTCGGATCGGACCCTGCTCCGAGGCCGCCAGTAAGCGTCTTTCCAATCAGAACCTTTAGATCTGCATCGCTATAGAGCAAATCCTGTGCGTCGGTGTTGACTGCCACGGCTTCGGCACCAACGACTCCGACCTGCAGCAGCCTGGAAATCGTGTTGTTCCCAGCACCACCGCATCCGATAATCTTAATGTTCGCTTTCTTTGCCTCGAGCAACTTTTTTAGCTCCTCATCAACCGTGTTTTTTGACGAACGGTCTACAGTCAGAATCCCCATTTTGGACAACCTCATGCAAATTTGCGCGAATGCGCCCGATTGCTAAAACAGAACCTCAAAATTATTTAAGCTTGCCACAATTTTCGCGGTTTATTAAGTTTTGCTCGGCATCTCCGATGTGGCGCGCTTTTGAAAACTTTCGACAAAATTTACCTTCTCAATGCCTTTCACATACTCGAGAACAAGCGCACTTATTTTTTCCTTGGTTCGGTCAGGAAGTCGCGCGTGTATGTTTGCAACGTTCCCACCAATTTCGATGTCCGCTTTGATGCCAAAAAACTCCAATATTGCCCCTATTTGCGCTTCCGCCCCCTCGATTTTCTCTCTCACGTCGACTGAATACTTGAGGGCCTTTCCAGCAAGCGGATGATTGAAGTCCACGCGCACGCGGCCCGCGCTGACGGACTGAACGCGCCCGCGCATGCCCCCAAAATCAACAACTTGGCCTGGCGCGGGCTCATGCTTGAACAGCTTTCCGGGCACAGTGCGAACAAGCTGCGCGTTGCGCTGACCGAACCCTTCTTCGGGCTTCACGACGATGTCGCGCCTCTCCCCGACGGACATCTCGCTGAGCGCTTTGTCCAGGCCCGGGACGACAAACCCCGCGCCGACAATGACGGGAACAGGGCCATATCTGGCCCGTGGGTTGAAAATTTTTTCCTCCTTTGCCAGCTCGGCATCGGTAAGGTCGAATATCTCGCCCGATTCGAGGCGGCCAACATAATCTATCCGAACGAAATCCCCTTTGTTCATCGAATCACTTGAATGAGAACTTAAGGTTTCGAAGAAAAGCTTATAAAATGAAAGTTTTCCTTGCGCTCGTAGTTGCTGTGGCGCTCGTTTTTGCTTCCCTGGGCTCGCTGTGGCCGCACATCGTCGCGCCGCCGCAAAACGCGGAGCCAGCAGCCATCACAGAATTGGTCGGAACGAAAGTCGTGACAAAGGTGATAGACGGCGACACCATAATCGCCGAAGGCGAGTCGATTCGGCTTCTTGGCATCGACACCGATGAGCGTGGTTATCCATGCTACGCTGCGGCAAAGGCGCGCCTCGAGGAGCTCGTGCTTGGGAAAGAGGTCGAGCTCGAGGCAGACGCAGAAAACGCCGATAGGTATGGCCGATACTTGCGCTACGTTTTCGTGAACGGCACAAACGTAAACTTGCGAATGGTCGAAGAAGGCCTCGCCATCGCCAGATTTTCACCCAAGAACACCAAGTACAAAGAAGAAATACTCGCGGCCGAGGCAGCCGCTCGCCAAGCAGGCATAGGATGCAAATGGGCCTAAGGCAAAGCTTTATAAATATTTCGTCACCTACTAGTGACAGTGAGTCGCATGTTGCTGAAAACGGAGCGCAATTGGAAAGGGCTTCTAACGCCGGAAGACGAGCAGCGGCTGAACGGCATACTGGAGCAGATAAAGAAGCACCGTGCCGCATACCTGTCGGCCGATGACGTCAAGATGGCGCAGCTTTGGTGTGCGCTTCTCGAAGCAAAGAAAGAGAGCGCGGCTCTGGACGCTCGCCTGAAGCGCCTTGAGTTCGTGCTGAACGGCATGTTCGCACGCGCCCAGACGGTCGAGCGCTCCGCAGGCAAGCTGCTCGAGAGCCTGGAGAAGTTTTAGTTGGCGAGTGCGATGTTTACGGACGAGCGAAAAGTGCTGCTGCTCGAATGTCTAGACCATAACGAAGGCAAAGAGCACGTCAGCATAACATACCCAGATTTTACGCTACGAGATGATAACGGGCGTTATGGTGCCTTTTACATAAAGGCTTGCGAATATCGCATTGAAGGCACAAACTGGACCCGCCTTCGACCGGCGTCATATTCGATAAAAGATACCCCACCCGACAGCCCCCATAGAAACATACGGCCCGGTGACACTATATTTGAAGTGAGCTGCGATAACGAAGGAGACGGGAAGAATTGGACGCAACCGATGTTTCGCTACAACGTCTTGGCAATCGACGACACGACACGCCACGCCATCGATAATGCGCGTGATGCAATCTGGTATCCCGTAGCGTACCGCTCAGCTCTGGATACTTTTGAGAAAATCGATAACGATGAGAGAATCCTGCGCATTCTTAAAACATATGCTGAAAAAGAGCTGCCGGAAGGTGTGCTACACGCAATTGCAGTCAAACTGAAAGGTGCTGTGGATAATACAATTAGAGGGTTTGACAAAAAGACCAGCGATGCCAAAAATCCGAGCATAAATGAGCGATCATATCAGCTTCTGAAAGAATGTTGGGAAGATGACGCTAGAGAAGAAGGAACCAATGCAGTCGTATTCGAGATGCGCCGCGCACTTGGAAGCTTGAAGAGCGAATATCCATGGCTTGATATGAATCCCATTGCGGAAATAATTGGAACCTATGCCGTTGAAAAACTGCCTTAAATACTCATCTTACAAGTTTTCATAGCGTAGCGGGATTTCCGCTGCGCGAAAGCTTGCGTTCGCGTCGCGAACGCAAAGATGGTGTAGTAAAGTGAAAGTAGAAAAGTTCGAGGGCTTTTTCTAGCTAAGAACGTTTCGAATTTCCAGCTACATTCAAAAGCAGGTGAAAAAATGGCGTTTGGAGAAGGTGGAGGCCGCTTCGGTGGTCCTCGCGAGATGCACCCAGCAAAGTGCGCAGATTGCGGTGCAGACACGCAGGTTCCGTTCAAGCCGAATCCTGACCGCCCCGTTTATTGCAAAGAGTGCTTTGCAAAGCGCAGACCAGCCCGATTCTAAATCGGCGATTTGCGCAAGATGGATAATAAGATGTTTTGTTTTTCTTTCTCAAATCGTATTTTTGTTCATTACTCTAAGAAAATCCCCAGCTTGTCTGGCCTGGCTTTGGCTGCCTTCTCGTGCTTCGAAGCGTCGGCATCAACGACCTCGACCGCGCATCCCAGCTCTCGCGCAAGAAAGTCTTTGGCATCGGCGAGCGTCTTCAGCTGAGCATCCTTTTGCTTCGGCACGGGGAACAGCTTTGTCTGCGCGACGAAAAGCGTGACCTTCTTCGCTGCCATGCCCTTCTTTGCGACCAGCTTTTTGACAGCATCGACGTCAGCAAGCGTCTTCTTTATGAGGTCCTCCGCGGCCTCAGCTTCTTTGTCTACCAGCTTCTCATTTGCTTCAGGCCACGGCGCCATCGAGATGAAGCCTTTCCTGCCGAGCATCGACCAAAGCTCTTCGCATATGTGCGGAGTAAGCGGAGAAAGAAGCAGGACGGCAGCAGTCGCGGCGTCTTTCAGCACTTTCTTGCTTGCATTTTTGATGCCGCCTACGCGCTTCAGGTACCATTTGATAGCGTTCGTTGCGTCAAACAGGCACGCCTGAACGCCGCTGCGGAACCTTAGCTCGTCGTATGCCGCTGTCGTTATCTGTATGGATTTCTGCATCTGCGACAGCAGAGCAGATTCCGGCAGCCCAACCTTCTTGCCGCGCGCCTTTCCAAGGTCGCGCACAAGCTCGTCCAGAAACTGCAGCCTCCCCTTGAAACTGCTTATGGCACTTTCACGCCAGTCCGCATCGTCGATGCCTTCTGCTGATGAGGCTATATTTATGCGTGTAAGGTCAGCTCCAAACTTTTCGATAAGGTTCCTGAGGGGTATGAAGTTGCCCTTCGATTTCGACATCTTTTCTCCTTCAACATTGACGTAGCCGTTGACCGATATGGCTTTGGGCCACTTCTTCTCATCGAAGATGGCAACGTGGTGAAAGAGGAAGAATGTGAGGTGGTTTTGGACGAGATCCTTGCCGCTGTTCCTCATGTCAAGCGGATACCAGTAATCGAATTCCGCACGCATCCGCTTGAGTGTGCGAAGCGGCAAGCCTGATGACCTTGCGACTGCTTTGGCATCACCCTTCCCGAGGAACACAAAATCAAAAACGGCATCTGTAAGGCTCTCGGCCTTTATCTTTTCTTCGCTGATGATATGCGCGATTGTGTAATATGCCATGTATATCGTGCTATCACTTAGCGTCTCAACAATCCATTCAGGATCCCATGGCAAGCGCGTGCCCAATCCGCTGCGCCGTGCGCACGCCTTGTCCTTTAGCCACGTGATGGTCGCCTCGAAGTTTGCGCGCGCCTCATCGGGGATTATCTGCATCTGCGCAAGCGCGCGCTTCACGCGCTCTTTCCACTTTTCATCCGAGAATTTCAGGAACCACTGGTTTTCAAGTATCTTGACATGGTTCCGCGTCCTGCAGCGGCACACAACGGTGCCAGTTGGCTCCCACATCGATGCCGCGATGCCACGCTCCACGAATGCTCGAACAAGCGGCTCTTTGATTTCGGATATCTTCTTTCCTGCCCATTCTCCGCACTGCGCGTTGAGCACGCCCATGTGGAACTCGCGCTTGTAGACTAGGGATGTCGCTTCGTCCAGCTTGTCCCGCTCCTTTTGGCTCTTGATTCCAAGCTTTTCGCAAACCTTTACTCCGGGCGGGTCTGGAAGTTCTGGCGTAGAGGCGATTGTGATAGGCGTCAGCTCATCTGCCTTGACCCCGAAGCGCTCAAGCTCCTCAGGCCTGTCAAGAAGCTCCTTTACCGCAATCCAATCATAGGGCGCATGCGCCGGCACGGACATGACAACGCCGGTGGCAGACTCGGCTTCAACAAAATGCGCAGGCAAGATAGGCACAGCTCTGCCGCGTATCGGCTCTATTGTGCGCTTGCCTAGCAGCTGCCCGGCTGGGACATGGCCGATATCGCGCACATCAGGCAGCTGGTCCTGAAGCTTGGGAACGGCTTGGGTTGCGACAAGCCACAACTCATTGCCGACCATAGTTATGGCATATTCAGCATCGGGATTGATCCAGATGTTTGTCACGCCGTTTACGGTCTCGGGACGAAGAGTCGCCGCAACAAGGTATATCGGGGCGCGGTGCTCGGCTGACAGGGCGTCGACCAGCTTAAACTTAAGCAGCGTGTATTCGATGGGGCTCTCGCCCTCTCCCTGAAGACGGTCGTGGTCCCCGGTCGGGCTCTGGCAGTGCGGGCACCATATGACGGGATGCGTTCCCTGGCAAACGTAGCCAAGCTTTCTCAGCGTGTTATATTGCCATTCGATGAATCGGTTGAAGCTTGGCTCGATGGCTGTTATAAACTTCCTTCTCCAGTCCACCGAGAATCCCATCGAGCTGCAAGTCTCGATTATGCGCTCGGTCCAGAACCGCGCAACGCCCTCGGCGCCAAGCTGTTCGAATGTGCGAATATCGTCATCCGTCGCACCGTATG
>JAWCMQ010000004.1:57121-66583 GCA_039091255.1 Candidatus Aenigmatarchaeota archaeon
CTCAGTTTGGGAGCAAATAGAGTGCCACCCTTCTATTTGAATAGAAGGTTCGAGAGCCCTGCTCGATGAGAGGTTAGGTGGAAGTCGCGAGTTCGAATCTCGCCAGGGGCACCTAAACATTAAATATCGCCTCTCAAATAGAGAATACAGGTGTGTCCTTTGACACGAATAATCGCTGTTATGGGTGGAAAAGGCGGAATAGGCAAGACTACACTCGTTTCGAACCTCGGGACGGCGCTTGTGGACTTCGGCTGTAACGTGCTAGCGGTAGACTCAAACCTGACGACGCCAAATCTCGGTATACACCTTGGAATACCTCTCTACCCAAAGACCATGCATGACGTGCTAAAAGGAAAGGCAAGCATAACAGACGCAATCTACAGGCACCCCTCCGGGCTGCGCATTATACCTGCTGGCCTTTCGCTGGATGACTTGAAGGGTGTGGACCCGCGCGAACTCCCGACAGCGCTGCTGGACATTCTCGGCGTGGTTGACATAATACTTCTCGATGCAAGCGCCGGTTTGGGGCGCGAGGCACTCGCAGCGCTCGAAGCAGCCGATGAACTTCTTTTACTAACGACGCCGGACCTGCCATCGGTGACGGATGCACTGAAGGCATCTCGCCTTGCGCAGCAGGTTGGCGCTAAGCCGACAGGCGTGGTAGTCAACCGCATCATCGGCAGGAACCACGAGATGACACGCCAGGAAATAAGAGGGATGCTCGAGCAACCGATAGTAGCCGAAATCCCCGAAGATCTTGCCGTGCCAGCGTCGATAGCCGCCCGTACTCCAGTCGTACATTATAAGCCAAACAGCGCTGCAAGCCGAGCTATAAAGAAGCTGGCAGCGCAAATAGCAGGCGTCGAATGGCGCGAGCCGTGGTGGAGAAGGATTTTAGGATAAGCAGAGGAGTGCGATGCATTGCCCGGGTTGTCGCAGAGAGATGATGTCGATAAGCAATGACACAGGAACAGGCCTTGTGATACTCTCATTCTATTGCCGCAGGTGCGATGTTTCCTACACAGATCGAAAGTCTGTGGAGGCTGTCCTTGAGCGGCTGAGCATCACAAGCAAGCCATGGCTTATTTCGCAGCTCAGAATGAAGGGGTGCGCGGCCTGATCATTCCCCAGCCGCAGCCTTAGAAGCTTCCATTTGGCGCTTGATTTTTTTCCTTTTGCGATAGTCCTTGATTTTCTTGCCTACGAAAACGCCCAGTCCTAGCCCGGGCACGATGGAATCAACTAGTCCGCCACCGATGTCAAAGAACGTGTCCTCTGTCGGGTGCACGCCCTTCAAGCGCTCTACAAGCGTGTTTGGCTTATGTACTTCGCCTGTGACTGCGTCTACGCAGATTGTTTTTGTTTTGCCGCTCTCGCTATTCGTGTAATTAAAAACATGGACCGGAAGGAGGTATAGCGTTAGCTTCTTGATTGCTATAACCTCCTTTATGATCTTATCAGCCTGGATGGGCTTCAGCAGCGACTTGAGCATCTCAGAAATTAGGAAAGATGCGCGCGTCTCGACGGGTACAATGTCCGTATCTTTTCGCATCAATGAGCTGACACTCTTTATTTGGCGTGCTTTGGCTGCTGCATAAGGCTTTAGGGCATCCTTTTCTTTGCTCTTTCCCCACGCCCTCACGGACGTTTCCTGCGTGTACTTCTCAAAGCAATGCTCATCCCCCTCAAATGTGCATACCGGCTTATCTGGTGCAACTCGCACGACAACTTTGTTTATCGTTACGCTTCTGACCTCCGGCTTGACCTCAACATGGTACTGGTTTCTGCGTATGTACTCGAAGAAGCTCTCGCCAACTATGTGCCATATCGGCTCGTAGCGCAGAAAATAGTCACTCAAAACCCATGCTGATCTCTTGTTCGAGAAAACGCGAGCAAGGCCGCCAATGACGCCATCTTTAGCTTCGTCGGCTTTTTGTTGCGCCGTTTGCCTGGGGTAAATCTCTTCAAAGGCACGGACGTCCCTTCTCTTTGGAAATTTGAATTTTATCATCTGCGCACCGCAACAAATATTTTTGTTCAAAACATTTATTGTTACGTCATTGCCTTGCTGTGGGGTGCCAGCGCACCGGTCGCATATGTCGCTCAGCTTCTTCTTCAAGCCAGCGAAGCCTTCGCTTTTTCTTTCTGCGCCTTCGCATTTCTTCAAGCGAATCTTCGTCCATGCCACCGCCATCAGCTAGCGCAATTACAATATTTTATGGGCATGCTTCTTCGGGATGCGTGCGCCTTGCCGCCTAGCCACGAGCGCCCACAACCTATCCACGCTGAGCTCTGCAGCCACAACGGCCTTCTCAATCCCCCAGTTGTTGAGGACTTGCGGATGGATTTCTCCTATCATGCCTACCGTTTCGTCTCCAGAGACGATTTCGGCTGCTCGCCCTTCGATATAATGCGAAAACGAGCACGGATGTAGCTTGTAGGGCACGCCAAGGTTTCGCATCAGCGCATCGAGAACGCTTGCAATCTGCTCATAGCCGACCTTAGTGTCACTGATGGCCATGCATAGTCTGCGCAAGGAACGCGTCCGTGTTTCGGCATGCTCGTCTGGCACCACACAATCCCCAACTTCAAACACCCGCTGCGGATACTCAGCGTGCATGTTTCGCGAAAGGAACTCTGTTACCGAGGGTATAAGCCAGCTGCGCATGACGCTCCAGCTTGCGCTGACGGGGTTGGCGATTTCCGCTACAGAAGACACCGGCGCTTCCATCTTTCTGAAAAGATTCTCTTTGTTGGTAAGCACAAATGTCATTATCTCTTGAAAACCGAGGCCAATGGCTAGACCTTTTAAATCTCTGCAGAAGGACTCGAATGCGCTTTCGCATCCAGCTGTGTAAATCTCCGGTATTTCTGGTTGCATCTCGTTGTAGCCAAAAATGATGCCGATATCTTCGATGACATCGCGCTCATGCATAATATCAGCCCGATAGCCTGGCCAAATGCAAAGCAACTTGCTGCCCTTGCTTTTGACATCGTAACGTGCGCGCCTAAGGAGTTTTACGACCTCATCATCGCTTAGCTGGAGGCCGAGCACCTTTCGCACGGCTGCCGCGTCTATCTGCATGCTGCCGCCTTTGAGGTCCGGCGTTGTGATACTCTCACTACCGGACTTGATTACAACCCCTCCTAGCTCGCCGCCACGCTCCGCAAGCGCCGTGGCTACAACATTTAGCGCAAGGCGCACAATGCGCTTGTCCCAGCCGGTGACCTCTACAAAAACATTTTTTGTCGAAGCCGTGACCTTTCCCGTCCACGCGCTATTTATTATCGGGGGCATCGAAAGCACATTGCCCTTGCTGTCGATGAGTATTGGGAAGTCGTCACCAGTTATGAGATGCCCGTATTCACGACCTTTCGGATGTTGCTCGAGTATCTCGCGGGGTGAAAGAGGCTCGGTCATGTCAAGCGGTATGAATCGTATTTCGTTATCTTTGAATGTTGTATAGCGCACAGGTGGCGTTATTTTGTCGAAATCATACACGCCTATTGCCGCATCGCGCCGCTTGCGGCCCCACGTCAGCGCAACCTTTTCCTGAAGCTGTATGAGCTGTTGAATCGATGCATCATCGAGCCTGAGCTTTCTGACTACAGCAGCCATGATGAGCGGACGAATTTTTGCCACCTTCCGATCCACATCAAGAATCACATTCGCCTTCGAAATGTCGTATCGTGGGACGCCTGTTTCTTTCCCCAAACTTCCTCTTAGTTGGCGGGCGATGCCCTCCACACCCCACAAGTCCGGTCTGTTGGTGTCCTTGCAGTCGAGCTTCAGCATGCCAGTTTTCGGGTCTACGCCTTCTAGTTCAACCTTTGCTGTCATCAGCAACTCCTCGAGGTCCTTTGGGCGTATTGCTTGCCCTACCAATGCCTCGAGGTCGGTTTTCGAAACCTCTATCTTCGGCATGCCACCAACCTACACGATGCTGGCACTTCTCAGCCACTCCAAGTCATGCGAAAACAGGCTACGTATGTCTTTTATTCCTAGCTTGAACATCGCAAGCCTGTCTATGCCTATGCCCCACGCTATTACAGACGCATCGACACCGAGCGGCTTCGTGACCTCTTCGCGAAACATTCCAGCTCCACCAAACTCTATCCAGCCTAGTTCGGGATGCTTAGCGCTCATTTGGACACTCGGTTCAGTGAAAGGGTAGTAGTCCGGTGTGAATTTCACATGCTCCGCGCCAGCGATTTCTGATGCAAACATTTTAAGTATGCCTAGCAGATTCCTGAACGTGAGGCTTGGATCTACGACGATGCCTTCGACTTGGTTGAATTCTATGAGATGTGTCGCGTCGAGCACGTCAGGTCTGAAACACCTCGCAATGCAGAAGTATTTGCCAGGGATTTCGACCCCCTCGGCCAACCGCCTCGCCGAAACAGCTGTCCCGTGCGCCCGCGGCATCAGCTTCGATGCTTTCTCAGGCGACCAGCTATACTTCCATCCGCTTTCATGCGCTGCGCGCACCGCACCGACGAGCTTTTTCGCTGGCAAAGCCCCGGCTGAAGGCTCTTTTAGTTGATAAGTGTCAGTCCAGTCCCGCGCAGGATGCCCTTGCGGCTGGAAAAGCGCGTCGAAGTTCCAGAACTCGCTCTCAACAAGCGGCCCTGTCATCTCAGAGAACCCGAGAGAGATTAGCTTCTGCCGAACACCATCAAGGAAATGCCCATACGGCTGCCTCTTTCCTGGATGAATCCGCATGCCTATGGCACAGACATTGTACGGCCTTATTTTAACTTTTCGCCAAAGCCCTGTCCCTATAAGCTCCGGTGTGAGCTCTGCAACTTCGCTGCCCGCAAGTTTCTCAGCGCGGCTTCGAATGTCATCGCGCACCTCTTCAATCAGCTTTCGCTTGATAAGGACGGAAGCAACGTCAGTGTGAACATCTTTGCCCTGCTCTACAGCCATGAGTGCCGCATGCTCAGGCCATGCCGGCTGCTCTTTTACAAGTACAAGCTTCCCGTCCTGCAGCTTGACGAGCCCCTTCTGCTTAGCCCATGCCAATCCGATCGAGAAGGATTTTAGTTTTTGCCTGGCATCTTCAATTTTCATCGGCCCGCTTGCGAGCAATGAGCATAGCTGCTGCTCGGGCAAGCCATTCTTAAGGCATTCACGACCCTCATCGGTAAGCCGATATTTCATGCGAGTTACCTTTTGTAGCTCATTACATTTCCACCAACACCAAATTTAAGCGCACCGCATCGTATTGTATCACATGGAAATGCGTGTTGGCTTGTCGAAGCTTGAGAAAATAGAGGAGTTGGCAAAGCGACGCGGCTTTTTCTGGCCAAGCTCCGAGCTCTACGGGGGGATGGCAGGGCTTTATGACTATGGCCACCTGGGTTCAGCTTTAAAGCGCCGTTGGGAGAACGCCTGGAGAGCATGGTTTCTCGCAGAAGATAATTGTTATGAAATAGATCCCGCGCAAGTCATGCACGAATCGGTGTGGATAGCGTCAGGTCATGCCACAAATTTCGTGGACCCGATGGCCCGATGCACGAAATGCGGAACATTTCACAGGGCAGACCACATAATGGAAGAGTTCCTGCGCACCTCGTTTGAGGGCATGACGCCGCAGCAACTCACCGAGCTGATACGCAAGCATAAAGTGAGGTGCCCCTCATGCAAGGGCGCATTGGCAGACGTAGCGGTCCTTAACATGATGTTCCCGCTCTCGGTAGGCAGCGAGGCCGCCAAAGCCTACCTCCGCCCTGAAACGGCACAAGGAGTCTATGTCAACTTTCGTCGGTTGTATGAGCATGGCCGAAAAGCGTTGCCGCTGGGCGTTGCTGCCATAGGCAAAGCCTTTCGCAACGAGATAAGTCCGCGCCAGTTGCTGATACGGATGCGCGAATTTACGCAAGCAGAGCTTCAGGTGTTTTTCGATCCAGCGCAGATAGAAAGCCATCCAAAATTCGAGGATGTCGCGACATACGCGCTGCGATTGTACTCCGTTGCAGACCGAACAAATGGAGCTGTGCGGGAGGTAAGCTGCGCGGATGCGGTCAGCAAGCTCAAGCTTCCAAAATTCTATGTCTATCATCTTGCTAAGATACAGCGCTTCTACCTTCAGAAACTCGGCGTGCCAAAAGAAAAGTTTCGATTTCGCGAACTCTCGGCAGAAGAGCGTGCGTTTTATAACCAAATCCATTGGGATGTCGAGCTTTACTTGGAGAGCCTAGGTGGCTTCAAAGAGATGGGCGGCCTTCACTACCGCACCGACCACGATTTGAGTAGCCATGCAAAGCAATCGAAGCAAAACATGTCTATAGCGGTTAGAGACCGATCATTTATTCCGCATGTGCTCGAGCTCTCGTTTGGTGTAGACAGGAACGTATTCGCGCTGCTAGACCTCGCGCACAACGAAGACGGCGAGCGCATTGTCCTAAGTTTTCCGCGCGCTCTGTCACCATACGATTGCGCCGTGCTCCCGCTTCTCAGCCGCGATGGCTTGCCCGAAAAGGCGCAAGAGGTGATTAAAGCGCTGCGCAATGTTGGCTTTGTCGCTTTCTATGACGACTCCGGCTCAATCGGCCGCCGCTATCGTCGTGCAGACGAAGCAGGCATACCAGCATGTATAACAGTCGACCACCAAACGCTCGAAAATGGGATGGTTACTCTCAGAGACAGAGACAGCATGGCGCAGGTGCGCATACACGTCACAGACATAGCAAGCAGGCTTTGCCGATTCATCGCAGGCGAGCCAATTCAAGCGCTTGGAACAGCAGTGAAGAAGTAGCTATCCACGCTTCCTTATTTTTCGCTCGCGTAATCCGATACCTTCTTCTTTAGCAGCTCTGGCCAGAGAGAGGTCCATCTGGTCGGGCTTTCGGAACTTTTCCTGCGCTTTGCGAATTTCGCGCTCCAAGTCATCCAGCGCGCGCTGAACGATTGTCGTGAGCTGACCGAAAGACTTGTCATCCTTTCCGTGCTCACGGTTTGCTATAAATGTTCCAAGGCTAGTCGGAAGTTCAGCCTTGACAGAATATTTTGTTTTCAATCCTTGCTTCTTGTGCCGTTTGATGTAAATTTTCATAGGCTGTAACTCCGCCGACTTAGAGAGGTGCCGGACGATTTGCGTAGCCTTCTGCTGAATCCTAGCGACATCCAGTAAGGGGTCTTCACGATCTAGGCCGACAATCTGAACAAGCGCCACGGAACGGCCAGAAACGAAAGCTCGCAACACGTCCTTTGGAGTGATGATTCCGACAGAGTCGCCATCTAACTTGACCAGAACTTCTTCATTGCTCTGCAGCAGCGTGATCGCCTCGTTGATGGGTCTGCTGCCATCTATCATGGGTGCTTGGTGGATGAAGTTCGTGACAGCCGTTTTGTCGAGCTGCAGGGGCTCCATGTACCCGCGATCGCGTTGCGCGCGCACCTCGGCACTCGCCTTGCCAACCGGCGCCATACCGCCTCCGCTGTGCGGGCACCGTGAGCCGGGGGCAAGTGCGCGTATGAGGTCGAGCGTGCCGACGATGCCGATTATCGTGCCCGGCTTGCCGCTGGCGCTTACCGCAACGCGCGAGATGTTTCTATGCAGCATAAGTTCCTTGACCTTTCCTATGCCAGAATTTTGTTCCACCGAAATGCAAGGTTTCGCTACATCCTTTGCTAGCCCATCAACGCTTATTACACGCATCAAATCTTCTTCCGAAAGTATGCCAACCATCTCAGACCCGTCCCATACAGGAATAGCGCGCTGGTTCGAGCCGATTATGAGCTCGGCTGCGCGGTCAAGCGTGTCATCAGGCAAGAGCCTTGCCGTGCTCTGTAGCACAGCCTTCGCTGTGGCTTTGGTTACATCAAACTCTCGCCGGACAATGTCATTGAGCACAACGATGCCTGCTATTTCGCCTGCCTTGTGGCGCTTGTCAGGAGCCGAGAGCACAGGAATCTGATGTATGCGATGCTTTTTCATTAGCGAAAGGATGGCCGCAATTGGCGTATCAAGGCTTGCAGAAATTACATCTTTTGTCATAATCTCATGAACGTGCATGCGCTTCACCTCATCAAGGCTTGTGCCGTGTAATCTGGTAGTAGGTCACATCGCCTTCGTTATCCACAATAGCCCAGAGCATGCGTGCGCGTATGTTGTGCGCTAGACGAACAGCGCGGCTCAGCTCCTGGAACGACTGCGTGAAGTCCTCTGGCACAGCAAACACTATCCACTTTGTGTGCTCTCTGGCGGCCTTGGGACCTTTCTTGAGCTGGACGCCGCGCTCATAGACGCGGAAGTCGCAGCCGAACTTGAACCCTGTGCGCACCAGCAGCCCGCGCTCTCTTAAGTCTTCGTAGACACGGTATCGGTGAACAAACCGAGCATCGATTCCTCGCGCGATATCGAAAAGCTCGTGGAAGGACAGCGCAGCCCCGTCCTTCAGCACGCGTATGCGGCCTCTCTTGAGTAGCAGGCATGCTTCTACAAGTGCCAGCTCGAGCCGCTCGCCTATCTGCTTGCCGTAATAACCAGGCTCATAGACTTTATCCCAATCCTTCCATACGACGACTTTGTCCCCCTCAAGATGAGCATCGATGACCTCCCTTGGCTTTTCCTCCTCAACAACCGGCTTTGGTCGCTCCTCTTCTTCCCACGCCTCTTCTTCTGTTTCTTCCGAAACATGGTTAGGAAACTCCAACTCTTCCTTCTGCTTTTTCTTTTTGCCCATATGCGACACAAACCAGAACCAGATTTATCTTCAGCCCCGCTTCAGGAAGCGCGGCAATGAAGAAGCCGGTCCTCGACTGAATTTGAACGGTAGCCCTTATAAACCTTTACTGACTCGCTGATTCACTCGAGCAATTTGGCGTGCTCAGCGCAGAAGCGGTCGGACTTGGCGTCGACCTCGTGTATGCTTTCGCTGAACGTCATGGCGCATTGCTTTCCTCCGACCATGCGTGTGCAATGCTTCATGCCGAGCGTATGCCCGATTTCGTGCATGCACTCCTTGACGAGGCGCTTAAGAAGCAGCTCCTCATTCTTCGCCTCTCCATAGAACTCTGGCCGAAGCCGGAACGTGCTGACGATTGCGCTGCCCTCTCTGTCGCCAAGCCCGTATACGAAGTTCAGGCCATCCTCGAATATGTCAGCCGCCGTTACGGCCAGCACCCCGCGCCTGTCGATTTTTTGAAGAACAATCAGCGCATCGTATTGCCCGCGAGCCTTGTCGAAAGCCGCCTTCGGGATTTTTTCGGCTTTCAGCAGGCGCGTCTTGATGTTGCGCTTAACAAGCAAAGCGGCAAGCTCTTTAAGCAGAGTTTTTGGCACCCTTTCTTCGTTCTCGAGCGGAAGGATATCGATTTCCATGAATCTACTTCACATAGGCAAATAAAAAGAATTTGAATGGGACGAGAGGGATTTGAACCCTCGACACCACGGTCTTCAGCCGTGTGCTCTCTTACCCGTTGGAAGCAGCCCTGCTCCCTTCCTTTCCGCAGGC
>JAWCMQ010000005.1:0-20509 GCA_039091255.1 Candidatus Aenigmatarchaeota archaeon
CCTGCGGAAAGGAAGGGAGCAGGGCTGCTTCCGACCACAGACAGCCCTTAGGGCGGGTTCAAATCCCGCGGGCGGCCCTTCCCACATGCATATGGCGGCGAGCAGGTATGGGCAACGCCTTCATTGCAGTTTCGTCAAAAGAACCGGGTAAGTTTGCGAATTAACCTAAGCGGCTTTGGCACCCCATTTAACGTCGGGGCTTGCAGACCTGGAATTATGTATAGAATGCGTGGGCTTTTTCCTCGTTGTCCAAAAGGTTTCATCTGGCATTGCGCTGATGCTGTCCTCGAATTTATATAAAACGGCGCGTAAGTGATGGATCATGCCAGCCAAAGCGAGCGGAAAAGCACGGACACAGAAACCCCGCAAGTTTCAGCCACTGCGAGGAATGCGTGACCTTCTCCCGGCTGAAGCTGCACGATTTCAGTGGGCAATCGACACTATCCGCTCTGTTTTCGAGCGCTACGGCTTCCAGCCGCTTTTCACGCCAGCGATGGAGCCGTTCGAGCTGCTAGCGGCCAAGACAGGGGAGGGCGTGCGCGACGAGATATACTATTTCAAGGATAAATCCGCGCGTGAAGTAGGGCTTCGGTTTGAGCTGACCGCCTCGCTCGCGCGCGTAGTTGCTTCAAATCCGAATATGCCAAAGCCATTCAAGCGTTATCAGATAGCGCCTGTCTGGCGATATGACAATCCACAAGCAAAGCGTTGGCGAGAGTTCTGGCAAGCAGACATCGATATAGTTGGGAGCTACTCTGTGCTCGCAGACGTAGAGGTTTTGCAAGCCGCAGCCGAATGCATGCAAGCGCTGGGCTTCGGCGACTTCAAGATTCGCATCAACAATCGCGCGCTCATCGAAGATTTCCTGCTGCTGAAAGGCGTTGCGCATGATGCTGTCAACGATGCTTTTCGATCGATAGACAAGCTTGAAAAGATGGGCGAGGCCACGGTGCTTGCTGAGCTTAGCCAGAAAGGCATTGATGGAGAAGCGCTCATGCCAGTCCTGAAACTAAAAGGCAATTCAAAGATACTTGCTGCGTTCGACAAGGAGCGCCTATCCGAACAGGGCAAAGCGGCGCTCAGCGACTTGCGCGAGCTGCTCAGAATTGCGAAAGAAGTAGGAATAGAGAAATGGATGGAAGTAGACCTTTGCCTTGTGCGGGGACTCGACTATTACACGGGTTTGGTGTACGAAATTGCACTACCAGAGGTTGGGGTTAGTGTGGGCGGTGGAGGCAGATACAACCGCCTTGTCGCTGATGTAGGCGGACCAGAGCTGCCCGCAACAGGCATAAGCCTCGGTGTAGACCGCATAGTTGACTCGCTAAGGACAGAGCCGAAGCTCAAGCCACTTGTATTTATTGCATCAGCAAGCGATAGCGTGCGGCTGCAGGCGTTGAAGCTTGCGCAAAGCTTGCGGGCAGCAGGATGCCGATGCATGACTGATGTCGCTGGAAAGAACCTAACAAAGCAGCTTGCGTACGCCGATTCTGTAGGTGCAGCTTACGCCATAATTGTGGGTGAGCGCGAAATCGCTTCCGGTATCGTCAAAATAAGGGATATGGCGGCCAAAACGGAAACAGAAAAAATGCTTGCCGAAATGGAATTGTGGGCTGCGGAACTTGCAAAAAACAGATAAATGCACTTGATGCGAAATCGCCATTCTGCCTTCTTTGGCTTTATTAACCCGCATTCGCAGAAATCATAGTGAGTGATTCTTATGCCAAAAACCGCAGAGAGAGTCGTGCCTGACACATCCGTTCTGATTTCTGGCCTCTTCACAGATCTCATATCCAAAGGCGAGGTGCGCGGAGAAATTATAATACCTGAATTTGTCGTGGAAGAGCTTCGCGCGCAGGCGTCGAGAGGGCGAGAAATCGGATTCAAAGGCTTGGAAGAGCTGAAGAAAATCCGCGTGCTTGCGGAAGAGGGCAAAATTTCGCTGCGCAAGGCCGGCCGCAGGCAGACTTATGAAGAAATAAAACTCGCGCGCTACGGCCGCATCGATGCGCTCATACTCGATGTCGCGCGAGAGGAAGGCGCGACGATATTCACGTCAGATCTCGTTCAATCTCTTGTTGCTGAGGCTGAAGGGGTTGCTGTGAAATATTACAAGCCCTATGAACTCGAGAAGGCAATAAGAGTCGAGCAGCTTCTGACGCCTGACACCATGTCGCTTCACCTAAAGGAGAACACAAGGCCGTACGCCAAGCGGGGAAAGCCAGGTGAGAGAAGGATAGTCTACCTTTCTGAGCAAAAGATGTCAGCAGAAGAGCTTGAAGCCATGGTTAAAGAAATTCTCGATGCTGCGCGATACGTCGAAGAGGCGTTTGTTGAGTATGACGTTCATGGCGCAAGTGTCATACAGCTGAAAAACATGCGCATCGCCATAACGCGGCCACCGCTTAGCGACGGACTTGAAGTGACCATCGTGCGCCCCACTGTGAAGCTAAGGCTCGAGGACTACAAACTCAGCGATCGCCTGAAAAGGCGCATTGCAGAGCGAATGGAGGGGCTTCTCATCGCTGGCCCGCCGGGCTCTGGAAAATCGACATTTGCTGCATCGATTGCGGAGTTTTTGCTGAAAGAACGGCAAGCAACGGTCAAAACGCTAGAAAGCCCCCGCGACCTGCAAGTTCCTCCAGAGGTCACGCAATATGGTCCGCTTGAGGGGAGCTTTGCGAAAACGGCAGACATACTCCTGCTTGTAAGACCTGACTATACAGTCTTCGATGAAGTACGCAAGACGTCGGACTTCCAAGTCTACTCCGACATGCGGCTTGCTGGCATCGGCATGATAGGCGTGGTACACGCAAGTGACCCAATTGATGCCGTTCAACGATTTATCGGCCGTGTCGAGCTCGGCCTGATACCTCACATAATCGACACGATTATTTTCATAAGAGGCGGGGTAATCGAGAAGGTTTATGAGCTTGGACTCGTTGTGCGCGTTCCGACTGGCATGACTGAAGCGGACCTTGCACGGCCAGTGGTAGAGGTAAGGAATCTCGAGACGGGCGAACTGGAGTTTGAAATCTACAGCTACGGCGAGGAGAATGTTATAATACCTGTGGCTGGCGTTGCGAAGGAATCGCCGGTAGCTGCTTTGGCGCGCAAGCAGATACTTGCGGAGGTCCAGAAATATGACCGTCACGCACAAGTTGAGCTTGCGGGCGAACGCGCTACCATAAAGGTTTCGAACGAGGCGATACCGCGAATCATAGGCCGAGAGGGAAGGACGATAAAGGAGCTAGAAGCCAAGCTAGGAGTCGCGATTGACGTCGTCCCGCGTGTGCCAAGCTTAGGCCGAAACGTTCCGTTTGAGCACAGCGAATCAGGCGCATACCTTGTGTTCGAGCTTCCGAAGAACCTGATAGGGAAGATGGCTCACTTCTATGTCGATGATCGGCTCATATTCTCCGCCACAATCGGCAAGAAAGGCCAAGTGCGCGTCGACAAGGACAGCGACATCGGGCGTGCTGTGCTGTCGGCGCTGATAAAAGGCGCGATGAAGGTGTTCGTTTAGGCGATGCGCGCACCGAGCGGGGCTTCGCGCTCTGGTTCCAGAAGTATCACTTCGCCGCCGTCTTTCACAATGCCGAGAACAAGAACTTCTGAAACGAATTTTCCGACCTGCTTCGGCGGAAGGTTCACGACTGCGATGACCTGCTTTCCGAGCAGTTCCTCTTTCGTATACAATTTTGTTATCTGCGCGCTGGAGCGCCTTTTGCCAAGCGGCCCGAAATCTATCACAAGCCTGTACGATGGCTTCTTGATGTCTGGCGCATCTTCTGCTTCCATCACGCGTCCGATGCGCATATCTATCTTCTGGAAATCATCGAACGTTATTGCTGCCATGACTGAAGCTTTCGCATACAACTTTAATATCTTTCTGGAGCGCTCTATACTTGAGCCCCTGTAGCTCAGTTTGGTCCAAGTGAGCAAAGCGAGCAAGTCCGAAGGACGCTGCGAGCGCAGCGAACGCGGAAGAATCGCGCGGCGAAACTTGGGAACAAATAGAGCACCTTCCTCCTAAGAAGGGGGTCGCGAGTTCGAATCTCGCCGGGGGCATATGCCAACAGACCTTAGAAAAGAGGTGCAAAAAGTCATCGATGAAAAGGTGAAGCCACACCTTGCCGCGCACGGCGGAGACATTGAACTTGTTGATGTAAAGGACTGTATCGCGACTGTCAAGCTACGCGGCTCCTGCATGGGATGCCCGATGGCCAAGATGACGCTGAAGTATGGCGTAGAGAAAGAAATCAAAGCCGCGCTTCCGCAAATAAAGCGCATCGAAGCGCTTATGGGATAGTTTCTGGTTGACATGCCCAAAACAAAATCTAGCAAGGCGAAGCGCACTCCGCGAGCGCTTGCGCTGATATCGGGCGGCATAGACTCGCCGGTGGCCGCCTATCGCATGATTAGCTCGGGTTGGGATGTAGAGTTTGTCTTCTTTTTCACGAAGCCGTTCGTGCGCGATGAAGAGAAAGAGCTCGTACTAAACTGCATAAAGCGGCTGAAATCGGCTACTGGCAAGGAGAAGTTCAGGCTTTTCATAATCCCCAACTCGGAGTCGCATATCGCGCTGCTCACAAAATGCCCGCCACAGCTGCGGCATGTCGTGCTGCGGAGGCTTATGTTCAGAACGGCCGCGGCGCTTGCAAAGAAAGAGAGATGCTCGGCGCTGCTCACGGGCGAAAATCTCGGCCAGGTATCGTCTCAAACGCTGCATAACCTTGCTGCGATAAGCGATGCCTCGCCGCTGCCCGTTCTCAGGCCGCTTCTCGGCTTTGACAAATCCGAAACCGTCCGCATTTCCGAGCAAATCGGAACATTCCCAATATCCAAATGCCACAAGGACTGCGGGCTTGGTGTGGTTTCAAACCCGTCCGTTGCTGTAAAACCTGCTGAGCTTAAGAAATTCGAGCGGACGATGGGAACCAAAAAACTTGTCGCTGCTGCGCTCAAGCGTGCGCAACTAGTAGAAATCTGACGATTCTTGCAACACTTTTAAGCTTTTTGGTTGGTATTTACCTTCGAGTGACAAATAAATTTGGTGAGTGGACCTTATGAAATGTCTGAAATGTATGCGCAAAATTGCGGACCCAAAGACGGGCCTGTGCGATGATTGCAGCCTTGAGAATGAGGAATCCGAAGAGCTCTAAGCGCTTATTCCTTTACGCCCAAAATCTTCGCGAGTGCAACTTTGTCAAAGCCGACCACAATCTTTCCATCGATTTCGATAACAGGCACGCCTCGCTGACCTGACTTCTTCACCATTTCCTTTGCTGCGGCTTCGTCGTTTTCGACATTCACTTCCGTAAACTTCATGCCATGCTTTTTCAACCAATCTTTCGCAAGCGTGCAATACGGGCAATACGTCGTAGTGTAAACTTTGATTTCTGGCATATGCTTCACCGATTCTTCTCCGAGCTTCAAACATATAAAGCACGTAATCCCGTTTCTGCCGAATTTTATTCAAATTTTCGCGATTTCACTTTTCGCGGTGGATGTGAGACGGGTTTATAAAAGCATTGTGTGAGAACTCAAAAGTTATTTCACTCCTCAAAACGATATCTTTCGAGAGATAAAACATATTTAAGGAAACACGGCTCTGTTGTTGTGCGGCAGCAAATTTTCTATTTTGCGCGCAGCGATGGGTTGTGTGGTAGTGGCAAATGATTTCTCAAATCCGAAAGCGTGACGGGCGTGTTGTGCCGTTTGATCAAAGCAAGATTACGGATGCCATATGGAAAGCGATGCAGGCTGCCGGCGAAAATGATCGCCTTGCCGCGCAAAAATGCGCCGACCGCGTCGTTTCTATTCTTCAGGAAGAATTGAAGATCGGTGAAATAGCGGGCGTCGAGCACGTACAGGACATCGTAGAACGCGTTTTAATCGAAGAGGGCCACACGAAGACCGCCAAATCTTACATTCTTTACCGCCAAAAGCGTGCAGAAATTCGCGAGGCCAAGGCATCGCTAGGCGTTGAAGACGACCTCAAACTGCCGTTGAATGCTATAACTGTCCTTGCCGCGCGATATTTGCGCAGGGACGAAAACAGAAAAATAATTGAAACGCCACGCCAGCTTTTCAGGCGCGTTGCGCGGGCCATTGCCGAATCCGACAGGCTCTATGGCGCTACCGATGAACAGGTCGCACGCACAGAAGAGGAATTCTATGAAATGATGACAAATTTTGAATTCCTTCCGAACTCTCCCACGCTGATGAATGCGGGCACGAAACTCGGACAGCTGAGCGCGTGTTTCGTGCTGCCAATCGGGGACTCGATGGAGGAGATATTCGAGTCAGTCAAGAACACAGCACTCGTTCACAAGACAGGCGGAGGGACGGGATTCTCGTTCTCGCGGCTGCGACCGAAAGGCGATGTCGTGCTAGCAACCGGCGGTGTTGCATCGGGTCCTATATCCTTCATGACCGTGTTTGATGCCGCTGCCAACGTCATAAAGCAAGGCGGCAAGCGACGGGGAGCAAACATGGGCGTACTGCGCGTCGATCACCCCGACATACTCGATTTCATTGTTTGTAAAGAAAAGGAAGGGATGCTGAGCAACTTCAACATATCAGTCGCGATAACAGACAAGTTCATGGATGCAGTCATAAATGACAAGGAATACGAGCTTATCAATCCGCGCAACGGAAAAGTGCACAACCGACTTAAGGCACGCATTGTGTGGAATCTTATAGTAACGATGGCATGGAAAACCGGCGATCCTGGCGTGCTGTTCATTGATAGAATAAATCAGACCGCATCGAACCCTGTGCCAGAACTAGGCCCTGTAGAAAGCACCAATCCATGCGGCGAGCAGCCTCTTTATCCTTATGACTCGTGCAACCTCGGTTCCATAAACCTCGCCAAAATGGTGCGCATCGGTGACAACGGAAAGCCTGAAGTAGACTGGTCCAAACTGCAGCAGACCGTCCGAAAAGGCGTACACTTCCTGGATAATGTCATCGATGCAAACAAGTATCCAATTCTAGAGATCGAACTGATGACAAAGTCTATCCGCAGAATTGGGCTGGGTGTAATGGGTTGGGCCGACATGCTGATACAACTCGGCATCCCTTACAATTCCATGACCGCACTCAAGCTGGCAGAGACCGTCATGCGCTTCATATCTGAAGAGGGGCGCAAAATGTCCGTAGAACTTGCCAAGGAGCGCGGCTCGTTCCCGAGATTCAAGGGAAGCATTTGGGAAAAGATGGGTTATGAGTGCATGCGCAACGCTACAGTCACGACGATTGCTCCCACCGGCACGATAGGCGTTATCGCCGGCGTTAGCTCGGGCATCGAGCCGCTGTTCGCGGTGGCATACATGCGCAACGTAGGAGATACGCTCGGTGTTGGCAAGAACCTCATAGAAATAAACCCTCTTTTTGAGCGCATCGCAATAAAAGAGGGCTTCTACTCCGATGAGCTCATGCGCAAAGTTTCGCGCTGCTGGTCGTTGCAGAACATAACTGAGATTCCCGAAAATGTGCGGAAGATTTTTGTGACAGCTCACGACGTAACACCTGAGTGGCACGTCCGAATGCAGGCCGCATTCCAGAAGTATGTTGACAATGCCGTTTCGAAAACGATAAACTTTCCGAGCATCGCCACTCCGTATGATGTCGAAAAGGCGTACGTGCTTGCATACCAACTTGGATGTAAGGGCATTACGATATACCGCGACGGCAGCAAATCTGTCCAGATAATCACTCCGGTCAATCAGGCCGAGCAATCCGCTAATATGGCATCCGCATCGGAAGGGGCGATAAAAGTCTCTGCCGAATTCAGCGGCGGCTGCTCGACGTGCGGAGTGTAACCTAACGAGCTTGCGCTAAGCGCAAGCGCGCTATCCGTATGCAAAGCTCACACTGACAACACTCTGAGAAAGCAGTGCGGCGCGCACCGGTGCCGCGCGCTTTATCGATGAAGAGTTTATGCTCGATTCTATTCCAGCCATACTGCCATGATGAGAAGCGATGCGAGCGATACCAAAAATCCGTAGCCGAATGCTGCGGCGGGTGAGATGACGTCCCAAAGGAGGCCGCCGATGATCGACGCGGCAAAAGCTGAGATGCCGAATAGCGACTGGAAAAGCCCACTTGCATATGCGCGGCTTGCCGATGGTACGGTTTCCGTTACATATGCTGGCTGGATTGCTGTCATCGAGCCGTAATGGGCGCCATAAGCTGCGAACAGCGCGACCGACATAACAATACCGCTCGTGCCCGAAAGCTCTGCCATATGCGCTAAAGCAAAGCCTGCTGCAACAAGCGGGTATAGGGCATACGATGCTATAAGAGCCAATCTTCGCCCGATGCGATCTGACACGCGTCCCATCCACCTGCTTGCCAGTGATGCAAGAAGCGACATTACAATGAACAGCGCTGGAGACATAATGAGCGGCACCCCTTCACGCGAGGTAGCGTGAAGGACCATGAAGGAAACCGACACCCAACCGAGCGCGAACATTGCAGAAAGCAGAGTCAGCGTCCTGAACCGTTTACCGAGCGCTCTTTTCTTGATTCTGAGAGGTTTCGGCCTGTGCTCGTGGACAAGCCACATTATTCCGACTGCGCCGATTATGCTAGGAATGGCGGCTGCCGCAAAAAGTCCCCTGTAACCAAGCATTGCGAAGAGTACAATACCGAGAATCGGGCCCAGCGTTGCGCCGATGTTGTCCATCGATGCCAAAAATCCGAATGCCAGGCCTCGCTGCTTCTGTGGCGTAACATCTGCCAGCAGCGCATCACGTGGCGGGTCGCGTAACTTTCCAAGCCTGTCCATCGCCTTGAACGGGAAAAGCCACGACGCTGATGGCGACAGGGCGTAGCCGATGCGAGCGAACCCTGCTAGCATGTAGCCAAGCCAGACGAGCGGCTTTCGCCTTCTAATCCTATCGGAAAGCCATCCAGATGGGAACCTGCTTCCATATGATACCAGCTCTCCCATACCATCAAGCATGCCCAGCAATGCCACAGGTGCGCCAAGAACGCTGGTGACAAAGACTGGCCAAAAAGGGCGCACAGAATCGGATCCGAGGTCGTTGAAAAGGGCTGCCACGCTAAACGCTCTTAGTGCGCGCCTTGCGTCGGCTCTTCGATGGTTTCTCATCAGAAACATTTGCTTGCCTTAGCCTTTAATGTTGCCGAGCGGCTTGAGCGAAACGACTTTGCGCGAAACTCCAGCGATTTCCATTGTTTCGACAACTTCGTTAAGGTCTTTGTACGCGAGGCCTGCTTCTTCGGCAAGTCCGGACATCGTTACAGACTTGACGTATATGCCGCGCTTGTGCATCTGCTGCTGAAGCTCCGAGCCGCGCACGGTGTGCTTGGCTTTTGCCCGAGACATCGTGCGCCCCGAACCGTGCATTGTGCTTCCAAATGTTTCGGACATTGCTTTTTCGGTTCCCACTAGCAAGAACGAGCCTGTCTCCATTGAGCCTCCGATTATCACTGGCTGGCCTGTTGGCTGATAAACGGCGGGCAGCTCAGGCCTATGCGGACCAAAGCAGCGTGTCGCGCCTTTGCGGTGCATGACAACATCGATAAGCTTGCCGTTTATGTCATGCTGCTCAACTTTTGCTATGTTGTGAGCAACATCATATATTAGCGCCATGTCCATGTCTTCTGCCCTTCGATTGAAGACTTTCTCGAAGCAGCGGCGCGTCATGGCTCCAATGGCTTGGCGGTTTGCAAAAGCGCTGTTTGCTGCGCATGCCATGGCGTGGAAATAATCTTGGCCCTCTTTCGATGAGAAGGGTGCACATGCGAGCTCGCGGTCGCGGACTGTAATACCGTAGCGCTTCATAGCATCGCCAAAAACTTTGAGGTAGTCCGTGCCGACCTGGTGACCAAAGCCGCGCGACCCGCAATGTATCATTACGCAAATCTGACCTTGCTGAAAGATGCCCCATCTCTTGGCAAGCTCCGGGTCGAATATGCGCTCAACGTATTGCACTTCAAGATAATGGTTTCCTGATCCCAGCGTTCCGAGCTGCTCTATGCCACGCGACTGCGCTTTGGCGCTGACTTTCTCGGGGTCTGCGCCCTTTATAACGCCGTAGTCTTCCGTGTGATCCAGATCCTCAGACCAGCCGTAGCCGTTCTCGATTGCCCACTTTGAGCCCGCGAGCATAATCTCGCGGAGCTGGGCTTTTGTAAGCTTGATTGCACCACGGGCACCCACCCCAGCTGGTATTGTCTTGAAAAGGGTATCCACGAGCTCTTTGAGCTTCGGTCGGATGTCCTCGATTACCATGTTGGTTCGAATAAGGCGCATGCCACAATTTATGTCGAAGCCTATCCCCCCTGGCGATATCACCCCGGTCTTGGTGTCGAAGGCTGCAACGCCGCCAATCGGGAAGCCGTAACCCCAGTGCCCATCGGGCATACAGATGGCGTGCTTCTGGATTCCCGGCAGGCAAGCAACATTCGTTATCTGCTCAAAGACTCCGACGTCCATCTCTTCAAGCAACTTTTTGGTCGCATAAACGCGCGCAGGCACACGCATACCGGGCTTGAAGGATGGCTCTATCTCCCAGCATACATCGCTGACCTTTTTCAGCGGTGGCCTGACAAATTCTGCCGCGCGCCCTTCTTCCGGCATATTCCATTTTCACCTCTTTATCTGAAATACAAACAATTTAAACGTCGACTATAATTCTGCACATCCAGCCCTTAGGCGTGCGCTCGACCTTGAACATGTGCCATGTGATTGCTTTTATGTCATTGCGCAGCTCGTGGCGAGCTGGGTCGATACGCTCGCCAGCAACCTGGGCTGAAAGTCTGAATTTCCTGTTACTTTTTATGCTGACCTTGAACGATGAGAAAAGCAGCGCATCCGCATCCTTGAAATAAACTAGCTCAGAGAGGAAATCGAAAAGCAACTTGTCGAGCTCATCGCTTTCCAGCTCAATTTTTTTCTTTATCTTCGCCTTAACGTCAGCCGTTCTGACCATCGTCTCTTCTACAGCGAGGGCTGCATTCTCGAAAAGCTCTGCCTCGCTTGAGCCGTAGGCCTCAAATGCGACGTCGGCTGTTGCAATCTCCTCGAGAAATTTGAATTTCTTGCTGAAGTCGGGTTTAGTCATGAGAATCATTTGCGGTTGGTATTTTAATACATAAATTCGAAAATAGTCAGATGTACAAAATTCACAAGCGCATCCACCACCTTAGGCCAGAATACAAGCTCAAGCGCGAAATTGGGCTGTTTGAAGCCACCCTGTATGGCGTAGGGGTCATTCTTGGAGCCGGGATCTATGCGCTCATCGGAGTCGGAGCTGGCATCGCAGGCAATGCGCTGTGGATTGCTTTTGCGATTGCTGCTCTTATTGCTGGCTTCAGCGCGCTCAGCTATGCAGAGCTTTCAAGCATGTTTCCTCGCGCAGCGGCCGAATATGTCTACACGCAAAAGGCGTTTGGCAAGCCGATGCTATCTTTTGTCGTAAGTTGGCTTATGGTTATCACGACAATAGTCGCGGCCTCGACAGTTGCGCTTGGATTCGGCGGATACCTTTCTGCGATAGTCGGATTCGGGACGCCAGTTGCTTTTGCTTCGGCGCTTATCATAGCGCTATCGCTCCTTAACTGGTGGGGCATAAAGGTTTCCGCCAGGTTCAACATAATCGCCTCATCGGCCGAAACGTTAGGCCTTGTGTTGGTTATATTGGCTGGAGTATGGCTCTTTTCAAACGGCCACAGCATAGACTTCTTGGAGATGCCTCCAGGTGCAGGCTTCGGTGGCATTATGGCCGCAACTGCGCTGGTTTTCTTCGCATACATAGGGTTTGAAGAGGTCGCAAACATCGCGGAAGAAACGAAAAGGCCTACAAAGACTGTGCCGCGCGCGCTGCTGCTGGCTCTGCTGATTTCCACTGCGATATACATGCTCGTTTCGCTTTCGGCTGTCGGCGCAATAGGATGGCATGCGCTGTCGATGAGCTCTGCGCCGCTGGCCGACGCCGTAAAAGGCGTGTGGGGTGCGGCTGGCGGGCAGCTTCTTTCGCTGTTTGCGCTGTTCGCGACTGCAAACACTGTGCTAATCACGATGATAACGGCATCTCGCATAATCTATGGAATGGGACGCCAGCGCTCGCTGCCGCCTGTGTGCGCACGAGTCGGGCGTAGGGGAACGCCATATGCGGCCGTTTGGCTAGTAGGGCTGTTTGCGCTCGCGGCTATGGCGCTCGGTGGAATAAAGGTTGTCGCTCTGCTAACGGATCTTGGAATATTCATTGTGTACTTGTTCGTTAACCTTTCACTCATATGGCTGCGCTATACAAAGCCGAAGGCGCGGCGGCCATTCAAATCGCCGCTGAACATCGGGCGGTTTCCCGTGCTGGCAGGGATGGGCGCCGCGGGCTCAGGATTGATGCTGCTCTATTTCGAGCCACTCCTCCTTTTGCTCGAGATTGTCATAATCATGGCTGGCGCTGGAATCTATACGCTGATGAAAAGGGGGTCGTAGCGTGCTTGCGGCCGAGGTTGTGGAAATCGTGGGCCTTAGCGGAGGTCTGCTCATACTCGGCGCCTGGGCATTCGAGACTTTTGAGGCGATAAAGGCGCACAAATCGCTCCTAGACCTCAGGTTCTCGGTGGTTTCGCTAATCGGAGCAATCTTGCTGGCAATTTATTCGGCCGAGATTGGAGCAGGAATGTTCCTCTGGCTTAACGTCATAATCGGAGCGATAATGCTTTTCGAAATCTGCTATCCTTTGTGCGTTAAGAAAATCGATAAGAAATAGTTATCCGCGCCTTTTCGTTTTTGCCTTCCTCACGGCTTTCTGCGCAGGCGGGAGACCGAATTTTTCGCGCATCCAAGCAATCGTGCGGGCAACTTCATCTGAATTGGGGTCGTAGCCGACATGATTCGGGTTTCCGAGGACCTTATGGCCGGGCTGATGGCCGTTGTTGCTGTCCGCGAGCAGCTCGATGAATTGCTCTCCTGCGTCCACCAGCGGCTTGGCTACGGCGTCTTTTATACTAACCGCCGCTCTGCTGAGCGACTCTCTGAGTGAAGCGTTTTCGGCTTGAAGCCGCTCCTTTTCATCATGAAGCTTTACAACAAGATCCTTGAAAACACCAAGCGCTTCCTCGAACTGCTGAAACCGCATGTTCGTCTCCCGCTCAAGCTTTTCTAAGCGCTCGTCTATGTTCAGTGGCTCATCCTTAACAAGGGCGGCCAAGACCTTTGCTGGCTTCATAGCTCCACTTTTGTTATTTCGACTTTTAAACCTTTGGAGCACCGCGTGTTATAAAAACAATCTTTATGTTGCCTTTGCGACATATCGGATTATGCGACGTGATTTGCAGGCTTTTATCCATGATTTAAAAACGCTTAGGATACAAGGCGCAAAGCAAATAGCTATCCAGAGTCTGCTGTTTCTAGAGGCATACGACCCGACGTTCGGCAGAGCGTTCAAGCGGGCAGCCGCTGAGATAGAACGTACGAGACCGACAGCTGTCGTCCTGCACAACTGCCTTAAGATTATAGAAAAGAAGCCGGCCGCCTCTACGGTAAGATGGCTCATCAAGAAGCTGCAGATTTCGCGCGAACTTATCGCAAAGAACGGCACAAAGCTTGTCAAGAGTGGTAGCGTTATAATGACGCACTGCCATTCTGGAGAGGCTTTGTCTATCATAGAGGCGGCGAGCCGCGCCGGCAAGCGCGTTTCTGTTATCGCAACGATAACGGAGCCCGCGCGCCAAGGAATCCGCACAGCAAAAGAGCTGCGCGATGCTGGAATACCTGTCACTCTGATTGGCGACAGCGCCGTTGGGCACTTCATGCCAGACGTTGATTTCGTGCTAACGGGGTCCGATGCCATGCGACGTGAAGGGAACGTCAATAAAATAGGAACGCTTGTGCTTGCGCTGACGGCTGCTGCGCACGGCAAGCCGTATTATGTTGCAGCAGATACGCTAAAGCTTGACAGGCGCAAAAAGCTGGTCATAGAAGAGCGCCCAGCCAGCGAGGTGCTGCGCCCTATCAAAGGTGTCGAAGTCCGCAATCCGGCCTTCGACGTCACGCCATGGAGATACGTTAAAGCTGTCGTGACAGAGGGTGGAATAAAAACCCCGAAAGAGATCGTTAAGCTCATCCGCCGTGGTTGAAATGAAGCTTCGAGTTCGCTGCCTTGACCTTGATGCTGGCGGCAAGACGATAGCAATAATCAACGAAGAAGATGCTCGAGAGCTCGGCGTACACCCCCTTGAGCGCATAATACTAGAAAAAGGCCGTGCTCGCCTAACCGTCCTTGTCAACATGACGTCACGCTTCGTCGGCCGAGGCAACATATACGTTTATGCCGAGGTTAGGGACTTGATGCGGCTTCGCGATGGCGACGTAGTCGATGCCAAGCCGAGGCCCGAACTCGCATCAAAGCAATACATCCGCAAAAAAATAGAGGGCGGTGAGCTGAGCTACAAAGAAATCCGCACCATCATCGACGACATCGTCGCGAGAAGCCTCAGCGACCTCGAGCAGGCGGCGCTTGTCACAGCACTGCACATACACGGCCTCACTCTTAACGAGAACCTTGCATTCTCAAAAGCGCTCGTTGAGACGAGCGCCGAACGGCTGAGATTTCCGGGCGTGGTCGTGGACAAGCATGGAGCGGGTGGAATCCCGGGGGACAAGACGACGCTACTTTTGGTCCCCATAGTCGCGGCTGCGGGATTAACGATACCGAAGACCAGCTCGCGAGCGATAACAGACCCCGCAGGCACAGCCGATCGCGCCGAGGTCCTGATGCCCGTGGCCATTCATCCGAAAAAAGTCGACGAGGTCGTTCGCAAGGTGGGCGGCTGCATAATCTGGGGCGGAGCGCTAAAGCTCGCACCTGCAGACGACCTTCTCATCCAGATAGAGCGGCCGCTGGCACTGGACCCTCTGATTGTCCCGTCCGTGCTTGCCAAGAAGAAAATCGTCGGCTCAAAGTGCGTCATAATCGACCTTCCGACCGGACCTGAGGCCAAGATGAAGACGCGTGAGGAGGCTGAGAGGCTTGCGCAGGCGTTCATATCTGTGGGGCGCAAGCTTGGCATGCGCGTCGAATGCGCAATCACGAATGCAGACCAGCCGATTGGCATGGCGATAGGACCCGCGCTCGAAGCCCGAGAGGCCCTGCAGGCAATTATGCGGCCTGATGAAGCACCTCGCGACCTTGTCGACAAAGCGATCTCGCTTGCAGCCATCCTGCTCGGCATGGTAAAGCGCGGAAACCGTGCAACCGCACTGAGGATACTGAAAAGCGGACGCGCGGAAGCAAAGCTGCGCCAAATCATAGCTGCGCAGGGCGGCCGCGCAGACATAAAGCCGTCTGACATCGCTGTTGAAAAGAAGGCAAAGCGCTTGAGGATAAAGTCCCCCGCTGCCGGCCATATCACTTACATCAGCAACCGCACGCTTGTTCAAATCGCTCGACTTGCCGGCGCACCGAAGGATGCGTACGCCGGCGTACTCCTCAACAAGAAGCTACACGAGAGCGTGAGAAAGGGTGAGCTGCTTTATACGATCTATGCTGAGCGGCCTGCCAAGTTGCGGCAGGCAGCTGCGCTTGCCCGCCAGAACGTCGGCTATGCCATATCGACCAAGACCCAGAGAATAGTCAAAGAGAAAATAGACCACGGCGTGATAAGCTATGAGTAAGCCAAAGGTCCTATTTGTCATAATGGATGGCGCGGCGGATGAAGGAACCGACACGCCGCTGATGACCGCTAAGATGCCGAACCTCGACCTGCTTGCGCGCAACTCGCTGTGCGGCATGTGGGAAGGGCCGAAGGCTCCGCCTGGCTATAATCTGCGTTCCCTATCCGAACTGGGAACACTGCAGCTGCTCGGATATGGCGCTGATGAGACGCCTGGCCGCGGCTACCTCGAGGCGCTCGGCATCGGGCTGAAGCCCAACAGGCGAGCGGTCTATGTGCGGGCTAATTTTGCTACTGTTGACAAAAATTTGAAAATAGTTGATCGCCGCGCAGGGCGCGATGAGCGAGGGCTTGATGAGCTTGCAAAACTCCTCAGCATGAACATCGGCGGCGTTCGGGCAACATTCTACCGCTCGCACGGTCACCGCGGAGTACTTGCACTGACTCCGCTGAAAGGGCGGCTAAGCGCGGCTGTCAGCGATTCTGATGTCGGCGCAGCTGAGCCGCAGCCGATAAAGCCGACAAGGGATGATGCGGCATCACGGCGCACAGCAGAAATTTTGAACGAATGGTCCGTTCGGGCGCATGAGCGGCTATCCCAGAGTGCCATCAACAGCATGCGGAAGCTGCCTGCCAACTATATCCTGCTTCGCGGTGCTGGCCAGCATCGCGCAATCGAATCATTCGGCAAGCGCTGGGGCGTTCGCGCGTGCTGCATAGCTGCTTCGAACGTCGTCAAAGGCATTTCTCGCTACTTAGGCATCAAGGTTGCCGACGTCAAACGCGCAACAGGCAAGACAGACACGGACTTGGGCGCCAAGATGCGTGGAGCTATTGAGGCGCTCAAGCACTACGACTTCGTCCTGCTTCACATCAAAGGCACGGATTCGGCATCGCATGACAAGGACGCGAAGCTGAAACGAGCATTTCTCGAGCGCATAGACCGCGAAGTCTGCTCGTGGCTTCTTCATCTAAGAAACATAAACATCGTCATCGCCACAGACCATGCGACTTCCAGCAAGTCTGGCGAGCACATCTTCGGACCTGTGCCGTTCATGATTTACCTGGCAGGCCGCACGTTTGGCCATGGCGGGAGGTTCGATGAGCGCGGTTGCCTGACCGGCTTCACGGTCCACAACCTCATGGAAAGGCTGCTAATCGAATTGAGGCACAGGCATAAAGAGCGGGTGGGAGCATCGCGATAAAATTTGTCATAAAATCTGACGGCAGCAGGGTCGCGTTCGACCGAGGTAAGATAGTAGAAACGTGCGTACGGGCGGGCCTTGACACGCGCACTGCCAAGGAAATCGCTGAGCATGCCGAGCGCACGCTGCCTGATGGCTCTACGACTCATCAGATTTACGACTTTGTAATGGACGAGATGGAGAAGCGCAACCCCCGCTCCGCTGCGCTGTTTGGGCTTCGCGATGCCATTGCTGACCTCGACTCTGAGTCTTTCGAGCGCTATGCCAAAGCCGTGCTTGAAGCGCATGGCTGGAAATGCGCTTGGAACCAGGTCATCCAAGGCCGCTCAGTCGAGCATCAGGTCGATGTTGTTGCCCAAAAAGGCGATGAAACATGGCTTGTTGAGTGCAAGAGGCATTTCAACCCCCATCGTTGGTGCGGGCTTGACGTTGCATTACAGGTACAGGCTCGGCTTGAAGACTTGCGGGATGGTTTCTTCGACCGCAAAAACAAGTACAAATGGACCGGTGCGTGGATATGGACCAACACGAAATTTTCAGAGCATGCAAAGACTTATGCTGCTGCAAAAGCTGTGCGCATGACGGGTTGGCGCTCTGGCGAATTTGGGCTGGAGCGGCTTGTGGAAGCCCAGAAGATATGGCCCGTTACGATGCTGAAGCTTGATTTGATGACCAAAGCAAAGCTTCTGAGTGCGCACATTGTCACGGTGCGTGATATCCTTTCTGCTAAAAGGCCTGCTATTCCGAATTGGACAGATGTCGTGACGCAGGCGAAGGCGTTGGTGAAGTAATTTTCAATATCCTACATTTCTAACCTACAAAATTTGGAAAATTTTTCCTCAACTGTTTTGCGAATTAACGAAAACCTTATATACCGCTTCTTTGACGTAAGATACAGTCCTTTTCGGAGGGCAACTCAGAAGGGTTTCAGGAGAACAAGCTTCGTGCTTGGTTCGGTGCAAAGCGAAAGCCGCTTGTAGCAAGCTTCGGTTTGCGTACAGGTGGGCGGAAGCTTGTACCTGAAAATCCCTAATGAATCTGAGCCTAGATTCGAAAAGGAGCGAATCCGACCGGAGAGCAACTTGGGATCCATGCCTGCGTGCCTGTAATGCGTTAGGCGGCAGCAAATGCTGACCTGAATACGATAAGTATAAGGCTGCTTTGCTGCGGACAACGTTTTGGCCGAGAGTGGCATGAGTCGGCTAGGGCGAAGAACCCAGCCTAGGTAGTTTGCGCGGCTCACCGCTGAAGCTTCAGCGGCGTTGCGGCGCAAAACTCAGCAATGAGTTCCTACTTAAGCTCAGATCCGGCCGGATGCAGTTTCTCTTTATTTTGCTGAATGCGCTGAATGGCGCCACATTGGTGGCTGTTAATAGCTGATGGCAACAGATCTCTTGCGGCGTGTTTTAAGAAAATGCCAACTTCTTTCCTTTACTTTATTGTTTCTCAACTCGCACGCCCTGCCTGTCGAGCGCGACGTCGAGAGGCCAGAGTCCAGCGGATTGCCAAGCAGCCTTGACAGCCTCTGCAACGCGTTCGCCGAAGCAAAATGCGATTCCGCAGTCGCCGCCGCCTGCGCCACTTAGTTTTCCAGCTGCGCCGTTCTGATCCGCTATTTCTGCAAGCTTGCGCAGGTCATCCGTCTCGATTGGTACGCCGCTGAGCTTCGTCAGCTCTGCTAGGGCCGCACGATTCTGCTTCACAAGATTGAGTATGCGCTCGCGGTCCTTAAGCTTCCATGCTTGTATCATAAGGTCTACCACTTCGGCTATGCGCTCTATCGCGGCGCTGTACGCTCCCTTATTTTGCTCTTTCCAGATGTTCATCGCTTTTATCATGTCCGGCGTGCTCACGGACGTCTTCGTCCAGCCGACCGCGAGATTAAAATCATCGGGCACATCGAGAGGCTGTATCTGCAGCAGCGGCCAGCGGCTCTCCACGACTGCCTTGACAGGCTTTACCGCCATCTGCTCGGCGACTGCCTTCAGGTCTGGCGCTACATAGCTGAAGACGCCGCCGTACGTCGAGGCGGCTATGTCGAAGCAGCTGCCAAGCTTGCCTTGCGCGAAGTAGTGCGCGGCGGCGGCTAGCTTGAATATCTGCTCTTTGTGCTTTTCGAGATGAAGGCCGTGAAGCTCCATGATGCCTGCTATGGTCGCTACGACGGTTGAAGCGCTTGAGCCAAAACCGACTTTTTTCGTCTGACCGTCGACTTCTATCTGCGAAAGCTCGCCCCACGTCCTGATTGCGAATGGTTTCACGGACATCTGGGGCTGTATGTACTGCAGCACGGTTTCAATCGCTTCCTTGATGAACTTGAACTGGGGCTGCTCGGCTTCGCTCAGCTCGGGCGAAAACAGCAGGTGCTTGCCGTCGAACTGCGCCCTCCTGTCTTTGATGCTGAAATCGTCTATCGTGATGCTGACAACGGGCTGCGGCCCTTCCGAGGGGCGCTCTTCGACTTGAGCGTGAACGCGCTTGTTCACGGCTCCGACAAGCCCGGAGTTGCCAGACTCAAGAATAGCCCACTCGCCTGCGAGGAACATCTTGCCGGGCGCGCTGACGTGCGGCATAGCAAAAGATTCAAACAAAAGCTTATATACGGTTTGCGACGCCGAACGTTTAAGTAAATTTTGAATTTTTGTTATGGCAAATCCCAAGCGTCTTGTAGATGATTCCGGAATGCTTTATGTAACAGTTGTAGAGAAAGCATAAGTGTTGCCATGCCGTCCTATTCCGTTCCAGGAAAAGTTCATCTCATTGGCGAGCATGCTGTTGTGTATGGCGAACCTGCAATGATCGCGGCTGTTGGCAGGCGTTGCGTGGTTAGCGCGGAGAAGTCGGATAAAATAGAAATCTACTCCGCAGATTTTGGCAGCAGGACATACGAAATCTCAGAAGCTGTTGATTTTGCTAAGGATGTGCAAGCGCTGTGGAAAGATGGACTCGCTAAGAAAGATTTTTCTCCGCTCTTCCAGCTCATGCGGGCGGATAAGTGGAATTTCAGAAAAGCTGCAATCGGAATTGTTCTCCGTGAGCTTGGCATCGATGGTGGCGTTTCTATAAGCATAAAATCCGATATTCCTATCGGCTCTGGTCTTGGCAGCAGCTCTGCCCTATCGGTGGGTTTGGTTGCCGCCATTCAAGCAGCTTATGGCAAGCAACTTGTGCGCGAGCAAATCAACGACTTGGCTTACAAGCTTGAGTGCATCAACCACGGAACGCCCAGCGGCGGCGACAACAGTGCGTGCTGCTTCGGCGGGCTCGTTTGGTTCCAGAAGGCGCAACCTAAGAACATCATCATGCCGCTAAATGAAGAGATTCCGCACTCGATAGATGGGTTTGTCCTGCTGTGGACAGGTATGCCAGAGCGGACTACTGGTGAGCTTGTCCAGGCCGTCAGAAACCTTGATGAAAATTATAGGAAGCCGCGCATGAAGGAAATCGGACAGCTGTGCTACGAGATGAAGACTGTCCTTAAGGCCCGCAATTATGCTCGCATGAAGGAGATCATAAACAGGAACCAGCAGCTGCTTGCTGAACTTGGCGTATCAACGCCTACGATTGACAGGATTGCCGAGGTTGTGCGTGGCATCGGCGGCGCCGCAAAGCTGTGCGGAGCAGGCGGAGGCGGCACGATGCTA
>JAWCMQ010000005.1:20607-34352 GCA_039091255.1 Candidatus Aenigmatarchaeota archaeon
AACAGGAACCAGCAGCTGCTTGCTGAACTTGGCGTATCAACGCCTACGATTGACAGGATTGCCGAGGTTGTGCGTGGCATCGGCGGCGCCGCAAAGCTGTGCGGAGCAGGCGGAGGCGGCACGATGCTGTGCTGGCATTCCGACAAAGGGTTGCTCAGACAAACGATTTCTTCTCTTGGCTTCGAGCCCTGGGAGGCGGAGCTGGGCGCAGAGGGCGTTCGCAGGGAATAAATAGATAGCGTACGCTTTTCCAATATGGCAAAAGTGCTGAAGTTCTCGATTCGCACCAAAGGCAAAACTGACATCGTGGACATCACCGACATGGTGGCTGCGGCCGTAGCAAAGTCTGAAGCAAAGAATGGCTGTGCGGTTGTTTTCGTGCCAGGTTCCACAGCTGCTGTGACAACGATGGAGTATGAAGCCGGCCTTAAGAAGGACATCCCAAATGCCCTAGAAAAGATTGCGCCGACCAATGCGGATTGGGATCACCACAAGGCGTGGAACGACAAAAACGGCGCTGCGCACATCAAGTCGAGCTTGATTGGTCCATCGCTTGCGATTCCGTTTGAAAATGGCAAATTGCTACTAGGGACATGGCAGCAGATTGTGCTTATAGATTTCGACAACGAGCCCAGAACACGAGATCTTATCGTTGCGATTATCTTCTAATCATCGCTTCGAACCTTCCCCACAAACGACCTTCGATGTAGGCGATCGCCTCTTCCCTGTAGCTTAGGTCTTCGGCATACGCGGGCCTATAACCGCGGATAAAATCTTCGAGCGGGGTGCGCGCCTTGCCTGCCTCAAAGGCTGCTTTATTGATGCGTGCTGCCCATGGCCGGCCTGCTTTAAGTGCGTCGAAAAAGTCGGTAATCAATTTCATCTGATAGCTGACGATTCGGGAAAACCTTGGAGAGAAGGTGTGCGACTGCATACTGGCTATTCTTCTTTCGTAGTGAGCAATCGTCGCGTCCGCCATACTCGTGCTCGACCGGTCTACGTCTCGCGACTCGGCCATCCATGCTCCGCGGCGGAATGCAACGAACGCTCCGGCCTGCTCGAACACCTTGTCTGCGAAGAAGACGCTCTCATGCAGCGGCGAGCTCCACGCCTGCGCGCCGCCGTGGTCGCGGATTGCCTGAAGTATGGCTTTTCTGTCGGCATCGCTACAGCCCATCCCTTTCAGTATCTCTTCGGCCCGCGCGGTGCTGGCAAGGACGTGGTCTATCTTCTGCGTAGGCGGCCTGATGATGTCATGCAGCAGGCCGGCTGCGCGCGCGAGCAGCTGCTGCTCTTCGTTTCCGCCATTCACGCGGACGAACCATGCTGCGCCTTCTGCGACGCGGTGCAGGTGGTCGAAGGCGTGAGTTATGGAAGCTGGGTTCGCCGTTTCCGACTTGGCAAGTGCCTCGATTTTCTGCAGCTGTTCGGGCTTCATTTAATCGCACCTCGACGATGCGTCCGGAAACATGCGGTTGAAAATTATGTTCGTGTAGTGTGCGACATCAAGCGCTGCTATCTGCTCTAGCGTGAACCATCCAACTTCGCCGATGTCGCTGCCAGCTCTTATTTTGCCGCGCGGTCGGCCGCGGAAAACATACGCATGGTGGCGATGGCCGACACGCACATCATGAATGAAATCGAAGAGCGGTTTTGGCTCGAGTTCGACTTCGCCGACCTCTTCGGCGGCTTCGCGCTTTGCGGCCTCGAGCGGGCTCTCGCCGGCATCGATGTGGCCGCCTGGCGTACACCAGCAGCCCTTCTCGGGGCTGTTGAGCCGCTTGCCAAGCAGAAACTTTCCATCTTTCTCTATGACGAGCGTGACGGTATCGTGCTGAATCATGACAAATCCCTTTGGGAAAGGTATTCCCCAAAACGGAGTGCAAGCGCTTCCATTGCCATGTCAGAACAGATGCTTATTAATTAGCTGCGCGGCATCTCCAGGCCTGCACACTATCGTCTTCTGCACGCCATCGAGCTCGAGCAGGCGGCTGTTGACGGTTTCTTCGTCTTGCGCGAGGCACATGACCTTGACGTTCGGGCCTGCGTCGATTGTGAAGTAAGCCTTTATCCCCTCTTCGCGCATCTGTCGGACGGCGTGGATGATTTCCATAGTCGCGGGAATCCAATATATTATTGGAGGCTGCGTCGTCATCATCGTCGCGTGCATCTTCAGGCAGTTGAACTCGGCGACGCTTGCGACAAGCTCGAAGTCTTTGTTCAGGATGCCCGCGCGGACCTTCGCCAAGTCATCGTTGACAGTGCGAAGCCAGCCTTCATAGTACGGGCAGGTCGCGACCGTTTGGGCCATGCCTGCCCTGCTCGAGACCGGTTTCTTCTTTTCTGTAACGATTGTCGTGATCATGCGGAACTCTGGCCAGTGAAGCTTGTCCGCAATCTGCACAGCGTGGCTGTCCGAGCCATCGGCTGCTGTGCCGCGCTGCCATTCAACAAACCCGCCGAAGATCGAACGGCAGGCGGAACCGCTGCCTTGCCGCGCAAGGATTGAAAGCTCGCGCGCGTTCAGATTGAGGCCCGCAGCCGCTGCTGCTGCCATGCTCAATGCCGCTAAGCCTGATGCGCTTGACGCTAGACCGGCTGCGACGGGAAAGTTTGATTCGCTCACAACGCGCGCTTTGTCGGTTATTCCCGCGAGCTTGCGTATGCGCTCGATGTGCGCCATGATATCTTTCTCGTCCTTGGCAAGCTCCTGGTCGTTGATTGTAATCGTGTCCTTGTCGTACTGCGCTGAGAATTCTACGGTCGTCGTCGTGGCAAGACCGTCGCACGTCATCGAAATCGAGCCGTTGTGCGGGAGAATCAATTCTTTGTCGCGCTTGCCCCAGTATTTGACAAGCGCGATGTTCGCGTTTGCGACTGCCGTGGCTTTCATGCATATAACGAAAGCAAAAAAAGTTCTTAAGCGAAAACTCGAACCTATTTCATGCAAATAGAATGAGGCCGGACGGAGTGCTTCGGAGTCTATCGCGCTCGGCTAGCTTGCTGCGGTCGCAAGCTTCCTTGCGCGCACGCCTCGCTTGATGGGCCCGGGCGGATTCGAACCGCCGATCTTCGCTGCACTTACCACGCGACGCGGCTCTTCCGCGCTCGGCTAGCTTGCTGCGGTCGCAAGCTTCCTTGCGCGCACGCCTCGCTTGGATGTGAGAGCGACGTCTTACCATTGCCTTTTGTACCCTCAAAGAATTCCTTTGGGGTTCACCAAGACCTTTCTTTGAAGAAAGGGATTGGTACTGGACTACGAGCCCTTTCTGTTATAATAAGTGAATAAGCGAGCATTTTTAAACCGAAATTATGATTTTTTCGTGCATTTTACCGTTAGGTATAACTTTTTTCTTTGCAAAATTCCGCGAAAAATCGTGGCGAGTGGGCGAGAAAGCTTTTATAGTTTGATTTTGTAGTCTGACTCAATGACGGCGATGCTCGATTCTTACAAAAGATTGCAAGAAAAGTTTAGACTTCCCCACTTGGATGCGCTTCAGAGCGCATTTCAGTTTGAAATTGATGACGGCGTAGACCTTCATGATATAAGGAACGAAGTCTCCAACAAGCTTTTTGATTTCACAGAACGCGTAATCGAGCCGCTGCTATGGTCGATGCACCACTGCCATGTCATCGAGCGCAATATGATGACACCGCAGGAGGAGCAATCGACTTTTGAGCTGTACAAAAAAATACAATCGCTGCGGTGGAGGAACAATCTTCTCACGATACGGCCTGATATCGAGGAAACTGCCAAGTGGCTTGCTGACCTGTGGACATTCTGGAAAGAATTTGAAACTGTTGCAACAGGCTTGTGTACAAAATTCTCGCGCGGATGGCTAAAGCTTAACTTCCGCGAAGGCGTTGCGGAATATCAGGGGTAGATTTAATTTTTACCAATAGCTGCTAGCTCGCTGATATTAGCTTTATCTTCATTTTGCCAGTGGGCCGGGAGAGGATCGAACTCTCGACCCCCAGATGGAGTTGTACGATTTCACCTAGGGCAAGCTCAGCTGCCATATAAGACAAACACTTGCAGCACAAATTGCTTTGCAATTGGTGCTCTACCACTGAGCTACCGGCCCAATAAACGAGAAGAATAATGGGTTCAAGTCTTTAAAGTCTATTTCTTTGCCAGCTTTCTCAGGTCGTGTGCATCAAGATTCTTTAGCTCCGCGGCTGTTATTGCCGGCAAGTTCGTGCGCGGCTCGGTCTCTGAGATGACGACAAGCGGCTTGCGCGAGACGTCTGAGAACTGCTCGAGCTGAGCGGCCTTGCGCTCTATCGTGCGCGGGCTTTGCTCGGCATCCGAAACTATCAGAACACGCTCTTCTGCTACGATATTAAAAGGAGATTGCCCCACGAATTCTGTCTCAAAGCCTATCATGCGCAGACGATTGATGATGGTTTTCTCAAATGGGGATGACGGCTCGAGGCTGTCGCTTTTCAGAACGGGATGCGCAAACGGCACCGTTATCTTTTTGCCAAGCAATTTCTCGATGCGTGCCACGACGTCGCTGCGAGCGCGCATCCTGCGAGATTCGTGTTCGTATATAGATTTTTTCGTCACACCAACCGCATCGGCAAGATGCTGCTGGCTGATGCCTGCGGCTGTTCTTGCCTTTCGCAACGCGACCGGGTCTATTTCTTCGAAAAGCCCACCCCTATCTCTGTACGTCGCGGGCGCACGCCTGTCGAGTATCGCGTCAAGCGTGGCTGGTGTGAACGTAGGGACGCTAAAGCGTTCGTATATTATGCTATCGCGCAAGCGCTCGTAACGCGTGTGCGTCCCTATGAGCGAAACGGCTGCACCGAGACTGTCTGAAAGCGTAGCGAGGTTGCACGCTTGCTCCTCTTGGAAAGAGTCGACGTTATCCAAGACCTTGAAAAGCATGAGCTCGCGCTTGCGCGCAGCTATGTCAAAACAGCCGCGGCATGCGCACCAATCGAATCCGTGGCGCTCGAGAATCCTTGCCACACTTTGCAGAAGCATGATATACCGCTGCTACAAACCTTATAAACTTTTCCTGTGTATGGAAGTATACGAATTTTGATGAGGTGTATGACATGGTAGGAGCACAACTGAGCGGGCAACCGATTTTCATCTTGCCTGAAGGCACTCTGCGCAATACAGGAAAGGATGCGCAGCTGAGAAACATAATGGCTGCGAAGGCTGTGGCCGAGTCCGTTCGGACAACACTAGGTCCGAAAGGCATGGACAAGATGCTTGTAGATTCTATCGGTGATGTCACAATCACCAATGATGGCGCCACTATACTGAAAGAGATGGAAATCGAGCACCCGGCTGCAAAGATGATTGTCGAGGTCGCCAAAACGCAGGAAGAGGAGGTCGGCGACGGAACGACGACCGCCGTCATCCTTGCAGGCGAGCTTCTAAAGAAGTCGGAAGAGCTCATTGAGCAGAACATCCATCCAACGATGGTTATAAAGGGTTACAGGCTTGCAAAGGCTAAAGCGCTCGAGATTCTAGAAAAGATGGGGACTCCTGTCACGCTGAACGATGCCGACATCCTTGAAAGGACCGCTATGACTGCCATGATAGGCAAAGGCAGCGAAGCGGCGATGGATAGCCTTGCAAAGCTTGCTGTCGAAGCGGTGCGTGCAGTTGCAGAGGTCAGAAACGGCAGAGTTGAGGTCGACAAAGACGACATAAAAATCGAAAAGAAGCAAGGCGGATCGCTGGATGACACGGAGCTCATCCGCGGCATCGTTATCGACAAAGAGGTCGTTCATCCGAACATGCCTAAGCGCGTGAATGATGCGCGCATCGCACTGCTCGATTGCGAACTTGAAGTGAAGGACACGGAAACGAACGCTGAAATACGCATAACGTCACCAGACCAACTCCAGGCGTTCTTGGACCAGGAGGCAAAGATGCTGAAGGATATGGTAGAGAAGGTCGCGGCGAGCGGGTGCAATGTTCTCATATGCCAGAAAGGCATAGACGACCTTGCGCAGCACTATCTTGCGAAGAAAGGCATCCTTGCGGCACGCCGCGTAAAGCGCAGCGACATGGAAAAGCTTGCGAAAGCAACGGGAGGCCGCATCGTTTCGAGCGTGAATGAGCTCACGAAAGAGGATATCGGCACCGCTGGCCTCGTTGAAGAGCGCAAGATAGCAGGAGAGCAGATGATTTTTGTGCGCGACTGCAAGGACCCCAAGTCTGTTTCGATTCTCATCCGCGGCGGAACAGAGCATGTCGTGGATGATGCGCAACGCGCAATGGAGGATGCTGTGCTGGGCATAATCTCAGCACTCGAGGTGGGCCGTGTGGTCGCAGGAGGCGGTGCCGTCGAGATAGAGCTTGCGCGCCAGCTTCGAAAGTGGGCGGAATCTGTAGGGGGCCGCGAGCAGCTTGCAATTAACGCCTTTGCCGAGGCTGTCGAGGTCGTGCCGCGGACGCTCGCGGAGTCGACTGGCGCAGATCCGATTGACATTCTTGTCAGCTTGCGCACAGCACATGAGCAGGGCAAGGTGAACTATGGCGTCGACGTCCTTAATGCGAAGATTGCCGACATGTGGTCTTTGGGCGTAGCCGAGCCGCTGAAGATAAAGACGCAAGCAATAAAGTCTGCAACAGAAGCGGCCACCATGGTCTTGCGCGTCGACGACGTCATAACGTCGAAGTCCAGTGGCAAAACGCCCAGCCCGCCTAGCGGTGCAGACGACATGTCTGACATCGATTAGGGCGTCTGACGGAAAAGGGAAAGAAGGGCCAAAAGGATATCCGACCTTTGTTTTTTTACTTATAGTATCACTCCAATTGTTTGGTCAGCATCAGAACAGAGCGCAATCTACATCATCGGCGCAGGAGCGGGCGCAAAACTTGGCGCTGGCCGCGGCCTGCGAGGCATCGTTGCTATTATCAGTGCGTTGAGGCGCTTTTCTAACTTATCGATTCGCTCTTCAAGCTTGGCCTCGAATTCTTTGTGGCGTTCCTTCTCTTCGGGGACCTCAGCAAGTTTTGTGCGCGCCACAAGGTCATTTACGCGTGCTGTCAGCTCGGATATCGACGCTGTTAGGTCAGAGACGCGCCGAACCATCTCCGTATTGAGCTTTATCACTTCTTCAACCATTTGCTGGTTTTGCCGAACGGCATCGACCAGCTCACGAACGGATTCGAGCGGCACGCCTGCGCGCTCAACCTTCTCCAAGCGCTTCTCAAGCCGGCGAATGGGGCTTATAGGAACAAGCTCGTATTCTTCCTCCTTTCTAGAAGGCTTTGCTGGGTCTTCAGACTCCATAGCTGAAATATCGCTGGCTGCCTATAAAAAGGTTAGGCAGTGAGTGGCATAATGCGAAAGCTGGTATGCTCCGCCTGCGGTCGGCCTGCAACTATCGGTGGACTTTGCGAGGAGCACTACACGTCGCGGCATGGGCTGCTTGAAATCCGGCCTTTCGAGATGAAGGTGTGCGATAGCTGCGGCGCAGTTTTCGACCGCGTATGGAAGATGGTGCCGCTCGAAGACGCTTTGCGGATTGCGGCCGAGCGGGCAGCAAAAAAGCTTGGAAAGGTCGAGCAACTCGATTTTGACATAAAAAAGGTCGGCGGAGATTACATTGTGACTGTCAAAGCGTGGGGCACGGTGCCGCCTGCTGCCATTCCGAAGACCGAAATAAAGCAGATAAAAGTCCGCATACGCCGCGTGAAGTGCACAAGTTGCACAAAGCTGCTTGGGCGATACCATGAGGCGGTAATTCAGATACGCGGCAAGCGCGCCGAGCAGCTCGCTGAGCTCGCCGAAAGGGTTGCGGCCGGAAAGCCAAAAAGAGCAGAACGGCTTAAATATGGTTGGAATCTATACTTTGTTCGCAAGGCAGATGCCCGTGCCACTGTTCGAGAAATCGAAATCGAGCTTAGGCGCCAAAAAGAGAAGCGACTTGAAGTTATCCGCTCATACAAGCTGGTCGGAAAGAAGGGCGGAAAGGAGCTGTGGCGAGACTTTTATGCGATAAGATAGTCGCTATAAGCTCATGGATGCTTCATTTGTCCTGGAGGTAGCAACATATGCCGATAGAAAGACGCGGTCAGTACAAACCGCGAGAAGGGGAGATAGAGCAGACCGAACGCGTGCGGCTGCCGCGGGGTAAAGAAGTGTTCGGGATAGTCGAAGCTATGCTTGGCGCAAACCGATTGCGCGTGCGTTGCTCGGATGACAAGATGCGCGTCTGCAGGATACCAGGACGCCTCCGGAAACGCGTATGGATGCGTGAGGGAGACCTAATAATTGTGGAGCCGTGGGAAATACAGGGCGACACAAACGGCGATGCGATTTGGAAGTACACTGCCGCTCAGGTGGATTGGCTGAAGCGCAAAGGCTTTCTAAAGATGGAGATATAAGCCGTCTGCTGGATGCGTATGATATCCAGAATCAAGATTCCCGAGGCGCGACTTGGGGTGCTTATCGGAAGCGGCGGAGTGGTTAAGAAGCGGATTGAGCAAGAGCTGGGGGTTCGGATATCCATTGGCGAATATGTGGCGATCGAGAGCGAAGATGCGTTGGCTGTGATGTCTGCTGAAAACATCGTTCGCGCAATCGGCCGCGGCTTTGCGCCTGAAAAGGCGTTTAAGCTCCTAAGCGAGGAAAATGTCCTTGAAATTTTGGAGCTCCCGAAAAGCGAGCGCGAGCTAAAGCGCGTTTGTAGCCGCCTCATCGGAGCGAAGGGCAAGGCACGAGCGAACCTAGAGCGGCTGACCGGCTGCGACATCTCTGTCTACGGCAAAACAGTCTCGATAATCGGCCCTCCAGAAGCGGTGGACAAGGCCCGCCAAGCAATCGAGATGCTCATAGAAGGTTCCAGCCATCGCGCTGTCTGGACGTGGCTAGAGAGAAGACGATAACCTGCCGAGCCAACCTTTTTAATTTTTGCGCCACTTATAAGTAGTTACAGCATTATGCTTTATATTCTAGTTAGAGCATGGTTAAACGCTATAGTTATGTGTTGAAGAAAAGAGGATAATCATGGCAAAAGGTGTGGCCTCCAGGCCCAAGACCGCCGAGGAGCTCGCTAGCGAGATGAAGGCCATCTCCATCAGCGAGTTCTTTGAGAAGAACAAGCACCTGCTGGGCTTCGACAACCCGACGAAAGCGCTGCTGATGGCGGTGAAGGAGGCCTGCGACAACAGCCTGGATGCGTGCGAGGAAGCGGGCATTCTGCCTGAGCTAGCCGTCAAAATCAAGCAGAAAGGAGAAGACCGCTTCTTGGTCACGATACAGGACAATGGACCAGGCATCGTCAAGGAGAAGGTCCCGCAAGCGTTCGGCAAGCTGCTTTTCGGGAGCAAGTTCCATAGGCTGAAGCAGGGCCGAGGCCAACAGGGCATCGGCATTTCGGCAGTTGTTCTGTACAGCCAACTGACAACTGGCAGCCCCACGAAGGTGTGGTCAAAAACTGCCGGCTCGAAGAAAGGCACCTACATCGAGCTCCTGCTGAACACGCAGAAGAACGAGCCTGAAATAGTGAAGGAAGAGCCGTGGGAAGACGGCTTTGAGCATGGTGTGAAGGTTGAGTTCGACCTCATTGGCAGGTACAGGAGCTGGGTCGAAGACTATCTGAAGCAGACGTCCATCTCCAACCCGCACGCGAAAATCGTCTACACTGCGCCTGATGGCACAAAAACGACATTCTCAAAGACCATTGACAAGCTTCCAGAGCCTCCAAAGGAGATGAAGCCACACCCATATGGCGTCGAATATGGCACGCTGCAGCGGCTGCTCACGCTTACGCAGTCGCGCTCGCTGGCCGGCTTCCTGACAAACGAGTTCAGCTCTGTTGGAGCTCAGACTGCGAAGGAGATTTGCAAAGTTGCCCGACTCGAGCCGGGCACCGATCCGAAACAGCTGGGGCGGGAGCAGATTGAGAAATTGCTTGGCGCTATGCAAAAGGTCAAAATACAAAGGCCACCGACCGATTGCCTGTCACCTATAGGGAAGGTCGAGCTTGAGAAGAGCCTCAAGAGCGAGTTCCCAGGTTCCGAGTTCATTGCGGTGAGAAGCCGCGAGCCTGAAGTATACAGAGGTTTCCCCTTCCTCGTCGAGGTAGGCATAGTCTATGGTGGAGACCTGCAAACGGATCAGCCGATTCAGGTTCTGCGATTTGCCAACCGCGTGCCGCTGCTGCACCAGGCGAGCGCTTGCGCGACAGTCGAGGCCGCCAAGGACGTAGATTGGAAGAGGTACGGTCTGCAGCAGAGCAGCGGACAGCTGCCTGTGGGACCTATGGCGCTGGTGGTTCACATGTGCTCGGTTTGGGTGCCATTCATATCCGAGGCAAAAACCGCCATAGCGCCTTATCCAGAAATAGTCAAAGAGATGAAGCTTGCCATACAGGATGCTGCCAGAGAGCTAGGCCGCTACCTTTCTGGCAAGCGCAGGCGCGGCGAGGCTAGGCGGCGCTTCCTGATATTCGAGCGATATGCAACAGAGGTCGCTGAGGCGCTCTCGCAGTTGACAAAGAAACCCAAGAGTGACATCGAAAAGAAGCTCAAAAGCATGATATCGGAGAAGGTGAAGTTTGACGAGGGAGGCGAAACGGAAACCGGCGAAGAAAAAGAAACGAAACAAATAAATGGCGAGAAAGACTGATTGCCATTAATAATTTGCGTGAAGAGTGAGCAGCATGTCAGATGGTGTTTCGGACAAGCTTGCAAAGATGGGCGAAAAGCTTGTAGATGATATAGAGAAGCGCCAGAACCCTAGCATAGACATACCTATACGCGCGCTGTCTAACATAATCTACGACAAAAAGACTGGCACGCTTATGCTGGGAGGGAAATCTGCGAAGCGCTATTTCTTCAATGTCGCGCACGCGCGCAAGTTCATGCAGACAGTCATGATTGCGGCGTTCTGCAAGGGCTTGATCGACGAGAAGATACACACGTCAATAAGGGATATGTACTATAACCTCAAGCGCACGCTGCCTGACACGAACGAGAACACCTTCGAGGAGCAGTCGGAAAGCGACCCGACGATTGTCGACATCGAAGTTGCTTTGGATGTGCTGCGTGAGCAGCTGCATCTTACGACGGATCGCAAAGGCATTGTAGCTGGCAATGTCATCATAGAGGATCGTGGAGATATCATAGACTGGTCTAAGTTAGGAAGCGGTGGTTGGTCCATCCCCGCTACGGTTGAAGAAATCAAATTCAAGAAAGTCAATGCGGACTTTGTGCTCGTTGTCGAAAAGAACGCGGGCTTCGAACGGCTGCATGAGGACAAGTTCTGGCAGAAGCACAAATGCATACTCATCGGAACAGGAGGCCAGCCGAGCCGCGGGACCAGGCTACTGATACAGCGGCTGAACCAAGAATTCAAACTCCCTGTTTATGTCATGACCGACGCTGACAGCTACGGATTGTACATATATTCGGTCATAAAGTTCGGCTCAATGAACCTCGCGCACATATCCGAGCGCATCGCGTGCCCGGACGCCAAGTTCATCGGCCTGACAACGTCCGACATATTCACCTATGATTTGAAAAAATGCACAATCAAGATGAAGGACGTCGACATAAAGCGTGCAAAGGAGCTTCTGAATTACGAGTGGTTCAAGAAGCCTCATTGGCAGCGCGAGATAAACCTGATGCTCGAAAAAGGCATAAAGGCAGAAATAGAAGCGCTGTCGCACCGCGGGCTCAAGTTCCTGAGCGAGACGTATCTGCCCGACAAGCTCAAAAAGAAGGCGTTTCTCGATTAGCGTCGAGCGGTTCTTTAAATATTTGACTCTGGAAACCTTGTTTGTTGCCTCTGCTCAGCATTTGGCTTGAGGAGCTGCGTGCAAAGCATCTGGCACAAACCAAATGCCTCGGTAGCTCAGTAGGTAGAGCATCTGGCTGTTAAATTTTTCCGCAGGCGCTTTTTGGAGCGCAGCGAGAAAAAGGGCCTCCAGAGGGTCGGCGGTTCGAGTCCGCTCCGAGGCGCTATTTTTTCTAAAACATGCGTGCCAGTTTGCCCGTACAACGTGCATGCTCGAATCCAACGTGATAGACCGCCAGCCCTATGAAGAGGTAGACGATTGCCATCGCGAATGCTGATTGCGCAAAGGCTGACCATGCCTGCCCAGTCGAAACTGCGCGGACGCCCTCGAACAGCGCTGTGAACGGCATCACTTCCGCGGCTGCTTGAAATGCTTCTGGCAGAACCGATGGTGGAGTCAGCGGCGAAGACAGCACGATGAAAATTTGCATAGCTGACCATGCCAACCATGTGTGCTCGGTCCCAACTGTGAAAAATATGCCAGCGACGAACATCGCCAATCCAATGGACGCTATGAACACTGCCCCGAGCAGCGCAAGAGACGGTACAAGCGCTCCGACGAAATCGAAAAATCCGAAAAGTTGCGAAATCGCCGCTATGATTAGGATGTTCATAGCCGACAATATTGCAGAGAGCATAATACGGGCACCGATATATTCCCACTTGTTTATGCCTGTTGCGAATATCTCAGGTCCGCTTCCTGACCATACGTCCTCATTAATGGCAATGTTGATGGATGTCTGGACCGTATAGGCCCAGCTCCAAAATATGTTCACTGCTAGCGCTATCGTACCTGCGGCGCTTGCGAGTTCTCGCGTCCACAGGGCAAAGACACCCCAAATCAGGACTGTGGTTACCGGAAAATACAGCAGCTCAAGCAGCCGCCAATGTGACGTCATGAAGATTTTGTAATCGCGCACCACAAGCGCTATCATTCTGTTCATGATTCCATCCTCATCCAGTAACGCTCCAAGCTGCCATAGCGGCGCTTGATGGCGGCTACACTGCCCACGTGCACCAAGCGACCGTCTTTTATGAACCCTATGCGATGCGCAAGCTGCGATATCTCATTCATATTGTGGCTTGTAAGGAATATCGTGAGCCTTGTCTGGCGATTGATACGCTTCAACTCGGTGCGTATGGCGTTAGCAGACTTCGGGTCGAGACCGAGTGTAGGCTCATCCAGCAGAAGTACGTCTGGGCTGTTGATAAGACCTTTCGCTATGCGCACTCGCGCCTGCTCGCCAGTTGATAGCGTATACCACATGCGCCTCTTGAATCGCGAGATTCCAAAGCGTTCTATCAATTTGCTTATGCGCTCATGCGGATTCTTTACGCCATAAAGGCGTGCATATGTCACAAGGATATCAAGCGGCGTTTGCCGCCAATGCGCACGGCTGGCTGTTGGAACATAATTCGTTTTACTCAGGACGGCTCTGTTGGCATAGGGGTCTACGCCAAGAAGCCTGACTTTGCCCTTCTCTGGCTTAACGAGCGTTATCATCGCATTGATTAGCGTCGTCTTTCCAGAACCGTTCGGCCCCAACAGACCAAAAATTTCGCCCTTGCGAACGCTGAGACTGATATTGCGGAGCGCATAAACAGGCTTGCCGCGTTCGCGAAACGTTTTCGACAGGTTCGCTATGACTATAGCAGGTTTCATGAAGACCAACTGGCGAGTCCGAAAGATTAAGCTAAACAGACTTGTTGCTAAAATGTATACCTCATAGCACTCGCCTGCCTTTTCGTGCGCTAAAAGGATTAAAAGTATAAAAATAAAATCGAACGATAAACCGCGTCGGGACGGTAGCTCAGCCTGGAGGCCCTTTCCGGAGGAAAGCGCCTGCGGAAAGGAAGGGAGCAGGGCTGCTTCCAACGGGTAAGAGAGCACACGGCTGAAGACCGTGGTGTCGAGGGTTCAAATCCCTCTCGTCCCATTCAAATTCTTTTTATTTGCCTATGTGAAGT
>JAWCMQ010000006.1:0-10430 GCA_039091255.1 Candidatus Aenigmatarchaeota archaeon
AAACTGTACAGAAATGGGACAGATGTCACAGCAGAAAACGGGACATTTGTGACGCTCCCGGCAGGAGATTGGCACTACGTATGCAATGTGACCGAAACGCAGAATTACACGGCCGCATCGGATTATGACTGGATCAATGTAACGCAAGCGACCACAATCTTGACGCTCACAGCATCGCCATCATGGTCTGTGATAAACGGCACACCGACAACCGTCAATTGCAGTGCAAATAACGCCGAAGTGAACATCAGCCTCTACAGGAACATGACATACATAGGAAGCTCAGTAGGAGGCACGGTTTCTGACGTCCAGATATTGGGAATAGGGTCCTACAACTACACATGCAACACCACAGGCAGCCAGAACTATACAAGCGCTTCGGAATCTAACATCCTGACAGTATTGGCAAAGACACAATCATACTGCTATCTCTCATTCGACCCGCCGAGCGGGCAGACATGGCCTGTAAGTGTGAATGCCACATGCTCCTGCACGAACCCCGAAGCTGCCGCGACGCTTTACAGAAACGGGACAGACGTAACAGGCGAGAACGGCACGCCTGTCGCGCTGGCCGCAGGAAGCTGGGCGTATGTTTGCAACGTGAGCGAAACTGCAAACTACTCGGCAGCGAGCAATTCGAGCACTTATGTCATCAATAAGCAGCCCACAGCGGTATACCTCTTCCTCAACGGCGCTCAGGCCAATCTCACAATGACTTATGGCGCTCAGTCAAACGCCACGGCAATAGGCTACAACGGCACAGTCACGCTTTACAGGAACGGCACGCCAGTCTCGAACCCTGAGATTGCAACGCTAGCGGCAGGCGATTACAATTATACGGCAAGCATACCCGATGATCAAAACCGCACAGGCTCATCAAAGACGTTCTTCCTGGCTGTAAGCAAGGCAAACTCTAGCGTCAATCTCACGCTAAATGGCATCGGCGGCAACATAACCGTCTACATCAACCAGACCGTCAACATGACAGGCCGCGTTGTTGTGCCGTCCAGCGGCTACATCGAGCTCTACGACAACGGCACGCTCATAAGCAGCGGACCCTCGCCGCTCACGAACATCACGAGCTACCCAGCAGCAGGCCTCCACAACATCACACTTGTCTACAGCGCCACGCAGAACTACACCGCAAGCAGCATGACGCACTTCATCAACGTCATCCCCGACACAACACCACCCGTAATCTCCAGCGTCAGCGCAGCGAGCATAACAAACTCCTCGGCCAGCATAATCTGGACGACCGACGAGCCTGCCAACTCCACAGTCAACTACGGCAACACCACTGCCCTCGGGACGCTCGTGGCCAACGCGACACTGGCAACAAGCCACGCCATCCTGCTGAGCAATCTCAGTGCGAACACGACATATTACTACAATGTCACAAGCTGCGACGCCAGCGGCAACTGCAACACCACCGGGCCGCACAGCTTCGTCACGCTGCCTGCGCTGCTGCCTAATGGCAGCCCGTGTAGCAAAGCTTCCGAATGTGAAGGCGGCTACTGCGTGCATGGCGTTTGCCGCTCTGCTGCGACATACTGCGGCGATGGCTATTGCGACAGCGGCGAGACATCATCGAGCTGCCCAAGCGATTGCCCAAGAGTTGGCACAAAGAGCGTTCCGGGCGGCATCCAGGTACATGAAGTCTCAGAAGAAGGCTACCTGCTGAGGCAGTTCGTATACGCAAGTGCCGGCGCACAGATACGCATCGACCTCTCGGCCGCCCGCTCCCCGCTGATGATGCTCGAGGTGATGGCGGCAGCTTATGTGCCGATGGGATACATAGAGTTCGTTGAGCTTGATATCGCGCCGATTTTGGAGCAGCTGGAATTCTACACAAGCAGGACTACAGTAGTTCCGATTGCGCCAAGGCTTTACACGCCTGCGATGGCTCAGATTGTTTACAGCGCGTTCAGCGTCGAGTTCGTGGATGGCAGGTCGTCAATAGGGGAAATCACATTCAGGTTCAAGGTTGCGAAATCGTGGCTTGATGAGAAATCCGCAGACTACAAGACGATTCGCCTTCTGCGCAACGAAGGGGAGAGCTGGACAGCGCTCGACACGCACCTGGACGGCGAGGATGAAGAATATTATTATTACAGCGCGGTGTCATCGGACCTCTCGATGTACGCAATCGTTGCGACGTCTCCACAGGCACTTTGCGCTGCCTGCGCATCCGGCGACTGGTCGCCATGCGTAAGCGGCACTCAGACACGCGCGGTAGCGGAATGCGGAGCCCACACGGGCTATGCCTGCCGTTATGCTATCGAAAGCAGGGCATGTGAGCTTCCGTCGCCAACGCCTGCTGCGCTAGCCCCCGTACCAGAACTGCCTCCCGGCTCTATAGATTTCGCCATATCCATCTTAGCGCTTGCGGCAGCCTTCTGCTATTTCCGCTTGACAGAGCTCTGTCGCAAGCCTGGCAAGAGCAAAAGGTGAACCATGCCCCGCGAGCACCTCTTGCCGATACTTCCCTTTGAGCGCATCGCCAAGCGCGCTGGTGCCAGACGCATGTCGCGCGAGGGCATCGAAGAGTTGCGCGAAATCATAGAAGAAGAAGCAACGAGCATCGCTGAGCAAGCAGTTAGAGTCGCGCTACACGCTGGCCGCAAAACCGTAACGTCAGAGGATGTAACATTCGTAATCGAAAACTTAGCGCGCATCAAAGTTTCTTCTTCGCTGCCACCCAAAGTTAGCCAGCCGCAATGATCATTATTATTATAATAGAGTGTTATGTGGCCTATGTGCTGCGCAGCATAGCATTTTTATACTAGGATTTCCATAGCATCATAGCGCTGAAATGGATGCCGATTCTGGACGGGGATTCGCATGTCCGACATGATGGAAAAGAAGCCTGTTGAAATTAAGTCGTTGAAGGAAGGCGGTTTTGTCATATTCGACGGCGCACCTTGCACTGTGACTGATGTTGCCATATCCAAGGCAGGCAAGCACGGCGCTGCAAAGGCGCGCGTGACTGCCGTCGGGCTGTTCGACGGCATCAAGCGTGTCGTTGTAAAGCCTGGCGATGCCACGGTCGATGTCCCGATAATAGAAAAGCGCGCTGCTCAGGTCCTCTCGAAGCCCGCCCCGGACCGCGTCCAGCTCATGGACATGCAGGACTATAGCACGTTCGAGGTTGCTGCGCCAAAAGATTTTGAAGTGAAAGAAGGCGATGAAGTTATTGTATGGCGCTTTGGCCCGCATGTGATGATAAAGGGCAAGAAGTAGTCGGTTGCTTTCACCCATCATTGAGAGCTGCCGCGTCCCTGATTGCCTTCGCGATGCTGACTCGCTTTCTGATGACCGTCGCCTTCACATCCGCGCCTATCTCGCGCATACCCTTCTTAAGTTTTGCATCTATCTCTTCAAACAGCTTCGAATGGCGGCGATAAGCAATCAGCGCAGCTGCCAGCGCATCCCGCTCGTGCCTCGAGCGGAATCGGATGCCGCGCGTGAGCTCGGCCTTCTCGCGCGCGCTGACGTCCTTCCGCGGCGCCCAAACGCGGCAGCCGAAAGCGGCAGCGATTTTGCGCACAGCCTCCGGCGCACGCGCACGGTCCGTCGCAAAAAGCACCGGTTCACCGCGCCTAGAAATCGCGTCTACAATGCCCGACCTGGAACCGGACTTGGCATAGAGCGTGGCAAACCACACCTGCCGTGACTCTATATCCACGCCTGCAACACCAGCCCTAAGTCCAGGGTCTACTCCGACTATAAGCTTTGGCAAGCTACCACACTGCCATGTTGGCTTCTGAATATTTATAAGCCTCCCAAGCGAAGTATGTAGCATGCCAGGGACGGACATCGCTGAGCGCTTAGCGACGCTCGAGCACCACGCCAATTCGAACTTCTTCGAGATACAGCGCCGCCTCGATGAGCTTCTGAAGTTCCAGGATCGCGCGAAGATGAACTTCCTGGAAGTTGAGAAAAAAATCATAGCATTGGAGCAAGCTCTCGGAGAAAAGAAACCGGCGGCCGCGCCGCCCGCGGAGGAGCTGTCAAGCCTCGAATCGAGGCTTATGGACAAGATAAAGTCGCTCGAAGACATAATGATGCTTCTCGAACTCGAGGTCGTCAAGGCAAAGGAACGTGCTCCGGCCGTAGCCGTTCCAGAGTTGGAGGTTACGCCGAAAATCCCAAGCGCTTTTGAAGACCGCCTGAAAGCCCTGGAGGAAAAGTTCTCAGCCCTCGAGAAGCTCAAGCTAAAAGTTCCTGTGGAGCTGGTTCAGCATGAGCCGCGACTGAAGGCAATCGAAGACAACGTGCTGTTGCTGCAGCGAAAGCTGAGCGAAGAAGCAAGCAGGCTGGAAAGCCTGATAGCGGCCAAGGCTGTGACCGAGCCGTCGGCACAGAGGTTCATCCAGAAGATGCGCGAAGAAATGGACGAGCTCCGCCGCGATCTCGAAAAAGCAGAACTGCTGAAGCACGAGCTTCTGTCAAAGGAGAAATCGTTTGCGACAAAGCCTGACCTTGAAGCATTCGAAGCGCGCATCCGCAGCGAGCTTGGGCATATTCATGACCTGACAGACCGCATAGCAGCCGCCGAGCGCTCCGTGGACTCGAAGCTTGTCGACATAGAAGAAAGGATAAGGGACGAAATCGCACGCCACACGAAAGCCGCGGCCGCTCTGGAGCAGAAGTTCAAAGCCGAAGTGGAATCGCACCGTCGGGCATTCGACAGCAAAGTCGCCGACCTCGAAGCCGCGATTCGCAACGACCTTGAAGTCCATCGCCGGGCGTTCGACAGCAAAGTAGTGGACATGGAAGAGCGGGTCGCAAAAATTGCGGCCGAAATCGCTCAGAGCGAAATCAAGCGAATAGCGCCTATGACAGCGGAGAGGGGCGAGGCGCTCATTAACCGCGTAAACACCATCGAGCGCGAGTTAGAAAGCCGCGCAACGGCCGTCGTTAGCAAAGAAATCGCGGCGTTCGCCGAAGCAATCGACAAGAAATTCCCGGACCTTATGACAAAGGCAGACTTCGCCCAATGGTCCAAGGCGGTAGCACAGCGCGTCCAGACTATCGAAGCCCCGGACATCCGCCCGCTTATGGAGCGCATGGACAAGTTTGAGCTCCGCCTCAATGAGCTCGCAAGCCTCATCCGCGAGGTCGCGACAAGGATGCCGATTGTAGTGGAATAAAAACTAACCTGAGAAGCGAACTGATTTTGTTCAACAAGATGGCAAGAAGCCAAAAAGCGGCGGTTTCTACCTCACACCCTTCAGCCATTTTCCGAAGTCGTCATGGCTCTCAGGCACAAATGCGCGGTATTTTTCGGCGCACCTCTTCTTGAACTCGTCCCTGGAGTAGAGCGATACGACCGGCCATCTCACAAGCTCAAAGCAGCCTTCATCGTCTTCATCGTCGCCGATGTATGCAGTCCTGTCGAGAGAAAAGCGATACGTGGCTGCTGCGCGCCTAAGATGTTCGGGTTTATTGTCAAAGATGTCTAGCAAGAAAGCGACCGCCTTGCCATCTTTCTCCTCGAGCTTGTTTGCCACTACAAAATCTACATAGGACAGCCTTTTGCCCGCGCCTAGCACAGCATCTATCCAGCCTTCGTATGCAGAAGAAAGCACGCCGAGCATGGTGCTCAAATTCCTTTTTACAAGCACCTCAAGCATGCCGGCATCCAGCCTTTCCTGAACATCACGCCTTGATGCGTATCGGCTGATGGCTTTGTCGACAAAATTCACGGGCAGACCCTTCACAACGCGCTCATTAAATATCCTGTACATCTCGCGTGTGACGCTGGCATCGCGACTGCCATCAGGACGATGCACCCTGGCCTTTAGCTCTTCAAGCTGCTTTTTGGCCTGCCACAAGCCAAAGAGTTCCACCGGATGAAACGGGGCGGACTGCTTGAGCGCAGCCGTGGTGACGGCATTGAAAAGGGCAGAATCGTCCCTATCTTTATACAGCACGCCGTTCCAGTCGCTGATAATCGCATCTATCATGCCATCTGGTTGAATGGAAAAAAAGACTTAAAGGCTCTTACAAAGCTCCAAGCATGAACCCCTATTTGGAGCTCATCCGCCCAACTGTCTGCGGCCTATCCGCCTTCGGAATAATAATAGGCGGGATAGTCGCAGGCACGGCTGCCCTTTCCGTAACATTTGCTCTGGCTGTCGTTGCCGCGTTTGTCATCTGCGCAGCTGGCAACGTCATCAACGACTGGTTCGATTGGCAAGCGGACAAGATAAATGCTCCTAAAAAGCCCATACCCTCGGGTCATGTGAGCAGGCGCTCAGCACTGCGCTATTATGCGGTTCTCAGCGCCATTGGCATCGCAACCGCATGCCTCGTAAGCTCGCCGTTCTTTGCGATTGCCCTGCTTAATTGGCTCGTGGCATCGGCATATTCGTGTAAGCTGAAGCCCATGCCGCTCATCAAAAACATCTCGGTGAGCTGGCTCGGAGCGTCGACATTCCTCGCTGCAGGATTGATAACTGGCTTCGCTCTGCCAATCGGAATACTTCTGCTGTTTGCGGTGTCGTTTTTAGTGACGCTCGCACGCGAAATAATAAAGGACGTAGAGGACGTAAAGGGAGATGAAGCCGTTGGCCTAAAGACGCTTCCTATGCTTTTCGGCATCCGAATGTCCAAAATATTCGCTTATTTGCTCCTGCTCATCGGCTGTGCGCTCCTACTTGCGCCGTTTTGCCTCGATATTTTCAGCGTATACTATTTCATCGGAGCCGTGCCAGCCGTGCTGCTGTGCATTCGCTCGCTGAAATCCGACGCCCACGGCGCGCGCGTCAAGATAAAGGTTGCGATGTACCTCGCATTCCTCGCGTTTCTGCTGGGAAGCTTGATGTGACTCGCCCGCACAGACTTCGAAAGCGAACTATCTCTATAATAACTCGCCTGTATAGATTTCAAAAGCGAGCTATTCGCTCAGAACTCGTAAATCTCCGGTCCAACGTGGCTGAACATCACGACGCGCTTTGTCGGCTTGTCGGTCAATCGCTTATGTACAAAGGACATCTCGACTTCGCGCTGCTGGCGTATAGCCTCCTTTTCGCCTTCCTCATAGCTTTTGCCGTACTGCCGCCCTTTGTGCAGCACCATGCTGCGCGTGCACATCGCTATGAAATTTATAAGCTGGTCATCGGTCCATGTCGAGCTGCAAGAGCCTTGCTGGACGTAGACGAATGAGTTGCCATGCAACTTGCCAGGCAGCCACAGCCCCTCGTTGACCTGACCCTTTGTGTGCTTGATTATGACATTCGCATTCGGCAGTTGCTTGAAGCGGGTGTCGGCGTATGCCCAGTCTGCCGAGTAATTGACAAGAACGAACACGACCATGCCGGAATTTTTCTTGGAAAGCTCCTCCAGCTTCGCAAGCTCTGACTTGAACTCGTCCATGCCTTCCAAGCCGGCAAAATTGCCAACGAACTTCAGCCTGATATTGTGCTTCTCGACGTAATCCTTCCACAGCGCAACAGACTTGCTGAGCGCTTCGAGCATCTCCTGCCAGTTGTCGCGCACTTTATGGCCTTCGCCGACCGTCAGCACGTAAGCGCAGCTGCAGCCAAGCGCATCAAGCATATGCGCGAGGCGCAGCACAAACCTGCTGCCGTCGAGGTAAGCCTCAACGCCTTCCAGGTCGGTCGAAGTCCTCGTCCCGTCGGTGAGCTCGTAGATGACCAGCTCTTTCACTGCTTCAGGGTCGACATCGAGCTTCCTGCATGCAGCCTCAAATTTCCATCGCACATCCTCCTTGCTTGGAAATGCGGGCAATGCGCCCTGCTTCTTGACCTGACCGGTGATTTTTTTGAGAATTTTCACGACCATGATTAGCCTCGATAGGGAAATCTTAAATATCATAACTGCGCGAAGCGCAGCTATTTGTAAACATCGACTCGCAAGCGCAGATCCGACAGCGAGCTATTTGTAAAACACAAACCTTGCGCACAGCGCCCTTACATCTGCGCGTATCCTTTCTTTCGCGGTGCTGTCTGCCCGGAATTCGATCGCTTTGCTTATCAGCTCACCGACTGCTTTCATCTCGCTTTCGCGCATGCCCCGCGTAGTGACGGCAGGAGTGCCCAGGCGTATGCCTGAAGGGTCCCATGGCTTGCGCGGGTCGAACGGAATCATGTTCTTGTTGACGCAGATGCCAACCTCGTCAAGCACAGCTTCAGCCTCCTTTCCTGTGACGTTTTTGTTGCGCAAGTCAACAAGCATAAGATGATTGTCCGTTCCGCCTGTAACCAAACGGAAACCAAAAGAAAGCAGCGTATCCGCCAGCGCTTTGGCATTCCGCACGATTTGCCGCGCATAGTCCTTGAATTCGGGCTGCAGCGCCTCCTTGAATGCCACAGCTTTGGCAGCATTGACGTGGTCGTGCGGTCCGCCCTGGAACGTCGGGAAGACGGCCTTGTCGACCTTTTCGGCAAACTCTTTCTTGCACATGATGATGGCGCTGCGCGGGCCGCGCAGCGTCTTATGAGTCGTTGTCGTGACAATTTCGCAATATGGTATGGGGCTTTGGTGGATGCCTGCGGCGACCAATCCCGCGATATGCGCGATATCCGCCATGTGATAGGCACCGACCTCATCAGCGATTTCCCTGAATTGCTTGAAGTCTAGCTCGCGCGGGTAAGCAGAGTGACCGCTTAAAATCACTTTCGGCCTTTCGCGCAGCGCGATGCGCCGTATCTCGTTATAGTCGATCATCTCTGTCTTCTCATCGACGCCATACGGGATCGACTTGTAAAACTGGCCAGAGAAGCTCACAGCCGCGCCATGCGTCAAATGACCGCCGTGAGCAAGCGCCATTCCCATGAACGGTTCGCCCAGCTTGAGCAACACATGCAAAGCCTCGAGATTTGCCGAGCTGCCCGAATATGGCTGTACGTTGACATGTTCGCATCCGAAGAGTTGCTTCGCGCGATCAATTGCCAGCTGCTCGGCGATGTCGATGAACTGGTTGCCGCCATAATATCGCTTGCCTGGGAGGCCTTCGGAATATTTGTTCGTCATGACAGAACCGAGCGCTTCGAGCACAGCTACAGAGACAAAGTTTTCCGATGGAATAAGCTCAAGGCCTTCCATCTGCCTCTTCTTTTCAGCTTCGATTGCGCTCCAAATGTCAGGATCGAATTCGCGAAGCGCCTTCATTCTCTCCACAACCTTGAAGGGCCGCCATCGGCCCAAGCATGCCTTGCGCCGTATGCCTGGAGCATCGGGCATGGTTCTTTCTCCCGACAGATGCCGCGGTAAGCGCATGGCGGACCTGCGTATTTGAACAGCAGCGGTGCAACGCCCCGAACCAGCTCAAGCATCTTCTGCGCAAGCGCGCGTATTTCCCACTGCGCATGCGTGCACAGCCTCAGCTCGAAAAAGTTGTAAAGCGACCGTGCATTCATCGTCATTATGATTTTTGTTTCGCAAGCGTTCGGCAGAATGAAGCGTGCATCTTCTTTTGGAACGAACTTCACATACTCCTCATAAGGGATGATGCGCATCATCTCTGCAAACTTCTTTTCCAAATCTGGGTTGCCCTTGATGCTGGGCGGGACGATGAAAGAAAAGTTCGACTTGTCGACGTATCTCTGTGACTGCTGCGAATATGACGCAATCCTGTGCCGAACAAGCTGGTGCGTCAGCGCACGAGAGACGCCCTCGATGCCGAACGTAAAGTACGCATGCTCAATTACAGACATGTGGCCGGCACGCAAGCATGCCTCAAGAGAACGCCTTATATCCTCGGGCGTAGAGTTGCGCGCGCTTTCGATGTCAACATTCTTATAGCAAAGCCGCGCTGCGATGCCGCATATCTTCTCCGGCTCTGGGGTGTGCGCCAGCAGTACCACGTTCATCCGGGCCTCTTTTCCATCGGCTCCATCAGGCATGGCAGCACCCAATAAGCAAAAATTCGCCGAAAAATTATTTATCTCCATTCGAACTTGTTCGCATGCGCTCTTTAATGGCTGCCCACATTAAGGGAAGCACAATTGTGGCGTCCGCTTCAATCGTGACCATCGGCGCTTTTTCGTTGATTTTCCCCCAGGATACAGCCTCGCGTGGCCGTGCGCCCGAAAGCGAGCCATCCCACTCGACAGCCGTAGTGATATAGACCGCCCAGTCAAGTCCGCCGCGGAACTGGTTCCACCAGATGGTGTGATGCTTGGATATGCCTCCGCCAACGATGAGCGCGCCGCTCCTCTCGGCCTCCCACGTTAAGTCGCTCAACAACTGCTCATCTCGCAATGGATTAATCTTGAAGTTATGATCTTGAGAGAATTGCCATATTTGATACCCCACAGCGCCGTCTGTCAGGCCAGGAATGACCATAGGGATTTTGTTCTTCCAGCACCAAAATACGATAGACTGCTTGGCATTGGGATCGCTTGAAATGAATTTTCCAAGCTCCCAGACCAGCTCGTAGCTCCCCAACTCGTTCTTGCCCT
>JAWCMQ010000006.1:10529-14966 GCA_039091255.1 Candidatus Aenigmatarchaeota archaeon
GGGAATGACCATAGGGATTTTGTTCTTCCAGCACCAAAATACGATAGACTGCTTGGCATTGGGATCGCTTGAAATGAATTTTCCAAGCTCCCAGACCAGCTCGTAGCTCCCCAACTCGTTCTTGCCCTCCTTCGCGAGAAGCTCAAGGAACTCAATCATCTTCTTTTCTAATATCTCACCGTACGACTCGTTCGGCACGAGCACGTTGCCAAGCCGGTTTACGCCTTGATGGCGAAGCTCCCTGTCATCGAGCATCCAGTCACCGTGATGATAATCTTTCCATATGCGTGCAAGGTCGTGATCCAGCGTTCCACATGTGGTTATGACGGCGTTGAACGCATTCGAGCGTATCATGTCGCATATTACACCGCGTGTGCCTGTGGCAATTATGCATGCAGGAAAGGACAGAAAGCGCAATCCGCCGCCGGCGATGCCATCAGCGATGATATCCGTGCCTACCGCCACGGACTTGGCGCCAAAACCGCCGCTCTCGAGCAGCTTTCCGACGAGCTCCGACGCCTTTGTCGAATCGCCGATCTCTATATCCTTGACAGGTTTCGTGCCTTCCATAAAACCACTCATATGACGCCCACAGCACGAAGAACGTAGCGCGCTTTCTCCTCGTCCAGCCCAGCTTCGTCAAGTACGGTACGCCGCTTCCGAACGCCTTTTGCAGCGACGAGAGCTTTAATAGCCATTTCACTACCAATGCCCAGTTCTTCGGCAGTTGTCGGCAACTTGAGTATCTTCATCACTTCCCTTACACTCCGCCAGTCTTCTCCTTGTAGGTATAAGGAAACGAGGGTGCCCAGCGCGACCTGTTCGCCGTGCAGTGCCTTTGAGCCGAGCGCGTCAAGCGCGTGGGAAAAATTATGCTCGCTGCCAGAGGCAGGGCGAGAACTGCCGTAGATGTTCATGGCGAAGCCCGAGCATACCAGCGACCACATGAGGACCTCCAGGCCGTGGAAATCTTGCGCAGCTATTTCTCGTGCATGCGACATTACCGCCTGCGACGCAAGCAGTGAAAGGCCACCGATTACCGCCTGATACCTTTCAGCGCCAGTGCTGCCTGCTCTCTTCCAATCCTCGACAGCCGAGATATTGGAAAGGCAGTCGCCAGCCCCTGCCGCAACAAAACGGTAGGGCGCAGCTCTCAGAACGTCAAGGTCTGCCACTATCGCAGCAGGTTCACCGGCATCCAGCGAAACGCGCTTTCCGCTCTCTTCAAGGCTTGCCCGGGAGGAGACAACACCATCATGGCTCGGAATCGTCGGAAAAGATACCCATGGTTTCCCTGCCAGCCAAGCCGCATATTTGCAGACATCTATCGTCCTGCCGCCTCCAACAGCCATGCAGAAGTCGAATGCTTGGACCTTCCCTGAGGCTTTTTTCGCAGCGTCCGCGTCAGGGGACGAAGCATCAAACACTTCAACATCAAAGCTGCCGGAAATGCTCTTGACTATCTTGCTTCCAATTACAGCCATGGCAGTTTTGTCGCAGAAAAATGCGCATCTCCGGCCAAGCTTAAGGTCGCGGAGCACGCCATCGATTTCGCCGGCTGCCCCGCGCTTTATCAGAATCCTCGAAGGCAGAGAAACGCCAGCGCTGTAAGTCATGCGCTAAACTTGGATGAAAATCTTTTAAACCAGCCAGAACATCAGATTGCCGAACAGCACCGTAACGACCAGCGCAATCGGAAACACGAGCCCGAACCGCACGCCCTCCTTTATTTCAGCAACGCGCACGTGCCTGCGCTTCAGTGCTGCAATCTGCTCTGCCGTAACCCCCTCCCATCGCCGCGAACTAGCAAGCACATCGCCTACCTTCAGCTTGTCGATAGGCACGCTTCTGCGAAACAGTTTGCGCTCTATTGCTTTAGCATAGCTATAAAATGCAATAAGCCCGAAAACCGCCAGCCAGAGCCACCAAATCAAGCCGATGTCCGCATCGATGCGCGCAAGCATCAGCAGCGCGACAGCACCGAAGATTGCCCACCCGAGCATCACAGCCCAAACCTTTCTCCTTTTTATCTCATCGAGCGCATACCCGAAAATCTTCGGATGCGCGAGCCCTACAGCGGTGGCATAAACAACAGAATATGCGAGTGCCACGACAAAAAAATTGAACATGTAATCGGCAAGAAAGCCCAGATCGGGCAGCAGATAAACCATCGCCGCTAGCAGCGCCGCATCCCCGCCGCCCCACTGCCCAAGCCTATAAAGCCCCCACCCGAGCGCGAAAACAGCAGTGCCGAGAACCACCGAAGTAAAAAAGGGCGTCCATTCACCGGCCGTCAAGCCAAAAGCGTACCAAATGAACAGCCCCAACGCCACCATGAGCGCAGGCGCTTCGTCCGGAATGTCGCTTGTCCTAAGGTCCCAGATGCCTGCAGCAAAGCCGCCGATGAGTGCAGTGATAAGGGCTATCAACTCGAACATAACCATCCCTTTGAAATCGGAATTAATAAGGTCTGAAAACTGAGCGATGCTTAAAAGCTTTATTTTTCGAGTTATACATTAATCTTGAATTGTGGTGTAGCATGATACGCCATATAGGCATTATACTCGATGGAAATCGCCGCTTCGCCCGTGACCTTCTTAAGCGACCCTGGGAGGGTCACAAGCTTGGCTTGGAGAAAGCCCGCCAAGTGCTCGAGTGGGCATGCGAACTGGGAATAAAGCACGCGACAGCTTACGTGCTCTCGCTGGAAAACCTCGCCAAGCGGCCAAAGCGCGAGCTGGCATACATCCTGAAGTACATCGGCATGGAAGCTGACCGCATCCTGGCAGACAAATCTCACCCTGTCCACAGGTTCGAGGTTAGGGTGCGCTTCATCGGCCGCATAAGGCTGCTTCCTGCATGGCTGCGCAAAAAATTAGGTGCAGTCGAAGATATGACGAAGGATTACGCGAAGCACATCCTGAACATAGCTTTGGCATACGGAGGCCAGCAGGAGATAGCCGACGCCGTAAAAGCGATAAGCCAGAAGCTTCTGAAAGGGGAGCTGTCCCCTGCAAACTTGAATGACGCTATAGTCCGCGAGCACCTGTACACGAACGGTCAGCCTGCGCCAGACCTCATAATAAGGACCGGTGGAGAGCGTCGCCTGTCTAACTTCCTCACCTACCAGTCGGCATATTCAGAGCTGATGTTCGTTGATAAGCGCTGGCCAGAATTCACGCGCGATGACCTCATCGCGTGCATCGACGAATTTGAGCAGAGGCAGCGGCGCTTTGGCGCATAATCTTGAAGCTTTTGCTAAACAAACGTTGAGCAATCCGCAAACCAACTCGCCTGGCCGAATGCGCAGAGACGCAATATATCGATGATGTGGGGGTAGCATGCTAATCGGACTTTTCGTAGCGATGTCATTGACGCTTTTGCTGCTATTCGGATTCCTGTTCGCGATACTCGCGGCAATTGGGTACTTCTTCGCCGTCGAGGCCTACATCATCGTGGCGATGGCGGTCTTTCTCGTTTTCATCCAGTGGCTCATCGGACCGAAAGTAATCTGGTGGACCACAAACATGCGCCTGCTCGAGAAGGACGAGTATCCGTGGCTGCGCAGAACGGTTGAAGAGTTGTGCAAAAGGCATAAGGTCCCGATGCCTCGCCTCGCCCTGGCGAGGAGCGGCGCACCTAACGCTTTCGTCTTCGGCCGCACGCCGAAAGGCGCAACGCTCGCAGTGACACAAGGCTTGCTTGATGCTCTGACGCAAGAGGAAGTCAAAGGCGTCCTAGCCCATGAGATTGGCCACATAAAGCACAAAGACATGATCGTGATGACCGTTGTGTCAGCGATACCGATAATAATGTACTTCATAGCACGATTTCTCATCTTTGCGCCGAGGGCAGGCGAGCGCAGGGAAGCAGGCGCAGCCATAGTCATCGGCATAGCCGCTTTCCTCGTATATTTCATCACGAACTTGCTCGTGCTCTATCTCAGTCGCCTGCGCGAATACTACTCCGACCACTTCGGCGGGCTGGCAACGAAGCCGCATAATCTCGCAAGCGCCCTCGCGAAAATCACCTACGGGCTGAGCCTCGCGCCATCACAAGAAAAGGCAAAGGCCGGTGCGGCGAAGTACTTTTTCATCGCCGATCCCGTAGAAGCCACGGGTGAAATCGCGCGCTTCTCGTCTCACTACGCTGATATGCACATATCGAAAGAAGAAGTCAAAGAAGCCATGGAATGGGAGAAGCGAAACCCACTCATGAAGTTCATGGAAGTTTTCCGCACGCACCCACTGACTTACAAGCGCATAGCGCGTCTTCAGGAACTCGAGCGCGAAGCAAGCAAGTTGCGAATAGAAGCAACATAACATAACGAGCAGCGGCAAAGCGCTGCAGGCTATCTGGCAAAATTATGCAAACCACTACAATCCTCGACCTCCTCGCCAAGACCAAGCGCGGCCCGCAAGTCGTCTTGCCAAAGGA
>JAWCMQ010000006.1:15065-19471 GCA_039091255.1 Candidatus Aenigmatarchaeota archaeon
CGGCTGGCTCGCAGCTTTCATAGGCAATTTAATAAAGCCGAATGGAAAACTGACAAGCTACGAGCGTGACGAGCGCTGGTTTTCTGTCGCTAAGGCGAACATCAAATCCTGCAATCTGGAAAAAGTTGTAACGGTGAAAAAAGGCGATGTAATCAAAGCCGCAGAATTGAAGCGGCCCAACTCGCTCGACCTCATCACGCTGGACATAAAAGAGCCCGAGCTCATCGTGCCTAAGGCGGCGAAAACACTGAAGCCCGGGGGCTTTCTTGCCATCTTTTCGCCGCATATCGAGCAGCAAAAGCGGGTGCGGGAAGCGATGCGCAAAATGACGGGCCTGAAGGGCGGGCTGTTCGCCTCTGTCAAGACCGTCGAGACCATCCAGCGACCCTGGCAGGTCAACGGCTTCACCCACCCAGAAATCTCAGGCCTGCTGCATACCTGCTTTCTGACGGTCGCAAGAAAGATTAAATAGCTCTGCTCAAATGCTTATTCTGCGGGCCCGTAGTCTAGCTTGGTCCAAGCGAGGCGTGTAAGCAAGAATCGCGAAGCGATTTGCTAGCGAGCTAGCCTAGCGTGAAGAGTTCGTGCAGAAGCGCCAAGCATGGGAGAAATTAGGATCCGAGCTTCGGGAGGCCCTTTCCGGAGGAAAGCGCCTGCGGAAAGGAAAGAAGCTATCAGCTTCCCAACAGGAAAAGCTCGTGACGCCAGTTCAAATCTGGCCGGGCCCACTCATTTGTTAGTGACATCTTCCTTAATGCCTTTCGCGACCTTTGGGCCTACAATCTTCGCCAAAGCATCTTCGGGCACCCGCTTAACATCGGCGATTGAGCGTATTTTGTTCTGCCATAGCAGCCGCGCGCGCACACGACCGATGCCGCGCAGCTGCACAAGCTCAAGCAGCTCGGTGCGCACGCCGTGCTGAACGCGCAGCATTAGCCTGTTCCATTCATTCGCCGTGGCCTTCCGCCCTTCAACGAGCGCAAGTTCCTTGGCGGCATAAAGCATCCATTCTGCGGCCAGTTTCTTGGCGTACAGCTCGCCTGGCGGCATGCCAAAGCGCGAGAGTATCGCATCCTCGTGAACCTCATCCATCCAGGCGTGCAGCAGCATGGCCGTCTTCAATCGCGCCAGGAATTCCTCGTAATCCACGTCCCAAACGCCAGGTATGTCCATTGCAAGCCCACTTGCCGCCCCTGCATATTCGTCCCATTCAGCTCTCTTGACGCGCAGCAGCGGCTGCATCTCTGCGCATTCGCATATGGAAAGCAGTCGCTCCATGTCGCCAGGCGCAGCCATGTTCTGCAGCAACGTCCACGCGGAAAGCGGGTCGATATAAAGCTCTGCCACACGCCTGCCGAGGTGGGTCGCACGCAGAATAATGTCGCCCGCAGCAAACGCCCATGCTGGCTTGAAGTCTCCAAAAGTAGACTTTAGCGTTGATTCCTCCTCTGCGCTTTCTAAGAAGCCCCATTTCTCCAAATCGCGCAAAATCTTGTCGATTTTCTTTTCCACAAATCCAAAATCCTCCGACTGGAAGCCGAAGAACGTCCGCCTGAAAAAGCCCAGCAGCTCATCTCGAGAGCGCACGGCTTCTGCTGCAACAAGCGCAAGCGTGTGCATGCGCAAAGCAGGCTCTGCGGCAAGCTTCGACTCGATGGGCTCCGGTTCACCTCGGATATAGCGTTCTGCAAGCTCCTCAGCCTCGCTATCCGAGCGACCAAGTAGCACCGCTTCACCCTCGGTGTCATACGCCGGCCTTCCTGCACGGCCGCACATCTGCTGGACCTCAAGTGTCGGGATGTATTCCATACCGTACACGCCGTATCGCTTGGCATCGCGGATGAGCACGCGCCACGCCGGGAGGTTTACTCCGAAAGCAAGCGTTGGGGTAGCCGTCAGAACCTTAATCGTGCCGCTTCGGAAACCCTTCTCAATCACCGCGCGCTGCTTGGCGACAAGCCCTGCGTGATGGAACGCTGCCCCGTGTCGCACGCACCGGGCAAGCCGCAAGCATTGTTTTGTGGGGTGAGGAAGAGCCGATTCGATCTCTCTGGCCAAGCTTGCCAGCGCTTGCCGTTCGTCTTTATCGAGGAATCGCGAAACGACCTTGCATGCTTTCTCTGCGCTTGCCTCAGAATAACGGCGTGTCGCGAGGAACACCAAAAGCTGCTTTCCGCGCTGGACCGTATCTTCGATGACGGCAGGCTCGGTGTCATCGCCACCGATATCATACCTGCGCTGCTTTACATTTTTGGCGCAGCTGTTCGTTTTATCAAATTCGATAGCGAACTTTTTTTCGTCACCGTCAAGACCATTCGGGTAAACCACGCCGCGGTATAGCGGTATCGGCCTCCAGTCCGATCGCACGAGCTTAGCGCCGAGCCATTGGGCGATCTGGTCGGCATTTGAGATTGTAGCGGAAAGCGCAAGCATCTGCGCCGATGTCATCCCACGTAATCGTGTAAGCACGACCTCAAGCGTCGGCCCCCGCCCAGGGTCGTTCATCAAGTGGATTTCATCGGCAACAATAAGCGTGACAAGCTTCAGCCAGCTCGCCTGGTGCCTTATCAGGGAGTCCATCTTCTCGTTCGTCGTGATTATTACATCATATCGTCCAAGCCAGTCTTCCGCCGTGTCATAATCTCCGATGGAAAGCGCAATCCTCAGGCCGAGCTCAGAATATTTTTTCTTGAACTCAAAATACTTCTCGCTCGCAAGCGCCTTCAGCGGCGATAGGTAAACCGCCTTGCCTCCGCCAGCGAATGCCCGCAGCATCGCCAGTTCGGCGATGAGTGTCTTTCCCGACGCCGTCGGCGCAGCCACCACAAGATTTTGGCCGTCCAGCAAGCCCGCTTCGACTGCCAGTCGCTGCGGTGGATTCAGCTCCTGGACACCCAATCTTTCCAAGAAATTCTTGGGCAATCCCAAGTCTGCAAGCCTCATTCGATTGCCTTAGCAAGAAAGTTAATAAGTTTCATCTTCGAATCTGCAGGGAAAGAAGTCGAGCTGCTCATCAGGTATCCCTATGGATTTGCCGTATTCTACAGCGGGCTTCCACGTCGCTTTGTCGGACTTCAATCTGAATATTTTTTCTTCATCGCAGACTGTATCGCATTCGCGTACGCCTCGACGTTCCAATCCGGAACTTCTATCTTGGCAAGAATCCAGCCCTCGCTTTCCTTCTTGCCGATTATTTTCAGAGAGCGAAAGAAATTCACATCAAACGCCGCATCCACAACAATGCCGTGCCACATGTCACCACTTTCGTTTTACGGCGAAATCGACCAGTGCCGCAATCGCATCTCGCGCAAAGCCAGGCTTGAACAGCCGCTCGCAGTCGCGCCACGCCTTGCGGACAAGCTCGCTCGCCCGCTCGTGGGCATATTCCATAGCGCCGTATTTCTGCATAATCCCTATCGCTTCTGTGATAAGCTTCCTGTCAGACGTATGCATGCTCAAAATATCGATAAGTCGCTTGCGGTCCGCGGCGCTCGCTTTGCTCAGCGTGTATATCACCATAAGTGTCCGCTTGCCTTCGTGTATGTCCTCGCCGATGTAATCCTTTACGAACTGGCCCTTGCCCTCCGCGGCCGTCAGATTCAGCACATCGTCCTGTATCTGGAATGCGATGCCAAGGCTCTCGGCAAGCCTCCCGACCGCTTCTATCGTCTTGTCATCTACACCGGCAGCAACTGCTCCAAGCTTCGCAGCCATTCTTGCAAGCGTGCCAGTCTTGTAGGCGCACATTTGGAGATACTCATCCTCAGAAATCTTGTCCGCATTGGCAAGCCCGCGATGCCACGCGATGTCCATCGCCTGGCCATAAGAAATGTTCACCATTTCCTGAGCGTAGATTTCGTATGCCCGTTTCAGCCGCTCGTCGGCCAGCTTCGATTTTAGCAAGACCTGTAAGGGCATATAATATAGCGCGTTCCCCGCGTTCACTGCGATATCCGTTCCAAAGATCTTGTATGTGCACGGCTTGCCGCGTCGCAGCTCGCTTGAATCCTCAACGTCATCGACCATAAGCGTGCCATTGTGGACCAGTTCGGGTATAATAGCCCAATCAAGAGCGGCTTCAGCGTCACCGCCAAGCGCCTCGCATACAAGCAAAAGCAGCGCCGGCCTCCATCGTTTGCCGCCCCTGTCAAGAAGGTCCCACACTGGCTCGGCAATCGCGCGGTTTGCAGCCTCGATGTTGTACTTGAATCTTGGCTTTCCAAATGTCCGCTCAAGCGCCATCGCATCGTACCGCCGCGGAAGCCATTTCTCAATCGCCTTGTCTATCAGTTCAGACTTCTGCGCAAGCAGCTTTTCTATGTCGATGCCCATGTGCGATACCTCGGTGAAAAACTACTAAAGCAAAATTGAGAAGGCTTAAAAGCTTGCTATCAGTAATCTAACGA
>JAWCMQ010000007.1:0-9422 GCA_039091255.1 Candidatus Aenigmatarchaeota archaeon
GCAATGAAGGCGTTGCCCATACCTGCTCGCCGCCATATGCATGTGGGAAGGGCCGCCCGCGGGATTTGAACCCGCCCTAAGGGCTGTCTGTGGTCGGAAGCAGCCCTGCTCCCTTCCTTTCCGCAGGTTTTTCCCTTCGGAAACGTCCGTTGGAAGCAGCCCTGCTCCCTTCCTTTCCGCAGGCGCTTTCCTCCGGAAAGGGCCTCCACAGGCCCGTATGCTACCAGGCTACATCAGGGCGGCCGTGATAAGATTTTCTCGCAAGACTAATAAAAGCCGATGAAAAGCATTTTAATCCTTGAATGTTTAGTGATAGTAAGCCTTCCTGATACGGGGCGAGCGCGTCCGCGTTCTGGAGCTAAGTGGTTAGCATGGCAGTCGATGAGTCAAAGATATCAGCTTTTTGGAGCTCAAAGAAGATTTACGAAAAAGCTCGGGCACTTCGCAGAGGCGGAAAGAAGTTCTACTTCCTTGACGGCCCGCCGTACGCATCGGGTTACATCCACATGGGCACAGGATTGAACAAGATCCTGAAAGACGCATTTATCCGCTTCTGGCGTGCGCGCGGCTTCGATGTCTGGGACCAGCCAGGATATGATACGCACGGCCTGCCTATTGAGAAAAAGATAGAGCAGCAGCTCGGCCTCACATCGAAGGCGCAGATAGAGAAGCTGGGCATAGACAAGTTCAACGAGAAATGCAGGAAGTTCGCCACCCAGTTCATCGATGCCATGAACAACGAGTTTGCCGACCTTGGCGTGTGGATGGACTGGTCTAATCCTTACCTTACGCTCACGAACGACTACATCGAATCGGCGTGGGCGACGTTCAAGATAGCTTTCGACAAAGGGTTGCTTTATCGCGGGTTGTACCCTGTTCACATCTGCCCTTCATGCGAAACAGCCGTTGCCTACAACGAAATCATCTACGATAAAATGGCAGACCCATCGATATACGTAAAGTTCCAGATTGCCGGGAAAAAGCACGAATACCTGCTGATATGGACGACGACTCCATGGACCCTCGTGGCAAACACAGGAGTCATGGTAAATCCAAATGCCGAATATGTAAAGATAGTTGTGGGCTCCGAGAGCATGATAGTTGCTCGACCGCTTGTTGACGCGGTGATGCAAAAGGTAGGCAAGGATTTCAAGATAGTCGGAACGATGCGAGGCAAAGAGCTAGAAGGCCTGAGATACGTCCACCCGCTGGCGCACATGATTCCGTATGCGGAAGAGATTGCGAAAGACGGCTATCGCGTAGTGCTAAGCGAGCAGTTCGTCTCTATGACAGACGGCTCCGGCCTAGTTCACACTGCGCCCGGCCATGGCCAAGAGGACTACAAGGTCGGCATCGAGACAAAGTTGCCCATCGTTTGCCATGTGAAGCTCAACGGCCGCTTCGACGACGCCATTCCTGCGCTCAAAGGCAAGCCTGCGCGCGAAACGAACGGCATGATACTTGAAGAGCTCGTGATGCACAATGCCTTGCTCTACACGGAGAAAATAGTCCACGACTATCCGCGCTGCTGGAGATGCGAATCGCCACTGCTGCTGATAGCCGTTCCGCAATGGTTTTTCCGCGTCACAACGATAAGGGACAAGCTCCTCGCCGAGAACGAGAAAACGCGCTGGGTGCCTGCTTGGGCTGGCGCACGCTTCCGCAACTGGCTCGAAGGCCTTGGCGATTGGCCGATTTCCCGACAGCGCTATTGGGGTATACCGCTCCCCATATGGATGTGCGAAAACAATCACATCAGAGTCGTAGGAAGCGCCGATGAGCTTGGGAAAAAGCTCAGCGATCTGCATCGACCATACGTTGACGATATTCAGTTGGATTGCAAAGAATGCCATCTGAAAATGAAGCGTGTGCCAGACGTTCTGGATGTATGGTTCGACTCCGGCCTTTGCAGCTGGGCTTCGCTTGGATGGCCTAAAAAGAAAGAGGCATTTGAGCGGTTGTGGCCCGCAGACCTGAACATCGAAGGCCCAGACCAGATACGAGGCTGGTGGAACTCTCAACTAATAACATCGATGATAACGTTCGGTCGCGCCCCATTCAAAACGATACTTTTCCACGGCTTTGCTCTCGATGCGCACGGCGTCAAAATGTCCAAGTCAAAAGGCAATGTTACCAATCCGGCCGATGTCATAAAGAAATATCCGCGCGACGTCCTAAGACTATACCTCCTCTCAAGCCCGGCATGGAACGATTACTATTTCAACTGGAAGGACGTTGATGCTGTGGCAAAGTCTTACATGATAATATACAACACATTCAACTTTATCCAGAACTACGTGCCGCGCGTGCCTAAGGAACAGCCCAACCTCCTTCCAGAAGACTGCTGGCTACTATCAAGGCTGAGCACGCTTGTGAAGAGCGTGACAGACAGCTTCGAGAACTATTGCGCGCACAAGGCAGTCGAAGAGCTGCAAAGCTTCATCATAAACGAGCTTTCGAGGACTTACATAAAGCTAGTTCGCGACCGCGTCTGGCCAGCATACGGCGGGGACGATGCGGCATTCTACACCCTTTACACCGCAGCAAAAACACTAAGCCGCCTGCTAGCGCCAATAACACCGTTCCTGGCAGAAGACATCCACCAAAAGGTGCTCAGGCCCCTTGGCGAGTCAGCCGAAAGCGTCCACCTCTGCGACTGGCCCCGCATAGACGAGCGCGCAATATCGAAAGAGCTCGAAGCTGACATGGCTCTCGCGCTGCGCATAGTCGAGGCAGCCAACGCGCTTCGTTCAAAAGCCAAAGTCAAGCTAAGGCAGCCATTGCGCACGCTTGTGATAGGCGGCGATGCCGCAAAGCGCGCTGTTGCGACGTATTCAAAAGTCATAGGCCAGTTGGCGAATGTTAAGGAGGTTCAATTCGGTCACGCTAAATGGCAGCATGAGCAACCAGACTTCAAGCTATGGCTTGATACCGAACTCGACGCCGAATTGAGGCGCGAAGGTGCTGTCAGAGAACTCGTGCGGCATATTCAGGAGCAGCGCAAAGCCAATCGCATGGTCGTTACAGACCGCATAAACCTCAGCATCACCGGCCTCGATGTCCATGGCTTCGAAGACAAGATTAAGGCAGAAGTGGGAGCCGTGCAAATAATGACAGATAAGTTGACTGGAAAGGCATCGAAGCTCGAGGTCGATGGAAAGACGGTTGAAGTTGGCATCGAGGTAGCAAAAGCCGCGGAAGCCAAAAAGGCAGCAAAGTCCAGAAAGAAGCAATGAGAGTGCATGAAGCTATGAATCGCACAGAGTCGGCAGTAGCATTCCTAAGGGCGATCCGACCAACAGATGGAGTGGTTGTTGTTTTCAACAACGATGCCGACGGCATAGCGAGCTGTGTCCTCGTCAAGAAATGGCTTGCCCAGCTGGGGGTCGAGCCCTACATCATAGCGCAGCCCATGCCACCGGACAAAAACCTTATCAGGCGCATACAGACCGGCTTGCCAAGCAAAATAATATTTCTTGACATGGCTATCGATCAGCACCCAGCCATTGTCCAGAAGCTGAAGGGGGTGTCGGAGATACTGATTATAGATCACCACATAATCAGCCATGACATGTCCAAGCAAGGAGTCGCGCACTACAATCCGCGCTTCGAGGACCCTCAGCGCTACCAATCAACGAGCTACTGTACATACAAGCTAATCTCAAAGCTTATGCCGCTCGATGAATGGCTATGGGTTGCGACTCTTGGCATAGTTGCAGATTACGATACAAGCCATTCGCAAGATCTCATAAAAGAAGCTCAGAAAAGGTGGCCTATGGAGATTTTCAGCAAGATAGCCGCGATGATAGAATCAGTTCGCGTTACGAAGCTCATGTCCTGCGAGCAGATAGTCGAGTTGATAAATACGTCTAAGTCGCCTGAGCAGTTGCTTGAGACCGGAGACTTTCGCCAGGCCTACGAAAAGATTGAGAACGAAATAGCGGCTGTTCTTCTCGACGCCGAAGCATCCGCCGAGCGCGCAAATGACATATTGTTTTACAAGATAAAGTCCTCGTATAACATCAAATCGCCCGTTTCCACGAAACTGTCAGAAAAGTGGCCGGACAAGCTGATTGTTGTGTATGAGCGAATTGGAAAATACGTAAACGCATCTGTCAGGAACCAGAGCAAGCGCATGAGCGTAGATAAGCTCCTTCGCCTTGCTGCGCGCGGCATCCGCGGCTGCTCCGCAGGCGGCCATGAGGCGGCTGGCGGAGCGCAAATGCTGGAGAAAGACTGGCCAGAGTTCAAGCAAAAGCTGGTAGCAGCGGTGGAGCACGCTAAGAAGTAGCCAGCCTCATTGCAACAATCAGGGCGTGCTTTTCCTCGTAAGGTTCAAGGTTAACCTCTTCGATTATTTCAAAGCCAGCCTTACGCAGCTTTTCTGCCTCTTCGCGATAGACCTGCTCGGGAGGCTTTGTGACATCGATGGATTGCGACTTTATTGCAAGCATCAAATGCCCGCCAGCTTTCAGGAATTCGACCGCGTTGCGGATGGTGATCTCAGTTTCTTGCGGGTCTGCAAGATCGCAGTACACTACATCGCACTGCTCAATCCAGCCATACTGCTCAGGCTTGCGCGCGTCTCCGAGGATTGGTGCGATGTTCGGCCGCATTGCGGCGACATCGAGCAGGTTTCGGAATACACGCTCGGCAAACTCTATAGCGTAAACGATTCCATTTGCCCTGACTATGTCAGAAACATGCGAAACCGTGGTACCTGTGCTTGCGCCAAGGTATAGGACTTTCGTTCCCTCCCCGATAGGCACCGTTTTAAGCCCATTCATTATCGCAGCCGCAAGCTTTGAGCGGCTGGGATCCCATAGGCGGTACTCCACTTTGCCCTTCTTGAGCAGACGCTCGCCGTAAACACGTTTGCCTGGAGCAAGGTTTGCGGTGAACAAGCCTTTGCCTTCCCTGAATATGCCGGAGAACATTTCTTCCATGCTATCCCCTCTTCAGCGCACCCTTCTGTAGCGCAGCAATCTCCTGCTCCAGCTCCCTGCGGAGGCGCTCCGATTCATTGCGCCCTGAGTAGTAGTCGATGCGCGCAGCCATCATGAGCTTTGCCGCAAGTGCGCGAGCGACCTTGCCGCGCAGCGCCTCAGGCGCAGCCTGTATCCAGTCGCTCATGAATATGAGGCCGAATTTTGGAGCCTTTCCTTTCCGCTTCAGATGCCTGAAAAGAGCTTTCTCAGCTCCGATGAGCTGTATTGTCGACGCGGACATCTTCGCTAGCTTTTCCAACGAACCCGCGCTGGCAAGCAGGCGCGCAGCGAGGACCTCGTCTATCAGCGATGAAAAGTTCGGCGCAAGCGTTCGCATAGACTCCCGCACATAGCGCTCGAGGTGCTTTTTTTGCGCAAGCATATGCGCAGCGGCAGTCGCAAATTCACGCAGCGTTGCAGCATCATGCTCCGTGAGCGCCACGCCTGCTGACCCCTTGAAGCCAGGGAAGTTTTCGCGCCTGCCGTATTCTTGCACCACATCCACCAGCTTCTCGTGCGAAAGCTTAAGCTCAGGGTAGTGAAGGCCAAACCATTCTGCCAGCCGCACCAGCATGCTGTTGCTCGCTCGGTTCGCATCGTCCAGCGCCCCAGTAGCTTGTATCATAAGCTTGTCCCTCCCAATTATTCCGACAAGCCGTTTCTTTGAGAGTGCTGTGGCGAATCCTGCCATGAAGCGGCTAAATTCGGCATCGGTTGCAGAGAATCCAAGTTGTTTGGCAAACTGTCGCAGCTTCGGGCGAAGGAAGCGCTCGGCTTTTGCGTCTAGCTTTACAGCATAGCCTTGCAGCCTTTCCTTGAAATCTTCTGGCATTTCTTTATCGAACTGCTCGAAGGCCTGATAGGCATCGAAAAGTTTGTAAAGTATCAGCTCGCCCGACTCCGAAAAGGCAAACCATCCGATAGGCGACTTCACAACCAGTGCGGCTTGCATGGCTTTTATAAAGCTTTCGAGAAAATTAAAAGTTCTCAGAAACCTTGCCTTGTGATGGAAATGGGCAGAATCCGCACAAAGGACATCAAAAGCCTGTCAAGAGACCTGTACTCAGTACACGCTGACAGCTTCAGCCAGGATTTCGAGCAGAACAAGTCCGCTATAAAGGAGCTCGGAATGATGGAAGGAAGGTCGAAGCGTTTTCGCAATCGCGTTGCAGGCTACATAGTCCGTCTCGCCCGTCAGGCCGCGCATGGCCACCATCCTGCTGGCGAGCGCGCACCGGAAGCAGCAAAAGAAGAGGCATTTGAAGAAGGGATAGCATCAGAGGAGCCCGAACAGGCGCCCATGTCCGATGGCATGAAGGAAACTGCGCAGCAAGATGCGAAAGCGGAAACTGGAAAATCCTCAGCCGAAGAGAAAAGCAGCTAGTGCTTTCTTAGATGCTATTGGCCACACGCTCGAACGCGATTTTGAACCAAGGTGTGTATTTTTCCGGGTGCTCTAAAACATCCTTTTTCAGCTCAGCAACAGGAACAAACTTCCATTCTTCAATTTCCTTTTTGTCGGCGTTCACGGGCCCATCGTAGCGCCCAAGAAAGACGTGGTCTACCTCATTCTCGCCCCACTTCTCATCAAACCTCGCGGAATACTCAAAGGTGAAAAGGCGCCGCAATGGGCACGCGATGCCCAGCTCTTCTCTCAACCTGCGCTTTGCGGCTTCGTCGACATTTTCGCCCCTGCGCGGATGGCTGCAACACGCGTTCGTCCAAAAGCCAGGCCACGTCTTTTTTCCAGCCGCACGCTTGTGGATAAGCATCTCGCCATTGCTGTTTATTATAAACACTGAAAACGCCCGGTGGAGCTTTGCAGGCCAACTGTGGCATAGCCACTTCTCCTCGTAGCCGACCTCCTTGTCACAAGGGTCGACGAGTATCATCATATCTGAATCTGCCATGCAGAACACTTCGCCAGAAAGGTTTAAAATGCCTCGCGCCATCTCGCTGTCATGGCGAACGAAAAGGCAATCCTAGTGCGATACGGAGAGGTCTGGCTTAAATCCGAATCGGTGCGGCACCGATTTGCCCAGACTTTAGTGGACAACATCCGCGTGCTTTTTCCGCGAAAGACAAAGATATCCGCCATCCCAGGTCGCATATGGGTATATTGCGACAGCATCCCAGCGGAGCTCAAGCGCGTTTTCGGAATAGTCTCGTTTTCGCCTGTCATAATTTGCGATAAAAGCACAGAAGCAATGACGGCAGCCGCAACGCCTATTGTGTCGAAGTGGAAGAGCGGCACATTCGCAATCCGCGCGCGGCGGTCGGACAAGTCTTTCCCGCTCACGTCAAAGCAGCTCGAAATAGCGCTCGCGAATCTTGTAGACCTTCCTGTGGACCTCTCAAGCCCAGAGCATGAGCTTTGCGTTGAAATTCGGGACAAAGCCTATCTTTATGACAAGACGATCGCAGGGCCGGGCGGGCTCCCGCTTGGCACAGCTGGAAAGGTGGCTGCAAAGCTTCGCGATGATGACGACTTGGCAGCCGCATGGCTCGTCATGAAGCGCGGCGCGCTTCCCATTCTGATAAAGCCAAGCTCCGCGCTGCTGAGGACCCTGCAGCGCTGGTCGATAGGAAAGAAACTGAGAGCAGCGAAGTCGTTGAAAGAGGCAGCCAAGCTCGGGGCAATAGCGCTTGTCGATGCCAGAAGCAAAAGGCCAAAAGCAGGCGGATTGGCTACCCTCAATCCGCTGGCAGGCTTCAGCGCAGCCGAGAAGGCGCAACTTCTGAAGAAAATACGGGCTTAAGCCGCATTATTAATATTTCTTCTGTCCGCATATTTCATTGCGCAGCGTGCCGGCTTGGCAGAACCAGGTAAATGCGCCCGCCTCGAGAGCGGGTGTCCGAAAGGACGCGCAGGTTCAAATCCTGCAGCCGGCGCTACGTCCGTATTCTGCGTTCGAAGAAAAATCAACATCGCGCAATCGCGCGCGCGACCTCTCCGCCGCGCAGCAAATAAAGCTTGCCATCGCATAGCTTTGGATGCGGGTAAAACCATGTTCCTGTAATCCCATTTTTGGCGCAATACGAATTGTAGAGCACGTTTAGCGGAAGGCAGTTGACGTAAAGCTCGTATGTTTCTATGCGATTGAAGTCTTCGCATCCCTTCCAGTCCTGCGCAGCCTTCCGAAGGTCGGACCTTGCGCACCTGATTTTCTTCGTGACGGTATCTGGGCGGCAGTTGTACAAGTCGCATACTTCAACGAGTCCGACCGTACTGCCCATTTCTGCCGTAACGTCTATGAAGGCATTCTTGTACCTCTGGTCGAGGCTTACATGCCAGCCATTCTTCTGGAGCAGCTCTGCTATCCATTCTTTCATTTCGATTGGTTGAACACACCTTGGCGAAGCGACAGCATATGGAATAACCACTATTCTGCCTCTTGCTGATGTTCTGCCGCGCATGGCAACTGAATTGCGCAGAAATCTTATTAATTACATGCTTTTGCATGATTGAACAGCCAGGTCAAGGCGCATTTGCCGGTTGCGACAAACGCCCTATCCCGCTTTGGCAACCCTTCTTTTGCGGAAAATGGAATCACGTAGGCCCTCGATGGCGGGCACATATTTCGGAAGGTCATCCGCCAGCACCGCGAATACGAACACGTGCGCTTCCGGCAGGTTGAGATGCCTCCTTGCGATGTCGTACGCCCCATCATAGCATTCCTGAGCCTTCCCCCACCATCTTCTTAGCAGGGGATTGTGCCAGAAAATGCCGCTGTAAACAATATAGTCTGCAAATGTTTTGAGATAGCGCAGCGTCTCGCGCATGCCGTGAGGATGCCTTGCAAGCCTTTGCTCGGCGTTACGCAGCCTGCTGTCGCCGTCAGCTAGCAGCGCGGCAAGGTACTCTTCGGCCACGGCTGGAATCCACACGCGCTCTATGCGCGCAACTTGTTTGAGCTCATCCATGAGGTACATTTTGAGGCCGCCTTGTGGCTGCTCTATGAGTGAAGGCATTCGATATTGTAGCACGTCAAAAAATAAGAAATAATTACTTAGTTATGCTGCGCTTGCGCTCTGCGGTTATCTGGCGCGCAATTTCCGCACGCTGCCCCGGATACGCCGCAGCAAGCCTCGCCCTGCAGTTCTCGCACAGGCTGACTATGCCGAAGCCCGTCAGCGAGACTCGCTTCGTTTTGCCATTCGCGCCGCACAACTCGCATCCAGTCATGATATGACCATCTCGCAGAACTTAATAATGCTTTCTGGTAATAAATGTTCTTGTGCCGGCGTGGCAGAACCAAACGAAGCTAGCGAGCAAGCGCGAAGCGCGCCAGCGAGCGTTCTGAGCGCGGTAGCGAATAGCTCGTTTGCATGCATTCAGGCAAATGCGCCCGCCTTGAGAGGCCCTTTCTTCGAAAGAAAGCGCCTGCGGAAAGAAACCGAAGTTTCGCGAAAGCTGATAGCTTCGTGGAAGAT
>JAWCMQ010000007.1:9521-15753 GCA_039091255.1 Candidatus Aenigmatarchaeota archaeon
GCGGTAGCGAATAGCTCGTTTGCATGCATTCAGGCAAATGCGCCCGCCTTGAGAGGCCCTTTCTTCGAAAGAAAGCGCCTGCGGAAAGAAACCGAAGTTTCGCGAAAGCTGATAGCTTCGTGGAAGATTAGACGATGAGAAACCTTCGGTGTCGCGCGTAGCGGGTGCCCTTCGGGGCTTCCAGGTTCAAATCCTGGCGCCGGCGCTTGTAGCAGAGGATTTGAACCCTTGGGTTCATGCTCAAAGAACCGAAGGTTCTTTGGCAGCTCGGAGAAGCTATGCTTCTCTGTAGCAATCCTGGCGCCGGCGCTCGAATTTGTTTGCAGCCTTGTCAGATGCCCACAGCACGCGCTTCTCGATGCGGTGGTCTTTTGCAAGCTGGCCGTCCTTTAGAAAGAGCACCCTGTGCGTATGCTTAGCGATGTACGGGTCATGCGTCACGACGACGAGCGTCTTCTTGTGCTCCTCGTGAAGGCGGATAAGCATGTCCATGACCATCTTGCCAGAGCTTGAGTCAAGGTTGCCTGTCGGCTCATCCGCAAGTATTATTTCAGGGTCGTTCGCCAGCGCTCGCGCAATCGCCACGCGCTGCTGCTCTCCGCCAGATAGCTGCCTCGGCCGATGGCGCATGCGCCCTTTGAGGCCGACCTCCTCAAGAAGCTGAGCGGCGCGCTTTTCTCGCAGCGCTTTGGAATCCTTCTGGAAAAGCATCGGCAGCATGACGTTTTCGAAAGCCGTCAGGGTGTTGATGAGATTGAACTGCTGGAAGACAAACCCGATTTTCTTTCCGCGTATCGTCGCCAGGTCGCTTTCGCCGATTTTGCTTATGTCCTGCCCGCCTAGAAGGACACGCCCCCGCGTGGGCCTGTCAAGGCATCCTATCATGTGCATGCATGTGGATTTGCCGGAGCCGCTCGGCCCCATTATCGACACGCAGTCACCTGCGTATATTTTGAAGCTCAGGCCGCGCAACGCAGGCACGTTGACGTCGCCCAGTCTGTAAATCTTCCACACATCCTGAAGCTCGACGACAGGCTGTCTCATCATTCATACCTCAAAGCGTCCGCTGGCTGAAGCTGCGCAGCGCGCCGCGCGGGCAGCAAGCCAGACAGGCATCCAACAGTAAAAGCAAACAAGGCGCCCGCAAGCGCAAGAGCCGGGTTGACGGAAACCTTCAGCATCGGAAAGCCTGCCTCCGCCGCTGCCATCTCGACACCAGCCGCAAGCCCGAATCCAAGTAACATCCCGAGAACGCCTCCGATGACGCCAAGGATGCCCGACTCGAGCAGGAATATCGCCATGATGCTTGAGTTGCGCGCACCTATCGCCTTCAGCACGCCTATCTCGCGCGTGCGCTCGAGGACAGCTGTATACATTGTGTTCATTATGCCTATGCCGCCCACGAGCAGCGATATCGCAGCTATGCCTACCAAAATGAGCTGGATTACTCCTAGAACGGTGCCTACGGTTTCCATAAGTTGCGTCATCGTTTGCACCGAAAAGTCCTCTTCGCCCGGCCGCTGGTCGCGCTCATCCCTCATAGCGTCCTCGATTTTGTCCGCAACGGCAGCAGGGTCCGCGCCTGGCCGCACCTTCGCGTATATGAAGTCGACCCCTTTCGGCCTGTCCAGCAACTCGCGGGCGACATCGATGGGAACATACACTTGAGTGTCATCCATGCGGTTGCCGATTTCCTGCAGCGCCCCGACGACTTTGAATGTCTGGTTCTGTATTTTCAGGCGGCTGCCAAGGCGGACATCCTTCTCGAAAAACTTGCCGGCTAGAAAATAATGCCCCACGACCGCCTTATAGCGGTCTCCCTCCTTCAGGTACCTTCCATCAACGCGCAAGTTTCCAAGCACCCACGCAGCGTCAGCTCTTGTGGGCATGCCTATTAGATAACTGTATTTTACATCTCCGCCAAACTCGAAGCGCGCCATGCCATAGACCATTGCCTCAACGCCATCAACGCCGGGGACGCGCTCTATGATTGCCACATCATGCTCCGTAAGCTTCCCGGCGCCAAGCCCGAAAGCTCCCATGAGCCCTCTTCCGCCCGGCATGACGATTATCTTGTCCGTCCCGAGCATTTGAAATTGCCTTTCGATGGTTTCCTGCATCCCTTGCGACACAGAGATGAGCGATATCACCGCAGCGATGCCGATTGAAACGGCGAACACCGTGAGAAAGCTGCGCAGCCTTCTGTGCCGTATGTTCGTGAGCGCAATGGCCGCAAAATTCTGGATCATAATTATGGCTATTTCTTCCGCTTTATGCGGTAAATCGCATAGATGGCGAGCAGGCCGAGTATTGCGAAGAAAATCCATCCGCTATCGGGCCTGTATATCCCAAATCGCGCAGCCTCCTCGTCGCTCAGCACATAGTAGGCAAGCCGCTTTGTCTCGCTATATTCGTTGTTCAGCGCATCCATGTAGCTGAGCTCGAAAGGAAGCGAAACTTCATCCTCAGCATCGACGAAGACTTTGAACTTGGCAGTTTCGTAATCGTCGGGCTCGAGGTTTCCGATGTACACTTCAGACGGCGATATCGCGCGATAGCCCTCACCCTCACCCAGCCTGATTGTCAAAAACTTGACATCAACGAGGCCTTTGTTGACTATGTTGACGACGAACTCTGCGACGGCGCCTTTTCGAAATGCCGCAACATCCTCTGAGCCGATGTACACCTCCGGCGTGCCGCCGACGATCAGCGTCAGCATGTCTTCCTTCGTGAAAGCGTTCCCGACTTCATCATAGTAAGATATCGAAATCGGGACTTTGTGCGTGCCAGCTTCTGCATCGCCGAAAGCTATCAGCGCAAACTTCATCGTTGCGTCCTCCCCGGCATCTATCGACTCCAAGCGGCGCTCGCTTGCGCCTGATAGTGGTCCGAACGGGAGGCTCGACAGGTCCAATCTAACCACGACGTCCTTGATGCGCGAACCGCCATTTTGCAGCGCTAGAGTGAGGTTGAAAGGCTTGCCAGCCGTGATGGCGGCGGGCTTTGTTTCAAACGCTGCGATGTCAAGAATCGGATTTGGCCGCCGCACGTAAATGCCAATCGGCCATCGCGAGTACGTGGCTGCGCACTCCGCATCATAGCACTGGCGCAGCCACACTGACGTGTTGTACTCGCCCGTCAGCGCAAGCGCATCTACGCGCAGCTTGTATTCGAGCACGACCTGCCTGCCGGGCTCTATCGTGCCTATGCTCCGCTCGGCCGGTGTGCTTGGGTCAAGCATGAACGGGTAGTTTGCTTCGAGCACGAACTTTGTGTCAGTCTCGGGAAGCGTTCCAGAATTTTCGATTTTTATCCACAGTCTCAGGTAGCGGCCAGATTCGGCGGGATAAGGGTCATATCGTATCGGCATCGCAGTCAGCGATGTGCTCGATTCAGCGATTTCAGGGCGAACGATTGAAGCAGCGCCGGCAATCCCTGACAGCGCAATCGCAGCGACCAGGCAGAGGACCAACGGCATCGCGCGGGTCATAAGAAGTCTTTGGCTTCGCAATATTTAACTCTTAGAAGCCGTCAGCTCCACGGTGCTTGACATTTGCGCAAGTCGCGCCAAAGGCATCACAGAATTCCTTCAGAATTAGTCAAGAATTCAACAACCTTAAAAGTGCCCTGAAAGCATACTCTTTTAAGCCTGACGTAAGGCAGGCAGTTTCGCATTTGGCACAACAGGATTATTGAACAATCGCAATTGTGTCAAACGGCGAAAAAGGGTGTGAAAAATGGTAGAGAGGCTAGCGACTGTACTTACAGGCCTTGTAGACAGCGCGGCAGCCTTCCTGCCCAATCTCGTCGCGGCTATCATCCTGCTGGTCATCGGTCTGGTGGTCGGCAAGATTGTTGGCCGCGTCGTGAAGGAGCTTCTCGTAAGGGTCAAGCTCGACTACTACGTCATGGAGACACACAAGCCTCCAGTGTCGCTCAGCGACCTTCTGGCGACAGTAACGCGATGGTGGATTTACATATCATTCATCGCGGCAGCGCTTTCGATGGACATCCTTGGCATACCGATTGCGGCTGCGTGGGTTTCTCAGCTTGTCGCGTTCATCCCGAGCATAGTCGGCGCAGCGCTCGTGGTGGTCGTAGCGTACCTGATAGGAGAGTACATCCTCGGCCTCTTCAAGGCACCGGGTCGCGGATATGGAGCCATTGCAGGAAAGCTGTTGTTCTTTTTCATCATGTACGTTGCAGTGGCTTTGGCGCTTCCGATGCTTGGCATCGACGCGACGCTTGTCAACTGGGTCATGCTGGCAATCATCGTCAGCACCGGCCTGGCGTTTGCGCTGGCCGTCGGCCTTGGAGCGCGCCCCGTCGTGGGAGCAATCCTTCAGAAGTGGGCAAGGAAGCAACGCTACGTGTAAATTTTCCTTTTCCTATTTTGTTTTTCATTCTAAAGTATAGCCAAAGCTATCTGCGGATGTGAAAGCTACTGAGTCTGCCATCCGACAGGTTTATTAACTCAATCGCACAATAAAGTCGGCATAGATAGCAAGGAGAGTGATGCTACGTCGTTCTTGTTTTTGCGCCGTCCGCAAACTCGCGAGATGTGTGAAATCAAGGCCTCAGCGCTTAAAGCAGGGGAGTACCCAGTCGGCATTGAGCATTACAAGTGCAGGAAGTGCGACGGCTTTGGCAACTATGAGGTCGGGGGCATGCCGCGGATGTGTAAGGATTATCCCATCGGCCCCGAGCCTGTGACTTCGCTCACGGTCGCAGAGTGAAGTATACGCGCCTGTTCGCCTTTCCCTTGTTCTCCATTTTCACGATTTCGATGGAGCCAAGTTCCTTGAGGTTCGCCACATGCGGCCCGCCATCTGCCTGCATGTCCACCCCGACGATTTCGACGATGCGCAGCGTTTCGATGTTTGGCGGCAGCGCGCCGGCGAGCTTGACGACACCCTCTATCTTCAGCGCCTCATCGCGAGGCAGAAAGTATATCTTTACAGGGACACCCTTGCTCACCAGCTCGTTTGCCTCGCTGCATATCGCCGCGAACATGCTTCGGTCGAAGTTCTCCAGCGAGAAGTCCATCCGCGACCTGTCGGTGCCAAGCTGGTTGCCTGTTATGAGCACGCCGGAGCGCTTGTAGAGCAGCGCGCTGAGGAGGTGGGCAGTCGTGTGCATGCGCATTAGCCTGTAGCGCCGCTCCCAGTCTAGCTTTCCGCAAACCACATCGTCCGCTTTGAGGCCCTCCCTGTCGACCTCGTGGCAGATGCCATCCTGGGTCTTGCTTACAGAGACAACGCTGAACGCAGCGCCATCTTGCTTTCGCGTTATCGTTCCTCGGTCTCCAGGCACGCCGCCGCCGTCTGGGTAAAAAGCGGTCTCGTCGAGAAAGACGTGCTTGCCGCTGGCAGCGACAACCTTCGCTTCGAACTCCTTCAGGTAGGAATCTTGCAGGTAGAGCAATTCCGCCACGAAAACCCCCTCCTTTGAAACATGCGAAGACGTTTTTCCGGAAAGAAAAGGGCCCGCAATGCGGCTGCCGGGATTCGAACCCGGGTTTGTCGCACATTTGCCGTGTCTCGACCGTGGCAGGGTTGCGCCAAAGCAAGCAGACGGCTTTGCCTTGCTCGTGTCCTCCCACTAGACTACAGCCGCGTAGAATTGACTTTCTCAATCACTTATTTAAATTGCGATGCGATAATGTGTTAAGTGGTTGCATGCCTTTCTTCCGCCGAAAGCCCGCCGCTCCAGCTCCCGAAACGGCTGCGCCAAGCAAGGCAGAAATAGCAGCCGCCGTTGCCAGGCAGGCCGAATCAGGCGAAGCCGCATCAGCTGTGCCGGCGCTGCCACCTCACCCGATTCCGGGCGAAGCCGCACAGTTCGCGCCGATGTTCGTCAAGGTTGACAAGTACCGTGAGATTCTGACTGAGCTGGGCGAGCTAAAGGCCTTCATGTCGAGCATAAAGCAGATTTTTTCTGTCCTCAGCGACCTTGAAACGACGCGCGAAGACGCGCTCAAGACGATGCGCGCAGCCATCCAGCGCATGGAACGAGCGGTCGGGGCGATAGACTCGGAGATGCTGCGGCCCATAGGATTCGAGGCGTTCCCGCACGGCGAGGTCGAGGTCAAGCACATCGAATCGAGCTTGACAGCCTTGCAGCAGCAGCTCGCAGCTTTGCGGCGTGAGCTGGAAGGGTTCCGCACATAAAATGCCGGGGGCAGGATTCGAACCTGCGAACCCAATCCTCACCTTCACTTTTCGTGAAAGTC
>JAWCMQ010000008.1:0-9579 GCA_039091255.1 Candidatus Aenigmatarchaeota archaeon
ACGGTAATCCGATTAATAGCCTACTAATCGACAAAACAATGGAGCCCTATCGGTACGGTGTTTATTACAGAATGCCTTATCGCAACATAGCCCTGAACATGCGACCTCCGTTCGAGAATGCTAAACTCACGCCAAGACTTGCAGCCATGCATCGCACGACCCACGAGTTCGGTCATGCCTTTCAAGATGCGCCATGGCTGCAGCGCCAGCTTACGCAGCAATTTCAGGTAAATGACCCGCGAATGCTACACCGCACTGTTGAGTCGGCAGAACATGTCATTACGCCTAAAATCTTGGAGAGCTCTTCGCCTGGTTTTGCTCATGCCTATAACACGGCAAATCCGCAGTTTCTCGATTCGAGAGTCATACGTATCGGCAAACCAGGCCAGGCAAGGTATATGAGCTTTTCGGAGTTTAGGGAGATTTTAGATAGCGGCAAAGTCGCTGCTAGAATCGACGATGTGTCAGATTTCGTGCGCAACAGCGACCCATGGATGGCAGAATGGCTGGTGGTGAAGGGGGAGGTTAAGGTTGTGAATGGGGTTGCCAAAGTTCCGCTTCTTGACAAATTTATTAGAGCGGTTCCTCCTGGCATTCAGAGTGAATTGTTTGATATTCGGACACTCGCTATGCGATATGATGGAATCGTAAAGGTGATTAAGTGAGAGAGTATACCGAAAAAGAAATCGAGAAGGACTTGAGCAAGTCGGAACCAAATTGGGCTAGCATGAGCGATGACGAACGACGCAGAGAGATAGCGAAGGTGAAGGCTCTATATAGAAAGCACAAGTTTTTCAAATGGACGCCAAAAGATCTCAAAAAAGCCGAAGAGGAGCGCCTCGCCCGCCTAACGCCTGAGCAGAGGAAGGCGGAGCTGGAAATTAAGAGGCGGCATGAGCAGTGGAGGAAGAGGATCAAAGACTTCGAAGCGAAGTTGAGCCCAAAGGAGCTCGAACTGAGAAAACTTGCGCACACGATTATGTACTTCTGCGTTGGGATGACGGTTCCGGGCTTCGGGCCTGTTAGCTGCAAGCACGAGCACACAATCAAGGAAGCTGTCGACATCATCGTTTACTTCCACAAGCTTGTCATGCCGCTCATCAAAAAACTGCTCCAAGACATAAAGGACCCCAAAGAGGTCAGGAAGCTTTTCTGCCGTGATGACATCTATCACGCAGAGGGCTTGGAGAAAATCATAGAGAATTTCAAGCGCAAGGAGCAGCTCATATACACCGGGTTTAGGCTGGCATTGCCGCGGTCATGGAAGGTGCCAGAAACTACAGAAGAGCTCTTGGATGCGGAAAAGAAGCTGAACGAGGAGATATGCAAGAGGGCCATGAAGAAGGTGGCTTTCTTCTATGACAACCTGGACAATCTCGACGAAATCCGCATAAAGCGGCCAGAATGGGTATGGCCTGGGCCTGTTCCTGAATTTGTTTGAGTTCAGCATGGCCGAATGGCTGGTGGTGAGGGGTGGCACTAAGGGTAGGAGAGAACATTTAGTGCGAGTCATGCCAACATCTGCTTTCAAAGCCCCCGATGCCTTTTCCTCTCAAGGATAGCGTCACCGCCTCCTGTTCCCCCTATACATCGTAAGCAGCAGCATCGCAATCAGCAGCGCCGCCACAGCCGCATAGAGCAAGCCCGTTGCGCACAAAAACATATAGCTTATGGCGGTAAGCGCAGCGGCACCCAGAGCCTCTGCAAGAGCCTTGTAGAGCGCCGGCTTCCCGCTGATGAACCGCTTCTTCTCGTCGCGATACCTCCCGACAGCCAGCCCGTACAGCCCGACAAGCACAACCGCTGCCGTAACAAGCATCCAGTTATCGGCGCAAACTGGTTCTGGTGTAATAAGCACCATAATCGGCTGTTGTCCAGGCGGCTTTGGAAGCTCGATGGGTGGCGTGGGGCATGGCGGGCAGCTGCCGCCGCAGTCCACGCCCGTCTCGTCGCCGTTCATCCAACCATCAAAGCAGCTAGGCGGCCATATCTCGCCCTCGCGCTCCTCTCGCTCTTCCGCGGCAGGCGTCGCTGTGACGTTGGTCACGTTCGTAGCATTTGTGTAATTGTAATAAGCGCAGGCCTCCACCACAGTAGGCCTGCTGAAAATCGTGCCGCAGCTATTCAAGTCCGTGCACATGCGCGTCCGCGTTCCGTTGGGCAGGCACTCGCTCCAGGCGCTGCACGTCCAGTTCTCCTGGCACGCCGGCGGCGGGCCTCCGCCTCCTCCGCCACCTCCGCCGCCCGGTGGCGCAATCGAGACTGTTATGCCCACGAGGTTCGAGCTCGCATTCTCGCCAACCGGGTCCCATGCCCAGAAGAGGATCGTGCCTTCGCTGCTCGTGCTGCTGGAGAACGTCACAACCCCCGTGGCATTGCTCACGTCGACGGATATGCTTCCGCTCGAAATGCTCAGCGAATATGTCCAATTCAGGTCGTCCCCATCGGGGTCGCCGAAGTAGTCATCGAGGTCTATCTGCCAGCTGCCTGCGCTCGTCCTGGACTGGTCGGGTATGCTTGCCTTGAGGTAGGGCGGGTCGTTTATCGGGGTTACAGTCACATTGACTGTGTCATTGCCCGTCCCTCCGGCAGGGTCCCGCGCTGTGAACGTCACAAGCCGCCAGCCCGACCAGTTTGCCGATGGCGTGATGTTTGCGATCTTCGTGGCATTGCTTATGGCTATCGTCAGATTAGCGGCAGCAGAAGCGGACCAGTTTATCTCGTCATCGGCATCGTCGACATCAGTCACATAATCTGAGAGGTTGAACCAATAGCTCGTGTCCTCGTCGAATGATATCGTTGCAGGCAAGTTGACAATCGGCGGGTCGTTCACGGGCGTCACCGTCACGACAATCGTGTCATTCACGGCCCACTCGCCGTCGCTCGCAATCAACGTCAAATTGGCAGCCCCGAACCAGTTCGCAGCCGCGCTTATGTTGGCGAAGTCTCCGACGAAGGTGACCGAGACGTTCGTGTCGTTCGCTGTCCAGTTCCAGAACAGCGTCGCGTTGTCGATGTCGCGGAAGTGGTATGACATGTTCGTGGAGGCGTTCCAGCTATCCTCAGGGAAGCTCACATCAGTCACAGCCGCGAAGAGGTATGGCGGGTCATTCACAGGCGTAACGTTCAGCGTGACCGCATTGCTCGCGCTGCTCGCGCCGAATGGATCCCAAGCTGTGAACGTAACCACTTCAGACCCTGACCAGTTGGCCGCAGGCGTGAGCGTAACGATGCCTGTAAAGTTATCTATGCTCACGGTTATGCTCACCGTCGCGCTTGCGCTCCAGTTCAAGTCGTCACCGTCAGCATCGCTCGAGTAAGCGCTCAGGTTTAGCGTGTTGTTGACTGTGTCCTCAGCCCAGCTCCACGGCGTCGGCACCGCAGACCAGCTTGGCGGCGCGTTCAGCCTTACTACCCGCAGCTCTGTGCTGTTCGTATTGCCCGCTGTATCGTTCGCCCAGGCGCGTATGGTATAATTGCCGTATGCCAGTGAGCTCTTGTTCTCCCACCACAGCTGGCCAAGGTTGTTGTCAAAGCTCTCGTTGGTGCCATTCCACTCCAGCAGCACGCTGTCAAGGCTTGCCTCTATGACCGTTATGTTCACAAAAATCCAGTTCTGGTTTGCCACGCCGGCTGCAGTCGTGCTCGGATTGAACCATATCTGCGGAAGCGCTGTGTCAAGCGTAATCACGCGCGTCTCCGTGCTGTTGGCATTTCCAGCAACGTCGACTGCAGTCGCATTGTAGTAATAAACGCCGTCCGTCAGGTTCGTCCAGTTTATCGCCTGCGGCAACGCGAACGTTGTGGCATTCACGAGCGCACCGCTGGCATCGAATAGTCGGTACGTCACATTGGCAAGATTCGCCTCTGTGACGCTCACGTTTGCGGCAGCCCAATCCCTGCTGAACTTGGTGCTGTTGTCCTCAGTCGGCGCCGCGAAAGCGATGAGCGGCTTCGTTGTGTCAACGCTCGCCGTCCAATTGGCAGCAGCAAACGCGCAGTTGTTGGCGAGGTCGCACGCCAAGCAGTTCCACGCGTACGTCCCATCGCCAAGCGTCCGGGCAAACACGCTCCAGTTCGCCGCCCCGCTCACCACTGCGGTCCCGTTTGCCTGCCACGTCCCGCTAAAGTTCGCCCACAGCGTTATGTTCGCAAGGTTCGGCGCCGCATCGCTCGCCGAGCAATTGAAGCTCACGCTGCTCGAATTCGACCAGCTCCCATCGCCTGGGCTCACGAGCGTGCTCGTCGGCGCCTGCGTGTCGACCGTCACTGTCCTCGTTGCGGTTTGGTTCGCATTGCTGGCGCTGTCGTTGAGCCAGACGTAGTAAGTGTAAACGCCGTCTGCCAGAGTCTTTGTGAAGTTCGTGAAGCTGCCAGAATAGCCCCTGCTCTCGTTTGCGGTGCCGTTGATGTAAAGTATTATCGTGTCCGGATTGGCCTCGGTGTGGCTGACGTTGATGGCGAACATGCTCACGTTGATATACGAGTTGTCAGCGGGTGTCGGGTCTACGAAATCAACCGTCGGATTAGTGTTGTCAACCGTAAAGGAAGCCGTGGTGCTGTTCCAGTTGCCCGCGCTGTCGTTCGCAGTTATGTTTACAGCATACGCGCCATCAGCCACGCCGCTCGTGTTGACAAACCGCCAGCTCGCATAGCTGCCGCTGTTAACAGCCCATCGCGAATCATTAGTCCACACGCTGCCAGGGTTCGCATCGCTGGCTGTGCCGTTGATCTCTATCGCAGCCCCGCGTAGGTATGAGCCTGGAGCCGGCCAAACCAGCACGATAGCCGGCGGCGTCGCATCCAGCACCACGCTTCTTGTTTCCGTGCTGTTCGAGAAGCCCACCATGTCATGGGCCGTGACGTTGAACCAATAAGAGCCGTCAGCCAGCCCGCTCCAGTTCACGGAGTACGTCCCGTTCGCCGGAGTCGAAAGCGCCGTCGAATTCACCGAGCCGCTGGCATTGTAAAGCCTGAAGACCGTATAGTTGTGGATGAAGTCGCTCGTGTTCACCGTCACGTTAATCCAGTTCTGGCTCAGGTACGTGCCGTTCGCAGGCGTCGGCGGGCTGACGTAAGCCGCCAGCGGGGGCGTCGTGTCGACATAAAGCCACCATACGCTCGAGTTGCCCTGGTTCGCCTCAGCCGAGCTGTCGTAGCAGCTCACAGACCAGTTGTAGGCCCCGTCAGGCACCCCGCCGCCGTCCATCCAGAAGTATTGCGAGATGCCTTCGATTATGTCCGTGGCCGTCTGGTTCAGCGCGCCGTTCCAGTAGAACGAGCAGTTCGCAATCTCAGAAGTTGCATCGCTCACAGTGTACTCGAACTCGATGTAGTCATTGTCGCTTGTCAGGCTGTTATTCGGCGGGCTCAGCAGCGTCACGCTTGGCGCATCCGTGTCTGGCGACTGCAGTATTATCGGCGTGTCCGTCAGCAGCCCGATAGGCTGCGACGGATTCGCCGAAACCGTGAAGTTCCCGATGCCATAGTTCGTGGCGTTCAGCGTGACGTTAAGCACAACCCACCCTGTCGCATTGGTCGTCCCGTTGCTCACCAACTCGCCTGCAGCGTTGGTTATGTTCACCACTACCCCAGCCTTCGGCAGGCTCGTCCCATTCACAACCACGCGGATGGGGTAGAAACGGGAGACGTTAGCATCTGCAAGAAACAGACTTACTGCTGGCGGCATGTTAACATAGCCGCCGATAGTTGGCCAACCTAAAGGCGTTATCTGCAAATCAGAAGCAATCGAAGAATCTTCTGTGAAGTTCACAGCAGCACTCCCACCAATCAATGTCACATTAAGCGTCGAATTCGCAATCTCGCTCCGTGCGCTGCCGAAGAAACGCGTGACGTTGGTGAACGTGGAGTTGATGATTGTGTTGTTCGAGGAGTCGTAGAAGCGAGTATAATTAAAGAATGACGTGCTATAAATGCGGTTTGTTGTGCCGCCGAAAACAAAAAATCTTCTAGAAAAGCTAGAACTGTCTATGATGTTAGTCGAGTTTTCAAAAAACCATGCGTCTTCAGCAAATAAGGTTCGAGTTGCAAAATGTGTTCTAACTCCATAAAAATAAGCGACTGGGCCGTTTGTAAGATTGGCGTACGTGATGTTAGCTGATCCAGAAACATTTAACTTGAATGTTATCGAGCTGTTCAAGCTCCTAATCACCGACCCATCGACAACAATAGTCGTTTCCGGACCAGTCACAATATTATATGTGTTGGCAACGCTCGCATTCATCGTCAGCGTGCTATGCTCTAATCTAAAAGTCGCGTTGTCTAGCACGTTTATGCTCTGGTTTGTCAGGACTATGTCTTCCTTCACGCAGACGACAACATCGTTCCCGGTTATGTTCCAGTCTACATTCGGCCCCGGCCACGTACAGTTTGAGCTGTTTGTCAGGATTTGGATAGAATCGGTGGTGGCAAGCGTCTCGTATGCCGAATGATTGCATGTTATGTTATAGTCTTTCAGGCCGCTCGTAGAGAACGTCCGCGCATACTCAAAGACGCCCTTAGTGCTGTTGTACGCCATGCCAGCGCTGCCGTCGGTGAAGTTTATCTGGCAACTGGCATCGCTGATTGGCGTACCGCTCGTTCTGTTCGTATAGTTCGCATAGAAGCTCACGTTCTCGTTTGTGGTCGGGACGCCGCTGTAAAACGGCATGCCGCTGTCAGCGCTGTTCCAAACCGTGAGATAGGAATTCGAGCCTGCGCTATAGTTCGTGAATCCTGCGACGCGGAACGTCAGCGTTCCATCTGCATACGAAGTGATGTTGCACTGCGGCGGACCGCAAACCGCACCATTCTTGAGCACAACAGGCTGTTTCTGGAACGGCAGTGCATACAGCTTCAGCGTCGCTGATTTATTGAACTGCGGCCACGCGCTGCTGTTCAGACTCATTGAATTATTCCGGATTGTAAATGCCGCAGAAACACCTGACATGTTCGTAGTTGTGTCGAACGTAATCGAGCCGTTGCCCGGCTTCTCGGCGCTGTTCGCGCTCACATTGACCGCAAGGATGTCATCGACCGCGGCCAGCACATCAATGCGTGAAAACGTCAGCCCGTTGTCCGGGTCCGTTATCGGCACGCCCGTGCGCTGCAGCAGCGCCTCGACCTCGCGCGGCGTCAGCTTGACGTTGGAATAGAGCTTCTGGTATTGCTGCATAAGCGCGGCTGCGCCTGATACGTGCGGAGTCGCCATCGAGGTGCCATACTTGCTGCACCAGCCGCCACCCAGGCATGTTGAATTGACAGGGCCCCCCATGGCTCCGCCCGGGGCAAGCATGTCTGTCAAGCCGTTCGTATTCGAGTATCCCGCAACGTCATCGCCTTTTGTAGTAGCGCCAACCGCCGTTACGTTCGAGCCGCATGCCGGCGAAGCTATCGCCGTGCTTGAAGCATCATTCCCCGTCGCCGCCACCGCCATGATGCCTGCTGCGACCGCGCCATGCGCGGCTATCACGTCTGGATTGGAATCGCATGGGGCGGTGTAAAGCCCGCCGCCGAAGCTCATTGATATTACAGTGATGTTGTAGGCTGTCGCGTTATTCCTGCACCAGTCTATGCTCGCGACAATGTCCGACGTCCAGCCCTGGCCTGCCGAATTGAAAGCCTTCAGCGCAACCAGCTTCGCGCCAGGCGCAACGCCCTTGATGCCGCCATTCGCTGCGACTATGCCCGCGACGTGCGTGCCGTGCCCGTTGTCATCGGTGGGGTCGTTGTCATCGTTTACATAATCATAGCCATCGAGCACTTTGCAGCCAGAGCCAAAGCATCCGCCCAAATCAGGGTGGTTATAGTCTATTCCTGTGTCGATTATGCAGACCGTCTGGCCTGCGCCCGTCACGTTGATGCCGCCAATCTGCTTTTGCCAGACATCATCGGCATTGATGAGCGGGACAGTGTTCTGAAGAAATACCTCCATCGGCCTGTCGACGACGATGCGCTCGACAGCAGGGTTGTTCCGCAGCTTTTCCAGCCCGCTTGGCGTAAGCATGCCTGAAAAGCCTGCTGTCAGCGAATAGCGCCGCTTGAGCCTGAAATCTGGCTCGCGGCGCGCTGTCGCCGCGCCTGTCGCGCTTAGGGCAGGCTCTGCTGGCGCAGCAGTCGCGCTGGTTAGATTTTCAAGAGCAGGAATCTGCGGAAGGTATTGTTCAGAAGCGTTTTCGCTTGCCGCGTTCTCAATGAAAGCTGGCAAAGGCACCTCCATTAGCGATTCGTTCGCGATCGGCTCAGGGGTGGTTTCGGAAGGAGCCGAAGCATTCCCCTCGGCTATTGCTTGCTCTTCCAGCACAAGCTCCGACAGAACGCGCTCCTGCGCTGCGCGCACATGTTGCCTGCGCTCCTCTAGCGCGCCTTCGATGCCGCCGCTGATGCGCATAAGCCTGCCGAAGTCCATGTCACGAGTCTCGCGCAGCATGACGATGACGCGGGCTTCGCCTTTCTCGTCGAGCTCGGCCAGAACAGCCGGCTCTATTTCAGGCCCGCCCCTGCCCGCGGCAAGCCCCGTCATGTCAGAGCCGTACGTGAATAGAAACAGGCCGAGTAGTGCAACGGCAAAGAGAACGCCCAACTCAGCATAATATTTGTGCGGTTGCGCTTTGGCAGCCGAAACCCGCATGCCTTTTTCTCCGCCCATGTTAGTTTCGTGTAGTGCGACGCTGCCGCGCTCGGTGCGCTTGCTGCGCCTGTCGGCTTGCGCGCTAGTCTCGCCTGGCCGTAGTGCAACCGGCGACCGCCCGAGGTACACGCTCCTAACTCGCCCGTCCTCGCCGCGAACGCTGGCGTAGTAATACGGACCGACAAGCTTGCCGTTCCTTCGGATGTATTTTTTATAAACCACGCTAATCCCGTTACTCTACATAACCGATAGCCAGTCGATAGCCTCAGCTAGCTTGAAAATGTAGTGCAACGGGGCGAAATAAAGGTTTGGAGAACCCAACTACTAGAATTTGCCTGCGTTTTTGAGGAATTGAAGGTAATTTGTCAGTTCTGTCAGGAAATCTGTCTTCGTTGCCCTCTCAATCGGATTGACACAATCGCCGCCCATCGGGTTATTTTGCCAATCGCTCTCAAGTATTGCTTTATCCGATTCGCTCAGGCTTTGATTGTTATACGTGTGACCAACATGTCCGGCGCTTGTGCCGATATTTGCTCGGTTGCAAAGGATATTGTTAGGAGGGCCTCTAGCGTATGGCATAATCCAATCTGCTTTATAGTCTCCTGGAATAGGCGTCGTTGTAGGTCCAATCCCGAAACTATCATAACTTATATCAGCCAGCGCATCCGCCTCGGCTTTTGTGAGATGCACGGTGACCTGCACGTCTTTGTGCGCCTTGTTTCCGCTCATGTCGGTCTTCCAGATGCGGATTGTATAGGTCTTTGCGTTTTTGCCAACGTAAGCGAGAACATCTGCAGTCGCGTAATCTGCACCCGCGCGGTCCTCCGAACCCAGCCGAAGGTGTTCTGCCAGTGGCAGCACCTCCCCATATGGCGGCAGCAAGCTAGGTTGCGTCCAGATGAGGTCTGCATCGTTCGTGGGGTCTCCATCACCGTCGCTGTCGTAGCTTA
>JAWCMQ010000008.1:9587-9873 GCA_039091255.1 Candidatus Aenigmatarchaeota archaeon
TATCAGCCAGCGCATCCGCCTCGGCCTTGGTGAGGTGGACCTCGTACTCGCTCTCAGCGGTTGTCAGGTTTCCTGCCACATCCTGCGCAAAGACACGAAGGCGCCACTTTCGCGCATTTTTGCCTGTTTCGCTGGAATTGCCAGGCACCACGACCTCGCCCTTAGCCGGAATCGTAGCCGGAAAAGCGGAGCTGTATATCTCGTAATCGTTGTCTGGAATGCCATCGCCGCTGCCAGGAATATTCGGGTTGTATGGCGCGTCGGTCTCAGCATCCGTGTCAATCCA
>JAWCMQ010000009.1:0-3474 GCA_039091255.1 Candidatus Aenigmatarchaeota archaeon
TGGTGGCGGCGGCGCAGGCGGCCGCATCATAGTCCGCTACAACACAAGCACGTTCCCCATAGAGAACGTCAACGTCTCCGGCGGCGCCGGATCGCTCGGAAATGGCGAGCCCGGCACCGCGGGCTTCCTTGATGTCGATGATGACCTGCTTACGCTCGCAGGCGGCTGGTCATGGCTGTCGACGGATGAGCCGCTGTCGTTCGCGAACATAACCGCCAGAAACGGCACCTTCGTCAGGTCGAATGCCACGGTCGTGACGGCGCTCGGCACATACGCTGCGAACGCCAGCAGCAACCTGACCGTCGAGGCTGGATACTTCACGATAAACGCCACGCGCATCGTGATGCCGCTGAACACCATCAACGCTACGGCAAGCGGCGCGAGGCTTGCTCTGGTGTACAGCACTACGTTCGACGATGCGGGCAGCAGGTACTTGAACGGAAGCATGCTCTCGCTCGAGAACCGCTCCGTTGCAAGGATAGACTGGATTCGGAACATAACGGCTGACTCCTACAACCTTAGCACAAAGACGCGGCTTGCGCACAACCTTACGTTCGTGAACTCGACGAGCCAACCCGGCCTGAACAGGTCCGCAAACATAACGCTGTATAGCATAAGCTGGGAGAAGCCGCAAGCAATCGTCGACTTCGAGGACGACGGCACGTTCGCTGCCTGCAGCGTGCCGCAGTGCTATAACCTGAGCTACAGCAACGTGACGCAGGTGTTCGTGTTCAACGTAACCTCGTTCACGACTTACAGCTCGCAAGAGCAGGCAGCTGAGATAAGCGTCACCCTCAATGCTCCTGCTGATGGTCTGTCGACGCTCTCTAACATGCTCGTCTTCAACTGCACCGCCTCCTCCACCGAGGCCATCCACAGCGTGACGCTTTACACAAACATATCAGGCGCATGGCAGGCGGACGTTACGAAGACCTTCAACAGCACAAATGTCACTGCACTTTTCGTAATGGATCGCATCTCGCCCGGCCGCTACGCTTGGAATTGTCGCGCTGAGACCCAGAGTGCCCAAGCGTTCGCCCCAGCCAATCGCACGTTCCAGGTCAACGCCACGCTCAAGGCCGTCACGACAAAATACAATATGACCTCGCCCTACTACTACTACAAGGTCTGGAATGGCAGTGCCTGGGAGCCGACGCAGAACACATCAAGCTTGATATCCGCCAACACGCCCTGGTATCCCCACTACATCGGCGCAAGCCCCTACCATCGCGAGCTCGCGATGGCAGGCAAGTGCGTCTGGAACGGCACGGGATGGTCAAACTGCTCTTCGGACTACTGGTTCACGGGTGACCACACGTGGAACTCGCTGGGCCACGGCTTTGCGACTCAGTATTACATATACAATGGCAGCGGCTGGATGGTGCCCTTCTCTGGAGAGACGTTCACAGCAGGCCAGATGGCGAGCTACGACGAGCGCGTTGCGATGTTATATCCGGATAACAACTACAACCTCCTGCTCAAGATTTGGAACGGCTATGATTATACGTATAACGGCATAGCCGATTGGGCGACTACAGTAGGCCACTGCACCGGCGATGCCGTGTTCGACAGAACCGGCAGGCTGCTCGTTGCTGCTCGGCGGGTGGCAGGTTCCTATCCGAACTGGAACCTCACGCTCCGCGTCTTCGAACCGAATGGCAGCATCTCCAGCTACGACTCGAGCATGTCGCTTGTGAATTACAACGAGCAATGCCCCGAGTCTCTGCACGAAGTCAAGCTCGCTACGAACGGCACGCACACAATCCTGCTCAAGTATGACGCGTGGATAGGCTCCTCCAATCCCGGCATCGCTGCAGAGGTCTTCAACGGCACAGCATTCGGCGGCCTCACGCAGCTCGATGCGAGCACCACGCTGAACAAGTCCGTAGTTCAGTGGAGCCAGCACCACTCTGACATCGCCTTCAACAACGCCACAGCCATGATTGTGTGGGTCGACAACAGCACCAATAATGTGAACTATGCAACATGGAACGGCACCTTCTCATCCAAGCAGACGCTGGCGATGCCGCAGAAGCCGAAGATGCTTTATCTTGACGGAAACGCCCGCGGCTCAGAGTTCGTGCTCTCGGTCGTGCTTAATGACTCAAATGTTCGGCTTTACATCTGGGACGGCGACTCTTGGGACTCCGGAGTGGATTTCGGGAATACATACAAATGGTACAATTACGACCCCTTCTACGGCGAATATTTCAGATTTGGCCATGTTCCTGTGGCGTTCTTTGACGGCATGGATGCCAACCTCGAGCCGGTCGTAAAGCTGAACTCTCCGCTCGACAGGAGCTTCGACCTTGCCAATACATCCAACATAACGTTCAACTGCGAAGTCTGGGACGACAACGGGCTTGAGAACGTCACGATATGGTCGAACCTTTACAATTCCTCGGGATGGGACCCGATCTACACTGTCCAGGCCAATTATTCGAGATACCTAAATGTCACATACGTTGCAAACACAAGCGGCGCGACGATGGGCATCCGCGAATGGAACTGCCGCGCCACCGACATCGGGCTGGACTCCTCTGAGCAGGGCATCAACTTCACATTCAGCCTTACTGCGCCTATGTTCAACCTTTCAGATTGCTACACAGGACCCAACTACGGCGACGCAAGCCTGCCCAATGACCACTATGCGCTTGTTGGAGTCGATGCCAGAGGAAAGGCGCCTGAATGGGTCAAAGCTTGCCGCTTGCTTGGCAACGTCACGGTCAACGCCTCTAACATTACCCAGACGGGAGCCTTCTACGGCATCGGTTCTGCCCCGTCCGCCAAGCATGTGCTCGTCGGCGTTGATGAGGTCTATTTCCAGTGGGAAGGGCTGTTCCCAGACGGTTGGAGATCAGATTGGACCGCCGCAGCCCCGCTGCAAAATGCCTCAGTTAACCTCGCCAACTGCTACATCGGGGACATGGACTACGGCTACACGAACGACTTCGCCGCAGTCGACCCGCACTTCGCGGTCGTAGGCGCAAGGATAATGGGTCCGAACCTCGTCGACTCTGACCGAATAGGCTGGGTGCACGTCTGCGAGATTGTGCCCTACGACCTTGTTTCCGTCGCACTGCTTTCACCTGCGGACGGATACGTCACACTGGCAAACTCCACCCAGGTGACGTGCATGGCATCCTCCAGCGCGACGCTTGCAAACGTCACGCTGTGGAACGACGCAAGCGGGGCCTTCGAGCCGGTCCAGACGCAGTCTGTCTCGGGCAACGTCGCGACAGTCACATTCACGATGGCGCTGCCGTACAGCATGCGAAGCTACCATTGGAACTGCCGCGCAGTCGATGTCGACGGCCGCGCAGCATTCGCTGCCGAGAACTTCCAGATAACGCGCGGCTGCCGCAACCCGGAGGACAATCTTGTAATAACCGAGGATACATATCTATGCCCCGGCACGTTCTATCTCAACGACACGGGCAGCAATGGTACGCTCATCATAGGCGCATCGGACAT
>JAWCMQ010000009.1:3572-6004 GCA_039091255.1 Candidatus Aenigmatarchaeota archaeon
GATAACGCGCGGCTGCCGCAACCCGGAGGACAATCTTGTAATAACCGAGGATACATATCTATGCCCCGGCACGTTCTATCTCAACGACACGGGCAGCAATGGTACGCTCATCATAGGCGCATCGGACATCTTCGTGATAGGAAACGCCACCGAAATCATCCTGCAGGGCAGCGTGGCGGGCTCGAAGGCGATAAATGTGACAGGCTACGGCGACGTGCTGATATCCAACATTACCATACGCGGATACGAGACGGCCGTTCATGCCACAAACGCATCTGGCCTTGATTTGCAGAACCTCACGGTATACAACGCGACGAAGTGGGGCGTAAATTTGGTTGGCAGCTATTCGATAGTTCTTAAGAACAGCACCATCGAGCTCCTTAATGCAAGCGCAACGGCCATCAACATGTCTGGCGACAGCCTTTCCGTGCGCGGCGTCACGTTCAACGGCACATCGAGCTATTCCATCTACACAAGGGCGAACAACACCTACGTGCAGTCAAGCACGTTCGCTGCCAACTCCAGCCAGCCAGCCGTTAACTTGAGCAACATGAGCTATCCTCTAACCTTTGTTGTCAGCGGTAACAACTTCAGCAATATTTCTGCAGAGGCAATTTACGTTCACTATGCAGCAGAAAGCAACACATCCATTGCCAACAACACAATCAGCAAGCCGTCATTCGGTCGTGCGCTTTATGTCGGCAGCGGCGAAATAGCCCATAACAACATCACAAACGGCTACATCGAGGCTCGGCATCGTGCGAACATCACAGGCAACCGCTTGAGCAACGGCAGCATATACGAGCCTGGTTCGGGCACCTACGGATTCGACCGCGTTGCCGACAACGAGATAAACTGCTCGCCAACAGCCGCCTCGCCGTACAACAGGGGCGTGCACGCCGACGCGCTGATAAGCGCAGTGATTCGGAACAACACCATCCGCGGCTGCAGCGAAGGCATATACGCCTACGGCGAGTCCGGCGCCTCGACGTATGGCCTGGTCATCGAGGGCAACACCGTCAAGAACTCGACTGCAGGCATAAAGTTGAGCGGCGATGCCAACACCGGAAACGATGTGACAGCCAACAGCATCGCAAACACGACGTATGGCCTCTACATCGACATCGGCCCGCGCCAGCTGAACATCTCGCACAACGTCTTCCAGAACAACTCATGGGACGTCATATTCGCAGCGCAAGGCCTCGACAGGGCGCAGCTGAACAATTCGGGAATGAACAATACATTAAGCAACGGCAGGCTCTTTGAGTACTATCAGAATCTGGCCAACGCCGCGCTGGATGCCTCTTCGAACCTCGGCCTTGTCGGCTGCTTCAACTGCTCGAATGTGGCCATCCGAGACCTCGTTACAGGCAACAACAGCCACTCCATCATATTCGTCGGCGAGAACCTCACCATCACGAACGTGACAGGCCGCCGCCTGTGGGGCGGCTTCGTTGTGCACGTCTCTAACAACACATACATCTCAAATGTGAGCCTTGACGCCACGCAGCGCCTTGCGAACTATCGTGGAATTGTGATGCGCTATGGCGCAGCTGCGGGAACGTTCGTCAACCACACGATATACAACACCACGCTGGCAAATTTCGATGACGGTATATGGTCCGGCTCGGTTAGCTCATCCTCCAACATCTCGCTCCGCATCGACAGCGCCCGCATCTACAACTCCTCGGATGGTATCGAGCTAAGCGCGGACAACAGCAACGCCACAATCCTCGGCAGCTACATCGAGAACTCCACGGAATCCTCGATTTACATCGGAGGCCCCAACACGGTAGTGCGCAACTCCACAATCAAGAACAACCCGGCTGTCTCGACATCCGACGGCATTCGTGTAGTCGGGAACAACGTGACCATCAGCAACGTTACCGCCGAAAATGTCTACTACGCTCTCTATGTAGACGGCGATGACGCGCGCATCAACAGCACGATCATCAGAAATGCGACATATTACGCGATTTACGGCGCAAGCAGCGCCGACAGGCTCGTCGTGAACAACAGCCTGCTCGAAATGGTCGCCAGCGGCGTATACGACTCAGGCACAAATCTCACCGCGTCGAACACGGCAATCGCGAACGCTTCGAGCTACTCGATTTACGCCTATGGCGCGGCTTCGCCCATAGGAGGAAACATAGTGACCAACGTGACGATTTACAATGCATCTACCGCAATATACGGAGCCAACATGACGCTTGCTAATGTTTCGATGAGCATGGCAAACCGAAGCTCGTCGTATGCGGTCTACCTTGCCGGCGTAGCGCACACGTTCTCCGACGTGAACATGTCGAACTTCAACGGCGACTTCATCCGCCTCGTGTCTGGAAACCTGACCGCGAGCCGCCTGCGCGTAGAGAACGGAACATCGGGGAATGCGGCAATCTACTTGGCAAAGTCTGGCGCGAACTATCTGAACC
>JAWCMQ010000009.1:6101-7885 GCA_039091255.1 Candidatus Aenigmatarchaeota archaeon
AGCGATGCCAGCGCAATCGCGAGATGCATCGTGCACAATAACACGGTCGTGAACACATCAAACGTCGCCATACAGGCAGATGATGGAGCAAACGTCACCGACAACTACGTGGCTTACTTTGCGCGCGTGTCGGGTAATGGCGGAATAGTCGCGCAAGGAAGCAATATCCGCATCCTGCGCAACCGCGTCTACGGCAACGGCACATCGGCTGACTGCATCTACGTCGGAAACGGGCTGATGGCAAACGTCACGGTCGCCAACAACACCGCGCAGGACTGCAATTATGGCATCCGGCTGGAGGTCTATGGCGGCGGCCTGCTTAACGACGCCGTGCTGAACAACAGCGTTGCCAACACGACTTATGGAATATGGCAGCGGACGACCGATGCGACGAATGGGACGCTTATAGCGAACAACACAATCGTTGCGGGCAGCCGCTCGACGCAGCAGGGCATAGCTGCAGGCCACTTCGTGAACATGTCCGGCAATTATATCGAAGGCTACTCGACAGGCATTCAGATAAAAGGCTCGCTTGGCGATAACCGCGCATGGAACAACACCGTGAAGAGTGCGTCGCGCTGCATAGACCTCGCAGCGACCGGCGGCTCTGCCTTGGTTTATGATTCAGCGCTGATGAACTGCACGTCTGTGGCGATTTATGCAGGCAGCTCGAACAACGTCATCGCGAACATCTCGAGCTCCAGCCCTGGCCTGGATTACAATTCCACCGCAAGCGCGCTCAACAACACCGTCATAAACCTCACATCGTATCAGAATGCCCTCTCGTTCACGTCGCTGGCCGTGGCGCTGAAAGGCTTGCAGCCGAGCCAGGCGCCCGCCGACCCGTCAGGCCAGCGCAACATCTCGAAATGGGTCAACGCCACCAACAACTCTGCGACAAGCTGGCTCTACATCAACTTCAGCTACAGCGACAGCGACCTGGGCCCGCTGAACGAGTCCACGCTGCAGGTCTGGAAATACAACGCCAGCGGCTGGACGAACGCAACGTTCTGGAGCGTGAACGGCGTCGACACGGCGAACAATGTCGTCTACGCCAATATCACCAACTTCGCCAGCACATTCGCGCCGCTCGGGCCATACAACACTGCGCCTTCGCAAGTCATATTGTACAGCCCCTCGAGCGGCTCGACGACCACAAACCGTACGCCTACGTTCACATGGAACAACGCGACAGACGCAGAGGGCGACACACTAGTATACTGGCTGCAGGTAGATGACGACCCCAACTTTGGCTCGCCTGCCATCAATGTGACGGGCATTGCGGAGGGCTCGCCGCGCACCAGCTACACCGCCCCATCTGAGCTGGCCGTCGACACGACGTACTTCTGGCGCGCCCGCGCATATGACGGCAAGCTGTACGGCGACTGGTCGGATACCTGGAACCTCACGATCCTGTCCAGCACGGAAATATCCCTGACAAATGACCTTGTGAATTTCGGCACCGTCAGCCTTTCGCAGACCTATGATACATCTGCAGATTCGCCGCTGCCCTTCATAGTCCAGAATGACGGCAACGTTCTGGTTAACGTGACGATATACGGCACGGACTTCTGGCAGCGCTTTGCCAACCCGTCGCCATACTACCAGTTCAAGTGCCGCGCGAACACAAGCGCCTGCCCATCCGGCTCCCAAACAAGCTGGGCTAACATGCCCAATGCGAGCTCGCCATCGACGCTCGTTGTGAACATGAATTACACCGACGGCGCAGACCGCGTCAAGTCCGACATAAAAATCGTTGTGCCCTCTGATGAGCCCGCAGGCGG